>JAGQYM010000020.1 GCA_020436085.1 Cyclobacteriaceae bacterium
ACATCAACTCCAAATTTCAGTTGACCTGGAATATGGACGAGAATGACTCTTTTATCTATTACAAAGAAGATGCAAACGTAAGTGCGGAGATGATAAAGAGAACAATTACTTCAGCACAATATCCCATATCCCTGTCAGGAGCAAAAACTCCTGCCTACTTCGATGGTAAGAAAATGAACTTCAGCATCGGAGATATGTCGTTTGAAATCTCTCAAAATGACACAACGCTGAAGGGGCCGCACAATCTGATCAACACAATGGCGGCTGTGACTGCGGCTGTGCTTGCAGGGGTAGATGTTGAGAATATTCACAAAGGGCTTAAAACATTCAAGAACGCTCCACATCGTCTTGAACCAGTGGGGACCATCAACGGAGTAGAGTTCATCAACGACTCCAAAGCGACAAATGTCGATTCAGTTGTTTACGCATTAGGAAGTTTCGAGAAGCCATTGATCTGGATTGCAGGTGGTGTTGATAAAGGCAACGATTATAACCTGATCAAAGAGCAGGTAAAACAAAAAGTAAAAACGTTGATCTGTTTGGGTACAGACAACACCAAGCTCACTTCATTTTTTCAGGGAGTAGTGCCGACAATATTGGAAACACAAAATGTAAAGGAGTTGGTGAAGCTGGCAATAGACAACGCAAGGAAAGGAGACGTAGTGTTGCTTTCACCAGCGTGCGCAAGTTTTGATTTGTTTAAGAATTATATCGACAGAGGCGATCAATTCAGAGCAGCAGTTCAGGAATTGAAGAGAGAACAAGAAAACACGATTGAGGCATGAACAAAGTAAAAGAATGGGCGGACAAACATTTACAGGGTGACCCGGTGATCTGGGCAGTGGTATTTGCATTGTCATTGATCAGTATCCTGGTGGTTTACAGTTCAATAGGTACACTGGCCTACAAGCGTACAGTGAGCCCGGAACTGTATCTCGTGAAACACACCTTCATGGTGTTCCTTGGATTGGCTTCCATGTGGTTGGCCCACAAAGTTGACTACAGATACTATTCGAAACTGTCGCGACTGGCGTTATGGATTAGTGTGCCATTGTTGATCTACACATTTACAAATGGTACCACGATCAATGACGCAGCCCGATGGATTACACTGCCACTGATCAACACATCGTTTCAGCCTTCTGATTTCGCAAGCCTGGCACTGATCATCAATCTCGCCAGCATGCTCTCCAAGAAGCAACAGAACATTGATGATATAAAAGAGTCCCTCATTCCGCTATTAATATGGAGTGGAGTGATCTGCGGATTGATCGCATTAACTAACCTGTCAACAGCCGCCTTATTGTTTGCCACCTGTATGCTGGTCATGTTTATTGGCCGCGTACCGGTAAAATATTTGGCCATGCTGGTCTTGGTAGGCGCTTTGGCAGGTGCTATTGCTTTCAAGTTTGGAGTACGCGGTGAGACAGCCAAGAACAGGATCATGAGTTTTGTTCAAGGCACAGAGCTACCGTTTCAGGCAAAGCATGCACGAATAGCAGTAGCAACCGGTGGCATCACAGGCAAAGGACCAGGAAACAGCGATCAACGAAATATTCTTCCGCACCCATACTCAGATTTCATCTATGCGATACTTATTGAAGAGTACGGTTTGATCGGTGGAGTTGTGGTATTAGTACTTTATCTGACACTCCTACATCGCGGAATGAAAGCAGCATATAATAGTGAACGAGCATTTGGTGGTCTGCTATCTGCCGGACTCAGTTTTGACCTCGTCTGTCAGGCAATGGTGAATATGGGAGTAGTAGTAGGCCTCGGACCAATCACCGGACAACCATTGCCACTCATAAGTATGGGAGGGACAGCCATGGTGTTCACCGGGCTGTCTGTTGGAATAATACTGAGTGTGAGTCGAGGTGAACGAGACGAGCAGTGGGAGCAAGAAGCAAAAATGGAAAATAAAGACGTAGCAAAAGCAGCTTGAAAAACGGGCAACCATATCGTTTGATCATTAGTGGTGGAGGAACCGGAGGTCACGTGTTTCCCGCACTTGCTATCGCATCCACATTCAAAGAGCGTCACCCCGATGCAGAAATACTCTTTGTGGGAGCCAAAGGAAAAATGGAAATGACCAAAGTGCCAGAGATGGGATTTAAAATCATTGGCCTTTGGATAAGCGGACTGCAGCGCAAGATCACCTTGTCAAATGTATTGTTCCCATTCAAACTACTCTCGAGTTACTTAAAGGCAAAACATATTGTCTCCCGGTTCAAGCCACATGTAGTAGTAGGTACCGGAGGCTATGCAAGCGGTCCGGTGATGATGGCCGCAAATAAAATGAAGATACCATCACTCATCCAGGAGCAGAACTCTTACGCGGGACTAACCAACAGGAAGCTTGCAGGAAAAGCCAGCGCCATCTGCGTAGCCTATCCAAACATGGAAAAATATTTTGACCAGCAAAAGATGAAGCTCACAGGCAATCCTGTTCGCAAGGACATACTCGACCTGGGTTCAAAAAAGAATAAGGCACTCGATCACTTCATGCTCAGCGGAAAAGATAAAACACTATTAGTCATTGGAGGTAGCCTGGGAGCCAGAACAATCAATCAAAGTATTCTGGCCGGTCTTGACAAACTGATCGATGCAAACGTGCAGGTAGTGTGGCAGACCGGAAAATTTTACTACGAGCAGATCCAGCAACAAACAGCCAATAAAGATTTGCGAAGGATAAGAATCTTTGATTTCATCCGCGAAATGGACTTAGCGTATGCCGTGTGCGATGCCGTCATCTCTCGTTCGGGCGCATTAGCGATTTCAGAATTATGCGTGGCAGGCAAGCCCGCCATTCTCATTCCCTCACCAAACGTTGCAGAAGACCATCAAACCAAAAATGCAAAGGCATTGGTCGATGCAGATGCAGCGCTGATGATTTCAGACATGGAAGCAGGAAAGAAATTGGTAGACGAAGCATTGAAATTGCTTCATGACCACACACTGAGTGAAAGACTCTCAAAGAATATCAAAACGTTAGGAAAACCTAATGCAGCAGAAGACATAGTCAACGAAATAGAAAAACTCGTAGAGTGCAACTGAGTAAATACGATATCGTCTACTTCCTCGGCATCGGAGGCATAGGCATGAGCGCACTGGCCCGTTGGTTCAATAAAAAAGGACTAGCTGTGGCCGGCTACGATCGCACGCCAACCCCCCTTACCAAAGAATTAGAAAAAGAAGGCATCGCTATTCACTTCGAAGATAATGTTGCCCTGATCCCAGACACCGTAGCGCTCGACAAAGCACTAATCGTCTATACACCAGCCATCCCAAAGGACCACAAAGAATTCAATCATCTCAAGTCAATGGGATTTGAGCTGAAGAAACGCTCAGAAGTGTTAGGCATGATATCGCAGCAACACAAGACCGTTGCTGTAGCCGGAACACATGGTAAAACCACCACCTCCTCATTGATCACGCACATTCTCAAAGTGGCAGGAGTAAACATGGTCGCGTTTTTGGGAGGTGTCACCACAAACTACGCTTCCAACCTCGTGATGGAAGGAGAAGTAAGTGACGAAACGATCGTAGTCGCAGAAGCAGATGAGTTTGACCGTTCATTCCTGCGATTGTTTCCAAACATAGCAGTGATCACCTCCGTGGACCCAGACCATCTCGATATATACGGCAACCATCAGGAAGTGATAAAGTCGTTTACAGACTTCGCAAACCAAATTGAAAAAGGTGGCCTCTTGATAAAACAAGAATCCATCAGATCAATCGATAATGAAATAGAAGGAATAAGGGTGAAAACCTATGGCATGAGCCGGGGACAATTTTTTGCCAGTCAGATAACCACCGAAGGTGGATTTTTTCAATTCAATTTATCAGGGCTTGACTCTGAGATTGAAGACATTAAGCTTGGCGTCCCTGGTTTTCATAATATGGAGAACGCAATTGCAGCAGCAATTGTGGCGAATGAACTCGGAGTGAGCAACACAAAAATCAAAGAAGCCCTCGAGTCATTCAAAGGAGTGAAGAGAAGATTTGAGTTCATCATCAACACTCCCGCACTGGTTTACATCGATGACTACGCGCATCATCCCACCGAGATTGAAGCGTTCCTCAAGTCATTGAAGTCAATGTACAAAGGCAAGAAAGTGACAGCAGTATTTCAGCCACACCTTTACACACGCACACGCGATTTTGCAGAAGGCTTCTCAAAAAGCCTCAGCCTGGCCGATGAAGTACTGCTCATGGATTTGTACCCCGCAAGAGAGCTGCCGATACCAGGAGTTTCGTCAGACATGCTTTTCGATGACATCACCAGCAACGTTAAAGTGAGATGTACCAGGGCAGACGTAGTCTCCAGGTTAGAAGATATGGATATCGAAGTATTGGCAACCATCGGAGCCGGAGATATAGACACCTGTGTGCAGCCAATTAAGCAAATGTTGAACAGCAAGTATTTGCAACTGAAATAGTGAGATGATGAAAAAGAAATTCAAACTCAACATACGTACAGAAGCCAAGATCGTCACAGCACTGGTTGGGATCTTTTTCCTGATAGCATTCAGCGAACGCAAACAGTCGGGCGTGGTTTGTAAAAATATTGTAGTTGAATTAGAGAATACACGGGAGAATCACTTTATCGATGAAGCAGACATACTTCAGATTATTGAGAGCAGCGGTGAAACGATGATCGGAAAAAGTATAGACCGGATCAACCTTCGATCACTCGAGAAAAGACTTGAAGGAGATAAGCACATCTCAAAAGCAGAAATATTCGGAGACGTAAAAGGCAACGTAACCGTAAACGTCAAGTTAAGACGGCCCATCGCGAGACTAATCAGAGACAATGGACCCGATGCCTACATCGCGGAAGATGGAAAAGTGATGAGAACATCAGAAAAATACTCATCAAGAATACTGCTGATCACCGGAAGAAAAGCAGCTGATTTGATCGAACAAGGAGATATCCTTAAGTCAGACTTCGGTGTGCAGATAATGGACATGATTGAATTTATTCAAGACGATATTTTTTGGAAAGCACAGGTGGCCCAACTCGACATTAACGAAGGCGGTAAAATATTCATATACCCACAGGTTACAGGTCAGCTGGTTGAGTTTGGTAAACCAGAGAATATTGAAACGAAGTTTAGGAAGCTGATGATCTTTTATAAAGAGATCCTGCCTCAGCGAGGATGGACCAAATACGAACGCGTGAATGTTGAATACGAAGGACAGGTAATAGCAGAATAGTTAATAGTCTATAGTCCATAGTCGATAGACTTATGGATTGTAGGCTTAAGAATACATGTACTAAAGACTAAAGACTAAGGACTAAAAACTAAAAAAGCACAACCACTAATAACGATTTACAACCATGGAACATGAAAAAATAGTAGTAGGACTAGACATAGGCACCACAAAAATTTGTGCCATAGTCGGTCGCAAAAATGCCTACGGAAAGCTCGAAGTATTGGGCATGGGCAAGGCGGAGTCCGAAGGCGTAATCAAAGGCATTGTCACCAACATCGACAAGACCGTATTCGCCATTGAAAAAGCGATAAAGGAAGCCAGCGATATGTCAGGCATCGACATCGGTATTGTCAATGTAGGAATTGCCGGTCAGCACATACGCAGCTCAATTCATCACGGAAGCATTACACGCAACTCCAAAGATGATGAGATCAGCATCGAAGATGTGAACAGACTTACAGAAGATATGTATCGCATCGTCATTCCCCCCGGAAGCGAGATCATCCATGTGATGCCACAAGATTACATGGTCGACTACGAAGAAGGAATTAAAGATCCCGTAGGGATGTCGGGTGTAAAGCTCGAAGCAGACTTCCACATCATCACCGCACAAACCAGCGCAATCAATAATATCAATAAGTGTGTGCGCAGAGGAGGACTGGAAATAGAAGATCTCATCCTTGAGCCACTCGCGTCAAGTCTCGCAGTGTTGAGCGAAGAAGAGAAAGAAGCCGGAGTTTGCCTGATCGATATAGGTGGAGGTACTACCGATGTAGCAATCTTCTATGACAACATCATCAGGCATACAGCAGTAATTCCATTCGGAGGAAATATACTCACCACGGACATCCAGCATGGACTCATGGTGATGGCCAAGCAGGCCGAGCAACTGAAGACACGCTTTGGAAAAGCAATTGCAGAAGAAGCAAGTCCAAACGAAATCGTGTCAATCCCGGGTATTCGCAACAGAACAGCCAAAGAGATATCCGTTAAAAACCTGTCCAACATCATTCAGGCCCGTATGGAAGAGATCATCGAAATGGCACACACCGAAATACTGGCTTCAGGTTTTGAGAACAGGTTGGCTGGAGGCATTGTAATCACCGGAGGCGGATCGCAACTCAGTTGCCTGAAACAGCTGGTGGAATACATGACGGGAATGGACGCGCGTATCGGCTATCCCAATGAACATCTTGGCAAGAGCAAGATGGAAGTAGTAAAGAGTCCAATGTATGCCACAGCCGTGGGCTTGGTGTTGTCAGGCTTCCGTTCGTTGGACGAACGCGAGGAACGCTACAAAGAGGCACGTACTGTGAAAGTTGGCAAGACGAAAAAAGTAACGTCATCAGATTTCTTTACCAACATCCTCAATAAAACAAAAGGATTGTTGATCGATGATCTGGATGGCAAGAATGAATACTAAAAAGAATTAACCACTAAACAATTATCATCATGTCTGGAATAGCTTACAAATTCGAGCTCCCCAAACATCACCAGTCGATCATCAAGGTGATTGGAGTGGGTGGCGGAGGAAGTAATGCGGTCAACCACATGTTCGCACAAGGCATCAAAGATGTCGAGTTCGTTGTGTGCAACACCGACTTACAGGCGCTCAACAGCAGCCCCATTCCTTATAAACTACAAATCGGGGCCAACCTCACGGAAGGTCTCGGGTGCGGTGCAAATCCCGAAGTGGGTCGCGCGGCTGCATTGGAAAGCAAAGATCAAATCCGGGAAATGCTCACAGGCACCAAGATGGTGTTCGTGACAGCCGGAATGGGCGGAGGCACGGGAACGGGTGCAGCTCCTGTGTTGGCAAAAATCGCCAAGGACATGGACATCCTCACAGTAGGTATTGTGACTGTGCCGTTCATGTTCGAAGGGAAAAAGAAATTAGCCGCAGCACAACTAGGCATTGAAGCTCTTCGTGCAAGTTGCGACACCGTGCTGGTTATCCTCAACGATAAACTCAGAGAAATCTACGGAAACCTGTCCATCGGACAAGCATTTGCCCAAGCCGACAATGTACTGACCACTGCAGCCAAAGGAATCGCAGAGATCATTACACTCGCAGGTTATGTGAATGTCGACTTCCAGGACGTGCGCACCGTAATGCACAATGCCGGTGCAGCCGTAATGGGATCGGCAGAAACACGCGGAGAAAACCGCGCATTGCTCGCAGCACAACAGGCCCTCGCCTCACCGCTGCTTGACAACCGCGA
Source organism: Cyclobacteriaceae bacterium (assembly GCA_020436085.1). Classification (GTDB taxonomy): domain Bacteria; phylum Bacteroidota; class Bacteroidia; order Cytophagales; family Cyclobacteriaceae; genus ELB16-189. Next base: position 7,443 of record JAGQYM010000020.1, read on the forward strand.
CATCATGGGAGCGAAGCGCATACTGCTCTCCATCATTTCAGGTGAAGAAGCAGAATTGCAGATGGACGAGCTTTCAGAAATCACAGAATACATCCAGCAGCAGGCAGGTGACGAAGCCGAAGTCATCTTCGGTCACGGTGTCGATTCGACCATCGGAGATCGTATCAGAGTTACAGTCATCGCCACAGACTTCGATGCAGAAGCACAGTCAGCGATGGAAGAAAAGAAAAAGGTTCATGACCTCGACAGGACACAGCACAACCTGTTTATCCAAATCGACAACTCAGTAAACGAAGGCGAAAAAGAGCCCGAACTGAAAGTTGCTGATAAAGACAAGCCAGTGCTCTCGACCCCCAACAAGATCGAAGAGCCAAAAGAGCAGCCTGTAAAACAGGTAGAAAAGAAAGAGGCAAAGGAGGACAAGGAAGAAAAAGAGGAGAGGAGTTATACGTTCACCTTGTTCGAGAAGAAAGAGGAACCTGTGCAAAGCAAGACACTCTTTGATGAAGTGGAAGATGAGGTAGAGGATGAAGGAGAAGAAAGTTTGTTTGCAGAGGCTGAAGAAGATGAGTTCGACATAGAAAGTGAAGTTTCATCGGATCAGGTACTAAATGAAGAAGGAATGATGGAATATCGCAAGACCAAAGAGAGACTTCAGCAGCAGGCCAGGGACAGAAGAGAGAAATTGAAAAGCAATAAGAAGCAGGAGATGACCAAAGAAGAGTTCAACGAAAAGTGGTCATTACCGGCTTATTTGAGGAGAGGCGTAAAAATGAACAATGTGCCTCACTCTTCGGAGCCCTATATCTCCAGGTACAACTTGAACGATGATAACAGTTTACTGGGTAATAATAAGTTTTTACATGACAATGTAGATTAAACTGGATACATGATACTGGACGCTGGACAGTGGCGACTCGACCAGACACGAGACCAGCATCAAGCGACAAGTATCAAGGATCCAGCAAAGAGATGGCATTCCCGGCACGACAGGTTTTTACTCCATTCGTAGTGGTTGTTGGTTGTAAATATTTTTTGCCGGTGCCGGGATGCCTTTTTATGTAAAGTCTGGTTGGTAGCCAGACGCGATTTTTTTCGAAACCCCGGTCTCTCGAATGGCCGGGGTTTTGTTTTTTTAGGTGTTACCCACAAAATACCAGCAGTCGCCAACGATCAACGGCCAACCCTCCCTATCTTTATATCTAAGACTCTAAACAAAATGATCTCCAAACGCTTCATCCTCATCACCTTTCCCATCCTCCTTCTGCTAGGTGTCTACTTCCTGGGACCGGAACCTGCTACACCAAAATTCGCTCCAACGATGCCCCTGGTGCCAAATGAACCAGATAAATTAGAGAGTTATATCAATGCCAATGAAGCACGGCATAACGTGAAGCCTGATAACGAGGCACGTATCATCTGGTTTGACAGTGCCAGAAGCAAAACTGAATACAGTGTTATTTATCTTCACGGCTTCTCCGCCAGTCAGGAAGAGGGAGATCCAATCCACACCGATTTTGCCAAACGTTATGGTTGCAACCTTTATCTCGCACGATTGGCTGATCATGGAATTGACACCACGGAACAACTTCTATATTTCACTCCGGACCGATTGTGGGAGAGTGCAAAGGAGGCACTTGCCATCGGAAAGGCCATCGGTGATAAGGTCATCGTCATGAGTACCTCTACGGGGGGCACGGTGGCCCTCATGCTGGCAGCCCAATATCCCGATGATGTGTATGCTCTTATTAATATGTCTCCCAATATCGCCATCAACAATCCAACGGCTTTTCTTCTCAATGATCCCTGGGGATTGCAGATCGCCCGCATGGTGATCGGTAGTGACTATCAGGTGATCGACTATCCACCTGCGCGCCAACAGTATTGGAATGGCAAATACAGATTGGAGTCGCTCACACAACTTGAGGAGTTGCTGGAGGTGAAAATGAATAAAGAAACCTTTCAACAAGTAACGGAACCTTCACTCACACTCTATTATTATCAAGATGAGGAGCATCAAGACCCCACTGTGAAAGTCTCAGCTATGCTCACAATGAACGAACAGTTGGGTACCGATCCATCAAAGAAACGTGCCATTGCTATTCCTGGGGCAGGGGCGCATGTTATTGGATCTCATCTCGTGTCTAAAGATTTGGAAGCAGTCACCAACGCAGCAAACCAATTTGCAGAAGAGGTGTTGGGTCTCACTCCAGTCGATAACTAAGCTCAGTGTAAAACCGATCCCTCCGCTAAACACCTCTCCTCTTCCTGCTTGCCTGCCGAAGTCAAGAACGTAGGCACGGGATAGGAGAAGAAGGTGAGGCTTCTTTGCCGAAAAGTCCGAAGTTGGAAAACGGAAATTGATACCTCGATCGGTTCCTTTTGTCCACCCAACTGAAATTGGTAAACCCGATGAAAAACTTAACTATCTACAAAACATCTCTCCTCAGGAGAGGAGAAGGGGATGAGGCACCTGATCTGAAACCAAGCCCATTGGAAAACAGGAGATGCTTCGTTGCACTCAGCATCGCAGGTGTATATTGAGACACTGAGGTAACGAAGTGTCTCCTCGGTAGTGAACTGTTTGCTCCGAACCGACCTACGGAGTAGTCTTCTTAAGTTGTTCTACCGCTCGCTCCAGATCCTCAGGCGTGTCAATTCCCATCGTCTCGATATCCGTCTCTGCCACTTTGATTTTGTAGCCGTTCTCAATCCACCTCAATTGCTCCAGCGACTCAGCTATTTCAAGTGATGATGGTTTTAGCTTGGTGATCGCATTAAGTACATCAGTCCGGTAGGCGTACAAACCGATGTGTTTGTAAAAGTCTTGCTTATCCAGCCACTGCGCTGGTAGTGTGTTTCGTACGTGCGGCAATGCATTGCGGCTAAAATAAATCGCTTCATGGTGTAAATTAAAAATAGCTTTCACCAGGTTGGGATTATGCAGAACATCTGGATCGGTGATCTTCTTTACCAGTGTCGCCAACTCCACCTTTCCATCAAGTAATGAAGTCAATAAATCTATCTGAGCCGGATCGATAAAGGGTTCATCGCCCTGAATGTTGATAACGTAATCGTATTCGCCTTCGGCCAAGGCCAGGGCTTCCGCACATCTATCTGTGCCACTTACGTGATCCTCAGAAGTCATCACCACTTTACCGCCAACGGCCTTTACATGATCAAATATCTTTTGATTGTCCGTAGCTACAACCACCTGATCAAGGCTGGCAGCTTTTGAGGCCTGAGAGTACACCCACTCAATCATTGTCTTTCCGGCAATGTCTGCCAACGGCTTGGCAGGAAATCGAGTGGAAGCGTAACGGGCAGGAATTACACCGAGAATTTTCATGAGGTCAGCTTCCTTACTTTCAAAGTAGAACCCTCAATTTCCGTTACCGTCACCTGATCTCCCTTCTCAATATAGTCCCCTCGCGAGAAGGCATCGTAAAGTTGATCCTCAATCATAATCTTACCACTTGGCCGAAGTACGGTGTAAGCCGTGCCAGTTTTGCCAATCAGGTCAACGGTATTGAAGTTTGATGTATAACCTTCCGACTGTGCTTGTGTGTCAGTAAGTGAAATCCTTTTAAACACGCCCGACTGGCTCAGGCGCACTCCTCCCACAAAAAGCAACAGCACTCCTCCGCTAAGCCCTCCAAAGATGGCCAGCGATGCAATGACGATGTCTCTTAATGGTACCATGCTGAAGTTGAAGTAATCGTTGTTTACCATTATCAATACCATCGACCCAACAGTAAGACCAATGCCCGTAATACCAGCCACTCCAAAACCAGGGATAACGAATACCTCAAGCAGAATGAGTACAATCCCAACAAACAAGGCAATGATCTCCCAGTTCTCTGCCAGTCCATTCAGGTAATAGGGGACAAGGTAGAGAATCAAAGCTGTGATAGAGGCAATAATAGGAAATCCCACACCGGGAGTCTGCAGTTCAAAATAGAGACCACCGAGGATCACCAGAATCAGAATGCCACTAATAAGAGGATTTAAGAAAAACGCAATTATCTTTTCCGGAGCACTGATTTCGAAATAGACCAGCTCGTAGTCTTTCACCTTGTTCCGAGAGAAGATTTCTTCAAGTGAGTTTACTTTAGCCTCGCAATAACCATACTTGATTGCCTCATCCGTTGTGAAGGTGATCACGGTTCCCTCGCGCTTGATGGTGTCTACATCTACACGCTCGTCCACCATACCTTCTGCAATTCTCGGATCACGGCCATTTTGCTCGGCCGTAGATCGCATAATCGACCGCATATATGACTGGTATTTGTCAGGAGCCCTTTCACCCCCCATGCCCTCCACTACAGTAGCCGCACCTATATTGCCACCCGGGGCCATATAGATGCTGTCGCAGGCGATAGAGATCAACGCACCAGCGGAAGCAGCATCCTTATTGATAAAAACCCAGATGGGAGTTTTGAGGTCAAGAATCCTGTCCACAATATCCTTCGCATCAGTTAGCACACCCCCGTAGGTATCCATCTCAATGATCACATAGTCGGCATCTATACTTTCAGCATGATCCAAAGCCAAATTCACGTACCGCGACATGCGAGGGTCAATTTCCGCCTTGATCTCCATCACCATCACTTTTGGCTTCGTTTGGGCGTGTGACAGATAGCTCGCAAAAAGGAGGCAGGCGGAAAATACGACCATTAATTTCCTCATCGTTATAGGGCTGATTAACTTGCATAAAGTTAATACAAACCGATGGCTATCCTTTGCGCATTGGTTTGGTTTATGGTACTTTAAGTAAGATTTTTAAGGAGCCTGGGCGTTATCGGCACGATTTTAAGGGTAGTATCGCAGGCCACATTTTTTCAACTGGAGTTGCTATGATAAAGTTAGTTTTTCTCGTTTCTCACCTATGGGCCAGCCCCATGGGGCATGTTTCCGACTCCCTTCGTATGGAAACCGTCAATGGAAAATCCTTCATTATTCACCAGGTAGATGAACAGGAGACGCTGTACGGTATCTCCAGGAGATATGGTGTTCCGTTGACTCAAATACTGGAGTTTAACAAAGAAGCAGACGCAGGCCTGGAAGTAGGGCAGATTTTAAGAGTTCCTTATATCCCACGCGTGCCCTCACCACCCCAGCAGGTTAAAGGGGTTCATACGGTCGCTGCAGGTGAAACATTGTTTTCAATATCACGACAATATGGACTGACAGTAGATGAAATCAAGTCCATGAATAACATGGCTGACAACTCGATATCGGTAGGACAGCAACTAAACGTTGCAAAGGCGGCAACAACAGTTACGATTAATCAGCCGACCACTGCCAACACAATGGTAGACTATCATACAGTTGCGCCAAAGGAAACATTGTTTTCTATTTCGAGGCAATACGGAATCACCGTACAAGAGTTAAAAGAGTGGAATAACATGACCACAACCAATCTTGAGATCGGTCAGCAGGTTCGCATTGTAAAACCAGAAACTGTGGTGACACAAAATGTAGTGGACACCACCAAAAAGGTAGAAACGGTAGTAACGCCTCGGCAAGAGACAGTAAAGATTTCAGAAAACGTGGCAGGCACAGATGAAGTAAAAGAATCCGGCCTGGCAGAGCTAATAGAAGGAACAGAAGGCAACAGAAAATATTTGGCATTGCATCGTACCGCTAAGCCAGGCACAATTCTCAAAGTGAGAAATGAACTTAACAATCGCGAAGTCTTTGTGAGAGTGGTAGGCCCCATCCCTGCTACCAGTATCAACGACAAGCTGGTGATCAAGATTTCAAAGTCTGCCTTTGATCGCCTCGGAGCCATAGACCAAAAGTTCAGAGTAGAGGTCACTTATTACAAATAGGTGAACAAATTTGAACTCAAGGCGCTGCTTGATGAGAAAGTAGCGCAATACAATCAGCCCGGCTTTATTGCGGATGATCCTGTGTCAATTCCGCATTCCTATTCCCGTAAGGAAGACATCGAGATCACAGGCTTTTTTGCGGCTATGTTGGCCTGGGGGCAACGCAAAACCATCATCAATAAATGCAGAGAGCTGTTCAAACTCATGGACGATGCGCCATATGAGTTCATTGTTCACCACAAGTTGAATGACCTCAAACGGTTCACCCGATTCAAGCATCGCACATTCAATGACACTGACTGTCTCTACTTTATCAGATTTCTGAAGAGCCATTATTCAAAAAATAATTCACTTGAGACAGCTTTTCAGCCAACAGAAAACGAAGCTGATATAGAGGGCGCACTTGTTCGCTTTCATAAAAAATTCTTCAGCCTGGAAGATTTTCCACCCAGAACTAAAAAACATGTCGCCACTCCCGAACGAAAGTCCGCGTGTAAACGCATCAACATGTATTTGCGATGGATGGTGAGAGACGATCAGCGCGGTGTTGACTTTGGTATTTGGAAATCGATCCCAACCTCAAAGTTGATATGTCCCTGTGACCTGCATGTAGAGAGAGTGGCAAGAAAACTAAAGATGATCAAACGCAAGCCCATGGATTGGCTGACAGCTGTGGAACTTACCGCCCAATTACGGAAGTTTGATCCCAATGATCCAGTCAAATATGACTTTGCTTTATTTGGTCTCGGATTGGAAGGGTTCTAGAGACCACTAACTATTTCCAGTTGGCAGGGTCCAGCCTCCACGACTTCACATGGATCAATTCGCTTTCGCTCAGGTAGTTTTTGTTAACTGCAGTTGTTAGGAGATGATTGAAATCGCTAAGACAAACCAATGGAATGCCGGCTTTCTTGAAATTGTTTTCAGCTACTTCAAACCCATAAGTGAAAATGGCGACCATACCTGCTACTTTAAACCCCTCTTTGACCAATGCATCAGCAGCCTTCAGCGAGCTGCCACCGGTTGAGATCAGATCTTCCACCAGCACCACCTTCTTACCCTTATCAACCCTACCTTCGATCTGATTACCCATGCCATGTTCCTTGGGTTTTGGACGTACGTAGATGTAAGGTAGATCAAGATCATCTGCGACAAGGGCGCCCTGGGCGATACCAGCAGTGGCAACACCCGCTACATATTCGACATCTGCAAAATGAGTGCTTACTGCTGCCGAAAGAGCGTCCCTGATTATTCCTCGGATGGCAGGATATGACAGTGACAGCCTGTTATCACAATAGATTGGTGACTTCCAGCCAGAGGCCCACGTAAAAGGGTTCTTATAATTTAGTTTAATGGCTTCAATCTCCAGGAGCTTCTCAGCCACTTGGTTGGCGGTGGATTCGTTGATCTTGACAATACTCATGCTTGGGGCTTTGGTCGGCAATTTATTACGATTTCACAGGGGTGCCAAAAATAAGTCCGTGTGACAGGGGCGCCCTGAAATTTATTCTGATAATAATCGGGGCAGTATTGACTGATAACTAATTATTTATGTTTTTGCACTCAATGGTGGCCTACATAATCGCTAATGAACCTTTTTGTTAATGACATCCCAGTGAGGATACTGAAGCCCGGCCGCAAGCCGGAGGACGGTAGCTATAATCACGTCATCGATGCCAAAAATGAAGTCATCTCCAAAGCCAAACTGATTCACCATGTCTGGTTGCAAAACGTAGTCACGGAAGACATTCAGGTCATTCTCTTCCTGCTCAATTCCAAAGTACCCACCAATCTCTTATCACTCGAAATCACTACAGAGCACTACGAGGAGATCAAGGAATACATCAAGTCGCAGTTCAAAGTGGTGAAAGCTGCCGGAGGCTTGATCAGGAAGAAAGACAAGTTCCTGATGATCTATCGCCTCAAGAAATGGGACCTGCCTAAAGGCAAGAAGGAAAACGGTGAAAAATACCCTAAAACAGCCGTAAGAGAAGTGGAGGAGGAGTGTAATGTGTCGGTGAAGCTAGGAAAGAAAATATGCACTACGTGGCACACCTATACCATGAACAAGAGCAATATGATCAAGCATACAAAATGGTATGCTATGGATATAGTGGACGACAGCAAAATGAAACCTGCCTTGGAAGAGGATATCGAAGAGCTGAGATGGATGACGCAGAAGGAAGTATACCACGCTCTCGAAAACTCTTATCGTTCCATTCGGTTCGTGTTCGAAGTGTATTACAAGAAAACAGAAGATTTCGGCCTGAACGACTAAAGCTCGTAGGGGATATAGGCCGATACATCACCCTTGTAGCGATGGACTTCTCGAATAATCGATGAACTTATCGATGCAAATTCAGGCGAGGTAATCAGGAATACTGACTCAAGGTTTGCATTAAGCCCTCGATTCACCTGTGATATACTGTTCTCGTACTCAAAGTCCGTGGTGTTCCTGAGGCCTCTCAATAAGTAGTTAGCATTCTTTTTCTTTGCCAATTCAGCGGTCAGTTCTGCGTAAGTGATCACCGAGATGTTGGAATGTTTTTCAAATGTTTCGCTGATCTTCTTCACCATGAAGTCGATATCAAAGTAACGCTGGCTTTTGCCACTATTATAGCCTATGGCGATGATGATCTCATCAAAAATCTTCAGTCCACGCAGCACAATGTCCTCATGCCCCTTGGTGAAGGGGTCAAAAGAGCCGGGAAACAACGCTATTTTTTTCATGATTGAATCGAAGTTAGCGAATGGTATCAGTTCGCGAGAAGATGCAAAGCATATAAATCGAGAAAATGATGATCCTGGATTTCGTCAAACAGGTATCCAAACTTCAGATAAGAAGGTCGTCCGCCAAAGGTCACGTTTTTAATGTACTTAGAGAACTCAAGGAAATGGGGTGAGTTCTTACCAATGTATCCCCACAACACAATCTGGCTGGTTTGCTGGCTCATCTGCATGGCGTTGAGCACCAGCATGATGTATTTTACGTAGTCTGAAAAATGTTTGATCGGAAACTGATTGTAATACATCAGCTTTCCATTCTTTACTGAAATCACATGAAGCTTAAACCGGTCGACATAAATGAAAAGCGAAGGCTTATCCTCCGACACCGCATAGTCTAGGACGCCCTCGATCAGGCTTGTTGACTGGTGCATGAACTTAATGGCTGAGTTGGGGTAGAGGACTTTGATCCAATCGTGAATGCCTTTGTGCAGGGCAAATACTGTCACAGCATTGCTCTTCACATTTTGGCAAAAAAGTACTACCTCTTTCTCTGCATCAAACCTGGCGTTGAGTTTCAAGTACTCGGGTGCTGCTTCTTCTATGAATAGGGAGTCGGGTACCTGAACCAGTTTGTTGTTCTTGATAGAGAATTTCACCGTCTTCCAGAAGCCTGCTGTAAGGAGGTGATGAGCTTCGAAAAGCTCTTGTAGCAGAGACAGTTGGTCTTCGCTGGAATTGAGATTTTGGAAAATATAGTCTTCAAAAAAAAGAAGTCGGTCATCGCTGTCTACGATACCGACTTGCAAGTCTCTTACGCCAAGATGAATCAGTAAAGTATATTGATGTAAGTTGTCTACATCAAATTTGTCATCTTTGATTTTCTTGATCAGCTTATAGCTAAGCGGGGCTGATGCCAAAGGATTTTAAGATTCCCAGTTTCCAGAAGTAGAAACATCTGTCTTAGAACCAAAACGCAACGGCTTACGGTTCTTAGCTTCGTTGGCCTCACTTCTGAAAGGATTGTCAGGATTAGGGTCTCTTACTTCTATTACATCTACCATCACTCCGTTTCTGTCCACCTTACCTACGAAAATCTCAAATTTGGTATCTGTACCAGGCTTGTAAGCGATGCGTTTCACGTCCAGTTTAGGATCAAATTTGTAATCCCAGGTTGTCATCAGGATTTGTCCCTTACGTACTTCCTGACCAGGCTTAACATCTGCCAGTGAACTAATAAAACCGTCTTCAGTGAATGGAGGCTCAGTTGTCTTGTCACCTACTTTCAACGTATATCCTCTTTGATTCTTAACTGCTCTGTCGCCTACCTTAACTTTGTAACCCATAAATATTCCGTTGTCAGCACAGTTTACGTTGAACGTCTCTTTGAAAATACGTTCCTGTGCGGGCACAAACCCAAGTGTATCGATGTGTACAGTAACTTCTTCACCACCGTACTCTTTTTGTTTGATTTCCTCCCTGCGCTCCACGATAGCCACCCGACCGTTGTTGATAAAATTGATCAACGAATCCCAATTGGAAGTGTAGCGACCATTCACCTCTTGAAATACGATTTCCGCCTCACGAATCATCTTCAGCTTTTCGATTACCGCGGCTTCTTTTACGTCAACCATCTTACGGTCCTCAATTGTACTTTGTACGCCACTGTACAGGTAGTAGCCTAAAAAGAGGCTGATAGCGAAAAGAACGTAGGTCAGAATCTTAGTAAGGTTCATTTTTTATAGGTTTAAGCATGCAATAATAAAGATTTTAAGCCTTTTCACACAACCAATTATAACTTAAAATATCCCCTTAAATCGAGGATTTCGGATGGTTTGTGCACGAATTTGAAGATCCCATGGAGCTCATTTTTATCCATCGTTTGCAGAGCATCCCAGCTCCAAAACTGACTCTCCACAATGATTTGATCCGCTGCGCTCGTTTCCGGATCTACCCCAGTTTTTACTTCTCCTGATATATAAGTCGCTTTGAAGAACAATTCAACAGCATGCAAAGGGGCATTGATGTATTCCGCGACAAACAATAACTCCTCGGGGTGCACCAGAATGTATGTTTCCTCTTCTATCTCACGCGCCATTGTCGCCTCTGCAGACTCGCCAAATTCGATACCCCCGCCTGGAGGAGCCCAGAAATTACCGTTTGTCAGGTTTCGGTGATTCACCATCAGCAAATGTCCGTCTCTCACGCAAAGTCCGCAGGCTCGCACTCTCACCCTATCACCGTAAATTTTTTTGAGATGTGCTGGCATGATTTTGAATTGATTCGCGTTTAACTCGAAGTGTAGCTACACAATGCGTAAATTTGAAAAAATCACGGTTATGAAGCACTTATATTTCCTAATCGCCTCAATACTACTTCTTTCACCTGCTATTGCCCAGGACGGAGTGCCAAAACCAGAAGGACCTCAGATCACCTGGGATAATTCTTCATATGATTTTGGTGACCTGAAGCAGGGAGACAGAGTGGAGCACACATTCAGATTTACCAACACGGGGAATACTCCTTTAATAATCACTAATGTGGAGGTAACGTGCGGATGTACGACTCCAAAGGGATGGCCTCGTGATCCGATCGCACCCGGAGCAAAAAGTGAAATTACTGTCGCCTTCAATAGTGCTGGCAAGTATGGACGTCAGAACAAAGTGGTGAAAGTGATTTCTAACTCTGTCAGTCCACAGAATCAGGTCCTCTTCTCTGCCAATGTTTTGAGTACTAAGGAGTAAATCGTCAGGATTTATCCCCGCTTGCAGCCGCCCAGCCAAACAAAACCCAACCTGTAATCAGCGATACACCACCAATGGGCGTCACCGCTCCCCATATCGTTACGCCAGAGAGGGAGAGGATGTACAAGCTCCCGCTGAAGATAACAACACCAACGATGAAGGCGAGTCGTGCCCAACCAGCTTTGCTTGCGTGCAGGTGATCAGAAACCGCAGCCAGCGCTAATAGAGCGAGTGTGTGGTAGAACTGATAACGTACAGCCAGTTCGAATGTGTCAGTACGTTGGTTTTCCAGAAGTATATTTTTCAGGGCATGAGCACCGAATGCACCTAATGCTACCGCCAAGCCTCCAAAGATTGCCCCAATGACTATCGTATTTTTTTTAAACGTCATTAATTTCTTTCACCAAAGATAGCCGTGCCAACACGTACCATTGTGCTACCGCATTCAAGCGCGATGGGATAGTCTGAGGTCATACCCATCGATAGCTCTTTCATTTCGATGTTCTTGCTAAACTTCTTTTCTTTCAGGTCGTCAAAAAGTTGCTTCAGGTAGCTAAACTCTTTTTTGATTAGTTCCTTGTCATCAGTCAGCGTAGCCATGCCCATGAGTCCCCTTACCTTCACGAATGGGTAATCATTGATCTTTTCCAATAGACTTTTGAGTTCCTGTTCGTCTAGCCCAAATTTTGACTCTTCCTTCGCGATATGAACCTGCAGAAGACAAGCGATGACGCGGTTGTTCTTATTTCCCTGCTTGTTGATTTCTTCAATCAGCTTTTGGCTGTCGACAGAGTGGATAAGCGAAACAAAAGGTGCCAGGTACTTCACCTTATTGGTTTGCAGGTGGCCAATCATGTGCCATTGAATGTCCTTCGGTAGCGCTTGCCACTTATTCTCCATCTCTTTTACCTTGTTCTCACCAAACAGCCGCTGACCAGCCTGATAGGCTTCCATGATCTTGTCGTTGGGTTGGGTTTTGCTCACCGCAATCAGTTCACACTTCTTTCCGCTCAGCACAGAGCGTAGCGTTTCTATGTTGTTTTTAATGGTCATTTTTTAACTTTGCGGGCTACCCAAGGTAACTTGAGCTCGAATGCAATAATATGGCGATATTAGGCACCTTACTAAAAAAAGGGATAAAACTTCGTGAAAATCTGGATCAGGAATACTCCTCTCCGAGCGAGCTACAAAAACAAGAACTTAAGCATTTACTAATCACGGCTAGCCAAACTGAGTTTGGCAGATACTACAACTTCCAGGATACACTTCAAACATTCCGTAAAGAGGATGCTCAGTTTTATGAAGCATTCAAGTCGAGCGTTCCTATTCATGACTATAACAAGATTTACAAGGACTGGTGGCACCTTGCGCTGAAAGGCGCCAAGAATGTTTGCTGGCCCGGGAGAGTAAAGTACTTCGCATTGAGCTCGGGAACATCCGAGGCCTCGTCAAAACATATTCCCGTGACGAAGGAGATGACGAAGGCAATACAGAGAACAAGCATCAGACAAATTCTTACCCTCTCAAAATATGAGTTGCCTGATGACTTTTTTGGCGCGGGTATTTTAATGATTGGCGGAAGCACTCACCTCAACCACAAGGGAAGTTACTTTGAAGGAGACTTGAGTGGAATTCAGGCTGCGAGGTTGCCATTCTGGTTTCAACATTTCTATAAACCCGGAAAAAAAATTGCCAAGACCAGAAGTTGGGATGCCAAGTTGGAAGACATAGTGAAATCGGCAAAGGGTTGGGATATAGGTATCATTGTTGGTGTGCCAGCGTGGATTCAAATTCTGCTGGAAAAAATCCTAAAGCACTACAAGGTTTCTGACATCCATCAGATATGGCCCAACCTGAGCGTGTATGTACACGGAGGTGTTTCTTTCGATCCTTATCGCAAGGGGTTTGAAAAGCTCCTGGGCCGACCGATACATTATATTGAAACGTATCTGGCATCTGAAGGATTTGTTGCCTACCAGGCATTCCCTCAGCGTAAGACCATGAGGCTGGTGTTGAACAATGGTATTTTCTATGAGTTCATACCATTCGATGACAAGAACTTCACATCCACTGGCGAAGTAAAACCTGATGCCACGACCTACTTTATTGATCAGGTAGAGGAAGGCAAAGAATACGCGTTATTGTTGTCAACATGCGCGGGCTCATGGCGCTATCTGATCGGGGACGTGATCAAGTTTACATCCATTGAGGAATCTGAAATAATAATCACAGGAAGGACCAAACATTTCCTGAGCTTGTGTGGCGAGCACCTTTCTGTGGATAATATGAACAAAGCCGTAGAGTTGGTGAGTGATGAGATGAATATTGACATCAAAGAATTCACAGTAGCCGGCATTCCTCACGGTAGTCTGTTTGCACATCATTGGTTTATTGGCACAGACAGCGAAGTGGATGCAGAGGAGATTCGCGAAAAGATTGACAAGAAGCTGAAAGAACTTAATGACGATTATGCCGTTGAAAGAAGTGCAGCGCTGAAAGAGGTAGTGGTGGAAATCGTTCCGGTAGAAGCTTTCTATCAATGGATGCAATCCAAAGGAAAGGTTGGTGGCCAAAATAAGTTTCCACGTGTTCTCAAGCGCGCGCAGTTGGATGAGTGGGTTGAGTTTTTGGAGGCTAACAAGAATTCATGATTGTTGTCAATGGCATCAAATTCGGTCTACTGCTCGCACTTCTTGTTGGACCTGTGTTCTTTGCCATCATTCAAACCAGTGTAGAAAAGGGATTTTGGAATGGTGCCCTCGTGGCGCTTGGCGTTTCCCTTAGCGACATCCTTTACGTCTTTATCTGCTATATGGGCATGGCCCAGGTGCTTGAAAATGGTGAGTTTAGAACGGGACTGGGCTACGTAGGTGGGACTGTATTAATTCTGTTCGGACTGTATCATTTGCTGGTAAAGAGCAGGAGGTCAATGAATCGTGCGGTCACCGCAGTAAACGAAAACGGGGCATTCCGATGTATCTTCAAAGGATTTGTGATCAATGGACTCAGTCCGATGGTTCCTATTTTTTGGATTGGTGTAATGAGTATCGCGTCACTTGATCTGGGATATACCCATGGGATTAACTTCCTGATTTTCTTTGTATCGCTGCTGGCAACGGTACTACTCACAGATGTGGTAAAGGCCTACCTTGCCGACAAACTGCGAAGGCTTGTTACCAACAGGCTCATGAAGATCATGAACGTGACACTTGGGATTTTATTGATTGGTTTTGGAGTGCGGCTGATTATGCTGGCCCAAACGTTTTCCGATTTAGTCCTGTAATACGTTGCTCATGAAGGTGGATTTCAGAAGTATCCACAAAACAAACAGAAGGATCGCCCACCGTAGATAAATGAAATAGAAATCTGCCGTGTCTTTGAATCGCGTTTCCTTGATCTCCGCTTTTTCATATTGGTCAATTCTCTCGAATACACGTTTCAAAGCTTCGTTATCTGTCACGCGAAAGAATTCTCCCGCACCGATGCTGGCGATTTTTCTCATCGTAGTCTCGTCAACCGTGTTTTCCACCATGTGAGGCCGTCCAAAATAATCCTTACCAAAAGGTACGAGTCCTTCTTTTCCAACAACAATGGTGTAGGTCTTAATGTTGTACGCAGCAGCTAGCTCAGCGGCAGTGATAGGATCGATATTTCCCGCTGTATTGTCACCATCGCTTAGCAGAATGCATACTTTTGATTTCGAGTCCGACTCTCTCATCCGATTGGTCACCACCGCCATCGCACTTCCTATCGCGGTGCCTCGATTCTCAATCATATCAAAGCTGATCTCATCAAGGTAAGAGTTCAACAAGTCGTAGTCCGTGGTGAGAGGGGCAAGAGAGAATGCATCACCAGAGAACACCACGATTCCGATCCTGTCTTGTATCCGTCCTTTGATGAAGCCTCGAGCAACGTCTTTAGCAGCCTCAAGCCGATTTGGTGTAAAATCTTCGATCTGCATCGACTGAGAAATGTCGATGGCAAGAATGATGTCGATCCCCTCTGTCCACTGTTCTACTTTTTCGTTTGTGGTCTGCGGCCTACCGAGTGCTACGAGTATGAGCATGATGGTAATGGCCAGGAGGAACTCAGGCAGAAGCCGCACAAGTGTCAGTGGTGTACTTTTGAGATCACTGCGAACCAATGCCACTGGTAATTTCTGATTGAAGAAAAATCTAAAAAACCATCGCAGTACGAAAATGATTGGAACCAGTACCAGAAGCCACAGGAACAAAGGATGAGCCCAGGTGAACCCGGAGAATGTGCCAGGGTAAAACCATGACAATGAATACCAAGCAGTTTCAAGCCTATCCATTCTTCAGTTCCTCAACTTTTTGCTTGAATTGATCCTGACTAAACCGCTGTAGCTCCAGCAGAGGCTCCTGTTCAAGTCCGCTACTTTCACGATAGATAGTCTTATCAATTTTTTTGAGAGCATCAGCCAGCGACTCGTCTCGCACCAATTGAAAGATCTCCTTTGAGGTATATTTTGTGATAGGGCTTGAAGTCAATCGTTCCATATATTGTTTCCAAATCAGCAGAGTAGATTCAGCAAGTTGGGTGGAGAAACCTTGTTTTAACCGATCAACCGAATGGCCAAACTCCTCATTGAATCGTCTGTGATTTCTATTGAGGCGCCTTAACGCAAAATATTTTCTGATTCTCTTACCAAATACAACCCAGCCCACAATTACCACCACAATGAGGATGCCGCCTGCAATCAGCAACAAAGGGTAGTTCAATAGCCAACTAACCGCATGATATGCAGTATTGGTTTTCAGAGGCAGATCCTCAATAGATAGTGAGTCCGGGACTTGGGCGATCAGTTGTTGCAGAAATACGCTGTCTTCATCGGCAAAAATAGCGGTGCAATCCTGAGGATGGACAACAAAAACCGGAAGTTTAAGTCGCTGGATGCTGTCAATTTCGAAGGAGGAGAGATAATAGACAACGCTATCATAGCTTATTTCAGCTGTTGATCGTGTGGGGAAGTAAACTTTGTGATCGATCTCAAATGGAGCAAAGGAATATGTCGAGTCTGGAAATACGATGGTTTGATTTCTTCCGTAGCTAGCGCTAAGTGTGTAGGGCACCACTATCCCAATCTTGATGCTGTCTGTAAGAAAGCCGCCACGGACCTCTATCTCCTGTGCCTTACAGAAAAATACACTAAACACTAAGATTGTACAAAGTAGCTTCTTCACCTAATCAAACACTTTTCATCGACTTATTTCTCACTTTGAAGAGCCTCAGCAGTTTGGGAACATAATCTTCATTCGTGTTGATACTCAGAAAATTGATCTGATGTTTTCGGCTAAAAGTCGAAAGCTGATCCTTACGTTCCTGGTGATGCAAATTAATTCTGCTTCGGAAATCACCGAACGAAGTATTTACCCATAGCGTTTTTTTCGTTTCCTTATCCTGAACGGGAATGATACCCAGCTTAGGCAAATTGGTTTCTCTATTATCGCTAATCTGAACTAACACAAGATCATGCTTCCTTGCCAGAGATCGCAGGTTGGTGTAATAGTCCTCATCGATAAAATCCGAAATCATGATGACCACGCTCCTCCTTTTTATCGCATTCAGGGCAAACGCGATGCCTTTGTTCAAATTTGTCTTTAAAGATTTAGGTTTAAGACGAACAAGATTGGAGATCACTTCATAAGCCTGCCCCATTCCTTTTTTGGGACGCAGATATTTTTCGCGCTCATCTGAATAGCAAATCAGTCCGACCTGACTTGATTCCTTTACTGCCGAAAGAGCAAGCACGCCACAAACTTCTGTCGCAATGTCGTGTTTGGTTTTGCCGGGTGTTCCAATTTCTTGCGAAGCGCTTACATCGACTATGAAAAAGATAGTCTGCTCCTTTTCCTCCCTGAAAGTCTTTACGAACGTTCCGTGTCCCTTGGCAGATACATTCCAGTCGATAGTGCGTATGTCATCACCGTATTGATATGGACGAACATCATCAAACTCCAGACCCGATCCCTTAAAGATCGAATGGAAATCGCCCTGCATTTGGCTGTTGATCGCCTTCCGAATTTGGATCTCGTATTTCCTAAGTTTCTTGAGAAGCTGTTTCAATCCAACACCGATTTTTGTGGCCCAAAAATAGCTTAATTATGAGTATTTTGGACCCGTTTTCAGTGTATCCAACGGTAATTTTGACAAAAGGGATATGGATTTCAGTGGATGGAAAATAATTGCTTTCATTGTTGTATTCGCGTTGCTAACCCAATGTAAGCAAGAGAAAAGGCCAGAAGGACTGCTGAATAAAGAGCAGATGGTGAGCCTTATGGTAGATGTATACCTCGCTGAAGCCAAGATCACGAATTCGCAACTACCTCGAGACTCTGTCCTGAAACTATTTTATCCCTACGAAGATTCTCTTGCGGCTAAACGAGGTCTTAACGATTCTACCCTAAAGGTCAATTATCAATATTATCTCCAACGCCCTGGTGAGCTGGAGGCCATCCTTGATGCAGTGATTGATACGCTGAATCTGCGAGAGCAACGAATGAAGAATCAGCCTTGATAGGTTATGGTTTATCCATCTGATTTTGAAAGCAAACTTGGATTTGACCTGATCCGTGAAAAGATTACGGGCTATTGCCTCAATGAACCTGGTAGGAAAAAGGTCGAGAAAATCAGATATCAAACCGATTATCAACTGATAAAAAAACTCCTGGGTCAGAATCGTGAGTTCAAAAGTATAAGAGAAAGAGGTGAGTCGTTTCCGCTCCAAAATTATTACGACCCGACAGAAAACCTGAAGATTGTTACGCTTGAGGGAAGCTTTATTGAGGGAACGTCTTTTATTGAAATAGCTGACTCCCTTGATACGGTAAATGCCAGTGTTGATTTTATCACGAAAGGAGCAGATCAAAATCCCTTGCTTTTCCAATTGGCTGATCAAGTCGTTGTTCCCAAAGAGCTGAACAAATCGATTTATAGTAAGATCGATGACAAAGGGATTATTAAGGATAACGCCAGTCCGGAGTTGCAAAAAGTGCGGAGGCGACTAAGAGAAGAGGAGCACAAGGCTCGGAGACTGATTGACCAGCTATTTAAAGAAGCTGTTGCCAATAAGATGGTGCCCGAGGGTAGCTCGCCAGTGATTCGTGATGGGCGCGTTGTGATACCTGTGCTTGCCGAATACAAACGAAGGGTTAAGGGAGTAATAATGGATGAGTCTGCCACCGGGCAGACCGTTTTTATGGAACCCACTGAAGTACTTGAGGCCAACAACGAGATCAGAAATTTGGAGCTTGAAGAACGCAGAGAGTGCGTAAAAATCCTTCGCGATCTCACTGACATTCTGCGTCAGCATCTTCCTGAGGTACAGAAAGCTTTTGATTTTGTGGCCTGGCTGGACCTCATCCAGGCGAAGACAAAACTTGCAATAGAAATAGAGGCAGACCTGCCGCAGGTTTCTGATCGACCTCGACTGAATTGGATCAATGCGAGGCACCCGATATTATTCATCAACCATAAGGGAAAGGATCCCGTGGTGCCACTGAATATTGATCTTTCAGCGGAAGAGAGATTTCTTCTTGTTTCTGGTCCTAATGCAGGTGGAAAGTCGGTTTGCCTCAAATCTGTGGGACTCATTCAATATATGTTGCAGTGCGGACTTCTGGTTCCAATGGATGAGCGTTCTGAGGTTGGTATTTTCAGTCATCTTTTTCTTGACATTGGAGATCAGCAATCAATCGAGAACGATCTGAGTACTTACAGCTCACATTTGCGGAACATGCGCTATTTCGTTGAGAAATCTGACGCCAACACGCTGGTACTGATGGATGAACTGGGAGCCGGCACCGATCCCAACTTTGGCGGAGGTATTGCAGAGGCGATACTGAAAACATTGGTTGTGAAGAAGGTCTGGGGAGTGGCTACTACACACTATTACAATCTTAAGCTCTTTGCTGACCAGCAACAGGGAATAAGAAATGCCGCCATGTTATTTGATAGTAGAAAACTAGAGCCGCTGTACGCACTGGAAATCGGCAAACCAGGAAGTTCGTTTGCACTGGAGATCGCACGGAAAACAGGATTATCAAATGAAATTTTAGAAGATGCCAGATCGATTGTCGGAAGTGACCTTGCCGGACTCGAAAGCCTGCTAAAAAAAGTGAATGACGAACGGCAAGAACTTAATAAGAAAGAGCGTGAGTTGCGACAAAAGGAAATTAAATACAATGAGCTTTTAAATAAATACAATCAACTAACCGCAGAACTGGAGTCAAAACAAAAGCAGATCATTAATAAAGCCAAAGAAGAGGCTGCGACTCTGTTGAAACAGACGAACAGGGAGATCGAGAAAACGATTCGTCACATCAAGGAGAACAAGGCCGAGAAGAAGGAGACACGAAAGGTGAGGGAGACGCTGCAGGGATTGGAAAAAACATTGAAACCTCTTACTCAGCAGAAGCCATCTGTCAATGAACCTGTCAAGGAAGGTGACTATGCCCGAATAGAGGGGCAGGAGGTGATCGGAAAGATAGTCTCGATAAAAGGCAAGTCAGCGGTGGTGCAGTTTGGAGACATGAGGTCTTCTGTAAAGTTGGACAAGCTGGTGAAAAGTACCGCAGGCGAAGCAAAGGCATCCCGTTCAAGTTTACGCTCAATGGGTATTGATGTATTATCAAAACAGTCCAACTTTAATTCAACGCTGGACGTGAGAGGCAGGCGAGCAGAGGAAATGATTCCGGTGTTGGATCAGTTTTTGGATGATGCGGTGCTGCTCGGCCATCATGAGCTGCGCATCCTTCATGGAAAAGGTGAGGGTGTACTTCGTCAGATCATTCGAGATCGACTAAAGCAAAACAGATCGGTAGAGACTTTCAATGATGAACACGTGGAAAGAGGAGGAGCTGGAATTACGGTGATTGTTCTCAAATAGAAACGACTCGAAAAAGAAAAAGCCCACCTGATCAGGTGGGCTTTTGTTCTTATCTCGATTTGGTTACGGCACCAGATCAAATACCCACTGTCCGTTGACATTCGATGTTCTGCCGGGATATCCTGTTCCAGAAAAATTGAAAGTGATCTGAAGTTGTGTGTCGCTCACTGAATAAGTGATTGCAAGTTCATCTCCAGTCCCGGGATCTCTGATAATCTGAGTTTCAGGAGTTCCGCCAAAAGACCAATTACCACTAGAAGGCCAAGGGCTGGTAGAAGGACGTCCACCTGCAGTATATCCAAAGGAAGTGTTTCCGGCTGTTCCAGAGATTGTTAAGGTGAAATTGTCGTAACCATCCTGATCGGTTCCATCTAAAGTCACAGAACTAAACCTCCAAGTCTTAGACAACTTACCTAGCTGAGTGTCTTCAACGGATTCTCCCGGACCGCTGTCCTTTTTACACCCTTGTATCAGGAGGAACCCACCAAGGATCATGGCAACCAGTGTTATTTTTGTAATCTGCTTCATTAATGGCATGGTTAAAATCGTATTAAACTTAGCAAAAGAGCCAATTTATAAAAAGGGCTGACGACAAATGAACTGAAAATAGGCCCAATAATCACTTTTAATGGGTTAACATTCTGAAATGTAACCTACTTTCTGAAATGTAACCTACTTATAATCAAGTAAATCAAGCTTTTTTGCCTCATCTGGGTACTCGTAGTCAACATTTGAAGCAATTAATACCAGCCTTTCCCTAGCCACTGCTCTAAGATTAACCTGATACCATTCAATCGCCTTTTTGTCAAGATTGGAGGTGGGTTCATCAAGGAATAAAGCCGCTGTTTTTGAAAAGAAAGCAAGTCCAAGCTTTAATCGCTGTTTCATCCCCGAAGAGAAGTTCGAGACTTGCTTTTTTCGGGCGTGATCCAGTGCCATGCGAGTTATGATTTCATCCGCAGATTCATTATTCAATGTAGTCTTGAATTTGAAGTGGAAGTTTACCATTTCCTCGAGTGTGAATTCTTCAATCAACTCCATGTAGGGCGTTGCGATTGATAGATGTTGGTGACATTCGTCAATTGGAATAGCACCGTTTGAAGTACTTGTGTAACTAAGTTGCCCTTGACTTTGAGGAACTTGTCCCCAGAGCACTTGCATCAGGGTAGATTTGCCGGATCCGTTAGGGCCGGTTATTGCGTAGCAAGTACCCTGCTCAAAGGTGTAGTTGAGTTTTTTGAAAATCCACTCACGGTTAAACCGCTTACCTAGATTTTCGGTTACGATGTTCATTCAAAGCTGGCCGAGCTGGTTGAGAAGCCCTTCATCACGCCTCTTTCTGAACTTCTAATAAAGTCAACGATGTAATCTCTCTCAGGGCTCGGTGAGATTTCTTGGTCTACCAGGTCGAGTGCCTTCGAGTTGTTCAATCCTTTGAGGAATATAATCCTATACGTATCCTGAATCTCTGAAATCTTTTCAGAACTGAAGCCTCTTCTTCTAAGGCCGATCGTGTTAACACCGCAATAAGTGAGTGGCTCGCGTGCCGCTTTGGTAAACGGAGGGACATCCTTGCGAACAAGCGATCCGCCAGAAACCATGACATGTGCACCCACTTTTACAAACTGGTGAACTGCACTGCTGCCTCCAATGATGGCCCAATCTTCTATCACTACGTGCCCTGCCACTTGGACAGTGTTGGCAAAAATGCAATTGTTGCCGATGATGCAGTCATGGGCAATGTGTACGTATGCCATCAAAAGGCAGTTGCTTCCGATTTGTGTCTTATGCTTGTCAGCTGTGCCGCGGCTGATGGTCACGTATTCACGGATCACAGTGTTGTCTCCAATGAACGTTTCAGTCTTCTCACCCGCGAACTTCAAGTCTTGAGGAATAGAGGAGATGGATGCACCTGGATAGACCTTCACATTTTTTCCGAGCCTCGCGCCTTCCCATATTACTGCGTTCGGCCCGATCCAGCAGTCATCACCGATGACTACATCACTCTTGATTGTTGCAAAAGGTTCGATGGTAACGTTGTTACCGATTTTTGCATCGGGATGTACGTTTGCTAATGGATGGTGGCTCATGAGTCTTTTCTAACGATGCTGGCAGTCATTGTACCTTCGCACACTAGCGTGCTGCCAACGTAGGCTCGTCCGTACATTTTGGCGATTCCTCTCTTGATAGGAACCAATAGGTTACACTGGATGACTAACGTGTCTCCTGGCAAAACCATCTTACGGAAACGGAAAGATTCTATGCCAAGAAAGTAAGTCCAATAATTTTCAGGATCTGGTACTGTGTTAAGAACCAGGATTCCTCCGATCTGTGCCATGGCCTCCACTTGCAACACGCCAGGCATCACAGGATTACCTGGGAAGTGGCCTTGGAAAAATGGCTCATTCATGGTAACGTTCTTCACACCTGCTACACTCTTATTGTCGAGGTGAATGATTTTGTCAATCAGGAGAAACGGATAACGATGCCTCAGGATAGTTGATATCTGATTGATATCCATCACCGGAGGCAAACTTGGGTTGTATCTTGGAATTCCCTTTTTGTCTGCCTCAGCCATTGCTTTCTTAAGCTTTTTGGCAAAAGCGACATTGGCAGCATGGCCAGGTCTTGCAGCCAAAATCTGGGCCTTCAACGGTCGCCCTGCCAAAGCCAGGTCACCGATAATATCCAGCAGTTTATGACGTGCAGGTTCATTGTTGTATCTCAACTCAACGTTGTTGAGTATTCCTTCTTTCTTAACCTCAACCTTTGGCTTGTTCAGCATCTGCGCGATGTTGTCCAACTCATGCTCCTGAACGACCCTGTCAACAATTACGATTGCGTTGTTTAGGTCTCCGCCTCTGATCAGGTTGTTTTTATACAGCATCTCAAGCTCATGCAAAAAGCAGAACGTTCGGCACGAAGCGATCTCTTTTTCAAACTGCCTGATATTGGTGATAGATGCATGCTGACTTCCCAGTACAGGTGAGTTGTAGTCAATCATCACCGTCACGCGATAATCGTCTAGCGGAAGGGCAGCAATTTCTACGTTGCGATCTACTTCACGATAAAAGATACTATCCTGAACTTCGAAGAAGTCTCGAAGGGCATTTTGCTCTTCAGTACCCGCTTCCTTTAGCACATTGACGAACTGGATAGAGCTGCCATCCATAATCGGGGCCTCTGGACCGTCCACCTGAATGAGAACGTTGTCTATTTCAAGACCCGTGAGGGCGGCAAGGGTATGCTCAATAGTGCTTATCCTGGCACCACTTTGCTCGATGGTTGTTCCCCTTGATACATCAACCACATTGTCGCAGTCAGCATCAATTATCGGGGATCCCGGCAGGTCGATCCTCTGGAACTTAATCCCATGATTTGCCTTTGCAGGCAAAAACGTCATATTAGTGATAATACCCGTATGCAGGCCCACCCCAGAGAGCGTCACCGATTTCTTGATGGTCTGCTGCTTGTGATTTAACATCCTTGGCGAATAAAGGGCACAAATTTAACTTCAATTACCCTTATAAGCTAAGAAATTAGATATTCGGTTGCCGTCTGGAATGCTCCTGAAAGCGAAAATCTGATGTTTTTAGCGATCTGAGACAGTAGCAAGCCTATTTTGCCTCATGGTTGACCTTTGCCACCCGATCTTCAAGCTGTTTTAACCTTGCAGAAAGGTCCGGTAGTTGCTTGAAAACAGCATAAGATTTGAAGTATTCCTTCACATCAAGCACTGGATAGCCCAATAGGCGCTGGCCCTCTTCCTTTACCGACTTGGATATGCCCGCTTGAGCCCCAACGCTGGTTTTGTTGGCAATCACCAAATGTCCCGCTATTCCCACCTGGCCAGCCAAAACGCAATTTTCTCCTACTTTAGTGGATCCTGAAATGCCCGTTTGTGCCGCGATGACTGTGTTCTTACCGATCTCCACGTTATGAGCGATCTGAATAAGGTTGTCAAGTTTGACTCCCGAATGAATTACAGTTGAGTCGCCAGTCAGGGTTGCGCAGTCAATGACAGTATTTGCTCCTATGGTCACGTTGTCCTCAAGGATCACATTGCCTAGTTGAGGGATTGTCTTATACGTGCCATCATCTTGAGGTGCGAAGCCAAAGCCATCGCTTCCCAGTACCGCACCGGAATGAATGACACAGTTGTTACCAACTCTCGTTCCGCCATACAGCTTGACATTTGGGTGCAGAATCGTGTTGCTCCCGATTACCACGTTGTCGCCCACGAAAGTATGTGGATAAATTTTCACATTGTCGCCAATGGTAACGTTGTTGCCGATATATGAAAATGCTCCTCGATAAATAGCTTTGCCCAAAGTGCAATCTGATCCAATAAAGCACGGCTCTTCTACACCGGCTTTCTGAAAGCTGATGAGCTTGTGATATTCTTCAAGAAGTACAGTGAAACTGGAGTAAGGATCGTCAACAAGGATGAGACTGGATACTATTTCTTTCTTTGGTGCGAAGCCTCGCTTTACGATTACAGCACTTGCTTTGGTCTCGTAAATGAAGTGCTCATACTTAGGATTGGAAAGAAAGGCTATTTGTCCCGGCTTGGCATCCTGAATCTTCGCAAGCATGTTGATTTTGGAGCCATCATCCCCCTTCACATCTCCGCCAAGCATGACTGCTATTTGCCGTATCGTAAACTCCATTCTACCGGAAAGAATTGTAATTACTTAATGTGTGAAAAAACTGCGTCAGTTCCTACTCAAAGATACATTTTTAGGATAGCACAGATAGCTTTTTTTGACGATTTTACTAAGTGCCTTGATATTTGGAAGGTCGGAAGCCTGTGCGATGTCCATTAGTTCTCCCTTTCGTGTTAAGATACTGATTCCCATGCCTTCGCTCACATACGCTTCGTTGGAAACCACACCATGAGAGAACAGGAATGAAGCATCTTTGCGCAATACTTTGAAGTGATCAGTGATTTCCGACCTGACGACTTCTATCGCGTTCTTTTGAATTGGAGAAGAGGAAAGAGTGACTTTGAACAACTTTCGCTGCAACAACATTTGGCAAAGGATAGAAAGAATTTTGTCGGAGTGGTTTTGCCAGATCTTAATTGCTCCCCAAATGTCATTGTCATCCAGTTGCCCAAAGCTCTGCAATACTTTCTTTTGTTTGAAGTCGTCCAGTGTGTAGGTGTTTTCGATAAAGAGCAGAAGGGCGGATGAGCATATAAGTCGCTCTCCTGACTGAACTAGATATTGAGCTCGCTTGATCAGGTTGACAAGCATTCTCTCTGCGCTCACAGCAGTTTTGTGTAAATACACTTGCCAGTACATCAACCTTCTCGCGTTGAGAAAATTTTCAATACTATAAATCCCTTTTTCATCCACTACCAGTTGGTCATTAACCACGTTAAGCATTGCAATTATTCGATCAACTCCGATCGAGCCTTCATTTACCCCCGTAAAAAAACAATCGCGTTGGAGGTAATCCAGTCTGTCAATATCCAGTTGGCTGCTCACCAACTGGTGAAAGAATTTGCGCTTGTATGTATTCTGAAAAATCTGAAGAGCGATGTCCAACTGTTTGTTAAAAACTCCGTTCAACTCCTTCATAAACTGAAATGAGATGCTCTCGTGACTAACATGATGTAGCAGGGTTTCCTCAAGGGCATGTGAGAAGGGTCCGTGACCCATGTCGTGCAGGAGAATGGCAATTTGTGAAGCCTCGTACTCTTTGTCGCTGATTTCGATACCTTTCGATCGTAAGTTGTCCAATGCATTGCCCATCAGGTGCATAGCACCCAGCGCATGATTAAATCTGGTATGTATCGCTCCAGGATAGATTAGCTCTGTTAGCCCAAGCTGTTTGATGTGCCGCAGACGTTGAAAGTAGGGGTGTTCGATAAGCTCGAATGTCAGTTCTCCAGGAATGGAGACAAACCCATAAATAGGGTCATTTATGATTTTCTTTTTGTTGACGCTTCGGCTCAAGTTTTAGGCGATAACTCGTAACTTGGAATCAATATTTAACAATTGATTTCGTGCAAAGGTATAATATTTTGTGGGCAGATGATGAGATCGATTTACTGAAGCCTCATATCCTGTTTCTTCAACAACGTGGTTACGACATTACTCCTGTGAATAACGGTTCTGATGCTGTCGAGTACAGCGAGTCCCGTCATTTTGATCTGGTGTTTCTTGATGAACATATGCCTGGAATGTCGGGGTTGGAGGCGTTGACTTTGATAAAGAATGGCAAGCCAAATCTGCCAGTGGTGATGATTACCAAAAATGAGGAAGAGCAGATCATGGAGGAGGCCATCGGTGCCAAAATTGACGACTACCTCATCAAGCCCTTGAATCCGAGCCAGATATTACTTTCTGTAAAGAAGATATTGGACAACAAAAGACTGGTGATTGAGAAAACTAACTTGAACTATCAGCAAGAGTTTCAGAAGATTAGCATGGCCTTTCTTGATGATCTAAGTCACGACAAGTGGGCAGATGTCTACAAGAAGTTGGTGTTTTGGGAACTTCAATTGGACGAGGCGGATAACAAAGATATGGCAGAGGTGTTGGAAATGCAGAAGGTGGAGGCTAACACAAACTTTTGCCGCTTCGTGCGGAAAAACTACGAGTCATGGTTAAATGACGCGAATGCTCCAAAACCCTTGCTGTCACATCAGCTGTTGAAGAAAAAAGTATTCCCTGAAATTGAGAAAGGAGTTCCTTGTTTCCTTTTTGTGATCGACAATCTTCGTTTTGATCAGTGGCGTGTACTCAAGCCAATTATCGAAGAGTTTTACAATGTCGACAATGAAGAAACGTATTATTCTATTCTACCTACGACTACTGCTTACGCGCGAAATGCGATCTTCTCCGGAATGATGCCTGCTGAGATGGCAAAGACTCACCCTGACCTTTGGGTGGGCGATGACGAAGATGATGGTAAGAACAATTTCGAAGATGAGTTTCTCGCTCGACACATTCGAAGAAATAATTTGAATATCAAACACTCCTATCATAAGATTAAAAAGACAGAGGAGGGTAGGGATCTTGCAGATGCTGTCAATAATTTGTTCACCAACGACTTCAATGTTATTGTTTACAATTTTGTCGACATGCTCTCTCACGCACGCACGGACATGGCTATGATTCGTGAGCTGGCGCCAGATGAATCGGCTTATCGATCGCTTACGCGCTCCTGGTTCCTGCATTCGCCTCTGCTCGATATTTTGAAAAAGATTGCTGAAAAGAAAGCGAAGCTCATTATCACCACAGACCATGGTACGATTCGCGTGAAGCGTCCATTTAAGATTATTGGCGATCGAAACGTAAACACCAACCTAAGATACAAACAAGGCAAAAACCTGAACTATGACGGGGGTAAGGTGATGGAGGCAACGAAACCCGAGCGTTTCTTCTTGCCAAAATCCAATGTTTCGACCTCGTATGTTTTTGCCATTGAGGATCAGTTTTTCGCATATCCCAACAACTATAACTACTATGTGAACTTCTATAAGGACACGTTTCAGCACGGAGGTGTTAGCCTTGAGGAAATGATCATTCCCTTAATTTTCTTAACTTCGAAGAATGCCTGAGCAGTGGGGTAGGGCCTTGAATGGAAAGGCCATATCGATCAACGACCTTGAAGCCGTTGCGCGTGAACTTATCGCTGCGTCAGGAAATATAAAGGTGTGGCTTTTTGATGGACCTATGGGTTCGGGTAAGACTACGTTGATAAAGGCAATTTGTAAGGAACTTGGAGTTCGTGAGGGAACGAGTAGCCCTACATTCTCTATTGTAAACGAATACACCACATCTCATTCTCATATCTATCACTTTGATTTTTACAGATTAGAAAAAGAATCTGAGGCTTACGACCTTGGAGTGGAAGAATACTTTGAATCTGGCGCTTATTGCTTTGTTGAATGGCCTGAGAAAATACCATCTCTTTTTCCTCTGAACTACATGAAAATGAAGGTATCTATCGATTCGGATTCAACGAGGAAAATTGAATACTCTGCATTATGACTGAACGGAAGAAGACAGGCTTTGAGGCATTGGCAAAATCCAGCTTATCCCCGCAGGAACAACTGATGAAAGTGGAGAAGAGTAAACACTCTTTTTGCATTGGATTACCCCGGGAAATTTCATTACAAGAGAATAGGATTAGCCTAACACCAGATGCGGTGGCAATCCTTGTAAGCAACGGCCACGAGATCTGGGTGGAGCGAAAAGCTGGTGAAGGTTCTAAGTTTACCGACAAACAATACAGCGAAGCAGGAGCAAAGATCGTTTATACCCCGGAAGAGCTTTATAAGGCTGATGTAATTCTAAAGATCGAACCTCCCACGTTAGAAGAGATTGAGTTTTTTAAGCCCGGGCAGATACTAATTTCTGCATTACAGCCGGGTCACCTTCAAAAGGAATATATTCAGGCGTTGCTTAAAAAAAGAATCACAGCGATGGCTTGGGAATACATTGAAGATAAAGTGGGAGGTATTCCAATCGTAAGAGCGATGAGTGAAATTGCCGGCAGCGCGGTCGTACTTATAGCAGCGGAGTATTTAAGTTCAGCTAACAAAGGCAAGGGAATTATTCTTGGTGGAATTACTGGAGTTCCGCCTACGCGAATGGTAATTATTGGAGCGGGAACCGTTGCAGAGTATTGTGGAAGAGCTGCGCTCAGTCTGGGAGCTGAGATTCAAATTTTTGATAACCACCTTTACAAACTCAGAAGGATAAAGCATACACTAGGCCATCAATTCTATACTTCAACTATTGATACTGTTACGCTAAGTGAAAGCCTGAAGAATGCTGACGTGGTAGTAGGTGCTTTGAGGGCAGAGAAGGGAAGAGCGCGCCATGTAGTTTCGGAGGAGATGGTTAGTCAGATGAAGCCAGATTCTTTAATTATTGACCTTAGTATTGATCAGGGTGGATGTGTTGCCACATCTGAGATTACCACGCATGCAAAACCAGTGTTTAAGAAATACGATGTAATTCATTACTGTGTTCCCAACATCGCATCAAGAGTGGCACATACCGCCACCACAGCCCTGAGTAACATTTTTACGCCTACAATACTGCGCGCTGCGGAAGAGGGTGGAGTGGAAGAGATGATATTATCTCATCGCTGGTTTTTAAAGGGAGTGTACAGCTACAAAGGCAACCTTACCAATGAAAGTATTGGTCGGAAGTTCAAGATGAAATACAAGAATATAGATCTGTTTATGGCTGCTCGCGTTTAGGCACAGCCAAGCGACTTCAGATTTTCTTCCAGTAGTTTGATCTTTGACTCGGCATCAGTCTTTTTCTTGTTTTCAGACTCCACAACTTGAGCCGGTGCACCAGCAACGAATTTCTCATTACTAAGTTTTTTCATTACCGATTTTAGAAAGCCACGAGTGTATTCCAATTCCTTTTGCAGCGACTCACACTCTGCTTCTACATCCATTCTCCCCTCAAGCGGCATATAGAACTCAGTATTCTGCACTATGAAAGTGGCACCATTACCGGGCTTATCTTCGGAGAAGGCCAGCTCTTTAACATTTGACAGCTTCTGAATCACCGATGAAAAAGCACCGACTTTTGATTTTCCGTTGGGATTGACAAAAAGGTTTACTGCTTCTTTTGGTGAGATGCCCTTGCTGTTTCTGATGTTTCTGATTTGAGTAACGACTTCAAAAGCCAGCGAAGCTTCGGTTACGATCGCTGTGCTAAATTTTTCTACTTTCGGATATTCGGCAACTATAACACAGTTCTTATCATCTCTGTGGTCAAGTTCGTGCCATAGTTCCTCGCTGATAAACGGCATAAAAGGATGGAGTACCTTTAAGATTGACTCAAAGAAGTTGACTGTCTTGCTGTAGGTAACTTTGTCAATAGGTTGGCCAAACGGTGGCTTGACGATTTCCAGATACCATGAGCAGAAGTCATCCCAGACCATTTTGTAAGTGGTCATGAGTGCATCTGAGATTCTAAATTTGCTGTAGTGATCTTCCAGTTCACTTAGCGATTGATTCAAACGCGCTTCAAACCATTCGATAGCCACTGCATTTTCTGCTGGCATTTTTTGATCACTGGTTTCCCAGCCTTTCACCAGCCGGAAGGCATTCCAGATTTTGTTGGCAAAATTTCGCCCTTGCTCACAAAGCTTTTCGTCAAATAGCAAATCGTTGCCAGCTGGTGAACTGAAAAGCATACCTGTGCGCACACCATCGGCTCCATATTTTGAAATCAGATCCAAAGGATCGGGTGAATTGCCTAGTGACTTGGACATCTTCCGTCCCAGTTTATCACGCACTATGCCCGTGAGATATACGTCTTCAAACGGGCGTTCGTCCATGTATTCATAGCCCGCGATAATCATTCTCGCTACCCAGAAGAACAAAATCTCGGGAGCGGTAACCAATACCTGAGTTGGATAAAAGTAATTTAGGTCAGCATTGCCTTCACGTTTTACTTTCCCGTTTGCCTGATCATAATATTTGTCGTTGTACCCATGGAAAACTTCTATCGGCCATAACCATGATGAAGCCCAAGTATCCAAAACGTCTGGGTCCTGATGCAAGTCCTCTGCCTTTATCGCCCTTCCAGATTTTTGTGTAGCTAGTGTTACGGCTTCATCCAGAGTTTCAGCTACCACAAAATCATCGTCACCCTTGCCATAGAAATAGGCTGGTATCCGATGGCCCCACCAAAGTTGCCTCGACACACACCAGTCACGAACATTTTCCATCCAGTGGCGATATGTGTTTTTAAATTTTGCTGGGTGAAGCTTGATCTCATCTTCTTCTACGGCCTTGTATGCACGTCTTGATATCTCCTTCATCTTCACAAACCACTGAAGTGAAAGCTTCGGCTCAACCACGGTGTTGGTGCGCTCGGATCGACCAATACGAGTAATGAACTCTTCTTCCTTCACCAGGTGGCCAGCTTCCTTAAGGTCTTTAATGATTTCTTTTCTTACGGCAAATCGCTCTTTGCCGATAAACTTAGAAATCTCACATTTTTCATTAAGCGTACCATCGTCATTGATGGTGTCGATCACTGGCAGGTTGTGTCGCAATCCGATTTCATAGTCATTTACATCGTGCGCTGGTGTCACCTTCAAACAACCGGTACCAAATGCCGTGTCTACATAGTCATCTGCGATTACAGAAATCTCGCGATTGATAATCGGAACCAATACCTTTTTTCCTACGAGATGAGTGTAGCGTTTATCATTGGGATTCACGGCAATGGCGGTATCACCCATGATAGTCTCAGGTCGTTGCGTAGCGATTGTTACCCACTCATCAACAGAACCGCTTACTTTGTAACGTACAGAATATAGAATCGACCTTTCACCATCCTCCGCGTAGATGACCTCTTCATTGGAGAGTGCAGTTTTTGCCTCTACGTCCCAGTTGATCATTCTGAGTCCGCGATAGATGTATCCTTTGTTATACAGATCTACAAATACCCTGATAACCGCTTTGTAGTAATCGGGATCCATAGTAAAGGCTGTTCTATCCCAATCGCAAGAGGCTCCCAGCTTCTTCAACTGTTCAAGAATGATACCTCCATACTTCTCCTTCCATTCCCATGCGTACTTGAGAAATTCTTCTCTCGACAGATCGGACTTTTTAATTCCTTTTTCGCGAAGCATGGCTACAACCTTGGCCTCGGTAGCAATTGAAGCATGATCTGTGCCTGGCACCCAACAGGCCGCTTTTCCCTCCATTCTAGCCTTCCTGATGAGCACATCCTGAATGGTATTGTTCAGCATGTGCCCCATATGCAAAACTCCCGTTACGTTAGGAGGAGGGATTACTATGCTAAAAGGTTCTTTGTTGGGATCGGGCGTTCCGTGAAAGAAGCCATTTTTGTTCCACCGTGAATACCATTTATCCTCTACGCTGGCTGGATCATATTTCGTTGACAGGGACATTCAGATCAGATTTCTTGGAAATTAAGCTGCAAAAATAGGAAACTTGGCCGATTAGAATAAGCACAGGCCTGAAATCCAAGTTGCTACACAACTGCGTATATTCAACAAAAGAATTAAGATCGCATTTATGGCTTCAACTGTCACGGGAACCCAAGCAAACACTGAAAGCATTCAATGGAAGCAATTGTGGAGTCTGGCTTCCCTTTATGGATCGATAATCATTGGGTGGATTGCTTACGAAAACTACCAACCTAAGCTACTGGTCCAGTTTAACTTCACTGACTTTGGGTTTCTTCTTTATGTGGTGCAGGGTTTTATCCTCATCGTTACACCAATCTATGCTGGGAAATTAGGTGACCGCTTTCGCTTTAAGAATGGCCATAGGTTGCCCATCATCAGTTCAGGGATCAGCTTTGCAGCTATGGTTTTTATGGCAGTGGCTTTCACACTGTTTAGCCAACCCGGAGAAGTGTTTCGTTGGATGTTGCCTCTCCTTATCGTTTGTTGGCTGGTGGCTATGAGCATTTTTACCAGCCCTGCGTTGTCTACACTTGAGCTGTTCACTCCAGTGGAAAAGCTTCCAAGGGCAATGGCGGTATTGACAATTGTCGCCAACCTCATTTACTCACTTGAGCCCGTGATCGTTGACATTATAGACTTTCTTGGAGCACCAATTACGTTCATGATAGGAGGGGTGATCACCTTTGCCAGTGGCTATGCTCTTAAAGAGAATTCCCTTGGACTTTTTAAACAAAGTGGGGGAAGTGAGGCTAAGCCGAAAACAGAATTCAAGCTCGATACGCAACGTTCGCAGTACTTGAATATTTTCTTTATGGGCATCGTGACGGGCCTTGCAACGACTATTCTGTTTAATATCATGCCCGATGTATTGGAAAACAGCCTTGGCAATCTACTGCCGGGTGTTGGGGGTAACATTATTCTAGTAGGTGTTCTGGTTATCTCTGCATTAATCTCTCTGCCGATCAGTACTAAAGTAAACGAACTTGGACTTGACAAATCTTTTCAAATGTCTGCCATTGTAAGTTTGGTAAGTCTTGCAGTGATATTACTATTTCCGGCAACCTGGCTGGTGGCGATATTAATCCTTGTATTTGCCGTCTCGTTCACGATGCTATCGGTAAGTTCATTGCCACTGGCAATTCAGAAGTCCAACTATTATGAGAAGGTATTTTGTGTCGGGATATTTTTTAGTGGAGTCGCATTGCCTGACGGCATAATCGAAGCGGTGCTGGCTTACTGATGCTGATTTGGGTTCATCCTTATTCGCCAGTTTGACGGGTAAAGATTGTTGACGCGGTTGCCCAGCAAGTTTAGCCATCCGATGGGTTGATTCTGATATGTGACCAGAGAGAAACCTTTTTGGTTGGTATCAATTTGAAGGTTGTCTCTTCTTAAATACTTTATCGCATCGTCAAAGCCAAGTTCTGTTTGAATAAAATTATCTCTATTGATGCATTTTGACAATGCAAACGCATGCTCAGGAACCATCTTGTTGTGCTTTACCGTTGCAACGGGAGTTCCTGCTACCTGAACATTTAATATAGATGACAACAGCTCAACGATCTGGAATGTATTCGTGGGAATCGCGTTGATCTGATCATTAAACTTGAACACTTCCAGAACACCATCTTTTGCAATCCAACCGTCCAGTAGTGCGACTTCTGATTTAGATAACTTGCCTAGCCTACGGTTCTGTTTAGGTAAGTTTCTTGATGTTGCTCCGCTCTTCCTTTGAAGTACACTTATGAAGAAACCCTCACCTGTAACACGGTGAGGAAAAAATTTGTAAGCAAACAAGCCTTTATGATCTATCTCTTTGATGCCCCAATCAGGAGAGATCGGAACACGTAAAGATTCTACGTTATTCTGCTGGGACAGCCACTCGATATTCTTTTCATCTTCTTCAAGATTGTAAGTGCAGGTGCTATAAATTAAAACACCACCAGGTTTGAGTGAAGGCCAAACGTCACTCAATATTCGCCTCTGACGCGATGAGCATAATTCAACATTAGCCAAAGACCATTCCTTCATCGCCTCATTGTCTTTACGAAACAGACCTTCGCCTGAACAGGGTGCATCCACCACAATCAAATCGAAAAAGGAGGGTAATCGTTGAAAACCTGCAGGATCATTGCTGGTAACAATCACATTTGGGTTACCCCACTTTTGGAGGTTCTCAATTAGAATTGGCACTCTTGACCGAATGACTTCATTGCTTACCAGAAGGGAGTTATCCGATATGAGGCTGAGCAGGTGGGTACTTTTGCCACCAGGTGCCGCGCAAAGATCGAGCGCGATGATTTTTTGATTATCGCCTATCGCTGTTTTGACAGCTTGCTCCAGAAACATAGAACTGGCTTCCTGCACGTAATAGCGCCCCGCGTGAAGATGCGGATCTAGCGTGAAGACTGGCCGCTTGTCCAAATAGACTCCCGAGTCTGCCCATGGAACTCGTTGCAACCCGAGAGGTAAATCGAATTTGTCACGATTGTATCTCACAGAAGTAGGCGAATCACTTTGCAACGAAGCAAAAAAGGAATCAGATTCGTTTCCAATGAGGTCTTTTATTAACTTTTGGAAATCATTGGGAATTGAAAACGATTCATTCACATTTTCAATGTAGTAATAATCGATGAAGCTCCTCACAGGGCAGTTGAAAAATGTAATTAATGAATAAAGCAAACGATCCTAATTTAAAGAGCTGGGTAGAAGTGCCAACTCATTCTGATTTTCCTATACAGAATCTCCCATTTGGAATTTTTCAAACACAATATTTATCGGCAGTAGCCGGTGTAGCTATTGGAAAACACGTTTTGGATCTCGTGTATCTTCATGAGAACGGATATTTCGATGGGCTTGGATTACCAACAGGAATTTTTAATCAACCGTATTTGAATTCATTTATTGGGTTGGGCAGGAAAAAAACTGGAGAGGTGAGAGAACGGATTTCGGAAATACTGAGGCACGACAATGATGAACTGAAGAATAATGTAGCCGCCCGCGAAATCGCTTTGATTCCTATGGAAGAGGCGCAGATGCGGATGCCAATACTGGTGCCAAACTATACTGATTTCTATAGTAGTATAGAGCATGCTACCAATGTTGGCACTATGTTCCGTGATCCAAAGAATGCTTTGCTGCCAAATTGGAAACATATCCCGATAGGATACCATGGGCGTGCGTCATCCATTGTGATCTCTGGAACCGAGCTGCACAGACCGAAAGGGCAAACCAAGGCACCAGATGCCGAGTTGCCATCTTTTGGTCCGTCAAAAAAACTGGACTTCGAACTTGAGATGGCATTTGTTACTTGCACGAACTCTGTCTTGGGCCAGCCCATTTCAATTTCAGACGCTGAGGATCATATTTTTGGTATGGTCTTATTCAATGATTGGTCAGCTCGTGATATTCAAACCTGGGAGTACGTACCGCTAGGACCGTTTCTGGCTAAGAACTTTGGCTCAACTATTTCGCCATGGATTGTGACGATGGATGCATTGGAACCATTTAGAGTAGAGGGACCAGAGCAAAACCCGAAAGTGATGCCTTATCTTGAAACAAGCGGGCCGAAAAACTTTGACATCAACCTTGAGGTTTCGTTGAACACGGAATCAAGCGAAACGATTATTTCCACATCGAATTTTAAGTACATGTATTGGAACATGTGTCAGCAGTTAGCGCACCATACAGTGAATGGATGCAGCATTCAGGTGGGAGATATGTATGCCTCCGGTACAATTAGCGGACATGAGAAGGATTCCTATGGTTCAATGCTCGAACTATCATGGAATGGAAAGAATCCAATCAAACTTTCGGATGGAACGGAAAGAACGTTCATAGAAGATGGCGACACTATTGTGATGCGAGGCTACGCTGAAAAAAATGGAGTCAGGATTGGCTTTGGTGATTGTTCCGGGAAGATTTTACCACCTGTAAGTGGACCATGCTGACGATTGATCCAAAAAATATCCCGCTCCCTAAACTTCATGCCTACCTGCAAGGAGTTGTTGCACCAAGACCGATTGCATTAGCAAGCACGGTAGACAGGGAAGGGAATGTCAATCTCAGCCCCTTTAGTTTCTTTAACGTGTTTAGTTCGAATCCTCCGATTCTTGTTTTCTCACCTTCACGAAGAGGACGTGACAACACCACAAAACATACGTATGAAAATGTGCTGGAGGTATCTGAAGTGGTGATCAACATTGTGAATTACGATATTGTCCAACAGGTTTCGCTATCAAGTACTGAATATCCTAAAGGAGTAAATGAATTTGTTAAGTCGGGATTGACCCCGGAGAGCTCCATTATTGTCAAACCACCAAGAGTTAAAGAGTCGCCTGCTGCATTCGAGTGCAAAGTGAATGATGTAATTAAACTCGGCAATGAGGGGGGAGCAGGAAATCTTGTTGTTTGCGAGGTCTTACTGGCACATTTCCGCGAAGATATTTTAGATGCGGAAGGCAGAGTTGATACTGAAAAGGTCGATACTGTTGGCCGAATGGGTGGTGACTACTATTGTCGAGCGCATGGTGATGCTCTGTTTACCGTGCCTAAGCCCAATGCAAAAATCGGAATAGGCTATGACCAGATTCCGGAAAAGATAAGGAATAGCAAAGTACTGACAGGTAATGACCTGGGGCAATTAGGAAACATCGAAAAACTACCTGTGGACTTGGATCAATTGAAGGGTAGGCCAGAAGTTAAAGAGGCCTTGCTGCGCGGAGAAGAACAAATTCACAGGCTTGCTCAAATGTATTTACAGCAAGGGCATCTTGAAGATGCCTGGAGAGTTTTGCTTCTTTGATGTCAGTCCGACATTGTCCTTTTGTAATCATTCTACAACAACATGAATAGAAGGAAATTTATTACACAAGCTGTTGGAATGCTAGCTCCAGTATCGGCATTTCCCTTTATCAATAAGAATAGGTTTAAATTATTTCCTTTTTCAGATACAGAGTATTCAGCACGAGCGATAGATCTTGTCCGCGAGTCGGTGGTTGTTGATATGCTTAATCAATTCAATTTTCCTGGTACGGAACTTGATCAGTGGTTAGACCGACCTGATACCTTCCGAGCCAGTGCACAGAAGTACAAAGATTCCGGGATTGATGTCTTCGCACTTGGACACGCACAGGAAAATCGCGAAAGGTCGCTGGATTATTTTACAAAGTGGAACCGATTCATTTCTGAGAATTCACAAAGTCTGCATCGAATCGATACACCAGAAGATTTGCATTATGTGAATGAGACAGGCAAGACTGGCGTAATGCTTACATTCCAGGATTCGCGCCATTTCGAATCACTGGCTGATGTTGAACTATTTTATAACATGGGGCAGCGCCTTTCTCAACTCACATACAACTACGGAAACAAAATTGGGTCTGGTGGATTTGACGAGAAGGACAATGGGTTAACAGAGTATGGAAAGCAGATTGTTGTTGAGATGAACAATTCGGGAATGGCAATAGACCTTTCCCACTGTAGCGATCGTACGACTTCTGAAGGTATTGAACTGTCATCTAAACCGGTAATAATAACACATGCTAATTGTCGAGCGCTGAACCCTGGGCATCCACGAGCCAAGACTGATGAAATGATAAAGAGTCTGGCCGCAAAAGGAGGATTGTTTGGTGTGGCAGAGATTCGATTTATGGTACGCGATCGCGAGCCAGTGACGATTGAGCATTTTCTCGATCACTATGATCATCTCATTAAGTTAGTC
Organism: Cyclobacteriaceae bacterium; assembly: GCA_020436085.1. Lineage (GTDB taxonomy): Bacteria > Bacteroidota > Bacteroidia > Cytophagales > Cyclobacteriaceae > ELB16-189. The sequence continues at coordinate 45,306 of JAGQYM010000020.1, forward strand.
GGCCCAGAGCATGCTGGGATAGGAACAGATTTTGATCTTGATACAGATGATGGAAGAATCCCGTTTGACGAAAGGAGGGAGATGTTTGCTGACTCAACCGGTGAGCGATACAAGAAATATAGAATGCACTCCAATGACCAATACCTGATTGGGGTTGAAGGAATTAATCATCCTAAGCGTACTTACGACATTGTGGAAGGTTTTATTCGCAGAGGCTATAGCGATCAAACCATTAAGATGATTTTGGGGGAGAATTTTATAAGGGTTGCTAAGGAGATATGGAAATAAAAAAGCCCGGCAACTACTTACCGGGCCAATTAATATTTCTTTTGATAAAATTAATCCCTGTACAAGACTGATTTAACCGCCTTCACACTTCTCTCAACATTTGGAAGAATAGCATCAATCAGTGTTGGAGCGTAAGGCAGCGGCACGTCCAGGCTGTTGATACGGTGAATCGGAGCATCCAGATAGTCGAACGCATGCTTCTGTATGTGATAGGTAATCTCAGAAGAGATGGCTGCTAAAGGCCAGGCCTCTTCAATAATCACAAGCCTGTTCGTCTTCTTTACTGATTCCACAACGGTGTTGTAATCGATCGGGCGAACTGATCTTAAGTCAATTACTTCAGCGGAGATATCTTCTTTTTGAAGTTCCTCGGCCGTTGCTAAAGCAACCTTCATAAACTTGCCGAAAGAGACTATTGTTACATCGGTACCCTGACGTTTTACATCAGCTGACCCGATAGGAATCAGATATTCATCTTCTGGCACTTCTCCCTTGTCACCATACATCAGTTCTGACTCCATGAAGATAACGGGATCATCATCGCGGATGGCAGTCTTTAACAAACCTTTGGCGTCATAGGGATTAGAAGGTACAACTACCTTTAGCCCTGGGCAGTTTGCATACCAGTTTTCAAAGTTCTGTGAGTGCTGTGAGCTCAACATCCCCGCGTTTCCGGTCGGTCCTCTGAAGACCATAGGTATATTGAACTGACCACCTGACATTGACATCATCTTGGCAGCAGCATTGATCACCTGATCGATGGCCACCAACGAGAAGTTGAATGTCATAAATTCTATGATAGGTCGCGTGCCGTTCATTGCTGCTCCTACACCCACGCCCGCAAAACCCAGCTCGGCAATAGGCGTGTCGATCACGCGCTCGGGACCGAACTCATCCAGCATCCCCTGGCTCACCTTGTAGGCACCGTTATATTCTGCCACCTCTTCGCCCATTAGAAACACGCTTTTGTCTCTGCGCATCTCTTCGCTCATCGCTTCACGAAGGGCCTCTCTGAACTGGATTTCTCTCATAGGGTCAACTCTTTAGACAAGCTCTCACTTTGGTCGAGCAGGGCGTAAAAATAACGATCGTTAGCAATTGGATGAAAGGATTGACCAGTTTTCTATGGAAGGTATCGGCAATAAAAAAACCCCTCCGGAAGGGAGGGGTTTAGCCTGGTAAGGCGTTTTAATTATTTCAATGCGTTTCTGAATGCGTCAGTTGTGGCAAACGCTGCAAACTCAAGGTCAGTCAAAGCCTTGTCTTTCAGGCTAGGATCGATCTTCACAGCACTGCTTAGGCTGGCAGCTACTCCATCGGCATTGCCTGAACGAGCAGCAGCGACAGCAGCACCGTAGTAGGCTACAGCCATGTTGCTGTTTTTGCGGCTAGCTTCTGCAAAAGAAGTTGAAGCATTAGCGTAGTCTTTGTTTAACAGCTGAGCCAAACCTTTGTTGAAGAGATTAACATCAGTGTCCAATGCTGAAGACTCGCTGCGTACTGCATCAGCATATTTCGCCATGTACACTTCGCAAGCACCTTTTACCCCGTTTACACCGCGAGATACATCTCCGCTTGCACCGTTAAGTGCTTTTGAAGCATGACTTGCAGCTTTATATGGGTTGCCTTGCATCAATGATACCGAAGCGAGGTTAGCGTGAACTTCAGAGGTTTCTTTCAAGCGAGCAGCGATCTCCAATTGAGCTGCAGCTTTGCTTGCCATATCATTCATCTTAGAAGGATCAGCAATAGCCATGGCAATGTAAACTGCACCAAGGTTATTGTGAGCATTCCAGTTGGTACCTTTCTTGGTCGCAGCTGTGTAAATCGCTTCTTTTTCTTCCAAAGATGGAGTAAGTGTTGCAGCATACATCATTTCTTCGAAAGAAAGTGTATCTGCATTCATTGATCCTTGTGTGATTTGCTTAGCCAGTACAGAGATTTCAGCATCTGTTTTCTTGTCCTTGATGGTAAGAATTTCAGTCTTTGCTGTTCTCAAGCCTGGGTATACATCCTTAAATACTTTGCGGTAAGTAGGAAGCTTCTTTAATTGTCTTTCTTGTTCTTCGAAGGTACCTGCACCGTTTACGATGTTCAGGTAAGCTGACTTTTCATCAGATGAGATTCCGTCATAGGCGGCCAAAGCAGTTTTGAATTCTGCCCAGTCTCTTACTACAGGCTTCAGGATGAAATTAATTGAATCAGCCATGCCCTTGTAATCGTACTTCTTCATTTGTGCGCGGTAGTATTTCTCAATAGCAGCAGCACGATCAGAAGAAAGACGAGTGTTGATTCTTTCAGCACCTTCAGGAGAGTGGGTACCAGTGATTGTAACGGTACGGGTCACGTTCTTTGAGGCGATGAATGCATCCAGTTGCTTTCCTTTGTCACTTCTGGTCTCTGAAGTGCGAAGCACTGAACTTCCTTGTTGGAATATGAAGTCAGGGATAACCACCGGAATGATCTCTTCCTGGTTGTTGTATCCGTGATTAGCGAAAGCTGCATAGTATGAATTCTGCACCAATTTTGAAGTGGTGATCACACCGGTTGCAACCGCTAGCCTTGGCGTAGTCTTGGATGCAGTTCCTTTAGATGCTACACCTTCTACTTCCAGTGTGCCTGTTTTGTATGCAGGCTGATAAGGGAATGAGAAAGACTTGGTAACCTTAGGTTGTTCTGTTCCTGAGTTAGGATAATCCTCAGCCTTAAACGCGATAGGGTCCATGGCAATCTCACTGTCTCCATACTTGTAGTATGAATTCAGGGTATATACGGTTCCTTTCTTAAGCATTTTAACCGGCAGGTTGGCAGCCATTTCATAGCTTACCGTGTCCTTATGAACTTCAAGTGGGTTAGGTGTTACGGTCAAATTTTGCTCCTTAGACATCTTAATCATACTAGGAAGCGTACACCCTGAAAAGGTTAACGTTCCGATGATCAGGAATGCGTAGACAAATTTTCTCATGGATTTTTGTTTAAAGTTGTTTTGCGAGTGGCAAAGGTATATTTAACGCGATTTTTTTGCAATTATAGTCAAAAAAATAAGATTTTGGCCATTTAGAGGTGGCTTTTAACCGCTTATATTTGTGGGGTGTTTTTAATGTCGATAAATGGACATTTACTCAGGTAAATGGTTTGCACTCTTAAGAAAATGATAACACGATGGGAGAGATTGTAAGGAGAATACAACACTTTTTTGAGAAGCATGCCTTCGGTGTTTGTACAAGGTTAGGTGAGAAATTAGGTATCGCCACTTCAAGCATTCGATTGTTCTTCATCTACTTGTCATTTCTGACGTTCGGATCACCGGTTATCATCTATCTCGTACTTGCTTTCATTATGAACTTGAGAAGGCATCTCAGGCGAAGAAGTACGATTTGGGATTACTAAAAATTCAAATCACTGAATTTCTTTTTCATTCTCACGTAGTAGTCGAAAACGATTGAGTTTTGATACACGTTGTAAACTTTGTACAACAACGTGGACGAACGTCTGTTAGTAGTGGATAGGAAGTTAAAAAGCACATAGAAATGGGCCCTCCACACAGCGATAAAATCTTTCGGGTGGCCTTCCAGCAGAAATTTCATCCCTGCAATCCAGTCCAGGAGTATGCGTATAGGTAGTCGAACCAGCATTTGTAGCGGAGTCCAGTTTTTGATCACCAGCATTAAGCCATTTCTAAAATTGTAATAGGTCTTTCGTGGATTGCTTTTGTCGAGCGTGGCACCGCCTACATGGTATACGTGGCTTCTGGGAATGCATTGTACTTTGTGTCCGCTCCGATTCAGCCGCCAGCAAAGATCAATCTCTTCCATATGAGCGAAGAAGGTTTCATCAAACGCGCCTAACGAATGGAACAGTTGAGACCGAATCATCAGGCAAGCGCCTGTTGCCCAAAAAACACTTTTGGTTTCATCATATTGGTGGTGGTCTTCTTCTACCTCATTGAAAATCCTGCCCCGGCAGAATGGGTAGCCAAGTATATCGATGAACCCACCAGCAGCGCCCGCATACTCAAACTTTTGTTTTTCGCGGTACGAGAGAATCTTAGGTTGTACAGCGCCTACTTTTTTGTCATCGAAGGAAGCAAGCAACGGTATGAGCCATCCCTCTGTCACTTCAACATCTGAGTTCAACAGTACATAAAACTCAGCCGGTACTTGCTTAAGCGCAAAGTTGTAACCACCGCAAAAACCCAAGTTGTTGGGAATGGAGATTACTTCTACGTTCTGATGATTTGACTTTACAAACGAAACAGAATCATCGTTTGAATTATTGTCGGCAACTATAATCTTTGCCTCGGATGAATGACGAATTACACCCGGTAAAAATTGTTCGAGCAGCTCTTTGCCATTGTAATTAAGAATGACAACGGCAATACGACTCATCCCATCAAGTTGCTAAAGTCCATGCCTGGTATATTAGGCAACAACCCTTCGGTACTTTTCTTCAACTCTTCTTTGGCCATTATCTCGGCTTCTTCCATCGCTTTGTTGATCGCTGCAATGGTCAGGTCCTGGATCAGCACTTTGTCATCAGCCTTTAAAATAGTAGGGTCAATGTCCAGTTCAATCAGCTGGCGTTTACCATTTACGGTGGCTTTCACCATGCCACCCCCTGACTCACCTGTAGTTTTAATCCTTGCCAAATTCTCCTGGGCTTCTTTCATTCGGGTTTGCACTTCCTTCATCTTGCCCATCATTTTCATCATGTCCAGCATAACGCAAGTTTATTTTTGATTGACTAACAACAAAGTTAGGATATTTTAATTGCCTGTGAGGCTGCTCAGTTCAACTCACTTTTTTTTGCGGAGCAGTGCCACGGTGCCTGACGCTTTGTACGAGCGCCCAGCCAAATCCGTTACTTGCGCGGACCAAATGTAGGCGTCTTCTGGAGCAGGTTTGCCGTTGAAGGTGCCATCCCACGGTTCGTTTTTTTTGTCAGTTGCAAACATCAACTCACCCCAGCGATTAAAAATGGTGACCTCCAACTTTACAATGAATTGCCCGGATACCACAAAAGTGTCGTTGAGCTTGTCGCTATTGGGTGTGAAGGCAGTCGGTGAGAAGAGTTTTGAATCTTTAACAAAGGTGAGTGTGTTTGAACGAGAAAGAGAGAGGCCGGATTGAGCCGCATTAGCCCGAATGCGATACCGGACTAACTGATGATCAGGATCGGGAATATCATCGACAAATGACTTATCAATACCAGCGTCTATTGTTGCAAAAATATTTCCAGATTGATCTAATTTCTCAATAACGTAGTTGTTGATTCCATTTTGCCAACCTTCAAATTCACTCCAGATAATTGTGACCACATTGTTATCAATATTGCCTTCCAATCGAACGGGAATGACAACCAGGCCTTCAGGGCTGTTGTTGTCGCACTCATCAGTGTAGTCTACGCGATAACTGTACTGGTCGGCTGTCGTGTAATTAACGTCCAGAAATGTGTTTGAGGAAGAAGAGCCAATTGCCGAAAACGGAAGTTCTCCAAAAGATCTAAGAACACTATATGATGGCGGAGTGGCGCCAGGTTCAACCCACTCAAGTCTCACGCCCTGATCACTCACCACCGCACTTGTATTAACAATTGCTGACGGATTATTGATTTGAAATGAAATATCACAGTATTGAAGCGAACTGCTAGTTACCCCACCACCGTATTGGTTGATGACACGATAACAGTACTCCTTTTTGCATTCGAAATTGATATCATCTGCAAAAGTGGAAGGAGATCCTGGGATATTGGTTAGTGCCTGCCCATTTCTCTCTATGGTTGTACTGCTGACGCCAACTCCGGAGGTAGACCAATTAACATTATTGACTCCACTTTGGAAGTCGAGATTCAGGTCAACACTGCAAATGATAGGAGCATAAGTGCTGTTGTTGTTACACACATCAAAGGCACCCAATCGAAAGCAGTAGAAGTTTTGTTCCGGAGTGAGATTAGGTACGGTGACTGTGTTTTGTTCGTACAATGTGTTTAGTAATTGAAAATTACTGGATTGATTCACTGCTATTTCTTGTCGGTACTGAATGTGTTCTTGTGTATTGAAATCAAGTTCAATCTGTGCTGCGTCCAATACCTCGAGTGAGTTGTAGGATGGTGCGGGTAAAGTCGGTAGCGCATTAAACGTCTCCACCTTGGAATCGCAGTTGTCGGCTGAATTGAGATTTCGGCCTCGCACAGTAATGGTTTTGTTGCCGGGCGTGGCATAGTCGTGAAAGGCAGTGGCATTGTTTCCACTGGGTATAACAATCTCAGGTATTCCATCATTAGTGAAGTCGATGACCAGTTGTTGATAACTCTTCTCAAGTACTTTAATAGTGACATCTGAATTTGCACAAGAGTAAATCTCAAACGCAGGCTCGATGTTCTGCACAACCGTGATTGTAATCTCATCATCACCTTGCCCCTGATAAAGAACTTTGAGTTTGTAAGTTCCTGGATTGGTGTAGGTATAAGTAAAAACGTTGGTAACCTGTTGACCGTTGTTTTCATAATCCATGTTGCACGGATTACCTGCATTACAATTCCCAGCAAGAAGGTTGGTGAGTGTTATCGTGAATGGTGCGCAGCCTTTGATTTCGTCTACCTGAAATCTCCCTTTTGCGCTCACGTAAGGTTGAGCATAAATTGCACTTACCCACAAGAGTGCTCCGCAGACCAGTGCAATTTTTTTACCCACAGTTAAATTTTAAATTCCTTCAGAAATTTTTCCGCCTTCACAATATCATCGTGAAGTAAACGGTCTGTCTCTATAAACGGAACCCTCGACCTGAAAGTATTGACGAATTCCTCCAAAACGGGCGAGGTTTTCAATGGTCTCCTAAACTCCAGGGCTTGGGCGGCTGTCATCAGTTCGATGGCGAGGATGCTATACAGATTGTTAACCACCTTATAAAGTTTGGTTGCAGCATTGGCCCCCATGCTCACATGATCTTCCTGACCGTTTGAGGACACGATAGAATCTGCGCTCGCAGGAGTGCAAAGCTGTTTATTCTGGCTTACCAAGGATGCGGCTGTGTATTGTGGTATCATCAACCCTGAATTTATACCAGGGTTCGCAACCAGGTAATTGGGTAGGTCACGAGCACCAGAAATCAATTGATAAGTTCTCCTTTCCGAAATGCTTCCCAATTCAGCCAAGCCAATGGCGAGGAAGTCCATCGCTAGCGCAAGCGGTTGACCGTGAAAGTTTCCTGCTGAAACAATTTTATCTTCATCCGGGAACACATTGGGGTTGTCTGTCACACTGTTGATTTCAGTAACAAATGTTTGTGACACAAAATCAATAACATCAGCAGTTGCCCCGTGCACCTGAGGAATACAACGAAATGAATAGGGATCCTGAACGTGCTTTTTTGATTGAGTAATTAGTGCGCTGCCTTCGAGTAACTTTTTTATTTCAGCTGCGACACTCGATTGACCTTTGTGATGGCGGATCGCATGGACCTGGGGATCGAAAGGTTCAATCCTTCCATCGAAGCTGTCTAGCGAAAGCGCACCAATGTAATTAGCAAGCTTTAGGAGTCGTTGCGCATGAAGCACAGACCAAACTCCGTACGCACTCATAAACTGTGTGCCATTCAACAAGGCTAATCCTTCTTTAGCTTTGAATGCGATCGGATTCAGTCCAAGTTTCTTTAGCGTAGCGTCACCGGATATTTTTTTGTCCTCATGATACACCTCACCCATTCCAATCAAGGGAAGTGTTAGATGTGCGAGGGGAGCCAAATCGCCTGACGCGCCAAGGGATCCCATTTGATAAACAACGGGAAGAGCCTTGTTGTTGTAAAGTGCAATGAGGTGCTGAATTGTTTCTAATTGAACGCCTGAATAACCGTAGGCTAAAGACTGTACTTTTAAAAAAAGCATCAGATGTACAATCTCCTGTGGAACTTCGTCACCCGTGCCGCATGCATGCGACATCACAAGATTTTGCTGAAGTTTTCCAAGCTCACTGCCATCAATATTTTTACTATAAAGTGATCCAAATCCTGTATTTATACCATAAACCGAATTGCTTGATTCCTTTACTTTCTTGTCAAGATAGTCTCTGCACTTGATGACGCGGCTGCGGCTATCATCAGAAAGCTCGATAGAAAAATCAGAAGCCAGAAGTTGCCCAACCTGTTCGAGAGAAAGCGGTTCAGCAGAAATAGTGTACTTTTTATTCACTCAAAATTGAATTAATATTTCATCCAGGGTCAGCGATTGCTGATCTCCTGTCTTCATGTTTCGGAATGAAAGTTTCCCGGACTTCATTTCATCTTCGCCAATCACCACCACGTAAGGAATTTTTTTCTTGTTGGCGTAGTCCAGTTGTTTTTTCAACTTAGTTATGTCAGGATAGATTTCAGCTGATATGCCATCTTTTCGCAATTCTTTCAATGCCGTGAAACCATAGCTCATGGCTTTTTCATCGAGGTGTGCGATTAATACTTCAGAAGAAACGTCTGTCTCAGGCGGGAATAGATTAAGTTCCTCCATGGCATCGTAGATGCGATCAAGGCCAAAAGAAATTCCAACTCCGGAAAGTTTTTCTTTTGAGCCAAACACACCTGTGAGGTTATCGTATCTTCCGCCACCACTCACACTTCCGATCGCCACGTTATTGATCTTTACTTCAAAGATCCCTCCTGTATAGTAGCTGAGTCCTCGTGCCAACGCGATATCCAAGTCAAATGAGTCTGCATGAAGGTCAAACTTCGACAGTATCTCAATCAGTGCCATCATGTCCTGAGTTCCCTTACTGCCTTTTTCGGTGTTGCCCAGCTTATTGTTCAAAAAATCAATCTTCTCAAGATTAGATCCCTTGAAGTTTAAGATTTGAAAAATAGTTTGAATGCTTGTTGGTAAAAAACCTCTAGAGATAAGTTCTTCTTTCACTTTTTCTTCACCGATTTTATCCAGCTTGTCGATAGCGACAAATAAGGCACTTTCATTTTCTTTTGCTTCCGCCAGTTCTGCGAGTCCTGACAAAATGCCGCGGTGATTCACCTTTACGGTGAAATCCTCAATTCCGAGGCCTGCCATCACCTCGCGGATCATCAATACAATTTCAGCTTCGCAAATGAGCGAATCTGTTCCAATGACGTCAGCATCGCATTGATAGAATTCACGATAACGTCCTTTCTGTGGTCTGTCTGCCCGCCACACCGGTTGAATTTGGAAACGCTTAAAAGGAATAGTGACTTCGTGACGATTCATCACTACATAGCGTGCGAACGGGACGGTGAGGTCGTATTTGAGACCTTTCTCAGCTACGAATCTTACTGACTCTTGAGCAGAAATATTTTTAACATTATTGGCTACTATGTGATTTCTAAGGATATCAGCAACCAATTTGTTTATAAACTCTTTTTCGAATTGCTTGAAATGCCAGTCGAGATCAGGATCAACGAGTCCTTTAATCTTAAAAAACTCTCTTTCGATTTCTTGACAAATAAGGTCGGTTATGAAATCTGAATTTAGGAATTCATCAAGAGCTTGTTCCTCGTCCTGTGAAAGCTCCGTTGCACCACTAAATACAAATAGCCTTTGTGTTCTCCATGTCTTCTTTATTTCTATAAGGTCGTCACTCTTTGAGTGGGATACTTTATAAACATTAGCAATTTTTTCCCGGACCAAGTTTAAGTAATCGATTAGCCGATCTTGGTTGCTCTCAAGTAATTTTGACTTGAGCAACTTGGTAAAATCGCCTGAATCCAATATCCTAAATAACAATTGATCTCCTTCCTCGCCATATTTTCCAGTCAATGTGGAGAGATTCTCCATGGCAGGCGTCTCCAATTGCTGGAAGCCGTATTTCTCAAAAACCTTCTTGATAACACCAATAATATATTGCCTTCGGGCCATCATGGCTGGTCCAAAATCTCTTGTTCCTTTTGGTAGTGTCGGTTTTTCCATGCGCAAAGGCCAAAACTAACCCTAATTGGGCTGAATTGCATGATTTAGGCCTTTTATAAACGCGAAATTATTTTTTAAGATTGCGGGATTCTGCTATTTTTGCGGCCTCCTGCGAGACGCGGGGTTAACACAAAACGTAAGGCCATGTCAGTAACCAGATTGAAGCGGAAAGTAAGAAAGGACAGAGCAATTGCTGCCCGCAGAAGAACCGATTTGAAGAACCAAAACTTCAAGCCTGTAATGAAGTCGGTTGATGTAGAAAAAATCAAGGAAGAATTCAAAGCCAAGAAAGGCAAGTAATTTCGTCCTAATGAATAGCTGAAAGTCAGCTCATCGGGCTGACTTTTTTATTTAATCGTCCCTCTCTTTCCTAACTCAATCACCTGCATATTCTGAATCTTTCCTTCAGCGAGTTCAAACCTCACAATGGTTTTGATGTGATGAAAACCATGATTACCTGCAGCACCTGGATTGAGGTATAACATATTATCAAACTGTGGATCGCGCTGGGCTTTCATGATGTGCGAGTGTCCACAAATCAACAGATCAGGCGGATGGCTTTTTAATTGCTTCATGATGCGCTCGTTGTATCGCGGAGGTGAGCCAGCAATATGCGTGATCCACACTTCTACACCTTCGCATGTGAACATCCAGTCTTCAGGAAATCGGTTGTAAAGGGATGAGCTGTCGATGTTGCCAAACACGGCTCTCACGGTTTTCTTTTTTTCAAGTGCTTCAATGACAGCGATATCACCGATATCACCTGCATGCCATATTTCATCTACATCCTTGAAGTATTCCAAAATTTTCGGATCAAGAAATCCGTGCGTATCAGACAATAAACCAATTTTCATTTCTAATTCAGTTCCAATCTCAAAGAACTAACTTTATCCGAACATTTCAACAACAACTTCATATGACCGACTTCGCTGATTTTCTCGACTATTATGAAAAAGTGCGCGCACGAACGCTACGGGTTGCAGCTTGCATTCCAGCTGACAAAATAGAGTGGAGGATTAAAGAGGGAACGTTTTCGTTTGGAGACATACTGCGTCATCTTGGTGCAATCGAGAGACACATGTATGCTGAAAACGCAAAACTAAAGCCAAGCCGGTATCAGGGTTGCGGAACGGAATTGGCCAGTGGATATGATAACGTCCTTTCATTTTTGAATGCAACCCACGAAGAGTCGATGTCAATTTTTCGATCCCTAAGTGAGCAGGATTTTAGTAAAAAATGTGAAACGCCTGGTGGAGCGCAAATCACTATTTGGAAATGGCTTCGGCTAATGCCGGAGCATGAAATCCATCACAGAGGGCAATTGTATACCTACCTGTCAGTGCTCGGGGTAAAAACGCCTCCGATCTACGGACTTACCTCAGAGCAAGTGATAGAACGGAGTTCGCGCGGATAATTTTTATTTAGGCAATAATCTTCCTCAGCTCGTTGCGATAAGCTGAGGGGCTTTTGCCAGTAAACTGCTTGAATTCCTTATTAAAGTGTGAGAAGTTATTGAATCCGCACTCAAGACATACCTGAGAAATGCTCGAAGTTTCTTCTGATAAAAGTTTGGAAGCATGTACCAGCCGATACTCGTTAACAAATCGGGTGAAGTTTTTCCCTGACTTCTTTTTGAAGAATCGGCAAAATGAGGGTACCGTCATGTGCGCAAGATCAGCAACTTCCTCAAGAGAGATAGATCGCTTAAAATTCGTTTGCACAAAATTGAATATCGTGTTCATCCGATCACTGTCTTGCAAGCTGACCTCCAGGATCAATCCTTCGCTGTTAAGTAATATGTATTCTTCTGAGTCGGCCAAAGTGTGGAGAACATCAAGCAAACGGATCAATCGGTCGTAGGCGTCAAGATCTTCTAATTCCTTCAATTTTATTGCGACCTTTTCTTTTGTTTCACCGTGGAATGCAATGCCCATTCGCGCTCTTTCAAAAAGCATTTCAATTGGGTGCATCTCTGGGATAGTAAAAAAATTAGTACCCAGGAAATCTGGTTTCATCTGAACGATTGTTTCAGAGGCACTACCTGTTAGGCGGTCTGTAAATCCATAGTGTGGTAGATTAGACCCGATTAAAAGTAAGTCTCCTTCGCTGAAATAGGATAGGTGTTGACCAATATGCCTTCTCCCGCTTCCCTCGCTTACAGATACCAATTCCAACTCCGGATGAAAATGCCAGGTTGGCGCCTTGTTTTGGGTTTGATGGTTGAATTGCTTCAGGAAGAATGAACTCCCGAAAGTAGGTTGAATGGCTTCAAACTCAGCCTTCGTTTTCTTTATGTTTCCGTCCCGCATTGTCATTTGCACTATAAAATTGTCAAAAGCCGCATTCTGTTATCTATGGTCTATTTGCCTGTTTATGTGCAAAATTAACCTTTAACGGCACAATATTTATTCACTTTGGTAATATAACACACAAACCAGCCAAAAAGGTGCAAGTTTAGCCTACCTGACCACTATACTTTTGAGTTGTAATTGATGCCGAAATGAGGTGTCAATTCAAAACCAAAAAAGAAACAAAATGAAAAAGATGATTAAGAACGGATTGGTGGCAGCTGCTTTGATGTTTGCAGTTGCAGTTAGCGCGTCAGGTACGGAACTGCCTGTGAAAGTGGCGGTATCCGGAGAAAGATCAATAGGCTTGTTCATCAACGAGATTTTAGACAAAGTTTGGATTTCGCTGAGAGATGAAGATGGACAGGTCATCTACTCCAAGACCCTGAAAGGACAAAAGAATTACGCAGTTGAATATGACCTGCGCAATCTGCCTGATGGCTCTTACATGGTAGAGTTTGAAGATGCCAACCTGAGGAAAAGGGTCCACCTTGTGATCGTGGAGGGGAAAGTCGCGATCAGCAATCCGGTGGCTCAGGTGGTTAAAAAGTAAACCCAAACCTAGGTTCATTTGGGTTTCATGTTGGAAAGACCGGGCGATAAGCCCGGTTTTTTCATGCCCAAATTTTTATCCAGAGAACATCAAACCTTGATCGTTTAGCAGTAAATTGAAATTGCAGTCATCAAAAAATATTGACAGATGAAATTCACTGTTCCACTTGCCATGGTGTTTGGAGTTCTAATAGCCGGATGCTCCAATGATTCAACAAAAAAAGACAACAGAGTAGACCAATTGCTAAGCCAAATGACTCTCGAAGAAAAAGTGGGTCAACTTAATCAGTACGCGGTTGGACCAGAGTTGACCGGGCCGGGAGAAAAGACAGGACAGACAAAAATTCGCTACGATCAACTGATGAGTGGACAGGTAGGCTCGGTGTTGAATGTACTCGGTGCAAAAAATGGACGTGAGATGCAGCAGCAGGTAGTTGAAAATACAAGACTGGGCATTCCTCTCGTCTTCGGCTACGATGTCATTCATGGATACAAAACAATATTCCCTATTCCACTTGGTGAAAGTTCCTCGTGGGATTTGGGTCTGATGGAGGCGACCGCCAGAGTAGCGGCAGTTGAAACATCGGCTGCCGGAGTACAGTGGACGTTTGCGCCTATGATGGATGTAGGTCGCGACCCGAGATGGGGAAGAGTGATGGAAGGAGCGGGTGAAGATACGTACCTCGGTGCAGAAATTGCAAAAGCAAGAGTCAAAGGATTTCAGGGTGGTGATCTTTCTTCTACAAATACTATTGCAGCCTGTGCAAAGCACTTTGCTGGCTATGGATTTTCAGAATCCGGAAAAGATTACAACAACGTATACATCGGGCAGCATATGTTACTTAATACGGTGATACCTCCTTTCAAAGCGTCTGCCGAAGTTGGTGTAGCCACATTTATGAATTCCTTCAATGATATTGACGGCATTCCGTCAACCGCCAACCCTTATCTGCTTCGCGATCTTTTGAAAGGTGATTGGAAATATGATGGAATGGTAGTGTCAGATTGGAACTCAGTTGGAGAATTAATTCCACACGGGGTGGCCAGAAGCAAATATGAAGCTGCAAGAATGGCGATTAATGCTGGCTCCGACATGGACATGGAAGGGGCTGCTTTCGTGGAGAACTTAAAACAACTAGTGGAAAAAGGAGAGGTGAGCATGAATGTGCTAGATGACGCTGTGAGACGTGTATTGACGCTGAAACAAAGACTTGGTTTGCTGGACGATCCTTACAAATATTTCGATGAAGCCAGAGAGGCGGAGCAAATGATGAAAAAAGAACACCTTGACCTTGCCAGGGATGCCGCCCGCAAATCAATCGTGTTGTTAAAGAACGAAGGAAACCTTTTGCCGCTCAAAGCGAATCGAATTGCTGTTATCGGACCTCTTGCTAAAGACAAGGATACACCTATCGGCAACTGGCGTGCGGCTGCAGAACCTAATTCAGCAGTTTCACTATTCGAAGGCCTGACTGAAGGAATGCCGGATGTAAACTTCAGCTACGCAGAGGGATGCAAACTCTCAATTGGTCCCAACAACTTTGTCAATGAGTTACAAATTGAAAATAGCGATCGGTCAGGATTTGCAGAGGCCATTAGAGTGGCGCGTGGTGCTGAAGTTGTGATTATGAATTTGGGAGAACCAGCTTACATGTCAGGCGAGGCGCGAAGCAGGTCAGATATTGGACTTCCTGGATTGCAATTGGAACTACTTAAGGAAATTTACAAAGTAAATAAGAACATCGTGTTGGTGATGATGAACGGACGCCCATTGACGATCGAATGGGAAGCAGAAAATATTCCAGCGATAGTAGAAGCATGGCACCTTGGAAGTATGGCAGGACACGCGATTGCGGATGTCTTGTCAGGCAGGTACAATCCATCGGGAAAACTGACGATGAGTTTCCCCAGATCGGTTGGACAAATTCCAGTTTACTATAATCACAAGATGTCGGGTCGACCCTCTACCGGACCAAATATGGTTTTCTACACACATCATATGGACGTTGACAGAGGTCCACGTTATCCATTTGGTTATGGATTGAGTTATTCAACCTTTTCATATTCACCAGTTGTGTTAAGCGATTCGGTAAAGGCAAATGGTAAGTCTATTACTGCCAAGGTCACAGTAACGAACAATAGTGCTGTTGATGGCGAAGAAGTTGTACAACTATACATCCGCGATGTGGTAGGAAGTATTACCCGGCCTGTGATGGAGCTAAAAGGATTTCAGAAAACCATGATTAGTGCAGGTGAGAGTAAAGAATTTACTTTTGAGATCACAGACGAGTTACTCTCTTTTTATCGATTGGATTTCAGTTTCGGAACTGAGCCAGGTGACTTTGAAGTCTTTGTTGGCTCAAGCTCAGCGAATCTTCAGTCGGCAAGGTTTACTTTGAAATGATCTCGTCCGTTTTTTTTTGGATCGAGCAAATGCATTTATGAAATGGATCACCCGTGAGAAACCAAAAATTGATCGAATCGCATGTCCATGGTTGATCAAGAGATTTATTGATATGGACGCAGAATTTTATTTCGTTCCCTACGATAAGGTCATCTCTCAATCTAAGAAACTTGAGGCGATACCATTTGATATTATCGGTGTAGAATACTCACACCATGGTGATGAATGTACGTTTGATTATTTCTTAAAGAAGCACCTGCTTCAAGATCCCGCTTTGAAAATATTGGCTACTATCGTGCGGGCAGCTGACACTGACCGCCATGATCTGGCGACTCAGGCATCTGGACTGTGGGCTATCTCCGCTGGATTGGCCTACAACATCAAGGATGATCATGAGTTACTTCGGCAAGGGATGATCATCTATGACGGGCTCTATAGTTGGTCGCGATATCTTCAAAAGGAAAGGCATACTCAAAATCCAATTGAAGGAATGTTTCTGGATGTTTATAAAAAGTTTCTTAAAAGGAGAAAAGGTAAGGAGCCCTCCTGGGCAAAGGAACTGCGTGAAATTATACAAGACCAAATCGACACCAACCTCACGCTCAGTTTAGCTGAAGTTTCGAAAACGTTAGATGTACACCCTAGTTACCTGTCGCGCGAATTTTCTAAATACTTTGACGACTTGACGTTTGGTGACTATATTAGGAAACTTCGGATTGAAAAAGCTATCAAGCTAATGTCGAATCCATCTCATTCGTTATCCGAGATCGCTTACCTTACGGGTTTCTCCGATCAGAGCCACTTCAACAGAATTTTCAAGAAGATAATGGGAAAGAATCCATCTCATTACAGGAAAACGTTGCTGAAAAAGTAAAGCAGGTTCAAATCGTAAAATCTATTCTATTAATCCGCAAAGTGAGGTGATAGCTTGGTTGCTTCATGTATTCTTTGTGGCAACTAACTTTCTATTTTCTCAAGCTGGGCACATTGGGTTTCGGTGGACCTGTCGCGTTGGTTGAGTATATGCATCGCGATCTGGTGGTTGGGAAAAAATGGATTGCCGAAGAGGACTATCGCGAAGGACTAGCCCTAGCACAGCTTGCGCCTGGTCCGCTTGCAGCACAGTTGGCGATTTACCTTGGCTTTGTCCATCATGGGATTGTGGGAGCAACGCTCACAGGCGTCACTTTTTGTTTGCCCTCTTTTCTTATGGTTGTCATTCTGGGGGCAGTCTACGTTGCGTTCGATGGATTGCCTTGGATGCAAGCCGTATTTTATGGCGTTGGCGCTTCCGTCATCGGAATAATCACACTGAGTAGCTACAAGCTTTCAGTGAAGAACAATTCAAAGGACGTTTGGCTCTGGGTCATCTTTTTTGTGCTTGCAATCACCACGTTCATACTCGAAAAGGAGAGCATTATCCTTATCCTAGCCGGAGGGGTTTTGATTTGGGTAGTTCGCAATAAGAAAGTTTCCTCATCCTTTACTATTTTGTCTCCATTCCTTGCTCAGATACCCGCGATTGAATTTTCCACACTCACTCAAATTGCCATTTTTTTTGGAACAGCAGGGGCTTTTGTTTTTGGAAGTGGACTTGCAATCGTTCCATTCCTATATGGAGGTGTAGTGACACAGTACGGCTGGCTCAATGAACAGCAGTTCATTGACGCAGTTGCAGTGGCGATGATCACCCCTGGGCCAGTGGTAATTACGGTTGGATTTATCGGATATCTCGTGGCGGGATTTCCCGGAGCCTGTGTAGCAGCGTTAGCAACGTTTCTTCCATGTTATCTTTTTACAATTATCCCTGCGCCCTATTTCAAAAAGTATGGCAAAAATCCAGGCATAAAAACATTCGTGGATGGTATAACAGCCGCTGCTGTAGGTGCGATAGCGGGTGCGGTGTTAGTGATGGGGAAGCGAACACTCCTGGATGTTCCATCAATGTTGATCGCCATCGCTACACTGCTTATGCTTATTCGATTTAAAAAAATAAAAGAGCCGTTAGTTATCCTGATTGCGGCTCTGGTGGGTTTGATTATTAAATTTTTCATATGAGCACTGACACAATAATTCTTACACGATCACAAGTCGCCTCCTTGCTTCACCATGAAGAATGCATTGCAGCAGTTGAAGAAATGTTTCGATTGCATGGTGAAGGAAAGACACAAGAGCCGAGCATACTTGGTGTGCATGCGGTTACCGGAGGTTTCCATATCAAAGCGGGAGTGATGGATTTGAGTAAATCATACTTCGTGGCGAAAATGAACGCCAACTTTCCAGGAAACCCAAAGCAATTTAGCCTGCCCACTATCCAGGGAGTTGTGATTGTTTGCGATGCCGCCAATGGCAGATTGTTGGCGCTCACAGACTCAATCGAAATTACTATTCAACGAACAGGAGCGGCAACGGCTGTAGCGGCAAAATATCTTGCAAAAAAATCAAGTGAGAAACTGGCGGTGATCGGCTGTGGTAATCAGGGAAGAGTGTCGATGGAGATGTTATCATCTATTTTTTCTTTTAAAGAGATTCGGTTATTCGATACGGAGCCTATCAATGCACAAAAATTGCAGACCGAAGCGTCATTAGTTTTAAAGAATGTTGGAGTTTGTGCCACCGTACAGGAGGCGGTGAAAGAGGCAGATATCATTATTACTTGCACACCATCCAGGAAACCCTTTCTTACTCGTGACATGGTTTCTCCTGGTGCCTTTATTGCAGCAGTGGGAGCTGACAATGAGGAGAAACAGGAGTTAGACGAAGCGCTGGTCTTCGAATCAAAACTCGTTGCGGATATTACCGCTCAATGTGCCACTATAGGAGAATTGCATCATGCCCTTGAGAGAGGCCTTGTAACACGCGAACATGTTTATGCCCAGTTGGGAGAAGTTGTGTCAGGGAGAAAAGAGGGCCGAACCTCGGAGGAGGAAATTATCATTTTTGATAGCACTGGAATGGCATTGCAAGATGTGGCATCTGCAGTCATTGTATATGAGAAAGCGATAACAAGGAATAACTCCCTTTCGCTGGATTTCATGGCGTAGATTTTAATACCCTTGATGTAATTTAGATTGCTGGCGTAGCATGTCTTTTGCAATTTTCATGAAACCTAAACCTCATGAAAAATTTTGCCGTCCTTTTTTTCTTTTGTTGGTCTGCCTTATTCGCCCAGGTAAAACCACCTGCAGAATTTCATGGTTATGAACTAGGTACAACTTACACGATCACGGCCAATCATTACGAGTATTACAAAGAGCTGGCAAAGAGTCCGCGCGTCCAGCACGTGACTTACGGCAAGAGCATCCAGAACAGGCCACTTGTTCAGATGATAATCAGTAGTGAGGCCAATCTTGCGCGACTGGATGAAATCAAAGCCAACAATAGAAAGCTAACCCGTCTGAACGGCCCGCTTGCACAAGCTGAACGCGAAGCGTTGATCAAAAACACGCCTGCAATTCTTTACATTTTTATTGTTGATACTGATGAAGAAGCAGGAACAGAAGTTTTATCGGAGGTTGCCTATGATCTTGCTACCAAGGAAGATTCAGCCACCAAATCCGTTCGCGATAATCTTGTTGTTATATTTTCTCCACTTACAAATCCAGATGCACACGCTCGCTACGTCACGTGGCAAGGATTGTATGACGTGAAAGGCGCCTCTATCGATCAAAACGCTGTGGAGAACCGGGCGCACTGGGGCATGAACACGGATGGTAACGCGGTGGGCGTAGATGTTAACCGCGACTTCAGTTTTTTTGTCACGCCCGAGATGTCTGCTTTGGGAAAAACCATGATGGATTGGAGACCTAATCTTATCCTTGATGTGCACAGTGGACCCAACACACACTTTATTCCTCCGTTCTCTCCACCATATCACGACCTCTGGCCAGACAAGGCATATCAATGGTGGGTTGATGTTGCAGAAGTGGCTGGAAAAAGATTTGGAGAAAAAGGCTGGTCATTGTTTTCGCGAAATCAATTTGATGGAGTTACGCATGTCGGTTTTGGATTGTCGTGGGCGATGTTGGGACCAAGTCTGAGCTCTTTTTTGTTTGAAACCTTTGGAGGAAGACCGGGTCGTTCCACAGCGTTTGTCCGCTCTGACGGAACGCTGGCAACCATGAGAATGGCGATGGATCGTCATGCAGAAGGTGCCTGGGCTTTGATGGAAACGGCAGCATCCAGAAAAGCACAACTCATGGAAGAAGTTTATCAGGCTCAACTCAAAGGTTGGAACGATGCTGCAGCCGGATCAGTAAAACAAATTATCATTCCTAACCAAGGTGATCCCGACAAAGTCAATCGCATGTTGCAGCGATTGCAATTACAAGACATCGAAGTGAAACAAGCGAGCGCGGATTTCTCCGCTACTGTGAACGATTACTTAGGAATCTCAAAAAATGCAAAACGAAATTTCAAGAAGGGAGACTACCTGATTGACGTAAAGCAGCCACAATCACGATTGGTACGCGCACTGTTCGATCCTACCGTTGATGATGGTGATCCTCGTACGTGGGTGCCTGCTGGAAGAAACATGCCATTCTATGATGTGACCTGGAATACTTTTCCGCTCATATTTGGTGTGGAGGCTTTCTATACTGGTACTCCAGTCTCATCAAGTACTCAACAAACAATTACCACTGCGAAAAATCAAGCAACAGCTCCAGCCAAAGCTTACGCCTACATTGCGACAAGCGACAAAGAAGCCAACTACAAGCTGGTGATGCGCATGGCACAGGAAGGCTACAAGTGGCGTGTGTTCAAAAGCTGGTTTAAAATCGGAAACACAGTTTATCCAAAAGGTACATTTGCTGCGATTGGGCTTAGAAATCCTGAGCACTTTCATTCACGTTTGACGGAACTGGTCTCGCAATATGGCGCAGAGGTGGTGACGGCAACCACACCATTTACTGATGGAGGAGTCACTTTCGGTGATGATGACAGACTTGCACCTATTGCCCAGCCTAAAGTTGCTGTTGTAGCCGACTGGCCCGTGATGCAAGATCATTACTTCGGTGGCATTCGTACTGTGCTTGAACGCGACTATGATTTTGCGTTTTCACCAGTGATGCTTGAAACCCTCAACAGGGGAGACCTCACAGAGTATACTACCATCGTATTGCCTAATGCCGGACTTGACATCAGAGGTGGCCCTGGATTCAGCAGAGGTTACAAGGGCGTGTTGCAACTTGATAACTTAAGAAAGTTTGTGAATGCAGGAGGCACGCTAGTGGTGTCGCATGGTGCAGCTGAGGTGATTGCCAACGATGAAGTTCTTGGCAAAGGGGTGACGTTTACCGGTTACGCAGAGTACAGTAATGGAACAATCCTTAAGGGCGAGTTTACGAATACCGAGTCTATTCCCACCGATATGGTGCGCTGGCAGCCTGGGATGAACGAAGTGGGAAAGTCTTTGTTGGCAAACGGCTACGACATAAAATTCATGGGGCTGCCCGCTGCCTATCCTGTGGTGCTAAAACCCGATAACGAAAGAGATGTGGTATTGAGATACAGTTCGCAAAAAGACCAATTGCTGCTCGATGGTTTTATGCTGGACGAGGAGAAAACCAAGCTGGCTGGAGCACCTTACCTGGTGAAAACACAAGTAGGCAAGGGGCACGTGATTTATTTCGCTTCTGATCCCACATTTCGAGGCTACTGGTATAGCCTGCACAGGCTATTTGTGAATAGTTTGCTTTTTGGGGATTTGGAATGATCTGTCCTCCCTTTCTACTATTCCCGTCTGGGCTTCGTGTTTCTGTAAATGACTTAATCCTTAGTAACGGGTTGTTCCTAGCGTTGTGACGGGATGAGATACTGAGAGCAGCGAAGTATCTCCTTATTTAAGGCGTCTTTTTGTTTAGAAGACACCTCACTGCGTTCAGTGTCACAAGGTTTCAAACTGAGCGGGAAACGGGTCTCGAACCCGCGACCTGCAGCTTGGGAAGCTGCCGCTCTACCAACTGAGCTACTCCCGCTATTAACTGTCGTAGCCGAAGGCGAAGACAGTTACTATCTACCAAATCGGCAGAATTGAATCGAAAATTTAGAATTAAAAACGCAAAGTTGGATAGAAGGCCCAGCTAAAATTTTGCTTTGGGCGAATTGTGAATAGC
>JAGQYM010000021.1 GCA_020436085.1 Cyclobacteriaceae bacterium
ACACAGGAGTTCCATCAATATTTCTAAAAAATGTCTTCGCGGAATTGCTAAAAATCGAAGACGCTGATGGCGCGAAAAAAGTCATCAGTAGAACACCAGAGCGCGTTGCTCAGGTTGCCTTCCCAGGTGGTGATATCGATTTGGATACAATGGAAGATTATAATACTTTCATCAGCTAATCAACCAACACCATGCTCAAACAAATCGCCACATTGTTCTTTGCCGGGCTCTGCTTCACCGCAATAGCTCAATCTCAAACTTCAGATGACGAATACACTCGTTATGAGTTGTTGGAACCTTCAACGCAAAGCTTCAGAATTCTCTATGAAGTGACGGCTACCAAACCAGGAATGCTTTATTACTTCAATACCCTTCGCAAAGGAAGCGAGCATAAGATTGATACCGTGTGGGATTTGAGAACGGGCCAGCCTCTGAAGTGGTCGGTTGTAGGTGGTGCTCAGGCAAAAAAAGATGGTCTGCAGGAGGCTTCAGCTGATGATGAATATTTAAAAGTCCAACTTGCTCATGCAATAGCAAATAATTCAGAGTATCGATTGCTTATCGACAAGACGTACAAGGATGCGAAAAGCTATTTCACTAAAGATAATGCGATAGTATTCGAAAGATCATTGGGTATAAAACGAAACAGCGTGGTGCTGCCCAGAGGTTATGAACTTACCAGTTGCAACTATCCGGTTCAGGTATCAATGGAAAGTGATGGACGCATTAAGGCGAGTTTCATAAACAGCGCACCAGTAGCAGTGCCGCTTCGAATTGAAGCAAGAAAGCTGCCCACGACAGTGGACCTCAAAGTAGAAAAGAGAGAATACACTTATACGTCAGGAGAAGGTAGGGATAAGTCAAAAGCGCGAGTAAACTATCAAGTACCTGAGCGAGCGCATCAGACCAGAGAGATCGTATATTTTTTACAGCAACCTGAAACACATTCTTTCAGGCTTTATCATGACTATACAGAGAGTCGGGTGGGGAAAAATAATTATCTCAATGTAGTTCGCGCAGGAAGTAAAGCCTCTAATCCTTCTGCGATGAACCTCGACACAGGGCAGCCTTTAAAGGTTGAAACCATCAAAGGCAGCCAGGTTAAAGAAAAAGGAATAGTGATGGAAGAGGAAATCACACCAGAAACAGAGATCATCGTTATTTGGTACGATGCTGTAAAAAAGGGAGAATCCACACGAATCAGAATTGAAGAAACATACACTGACCCCAATCGATATGTGGTCAATGGAAATGAATTGGTTTGGGATCGCGCATTCGGCAGGCCACACAACACTGTTATTCTACCTGCCGGCTGGTTTCTCACTGACAATGCCATTCCCGCTACCATCTCGACAACGCAAGACGGAAAAATCAGTCTTTATTACATGAATTATGATCCTGATGAAATTGATGTGTTTATCAAAGCAAGGAAACGGTAATTTGCTGGCACTAAAGTTGGTAGTAGCTTAAACTCATTCAACTCAAACTTTATGAAACATATCAACTACTTATTCTTATCAGCTACACTACTTGGCGTCACACTTTTGTCATCATGTAGTAAGGATGACGAGCCAAACTTAAGCCGAACGGAACTTCTTACACAGAAACCATGGAAGCTCACACAGACTGCAATCGTGGGCTTTGGTGGAGAGCCACCTGAAAGTACTGCCGCAGACGATATTTATACTTTCTCTGCAGACGGAGCATACACATTTGATGAGGGCGCCTCTAAAGAAGATGCCGGTGATCCACAAACTATCACAGGTACATGGGAATTTCTTGAAGATGAAACGAAGATTCGAATCTCTTATAGCGGTATCACACTTACTCAAGATATCATTGAACTTTCTACCAGCACACTCAAAGTTAGATTCAATTTTCTGTTCGATATTGAAAATACATTTGGGCACTAACCTTTGTTAGCAGTCGATAGAAAAGCCAGTCTGACCGACTGGCTTTTTCATTTCAAAAGATTGCCACTAACTTTGCTGTGAATGCGGCTCCTCGTTTTTATACTTTTTCTTTTGAATGTCTTCACTGTCACGGCAGCTGACTATCTGGTCTTTGAAGAAAATGGGCGGTATGGACTCAAGGACGACCAAGGCAAAGTTGTAATTTCTCCGGCTTTCGAACGTGTGGGTTGGAGTGACGGAAGCTTTTCTGTGGTGGGACAAATCACTGGCTACATGCTTAACGGGCAGTGGGGTTTGATCAACATGAAGGAGCAGCGCATTACGAAGGCAGAATTCACGAGTCTGGTGCCTTCTGGTGGGGACCGTTTTGTCGCTCGCAAAAAAGTAGACGCGATTACTTCCAAACTTGGATGTATTGATCTGAAAGGCACTCCAACTGTCCCCTTTAGATATGATGGAATAAAAATTGACGGACTGCGAGCCATCGTCTTCATCAAGAATGGGAGTCACTACCTGTATGGAGTGATCAAACTGGATGGAGGTACCATCATCCCAATGACCTACAAAAATATTTTCTCCGTTGGCAACATGCGATACGGAGTACAAAATGATGAAAATAAAACTGCATTGTTTTCAGAAACAGGCACAAGGATCACCGCCTTTTCTATCGACAGTATTTCCTCTTTTGTTAATAACAAGGCGGTGATCTATGAAAACTCGCTGCAAGGTGTGATTAACCGAGATGGAATAATCGAAGTTCAACCTGCCTATCGTGAAATTATTTTTGAAGGTGATGGTATAAGAGCAAGGAAAGCAAATACCTGGAAAGTACTAGATCAAAATAACAACGTAGTCAAAACCACGACCTGTGATCACATCACTCCTTCAGGTAACAGTTTTATTGTTGAAAACAATGGACTCTATGGAATCAGCGATGACCAGTTCAAAGAAGTAGTTCCTGCTGCCTATCATGCTATCCTTCAATTGCAAGATGACTTACTGGTAGTGAAAAGAGGAGTAAAATCCGGTTTGGTAAAAAAGGACAATTCTGTTGTAATGCCTCTCCAGTTCGATTCAATCCATCTGAGTGGACGCTACGTTCGCGCAAGCGAGAGTCTACTTGGCAAACCCGTCTGGTCATTATATGACATCTACGGGATCAAAAAATCTGAGAGAACCTACGAATCTATGTCACCTTTCAATGACAAATTCTTTACTGTAAAAAATTATGGACTCTCCGGGGTAATGGACAAGTATGGTAAAGAAACTATTCATTGTCTTTATGATTCTATTCTGGATTACAATGATGGACAACTCGTAGTTAAGTTTCATGGGCATTATGGCATCATTGATTTTCGGGAGAATTGGCTCTTGCCACCACAGCCATTCCCGGTTCACCTCGTAGATGAGAGCCATTACCTGCTAAAACAATATAACACGACCTTTTTTAAAACTTTTAAGGATGACTTGATCTATTTCTCTGACAATAACCTGACAATAGAAGATCAACTACTGAAGGAGATACTACCTGACGGTACGATTAAGAAAATCTCCTTTGAAGGAATTACGATCAGCCGATCGAGCCCGCCTATCCTCGATGACACACAGATTATAGCAGAAGAGTCGGAAGGACTGCGGGGGATAAAAAGAAAAGGCAAGTTTGGCTTCATTGACAAAGAGGGAAGACTTCGAATCGCCAATCGATATGAAAGCATTAGCAACTTCCACAATGGTCTGGCAGCGGTTAGGATTTTAGGAAAATGGGGATTTGTGGACAAACAGGATAAGATCGCGATTAACCCAAGCTATGAAGAGGTTTCTGATTTTTTACAGGATGTGGCGATCGTGAAACGTGGTAAGTTTGGAATCATAAACAAAGATGGTAACCTGGTACTCGACACGCGCTACGATGCCATCCATCAATTGAAGACACAAAACTTTATTGTCGGGAATAATAACCTTAAAGGCCTGGCTTCCAGAAATGGCGAGATACTAATTGATCCAAGGTTTGATGACTTAGAGGATTTGGGAAATGGATATGTGATTGTAAAAAGGGAAAACAAGTATGGCCTCCTCACGAGAGAGGGCTTAAGTGTCATCCCTATGATTTACGATCATCTTGAATATCTCCCACGCCAGCAAGCGTACCTGGTAAAGGAAACAGCACCCTGGGTTAAGCTCAGCACAAACTAAAAAAGGCTCCGAAGAGCCTCTTTCAATTATTGAATGATTTTCCTTAATCTGTTTTTGTTGATCCTGTTTCGCCAGATCCAGAAATCGTATTCCTCATATCTGTATCCGACTGGATATTTTGCATTCTGTAATAATCCATCACCCCGAGATTCCCACTAACAAACGCTTGTGCGATAGCTTTCGGAATTTCTGATTCCGCTTGAATCACATTCGCACGAGCTTCCTGCGCCTTTGCCTTCATCTCCTGCTCAAGAGCAACGGCCATTGCTCTTCTCTCTTCCGCTTTCGCTTCAGCAACTTTTAAGTCCGCACTCGCCTGGTCGGTTTGAAGTTTTGCACCAATGTTTGCTCCCACATCCACATCTGCAATGTCAATTGACAAAATTTCAAATGCTGTACCCGCGTCAAGACCTCTCGACAACACTACCTTAGAAATCTTATCTGGGTTCTCTAATACCTCCTTGTGGGACTTTGCAGATCCGATAGACGTTACAATCCCTTCACCCACACGAGCAAGAATGGTATCTTCTCCGGCACCACCCACCAACTGCGCGATGCTTGCACGGACAGTTACCCTCGCAATTGCTATCAGCTGAATACCGTCAGCAGCTACTGCTGCTACTTTTGGAGTAGTGATCACTTTCGGGTTAACCGAAATCTGAACCGCTTCAAACACATCACGTCCTGCAAGGTCAATAGCAGTTGCTTGCTTAAAACTAAGGCTGATGTTTGCTTTGTCTGCTGAGATCAATGCACGAATTACATTTGGAACATTGCCACCTGCAAGAAAGTGTGTCTCGAGTTCGCGGGTAGTTACCGTCAATCCAGCCTTTGTCGCAGTGATCAAGGAATTCACAATCACTCCTGGTGGCACTTTACGAATACGCATCCCGATCAGTTCTCCGATGGTCACACGCACACCGGCAAAGACAGCGGTGATCCACAGCCCCACCGGCACGAAGTACATGAACATGAAGAATCCGATGATACTGATAAAGACAATGAAAATAAACGCCAGGCCTTCCATAAGTTGTTATTGAATAGGTTCTACAATGATTTGATTCGTATTTACTTTGACGACTTTTAATTTGGTTCCAACATCCACAAAACTTCCGAGCGTTTTCACCTCATACACCTTCGTATTGATCTCGGCTTTTCCAGATGGACGTAAAGCAGAAATGGCCACACCTTCTAATCCGATTTCCATTCCATCCATTTCTCCTTCATTTACTTTGCTGGAACTCGCGGACTTCAGCGAAAATCTTCCCCACACATTTGCTTTAAAAGAATAATAGACAATAACACCGGAAGTTACTGCTGTAACTCCCAAGGTAGTCCAACCACCCTCCTGCCCAAAATAGTTGAAAGCGGTAACAACACCAGCAATCATGAATCCAGCCCCCACCAGCCCCACGATAGTTGTACCTGGTACAAAAATGATTTCAGCGATCACCAGAAGGATCCCAAAAAAGATCAGGGCACCAACAATCGCTATTTCCATAATTGTAAATGTAAGAAGAAAAACTTGTGGGCTAGTAAGCTCTCGCAAATAACACTCGCTTGCTCGAAGGCTTACCTGAATAGACACATTTTCCGGCTTCTTCCTTCGCATCCAGAGGTATGCAACGGATTGTAGCTTTTGTCTCCTCTTTTATAGCAGCCTCAGTTTCAGGCGTTCCATCCCAATGCGCCATCACAAACCCGCCTTTTTCGTCCAGCACGTTCTTGAACTGTTCGAATGTATCCACATGCGTTGTTTTTTCTTCTCTGAATTTTAATGCTTTGGTGTAAATGTTCTGCTGAATCTCATCCAGAAGTGCAGGAATCAAAGTAGTGACCTCATCAATCGAAACCACTTTTTTCTCCTTCGTGTCCCTTCGTGCAACTTCAATGGTTCCATTTTCCAGATCGCGAGGGCCGATGGCCAACCGAACAGGCACTCCCTTCAATTCATATTCGGCAAACTTAAATCCAGGCTTGTGCGTATCCCTATTATCAAATTTTACAGCAAAGCCCTTCTTTCTCAATTCTGTTGAGATCAGATTTACTTTTTCAGTAATCTTTTGGAGCTCTTCTTCACTTTTGAAAATTGGAACAATCGCTACGTGAATGGGAGCAAGCTTAGGAGGTAGTATCAATCCATCATCATCGGAGTGTGCCATGATCAGGCCTCCAATCAAACGCGTGCTTACACCCCATGAAGTTCCCCATACATAGTCAAGGCTTCCCTCCTTGGTAGCAAATTGTACATCAAATGCTTTCGCGAAATTTTGACCGAGAAAATGAGATGTTCCTGCCTGCAAAGCTTTACCATCTTGCATCAACGCTTCAATGCAATAAGTATCGATGGCTCCGGGAAATTTCTCTCCTTCCGACTTCCGGCCCTTCACCACAGGTAATGCCATAAAGTTCTCAACGAAGTCGGCATAAACATTCAGCATCTGAATCGTCTCCTCTTCGGCTTCTTTAGCAGTTGCGTGAGCAGTGTGTCCTTCTTGCCATAAGAATTCAGCAGTACGCAAGAAAAGTCGAGTTCGCATTTCCCATCGTACCACATTTGCCCATTGATTGATAAGTATAGGCAGGTCGCGATAGGATTGAATCCATCGCTTGTAGCTATTCCAAATAACTGTTTCAGAAGTTGGCCTTACAATGAGCTCCTCCTCCAACTTAGCGTCAGGATCTACTATTACACCAGAGCCGTCCTCAGCATTTTTCAGACGGTAGTGAGTCACGATCGCACACTCTTTTGCAAAACCTTCCACATGGCTGGCTTCACGAGCCAAAAAAGATTTTGGAATGAACAGCGGGAAATAAGCATTCACGTGCCCGGTATTTTTGAACATCCTGTCAAGGCCCTGTTGCATGTTCTCCCAAATGGTATACCCGTACGGCTTGATCACCATACATCCACGCACATCAGAGTTCTCTGCGAGATCCGCTTTCTTTACCAGATCGATATACCATTGTGAGTAATCTTCGCTTCTCGAGGTTAGTTCTTTACCCATTCCGCCACCTTATTTTTTGTATCTTTGATTAAAGACCGCAAATATAAATGAGGAATTTGAGGATTGGCAGAAAGAATCTCTGTCTTCACCTCGTTTTTGAGCGGAATCCTTTGATGGCAAATCTTGTTGTTACAATATATCCCTGACGGCATTTTCACGTTATATAGGTTATAAGGGAGAAAATGATGAGAAATATGAAGAACATAAGCCTTTTTTCAGCACTCATTCTTGGTGTATTTACTACACAATTTGCCCTTGCGCAGGAGATTGATGACATGTATTTCAATTCATCTGACAGGGCGAAAATTAATGAGCGCAAAATCTCAGCAGATTTGGCAATTGCAAAAGCTGGTAATGGCAAGTCCGAAGCAAATACTCCGATCAATCCGACAGACAGCTATTCGGCCAGAAATGTTAACCCAGAATATGCGGCTCAGGTAAATGCTGGATCTGCTGCTCCAATTGAAAATGACTTTTTTCCTTCGGACTATCAGCCCACGGGAATTAATCAAAATCTATCGAACTGCAATTGCGGAGCTGGCACTTACTACAATCCGTATTACAGCAATTCTGCCTTTTCAAATCCGTACTATGGATATACTGGTGGCTTCGGAAGTCCATACAGCAGTTTTTATCCCTCGTCATGGGGATATCCATACGGGGGCTTTCGCCCGGGCTTGAGCATGTCAATGGGTTATGGATGGGGAGGATTTAGTCCTGGATTCTACACTGGACTAGGTTACGGCTATAGCAGTTTCTGGAACAACTATTACAACCCTTGGGGTTACAATGCATGGGGCTCAAATTATTGGAATCCTTATTACCCAAGTCAGGTCATCGTTTACGGTGGCGATGTGGGTGGCAGAAGAGTGTCCTACACTAAACGTTCGTCAAGAAGCTCAAACATTAATAACAACTACACAGGCTACAATAGGCCAGCGAGCACTGGCACTGCTACAACTTCGCGTACGAATGTGAGCAGCGGTGGAAGGACCAGAACCTCTCCAGAATATTATGAGCGCAACTGGAAACGCAATCAGGAATCGGGAACAACACGCAGCTACTGGAACAATTCAAACAGCAATTCAAACAGCAATTCGCGTTCAGACTTCAACTGGGGCAACACGTCATCTGGTGGTCGACAGAGCTCTGGGTTTTCAACACCGTCTCGCGGTTCATTCAACAGCGGAAGTATGAATTCAGGTGGATCACGAAGCGGGTCTTCAGGAAGTTCGTCAGGGTCAAGATCGAGAGGAAGAGGAAATTAATTTCAAATTTATAAGTTGAAATGATGAGAAGAGGCCTTTGGCTTGCAGGGTTTTTTATGCTCGCTTTGAACGGAGCATTCGCACAAAGTTTTGTGGAGAGTGCGCTGCTATTTAGTCGCACGAATCCGGGTGGTAGCGCGCGAATCCAAGGACTTGGAGGAGCACAGGTAGCACTCGGTGGAGATTTTAGTAGCGCATTATCAAATCCTGCCGGATTGGGAATGTATAACAGGTCTGAATTCACGTTCAGTCCAGCATTCCGTCTTTCTACAACATCTGCCGACTACCTTGGTCAATCTACCAATGACTCAAAGTCGACACTACACATTCCGGCTTTCAGTCTCACGTTTCACAACGACTATGATAAACTATCAGGATTTTTGAACGGAACGTTCGCGATTTCTTATTCCCGAATCAATGACTTCAATCAAAATATCAAATATCAGGGGACTAATTCGAACAACTCTATCATTGACTATTTTTTGGAAGATGCAACAGGAGCAACTGTTTCACAATTTGGTTCCAACGGTTCATTAACCAACACTCCAACTCACCTGGCTTACGAGAATTACTTAATTGGCGACAGCACAGTTTGGGATCCTAATGCCAACCCCACTGCCTATTTCACCGATGTGCTGGGTGTTCCTTTTCAAGTAGAAGAAATCGAAAACCGCGGAGCGCAAAATCAATGGAGTTTTGCTTATGGAACGAACTATAACGATAAACTCTTTCTCGGTGTCGGGCTTGGGATTACAACACTAAAGTACAGATCAAAAAAGGTTTACAAAGAGACTTTTGAAAATGAACCACTCTTCGATCTCCGTCTCGAGGAAAATCTTGAAATCACAGGTTCCGGAATTAACGCAACAGTGGGTGCCACTTTCAGGCCCATAAATATGGTGCAGTTTGCCATTTCCGCCACCACACCTACCAGATACGAGCTATCCGATGCTTACACTGCGTTTATGCAAACAAATTGGGATAACTTTCAATATGACGCATCCACAATTCTAAATCAGGAGCAATATGCAAGTGAAGTGATTGCCTCTGATTACACACTAACAACGCCAGGACGAATTAATGCTGGCGCAACATTCTTCCTTAATAAATTCGGTTTTGTGACTGCGGATGTCGAACGAGTCAATTATGAAAATGCCAAGTATAGTTCTATTACTCAGGGTATATCATTTGACTTAGATAATGAAGACATTCAAAATCTCTACAAAACGGTTTACAATTTTCGAGGCGGGATTGAATTTCGCCATCAAAACCTGAGAGCTCGCGCAGGCTATGCCTACATGCCCTCCCCTTTCAAAGCCGATCAAAATGGTGTAACCGAATCAATTCAGAGAATCACTTTAGGTGCGGGCTATCGAGTGAGCAACGCCTACATCGACCTTGCGATCGTCCATACGTCAGGGAACAGATCATATCGACCCTACTCTGTCAATTCACCAAACAGTCCGCTTGTCACCTACAAGCCACAGAGCACTAACATTATGTTTACCGTTGGACTACCCTTCTGATTTTAGTATTACTTCAGCAATGATTTGAGGTGACAGATCACTTTCCGCCAAGGTTACAGTGGCTTTGCTGTAAAAGTGAATACGTTGTGTACGCATGTGTTGGATCCGTGGCGAAATCGTCTCTTTGGTTTCTCCAGCAAAGAGAGGTCGCTTTGCCATTTCCGTTTTTAACATTCTGTCTGCGATCGCATCAACGGAAGTGTCCAGAAAAACACTGAGCCCAGCTTGATTGATTAATTCAATGTTGTTGAGAAAACATGGCGTTCCTCCTCCGGTAGCCATCACAAAATCTCCCCGCATCTCGCAACATTTCTTCAGGTAGCTCTGCTCAAGTTGCCTGAATTGTGACTCGCCTGCCGTTGCGAAAATATGAGTCACGGACTTGCCTTCACCCTTTTCAATTTCAGCATCAAGATCAATGAAGGGCCGCTTCAGCTGGTTCGCCACTTTTATTCCCAACGTGGTTTTACCACATCCCGGCAGACCTATGAAAAAAACTTTCATAAACTGATATTCGTTGGCAAAAGTCTCTCAGCGCACCAACTCCAAAACTTCACTAGCAGTCGGTGTATCATTATGATGCCAGTTGCCCAGCACCAAGCCATTTTTCCAAAGTGCAATACCGGGATTAGAGCGCAAGATTGTCTTCAATACAGTGGCGTCTGCATAGTAATAGGGAACTGCAAGTTGGTGCTCATGACGGAACGCTTCCATTTGTTCTGCACCAGAAGAGGTAAGAACAAAGCAATCCACCTTTCCCTCCAATTCTTTTGTCAGACTTCTAATCGCATCAATATTGTCAACGGATGCTTTCGCAACATCATACATCACGATCATCAGTTTGTTGCCAGCAAAAGTGTACTGCGTCATATCTTCTCCTTCAGGGCTTGTTACTAAGTAATCGGTAATCTTTGGTGTGATCTTGTCCTCGTTCAACACGCGCGAAGAAACATACCTGTATCCTTCATCAGCTGAAAGGAACTGTTGTGACGCCACCTCTTCTCCATCCTTATCAAAAAGATATTCTATGATGGGTTGTTCTTCTGGAATCATTTGTTGGGGAATCAGATTCCCGGCTTTGTAAGCGCGGAAATCAATGAAAGGCAGGTGACGAACTGCATACACTCCTAAAAACAAACTAGTCAGCACAACTGCACCAATAACAGTGTGCCCCTGC
Source organism: Cyclobacteriaceae bacterium (assembly GCA_020436085.1). Lineage (GTDB taxonomy): Bacteria > Bacteroidota > Bacteroidia > Cytophagales > Cyclobacteriaceae > ELB16-189. Next base: position 11,086 of record JAGQYM010000021.1, read on the forward strand.
ATTGTTCGCAGTGGAGATTGATAATTTTTTCGATACCAAAAAAGGTGCAGGACAAACACCATCAGAATTATGTCCTTGTAAAAGGATTCCCACGGTGTCAGTTTAATGGCATCACCAAAGCACCCACAGTCTGTAACCTTGTTGAAATATGCAGAATAAAAAGTGAGGAAAGTAAAGAACACCATCAGGCCAAGCATTACCCACATTGTGATATTCATTCTATAGTACAACAGCACGGCAAATCCCAGCGCAACTTCCAGCACGATAAGTATCATTCCTATTTCCAACGCCCATGGGATGAAAATATGAAAGAATGATCCGAAGTCCATGGCGAAGACCTCAAAGTATTCCTCCATTTTGATTTGTGTGCCAACGGGATCATTCAACTTTATCAAACCGGAAAAGATGAATAGTCCACCCACAAAAATTCTTGAAAACAGATCGATATATTTTCTCACGTTACCCATTAGCGTTTCCCTTCAATTTAATCAATGCAAAAACTGAATAGTTGATCATGTCTTGATAATTTGCTCTAACACCTTCACTCACAAGAGTCTTTCCTGCGTTGTCTTCAATTTGCTTCACACGCAATAGTTTCATCAATATTATGTCAGTAATGGAACTTACTCGCATATCTCTCCACGCTTCTCCATAGTCGTGGTTCTTGTTTTGCAACAACTCAAAAGTGTCGTCAACCGCCTTGTCATATAACGGCTCCAGTTCATCAAACTTCATTTCAAGCTTTGTCTCGTTGTCTAGCTGCATCTGAATCATCGCGATGATACAGTAGTTGATAATCCCCACAAACTCATCAGTGATATTATCCTCCACCTTCTGTGATCCCTTTTCCTGAATACTCCTTATTCGTTGAGCCTTTATAAAAATTTGATCGGTAATGGAAGAGAGTCTTAACACACGCCAGGCTGTACCATAGTCTTGAGTCTTCTTAGCAAACAGTGTTTTGCACGAGGATATAACCTGTTTATATTCGGTGGCGGTTTGTTCAATCATATGGCTGTGCAAAATAAAGTAAAATCATCTAACAAAACACTCAAGATAAACGGACGGTTGATAACGTTTGATACACCCAAACTGATGGGCATCCTCAACGTTACCCCTGACAGCTTTTATGATGGAGGAAAAAACACAACCGAGAGCGCTATTCTTCATCGTGTTGAAAAAATGATTGGCGAGGGAGCCCATTTTATAGACGTAGGTGGATACTCTTCACGGCCTGATGCCGCAGATATTCCGGTCGAGGAAGAATTAAAGAGAGCTATTCCGGTTGTAAAGTCTATCGCCCAGAAGTTTCCCGAAGTCGTCATTTCAATAGATACTTTTCGAAGCGAAGTTGCGCGCCAGGCTTTAGAATCAGGGGCAGCCATGATTAATGATATTTCGGCTGGCGAACTGGACGAGGAAATGTTTCCACTGGTCGCACGTGCGAAGATCCCCTATGTAATGATGCACATGCGAGGCACACCGCAAACCATGAGAACTTTAAATCAGTATGAGAATTTAACAAAAGAAGTAACGGAATACTTCATCAAAAAGCTCGATCAACTGAAATCACTTAAGGTGACGGATGTTGTGATTGACCCCGGCTTTGGCTTTGCAAAAGGGCCGACTCAAAATTTTGAACTTCTTCGCAATCTTGGCCATCTGCGTCTTTTGGAAAAGCCGATGCTTATTGGTCTGTCGAGAAAATCGATGATCTGGCGAACTCTCGAAATCACTCCAGAAAACGCACTCAACGGTACAACAGTTTTAAATACCATTGCGTTACTAAAAGGAGCCGACATACTACGTATTCATGACGTTAAAGAAGCGGCAGAGGCCATTAAATTGACTAACTTTGTAAGGTGATTTTAGCGCTTAAAATCGGTTTTCTCGAAGTCACCTGGGTGGACTTCATCGACATCGGTCTTGTTGCGGTATTGCTATATCAGGTTTACAAACTAATTCGCGGAAGTATCGCGGTCAACATTTTCCTTGGCATTCTTGCACTCTACCTGGTTTACCTAATTGTGCGCGCTGCGCAGATGGAACTTTTGACAACTATTCTTGGTCAGTTCATGGGTGTCGGTGTGTTAGCCACTATCATTCTATTCCAACAGGAAATTCGAAAATTTCTTCTGGTGATTGGACGAAGTACAGAAGTCAATCGCGACACGCTAATTAAGTCATTTACTAATTGGCGTACACAACATGAAGACGATTTCGATATTCAGGAAGTAATTGAAGCTGCAAAAACATTGAAGGCTACTCGAACAGGCGCACTTGTAGTTTTCTCTCGCGACTCAGAGCTGAAGTTTTATGTGGAAACAGGCGACCCTTTGAACTCAGTAGTGTCCAGACGTTTGTTGCTTTCCATTTTTAATAAGAACAGCCCACTACATGATGGTGCAGTAATTATTCACAAGGGAAAGATTAAGGCAGCACGGTGTGTGCTTCCTGTCAGCGAAAATGATCACCTTCCTCCTCACTTTGGTTTAAGACATCGGTCAGCTATTGGGATGTCGGAAAGCACTGACACATTGATCATGGCAATATCTGAGGAAACAGGTCGATTGATACTCGCCAGAAATGGGGCTTATATCAAAGGGCTTAAGTTGAAACAGGTGGAGCAGAAGATACTGGAATACCTTCACGATGAGGAACCAAAAGATTGGTCTGCGATAAAGATCGAGCCGGAAAGTCAGCCAAGCGAACAACAGGAGGCTTAGAAATTAACATCAATGTTTCTCGAGAAGCAATTTCTTATCGCGAATAAGTGGCTGCGATTCAGTATTGCATCTGTGCTGGTAGCCAGCACACTTTTTTTGATCTGGTCTATTCTAAATTCTCCAAATGCAAATGCTCATACACTTTACATTCTGACCCTGACAGTTAATCTCGTTTTGCTGGCGCTAGTATTTGTATCGATGGATACTGTGATCAATAGCCATGGAGTAACAGTCTTTTCAAAACCATGGCTTCTAAAAAAGAAATTCAGTTGGAGCGAGGTGAATCACATTGAAGTTCGAAAAATTATTCCCACTCAAGAGTTCGGATACGCGACTGGTCCAGGTATCCTCTTTGGTTACAAGACGAAAACTGGTTATGTTATCAAAGGGGACGATGCCATGGTACTCGAAACCAAAAACAACGGTCGAATAGTTGTTGGAACTCAAAAACCAAAGAGTGTTTATCAATTTCTTAAAAGTCTAAAAAAGACCGTATGAAATCAGGACTGCTTATAATGTTGTGTACGATGGCCGCTTTGATCGTGTCAAAAGCCCAGTCGATCGAAACCGTAATTCAAAAAGGCCACGAACTCACTGTGCTCACTGTGGCTAACAGTCCTGATAGTAATCTTGTAGCTACTGGTAGCAGAGACAAGTCTGCAAAACTCTGGGAACTTTCGACCGGTCGCGAAGTAAGAAGTTTTCTTGGTCATGAAGGCAGCATCAATTGCATCGACTTTACATCGGACGGCAAGCTTATGATCACCAGCAGTGGCGACCAAACTGCGAAGATTTGGGAAGTAGCCACCGGAAAGGAAATTTTCACCACCCCAAAAGCGTTCAAAATTCTTACAGCCGCCAAATTCAGTCCTGATGACAAGCTTTTTGTCGTGGGTGGCTATCCCAATGAAGCTGAGGTATGGGACTTACAATCGAAGACTGTCATCAAAACGATTAAAGTCAATGCCGATCAGGGACTTGGTTATGGCATCAATTTTAATTTCTCAAGCGATGGAAAATGGTTTGCTATCGGTGAAGATAATAGGACGGCCAACGTTTATGACGCAAAAACCTGGGAGCTAAAATATACTTTCAATCAAAAAGAAGGATGGTGTGGAGGATGCGCTACGTGGGTTGATTTCTCCTCCGACAATCAAAAGCTACTTGTGGCTTCAAATAAAACAGTTCTTAAGCTCTATGACCTAAGAAATGGCGAGTTGATCAGAACTTTCGGAGAAGAGATGGAGGATATTGTGAGCACCGGCTTCTCACCGAATGACCAGCAGGTGATGATAATCACCAAGGAAAATATAATACTGTGGGAAACGCGCACTGGAGAAGAACTATCAAAAACCAAACCCATTGAAGACGCTGAAATTAATGAAGGTACGTTTTCAAAAAATGGAAAGACCATACTGCTGGCTTGCAACAACAACGAAGTATACGAGTGGAGTCCTTCAACTGAGAAAATTCAACAAACACTAACCGGGTTGCTCAATCAAAGAGACAAAGGCGGGATCACGTATGATCCGAATTTCTATTGGGAACAATACATCGCTAAATATATTCGATTTAAGAATGATTTAATCCTCTCGCACGATGGCAAAGAATTAATCAAAGGAAAATTCGGCACTAAAGTAAAACGCTGGGACATTGCTTCAGGAAAAACAACAATGGAATACAACGGTCACGAAAAGGCAACATTGTGTTATGATCTTTCAAAAGATGGAAAGCGAATGGTGACGGGAGGTGGTGATGGGCATATCATACTTTGGGATGTGGCAACGGGAGATACAATCAAAGTAATCAAGTCTTATCGCGAGCCAGTTTTCGCGGTACAGTTTAGTAAAGATGAAAAGCAAGTTGCGTCATCATCGTGGGACGCTTCTTTCAAAGTCCATGACCTAGCGACCGGGGAAAGAATTAACTACATAAATCTTCAGAATAACTCGGCCTACAATTTCAAGTACCACCCCAACGGGCTCTATGTTTTTCTCGCCAAACTTGACTTTTCATTGCAATTGATCGAATTGGACACGCACAAACCAGCCCGTGATTTCATCGGTCACAGTGATGTAATCTCTTCGCTGGCACTAAGCCCGGATGGTAAACTATTGATGAGCACAAGTTGGGATGGTTCCGTCAGAATTTGGGATATCGCAACTGGACTTATGACAGCAAAGTTCAAAGGTCACAGAGGACCTGTTCACACCGCTATTTTTAGCGCTGACGGGCAGTCTATTTATTCTGCGGGTGCCGACCGTGTCATCAGAGTTTGGAACAGTGCGACAGGAGAAGAGGTAAAGAAATTTGAAGGACACAATGCAGAAATCACTTCATTGCTTTTGGGCAAAGACAATAAAATGCTGATCAGTCATAGCCTTGATGGCGTTACAAAGTTTTGGGATTTAAATACTGGCAAAGAATTTTTTGAACACATACACTTTGGGAGCAACGAGTGGATGATAAAAAACCCTGATGGCTATTTTAACGGAACTGATGAAGCCCGAAAATACATACACTTCGTAAATGGAATCAAAACGTATTCCGTTGATCAGTTTTTCAACGAATTTTACAGACCTGACCTACTTCCAAAAATTTTCCAAAGTAGAGGTGACATTAACGAACTGAAGGGAATAAGAAGCAAACTTCAAAACAGTCCGCCACCTACAGTTAAGGTCGCGGCACTTCCTGGTAACTCACCAACAGTAGCTGAAATTTTCATTCGAGTCACAGACAATGGAGGTGGAATTGGCGAGGTTAAGTTATTCCACAACGGAAAAAACATTTCTCTGGAAAAAGGAACATCTGGGAAAAGTGGAACAGAAAACTTTAAACAGACAGTAAACTTAACCGGTGGAACAAACACATTTTCTGCCACAGCCATGAATAAAGACCGGGTTGAGTCCGAACCTGGAACTGCCGAACTATTTTCTGAAAGCTCATCGAAGAGTAGCACGTGTTACATTGTAGCCGTTGGCATCAACGAGTATAAGAATCCAAAGATGACACTCAACTATGCTCGTCCAGATGCAGAGTCTTTCACGGGCCTTATAGACAATAATAGTGAGGCACTATTTAAAGACATCAAGCTCTTTACACTTTATGATGAGAAAGCCTCCAAGGCAAATATTTTGCAACTGCTGGATGACCTGACACAGAAAGTACATCAGGAAGACGTTTTTATATTCTATTATGCAGGCCACGGCAGCATGGTTGACAATCAATTCTATTTTATTCCCACCGAAAGCTTGCGACTATACGATCAAAGCTCACTAAAAAAAGAAGCTATTGATGCAACTACCCTTCAGGACAAGTTGAGGAACATCAAAGCGCTAAAGCAACTTATTGTAATGGATGCGTGTCAATCAGGCGGATCTGTTGAATTGTTAGCGACCCGAGGTGCGGCTGAGGAAAAAGCAATTGCCCAATTATCACGTAGCGCGGGTATTCACGTAATGGCAAGTGCTGGCAGCGAACAGTTTGCAACTGAGTTTGCTGAGTTAGGCCACGGACTTTTCACTTACACGCTGATTACAGCTCTGCAAGGGGAAGCGGATGGAGCACCGAAAGACGGTAAGGTTACCATCTATGAGCTAAAATCTTATCTTGACGATCAAGTTCCTGAGTTGACCAGAAAACTGAAAGGCAAACCACAATACCCATACACCTTTTCGAGAGGGCAGGATTTTCCCATCGTAATAAAGAAGCAATAGCTACTTAAGGACACCTAGCTCTTTGCCCACCGCGGTGAATGCGCTTATGGCCTTATCCAGGTGGTGCTGATCATGCCCCGCAGATATTTGCACACGAATGCGGGCCAACCCTTTTGCAACAACCGGGTAAAAGAAGCCAATTACGTAAATTCCTTTTTCAAGAAGTCTTTCTGCAAACTTCTGAGCAAGTGGCGCTTCGTACAGCATGATCGGAACGATCGGATGTTCTCCTGGCTTGATGTCAAATCCAGCCTCCGTCATTTTTTTGCGGAAGTATTGGGTATTCTTTTCAAGTTTATCACGCAGCGAAGTTGTCTCTGTTAGCATATTGAAAACCTCTATTGAGCCTCCCACAATGGACGGAGCCAAAGTATTTGAAAACAGATAAGGTCTTGAACGCTGTCTTAGTAATTCAATAATTTCCTTCTTACCCGAAGTGAACCCACCGGAAGCTCCTCCAAGTGCCTTGCCAAGCGTGCCCGTAATAATATCAACTCTGTCCATCACACCACGATACTCCGGCACGCCTCGCCCGGTTTTTCCAATGAACCCTGAAGAGTGACATTCATCTGTCATTACCAGAGCTTGATACTTGTCAGCCAGGTCACAAATTTTATCCAACTGAGCAATCGTACCATCCATCGAAAATGCCCCATCCGTTACAATAATAATTTGTTTGGCACCCGCAGCTTTGGCATCCTTCAACTGTTGCTCAAGGTCGTCCATGTTGTTGTGCTTGTAGCGATAGCGCATTGCTTTGCACAACCGCACACCATCAATGATTGAAGCGTGGTTCAGTTCATCAGAAATGATTGCATCCTCCGCACCAAACAACGGTTCAAACACTCCGCCATTTGCATCGAATGCCGCAGCATAAAGAATGGTGTCTTCCATGCCCAGGAAGTCTGATATCTTTTTTTCAAGTTCTTTGTGAATATCCTGAGTACCACAAATAAACCTCACAGAAGACATTCCATAGCCATGGGTATCAATTGCTTTTTTTGCAGCTGCAATCACTCTCGGGTGAGATGACAACCCGAGGTAATTATTTGCACAGAAATTAATTACTTCCCTTCCATCACTCGTTTTGATGTCAGCACCCTGGGGAGTTGTGATTATCCTTTCTTTTTTGAACAATCCCGCTTCCTCAATTGACTTTAGTTCTTTTTGCAATACAGGCTGAAGTGTTTTATACATGGCTGATAGATTTTTACGATGGTCAAAACTACAAACTGCAACGTATTAAATCACCGCCTCCACTCAAAGGTTTGTTATTTGCGAGGTATATAATTTCTACTAATTTGGCCCCAATGATCGCCTTAGGTTTGATTTAGGTGACAGCCATTCAAAACCCGGTTTTAATTATTGCCCTGAAAGATGAAGAAGACGAAAGTATTGCTAATAGGAGCCGGAGGGCAATTGGGTTCAGAACTCACGCAGGGGCTCTGGTCGATTTACGGGATCGATAACGTTATTTCCAGTGACATAAAGGATCCGCAAGGAATTCTAAAAGAGGGAAGATACGAAAAGTTGGATGTGATGCAGAAAGACAAACTGTATGAGCTTCTCAAGTCGAATGACATCACTCAAGTGTATCACCTTGCAGCACTTTTATCGGCAACGGGTGAGCAAGATCCGAGATGGGCGTGGAAGTTGAATATGGAAAGCCTACTTTATGTATTGGAAGCAGCTCATGAACTAAAGTTAGACAAGGTATACTGGCCGAGCTCGATCGCAGCGTTTGGCCCCACAACCCCAAAAGACAGTACACCACAGGACACCATCATGGATCCAACCACGGTATATGGTATTACCAAACTCGCTGGTGAACGATGGTGTGAATATTTTTTCAGAAGATATGGCGTAGATGTGAGGAGTTTAAGATACCCTGGCCTCATTGGCTACAAGACACAGCCCGGGGGAGGGACAACCGATTATGCTGTAGATATTTACTTCAAAGCAATTGCCAACAAGACTTACGAATGCTTTCTATCTGCAGATACCTACCTGCCGATGATGTACATGAATGACGCAGTGAAAGCCACTTTAGACTTGATGGAAGCTCCTGCAGAAAAAGTGAAGGTTAGATCCAGTTACAATATTTCATCAATGAGCTTCTGCCCTGCTCAAATTGCTTCCACTATCAAAAAGCATATTCCGGATTTCACCATCACCTATAAGCCTGACTTTCGCCAAACCATTGCCGATTCATGGCCCAAGTCAATTGATGACTCAGCTGCGCGAAATGACTGGGGATGGCAACATCAGTTTGGCCTGGCGGAGATGACAGAAGATATACTTAAAAACCTGGGGAATCAGGTTTGACTCACTTCACTACGATCCTTTGAATGGATTTGAAGTCGCCCGTCTTCAACAATAAGATATAAGTTCCGGGCTCAATGCTGATTGGGATAAGTAAATCCGTTCCCGAATTTGGCAGCACAAGGCTAAGCTTTGTTGATCCAACCATGTCTGTGATTTCGACATAAGTCTTATCGGTCAGATCAAAATTGAATTTGGCAAATAGTCTTCCGTCCTCGACCGGATTCGGGTAAACAACAGCGGTTTTGGCCCCGCTGAAATCAATAATTGCAATGTTGGAATACTCGGTGTACCCGTCAAAGTCAACAGTTTTCAATCGGTAGTAGAGTTTCTGAACTAAAACAGACTCGTCCACAAAAGAATAGTCGTGTCTCTCCTCTGTGGTTCCATGTCCATGTGCCTGGCCAATCTCTTCAAAGTCCTTTCCATTGGTTGATCTCTGGATTGAGAAATAATCGAAATTCAATTCAGATGAGGTGGCCCATTCTAACTCAACAGAACCTGAAATTGAATTAGCAACAAAAAACAGAAGTTCTACAGGTAGAGGACTGCCCGATTGAGACGCAACCCAATTGAAGAAATCGGGATTGGTTGATTGCATTGTGCTTTGATTGCCCTTATTAGCAGTTGTCGTACTTCCTCCACCTGAATTCGTAATCGTTCCGTTGACATAAAGTCCATAGGGCGAGGAAGAGTTGTTGTTCACGATTTGATCGCCACCGTTTCCCGTAAGGTTGATATTCCCATGTATGTATACCTGACCTCCGTTTTGAACGGTGAAGAGAGTTCCACCTGTTGACCCGCTATTAATTAAGTTTCCATAAATAGCGACCCTCCCATTCTTTTCGACTAAAACATCTCCGCTGGTTTCTGAATTCAGATTTTGCTTAATAACAAGATCTGCATATGGCGGAGGACTTGCATTGGTTCCAACATTTAAATAGGTAGAGCTTACCACTTTTACACTACCATCGACTACAACCTTGCCACCAGGAAGTATATTGAGCGTAGCGTGTAGGTTTACGTTTCCGCTAATGTTAAGCGTCCCAGAAACATTGATAGTGTTACCACCACCACCCAATCCTGTTGTCAGACTACCGATGATATCCAGCGACTTGCCTGCTGCGATATTTATTGATCCACCAGGGAGGTTGTAGTTACCGGTAATTACCAGATTATGGTTGACATTAATGGTACCCCAACTCTGGCTCGTCAATGACGGTGAAGACCCACCGACCCAATTGCTCCCCGTTGTCCACGAACCATTTGCGGCTGAGGTGTAGTTTTGAGAATAAGCGGTCGAAATGCAGGAAGTGAAGAGGACGGCCAACAACAAAGGGCCGAAAGAGTGTGAGTGCATTGTCTATTTAAAAAATTGAATTCTTTCCCTTACAACAACAAACGATATGCCCAGCTTAATTATTAGTTGGAACACATAAAAACCGCAATTAAACACCAAAAAAGAGCGATTTACAAGAGATTCGTAAAACTTAATATTCCCACAATGAGAACAGCCTTTACCAAATTGAAATGTTCATTCGCATTTTTTGAGAGACTCACTCTTCCAAAATAAATTCCAGCGCCCACCCGAAATAGGATTAACAAAACAGCTCTCGAAACCTCTTATTTTGTCATTTTTACGGATGAACAAATTCACCGGATTTTGACCAAGCTATCAAAGCTGGCAGGTGAAACTGCCCTATACGGACTGGGAAGCATAATCCCAAGGTTCCTGAATTTCCTCCTGTTCCCCTTGCACACAAGGGTTTTTAACCCAGAAGACTATGGAGTGGTCAGCTACCTGTATGTGTTCGTAGCATTCCTTAACATCGTTTACACATTTGGGATGGAGACTGCCTACTTTCGATTCGCTACGCGAGAGGGCAGTGACCCCAAAAGAATATTTAACATCGCGCAGACGGTAGTGACGTCACTCAGCCTCATACTGTCAGGGCTGTTTATACTTTTTGCCGCACCTATTGCCACTTCTCTTTCAATTCCCGGAAAAGAACACTATATCATCTGGCTCGCGATCATAATGTTCATTGATGGAGTGGTTGCGCTTCCGTTTGCCCGTCTACGGTTGGAAAAGAAACCCCTTCGTTTTGCGTTCGCACGAATTGTGAACGTGCTGATTCTGGTGGGACTGAATCTTTACTTTTTTGTGATTGCCGATTGGCTCGTCCAGGGCGAGGTGACTTTCGATATCAAAAGATTGGTTGATGCCGCTGGAAGTGAATCCCGGTATGGAATTGAATTCGTGTTTTTAGCCAATCTGGTGGCCAACGCTTTTTACCTTCTTTTCTTCTCAAAGTTATTGATCAATTGGAAGCCGAAGCTCGATAAAGAAGTACTCTCGCATATGCTGAGGTACGCCTACCCCGTTATGTTGACTGGGTTGGCAGGCATGACCAATGAGATGTTTAGCCGCTGGACCATGGAGTGGTGGCTGCCAGAAGGGTTTTATGGAGAAAAGAATTCAATGTATGCCATCGGGTTATTTTCAGCAGCTTATAAATATGCGGTGATTATGAATTTGGCGATTCAGGCATTTCGTTTTGCTGCGGAGCCTTTCTTTTTTTCGAACGCGTCAGATAAAAACTCACCTCAACTTTTTGCCAGGGTGAATCACTTTTTTGTCATCGTTACCAGCTTCATCTTGCTGGCCGTCACTATCAACATTGATATTTTAAAATTTCTGGGTGGTAAAGACTACTACCAGGGACTGGTTACGGTTCCCATTCTCCTCGCAGGATATCTTTTCCTTGGCGTCTACTACAACTTCTCTGTTTGGTTCAAGCTAACCGATAAGACTTACTATGGCACTTTCATAACGATAGGTGGCGCCATTCTTACCATCGTTCTTAATTTTATTTTGATACCCATATCAGGTTACGTGGGCAGCAGTTGGGCTTCGTTGGCCTGTTACTTGTCAATGGCCATCGCCTGCTATGTAACAGGTCAACGACATTATCCAATTCCTTACGCCATCGTACCCGCTGTGTCATACATTCTTTTTGCTGTCGGGTTGATTTGGGTTTCATCACAATTTCAATTCGGGTCCCAGTTGGCGGCCACTGGTTTTCATGCACTGCTTATGTTGGTATTTTGTGCAACAGCATTTTTCATTGAGCGCAAGAAACTATCAACAGCTCAGAACAACACAATACAATGAACATCATTATCCCCATGGCCGGGTTGGGCAAACGGCTGAGGCCACATACGTTAACAACTCCAAAACCATTACTTCCCATTGCAGGAAAACCAATTGTCCACCGATTGGTAGAAGACATCGCAAAGGTTTGTCCTGAGAAAATTGATTTCATTGGTTTCATCATTCATCCTTCTTTTGGCGCAGATGTTGAACAAGACTTGCTGGCGGTAGCGAAACAAGTTGGCGCCCAGGGAAAGGTATATTACCAGAAGGAAGCGCTTGGAATCTCACATGCTTTGCTTTTCGCGAAAGAAATTATCGAAGGAAAGGTGATCATCGCTTTTGCCGATACATTATTTAGAACTGAATTTAAACTTGATACTTCCAGCGATGGAGTGATCTGGGTGCAAAAAGTTGATAACCCAGCACAGTTCGGTGTGGTGAGACTGAACCAGAAAAATGAAATCATAGAACTGGTGGAGAAACCCTCCACATTCGTCTCCGATCTTGCAATTATTGGTATCTACTATATCAGAGATGGAGCAAAGTTGAGAGCAGAGATGCAACACCTTCTCGATCACGACATCAAAGAAAAAGGTGAGTATCAATTGACCACAGCATTAGCCAGAATGACAACATCTGGTGCGCGGTTTACGCCAGGCCAGGTTGACGAGTGGCTAGATTGTGGTAATAAGCAGGCGATGATCGACACCAACAAACGGTACCTGGAGTTTATTAAAGGTAATCAGCTGATCTCTTCGGATGTGAAATTAACCAATAGCCACATTATCGGCCCTTGTTCCATTGCCTCCGGTTGTAAAATTGAGAATGCAGTGGTGGGGCCTCACGTATCAATTGGCGAATACACCACAATACGTGATGCGAGAATTTCAAATTCTATCATCGGTAAAAACAGTGAGGTGTCTAATGCCGTGCTAAGCAATAGCATGTTGGGGAATTTCGTTAATTTTGAAGGAAATCCGGAAGACCTCAGCCTCGGAGACTATAGTACGATCTAACAACCTGACGCAGGTGACCAAGCGATTTTTTTTAGCCACTATCATATTGACTGTTCTGTTTTGGCAGAACGCAACGCCCTCTTTGGCTCAGAGGGACAAGCGAAAGAAAGGTGACATTGCTGAGCTCAGTGAAGCAAGACTGAGAGAAGCAGAGTTCTACTTTGTTGAGGGTGAAAAATATTACATCCTGGAGGACTACACAAAGGCACTACTATACTTTCAAAAAGTTGCTGAGCTGGATCCCAGAAGTGCAACCGTGCATTTCAAAATCGCGGAGATACTGTCCAAAAGCACTAAAGAAGATGATCTGATTAAAGCATCAATAAGCATTGAGAATGCTTTGAGACTGGATCGTAAGAACAAATACTTCTACCTCCTCGCATCAAACATCTATTCCAACCTGTCCAACTTCTCTAAGGCAGCACAACTGCTGGAGACGATGATGAAAGAAGTGAGTGGAACAGACGAATATCTTTATCAGTTAGCAGCTACCTACCAGTACGATAATAAACTTGACGAAGCCGTCAAAGCTTACAACAGAGCTGAGTCACTGATGGGTGTTAATGAGATCTCTACGCTCAATAAGCAGAGGATATTTTTTCAGCAGGGAAAGGTAAAAGAAGCAATTGAAGAAGGGCAGAAACTCCTGGAAGCGTTTCCCGATGAGGAGAGTTACGCGATGAATTTCGCTGAGACGCTTGCTCGAAATAATCAACTAGCAAAAGCCATCGAAATTCTCGAGCAATACATCAAGGAACACCCCGAGGGCGGAAGCGCAAAAATGTTACTTGCGGGTTTCTATCGTGACAACAACCAGGAAGCGAAGGCACGCACCTACTTACAGGAGGTATTTCACGATCCATCCGTTGATGTAAGCAGCAAAATCATTGTGGTGGGTACTTATGCGGCCACACTTAATCAACTACAAAGTCAAGGCCAAGCGGATTTGGAATTGACAAAATTCACTTTTGAATTATTCGATCTGTTAAAGTCATCCTATCCTGACGAGCCGAATGTTCACATTGTAGGTGGTGATTTGTATCTCGGGATTGGTGAAAACAGCGAAGCGAAACAAGAGTACCTTGCCGCCATTCAAAAGGGGTCAACCAGCTTTGATGCCTGGCAGAATCTTCTTTACCTCGAGTCAGTTGATAATGAGATGGACAGCATCATCATACACAGTGAAGAAGGCATGGAGTTGTTCCCGAATCAAGCCATGCTTTACTACTACAATGGCTACGCTCATTCAAGGAAGCAAAACTATCGCGAAGCGGTATATTCACTTGAGCAGGCAAAAAGACTATCAAGTGCCAATGACGGATTGGTGAGTGAGATCAATGCACTTTTGGGAGATGCCTACAACGGCATGAAAGATTACAAAAAATCTGATGAGGCGTATGAAGCAGCACTGTCTTTTAATCCCAACAACAATCTCATCCTAAACAACTACAGCTACTATTTGGCACTACGGAATGAAAATCTGGACAAGGCGGAAAAGATGTCCGCGCTTGCCGTGAAAAATAATCCTGACAACAATAGTTATCTGGACACCTACGCATGGGTGCTATTTACCAAAGGAAAATTTAAGGATGCCAAAAAGGTGATGGAAAAAATAATCCAGACCGGGCCAACCAATCCAACTTTTTTTGAGCATTACGGTGATATCCTTTTTAAGCTGGGAAATATTGAAGAAGCGGTGAAACAGTGGGAAAGAGCCAAATCGCTTGATACCACTAATGAACTAATAGACAAAAAGATAGCCAACAGAAGATTGTATTGATTATTTTAGCCCAATTTTTAATAGACTAGCAATATTTTTTAGCAATCCTAGACCTCAATGCAACGTAGAGCCCTTGGCCTCTTACTGATTGTTCCGCTAGTATTTCAGGCGTGCAGTAAAAAAGTAGTTCCCACCATTGATGGCGAACTCTCCAAAACTCTTTCCATTCAGGAGATTGACTTCGAATACTTTCACGGCAAAGCGCGATTGAACTACAATGACGGCAAAAAAGAGCGTGAAGTAAAAGCCAACATACGTGTAAGAAAGGACAGCGTGATCTGGATGACATTTTCTGTTATTGGAGTTCAGGGCGGTAAAGCCTTAATCAACCACGACTCTATTACCATCGTGAGCACGGTAGAGAAAGAGTATTTTGTTTTTGACTATGCTGAGCTATCAAAACGATTCAATTTTGAAATCGATTATCATGTAGTTCAAGCTGCATTCCTGGGAAACCTGATTTTGGAGCGAAGCCCGGAAGATAAAGTGCAGCGTTTGGTAAATAATGATTTGCTTGAGCAAAGAAAAGGCTCGGTACTCGTAAAGAATTTTATTAATGCTGCCATTTCAAAAATTGAGAGAGTGGAATTGACAGAAGAAGACACCAAAAACTCCATCACCCTTAGTTACACCAATTTTCAAGCGGTGGAGGATAGGATATTTCCTTACAATGGGGTCATTAATCTTTACTATAAAACACCTGGAGGTATCCTGAATAACGTGATTACCTTTGAGTACAACAAGGCCGAGGTGGGCGACAAGGAACTAAGGTTCCCGTTCAACATCCCACGCAAATATGACAGAAGGTAGACGGATACTATTTATAGCCGCTCTGTTAATCTTTTCTTTTGGAGCGTTTGCCCAAAAGACCAAAACCCAACTGCAAAAAGAGAAAGACGAGAATCTGAGGAAGATTCGCGAAACGGAGAAGATTCTTGAGGAGACTGGTCAACAAAAACAAAGCTCTCTAGGAGAACTCATTGCGCTCAATCAACGCATCAATCAGCAGGAGTCACTCATTCGATCCATTCAAAGTGAGATTCATGTTTTAGACTCCGACATTGATCAAAAGTCGGAGATCATTACATCACTCGAGGACGATTTAAAGCAACTAAAAAAAGAATATGCGACCATGCTACAGTCAGCACAGCGGGCCAGTGGCAAAGTCGACAAACTTCTATTTCTTTTCTCTGCCGAATCTTTTGACCAGATGCTGATGCGATTGAAGTACATGGAACAATATAGTGCAGCAAGAAAAGATCAGGCCGAGGTAATCCAAAGAGTACAAAAAGTATTAGCGGACCAGGTGACTGAAACTCAGGCGATCAAAAAGGAAAAGAATTCTTTGCTGGGTGATCAAATCAAACAAAACAATCAACTCACCAGTCTAAAACAAAAGCAAAACACGCTGGTGAAGAAATTAGAGAAGGAAGAAAAACGACTTAAATCCGAAATTGAAGATACCCGTAAGGCAGTAGCCAAGCTTGACAAACTCATCAGCGACATAATTAAGGAGGAGATGGAGCGAGCTGCAAGAGAAGCCCGCGCAGCCAACTCTGCAAAAACTGCGGAGGCTGCAGTAAAACTTTCTGCCAACTTTGAGGGCAACAAGGCAAAATTCCCGTGGCCCGCTTCTGGAATTATCTCACAAAAATTCGGAAGACAAAATCATCCAGTGTTGAAACGGATCGTGTTGCAAAATGATGGCATTAACATTCAAACAAAACAGAATGAAAAAGTAAAAGCCATCTTTGATGGCGAGGTGAGAGCCGTGGCATTTATTCCGTCTATTGGAAACTCCGTTATCATTAGTCATGGTGACTATTTCACTGTCTACTCAGGACTAAAAGAAGTATCAGTAAACAAGGGTCAGAAAGTGAACACTAACCAGGAAATTGGTCAGGTTTTGACGAATGCGGAAGGCATCTCTGAGTTGCGCTTTCAGATTAGAAAAAACACCACACCGGTCGATCCCGAACAGTGGCTAAAAAACTAGTTTTTTTACCTCTGGGAGCTAGTTTTGGCTATTCACGGAAAATATTTCACGACTAGTCTGTCTTTTTACGTTGCATCAATAAATGACTATCTTTACATCCTTAATTAATTGCTTATGAGCGCTATTCTTTTGTTTGGAATGCCCGGAATGGGCGAGTGGGTTATCATCGGACTTTTCGTTTTAGTTTTCTTTGGCGCCAAAAAAATTCCTGATTTCGCGAAAGGATTAGGAAAAGGCATCAGAGAATTTAAGGATGCGGTAAAGGACGTGAAGAAAGAAGTGGATGATGCGGGCAAGGAAGCCAAAATAGATGAAGGAAGTAAGTAGTGGATCGTATCCACGTTTCAGCGACCTTCAATCTCTACTCCATCAAAATAAAACTTCCTGCTTAGACAGGGTTCGACATCACCTCTCTGTAATCAAGAGCAAGTCTCATCTCAATGTTTTTTTGAGTGTTTATGAAAAAGATGCGCTCAAAAAAGCTGAGGAAGTTGATCAAAAAATCAAAGACGGAAAGGCAGGAAAACTAGCAGGCCTGGTGGTAGGCCTCAAAGATGTCTTTTCCTATAAAGATCATCCACTTCAAGCCAGCAGTCGAATTCTTGATGGTTTCATTGCACAATACAATGCAACTATTGTCCAGCGATTAATTGATGAAGATGCTATTATCATTGGTCGTCAAAACTGCGATGAATTTGCCATGGGATCTTCCAATGAGAATTCCGCCTTCGGCCCGACACTAAATGCCGTTGATGAAACTCGCGTACCGGGAGGATCTTCTGGAGCGTCCGCAGTAGCAGTGCTCACCGATATGTGTCAGGTTTCAATTGGCTCCGATACAGGAGGCTCAGTAAGACAGCCAGCTGCTTTCTGCGGAGTACTTGGACTCAAACCCACTTATTCAAGAGTTTCCAGATATGGATTGATTGCCTACGGTTCTTCATTTGATTGTGTCGGCATTTTTGGCCGAAGCACGGAAGATCTAGCATTAGTGTTGGAAGTAATTGCTGGAAAGGATGAGTTCGATAGCACAGTGTCCTCAAAAGAGGTTCCTGAATATACAAGTCTCTTATCTCAAACAAGTGGCGATAAAAAATACCGGATTGCCTATCTCAATGAATCAATTCAATCCGATGCGATCCAATCTGACATCAAAACAACGCTTTCCAGCGTGATCTCAGATTTGACACAAGCAGGACACGAAGTAGAAGGAATTGACTTTCCGTTGATGGAATATGCGCTGCCTGCCTATTACATTCTTGCAACAGCAGAGGCTAGCTCCAACCTGTCACGATTTGATGGTGTTCGGTATGGCTACCGCAGCGACAATACACATGACCTGGCCTCGTTGTACAGAAAGTCCAGGGCAGAAGGATTTGGGCAGGAAGTGAAGCGAAGAATTTTACTAGGCACTTTCGTTTTGAGTGCTAGCTATTATGACGCTTATTACAATCAGGCACAGAAAGTGAGAAGGATGATCAAGGAGCAGACAAAAAAATTATTTAACTCTTTTGACTTTTTGATTATGCCAACTGCACCAACTACTGCGTTCAAACTGGGTGAACATAGTGAAGACCCGGTAGAGATGTATCTGGCTGACTTGTTTTCAGTACATGCTAATGTGGCCGGTGTTCCCGCCATGTCAGTGCCTTTAGGGAATGATCCCGATGGGTTACCCATTGGGCTCCAGGTGGTCGCAAATGACTTTGAAGAAGCAAGCCTTTTTCAATTTTCGAAACTTTTGATGAACTTGAGAGGTTAACAAGCACATAAACTTCAAAAACAGTGAAGATATTTTCAATTAGCTTTTTGCTGGCCATAATTTTTCGCCAGCCGTTGCTTGCGCAAGATGATGAGCAGATCAATCTAGATTCTCTTCTTGCCGCTGAGTTGGAAGATGCACTTGGTATTGATTCGCTGGATCTTCAGGCAAACCTACCTGATTTAATTGAACCTGAATATGTTCCGACCAGCGAAAGTCCGGAGTTGGTTGCTGATAGGTTGAGTTGCATTGAGCAAAATATTCCTCTGAATTATAATGATCGTGTTCATGCTTTCATTGACTACTTCACCATAAAAGATCGAGATTATACACGGATGGTTCTTGCCCGCAAGGACCTCTACTTTCCGATTTTTGAAAAGTACCTTGAGAAATATGGATTGCCTGATGAGCTTAAATATTTATCTATAGTAGAATCCGGGCTGAACCCACGGGCAGTATCTCGCGCACGGGCAGTTGGTCTTTGGCAATTTATGTCATCTACTGGTCGACACTTTGGTTTGCACAATGATTGGTATGTTGACGATAGAATGGATCCCGAGAAATCAACAGAGGCCGCATGTAAATACCTTGGAGAACTTTATAGGATGTTTGGTGATTGGGAGTTGGCGCTGGCTGCTTACAATTCAGGGCCTGGTAATGTAAGAAAGGCGATCCGAAGATCAGGATACAAAAAGAAGTTCTGGGAGATTTACCGATATCTGCCACGCGAAACACGTGCGTACGTTCCTCAGTTTGTAGCGATCATGTACAGCTTCAACTACGCGAAGAATTATAACTTGTTTGAAACACCAGAGGCCCCTTGGGTTCCCTATGATACGCTGTCTATAAATCACTTCCTCCACTTTGAGACTTTTGCAAGTCTGACCGGATCAAACGTGGACGATATGGTGCGACTGAATCCTTCTGTGCTTAGAAAAGCAATACCTGCCACAGGAAGAACTTACGTTATTCGCATTCCCTTGGAAGCAAAGGAGAGACTGGCTATTGATCGTCTTTTGATACTTGATTCAGCATCAAGAGTTGGTAAAGCAGAACTAGAGGCATTGGCAAAGAACACACTTGGTAGTACATATGGAAGAGAGTTGGTTACACATCGTGTCAGGTCTGGCGATGTATTGGGCAAGATTGCTGAACGATATCATGTACGAGTAGGTGATATTAAGAATTGGAACAACCTGAACAGCAACATGATTCGAATTGGGCAGAATTTGAAAATTTGGGTTTTGCCTTCATATCACCCCACCTCGTCATCAGTAATTGCAAAATCAGCTCCAACTCAAAATCCCGTGCAAGTGACACCGGGAGGAAAAATTTACACCGTTCAACCAGGCGATACCCTGTGGGACATCTCACGGAAGTTTGAAGGATTGACAATAGAAAAACTAAAGACGCTCAATAACCTCAGGTCGAATACGCTTAAGCCAGGCCAGAAACTAATCATCGGCTAGACTATTGCTTATCGTTTTCGATCGTGATGTAGCCCACACCTCGCACGGGTTGATTGTTCTCGGTGATGCCCTCAACGACTACTCTGTATCGGGTTTCGAGATCGCCAGAATAAAATGAAACTTTCGCTATTCCGGTCTCATCCGTAGCCACGAAAGGATTCCAATACAGGATAGATCGATAGTCGATTTGATTTTTTTCACTGTCTAAATTGGAGTATTTAGGATATCTGAAAAGGTCAGGTTTTGCATATCCTCTCATTTTGACAGTCTGTAAGCTGCGATCAATCGGTCTATAGTTGGATCCGAGTCCACGTTTGGTATAAATAGAGATCACGCCATTTACACCCGCTGATCCATAAGCCGGACTAACGCGTGTTACTACTTCAATTGACTCTACTGTGTAGGCGTCTATTGATTGAAGTATCTCACCTGCTCGTCCACTCATTGGCACATTGTCGATCATCACCATAGGCTCGGTTTGCGCATTGATCGTCAAACCGGAGGCGCGAGCAATTCTTACTACTGGGTACGACCCAAATTCTTCCGATTGATACGTTATTACGAGCCCCGGTACTTTTCCCTGGAGGATGATCAACAAGTTATTTGTTGAGATGTCGAGGTCGTTTGCATTCACCACAAAATCCGCTTTGCCATATGGGCGTATTTTTTCCATATCCACCCTCTGACCCTGAATCAATATTTCATTGAGCAGCCTTGCACCACGTGGTACTTCATACTCTGAAATTAGTCTTTGACTTTTACCAGTATTAACGGTCCTCAGACTGAACGGTTGGAATTGGGAGTCAAGGGCAGGTATCTCACGGGGTGTGATTTCAACTCGCCCGTCATATTTTTTCTTGGTATTTTTCGTTTGAAATCTAAAGTCTGTTGAATCATAAAATTGCAGCCCCGATTCTACAAACAATCCATTCTCATCGGTTTCAATTACACTCAGGTGGTCGTAGTTGCCTTGCAGAATACTCAGTGTCGCCTTTTCCGGCTTACCTCTTCGATTGAAGTATTGGCCTTCATAAGATATTCCGTACTCCACTGGGTACTTAACTTCGTCAATAATACGATTGTCCGGCTCTGTATTAAATGGGTATTTGTCAAGAATGGTAAATGGTGGCTTCACAGGTAGCACCTGCCTTGCATCCGTAACTGACACTGACAAATTGCTCAGCAACGGTTTGCCCAAGGTATCACGTACTGTAAGGATCAGTCCGATGCTGTCTCTGGTACCATAAGAACGTTGATCGAGTCTAACCGTCACTGAGTGGTCATGAATAGGCTCTATGAATATTTCACTCGCCACTACCTGCTCGGTTTTACCCAAAATTGGAATCGGCTTTACAAAAAAAGCGTTCTCAAAATTTCTATTAAGGTTTGTGTAGGCTCTTAGCCAGTAAGTGCCCGAAGACAGGGTGTCCGTTACCACCCAATTGCAATGAGCAAAACCATTGTCTACTCTTACGATCTGCGATTTGACTATTTGTTTTTGGGGATTGATAAGCTCAACGTACATCGTCCTGCTCATCGAGTCTCTCTTTTCCGGATACCGATAGTTGAGATATGCCTTAAACCACATCATCTCCCCAGGGTAATAATAGGGCTTATCCAGATGAACATAGATTTTTTCCTCCAATCTACTTGCGCTGATTCCTTTCGGCTCACGCTTGATTTGAACCACCTTACCAGGCTTATAATCCAAAGGAAGCATCTCTGCCACCCTGCTTGAGTTCATCGCACCTGATGTCACCACCGCGTGAGGATTCAGCACACTTCCATTTTTGTTCACAATAACTGTATCGCCTTCTACCTCAATCCAACTCACCTGATAAGGAATGTCGTTGTAGGTTCTTTGTTTTGCTGCCTCGGCCCTACAGTGCACTTCTACTCTTCCCCTCATCAGGATTTTGAACGTGTTCGGCACCTTCCCAGGGAACACGATGTTGGTTGTATCATATGGCATGATCGTGTTCCCCAACTCTACAATGAAGTTGGCTGTACGGTAGGTATTATTTTCGTAACCCTCTTTATCAGTGTATAAGTAGAATCCTTCGTTCTGCAATCGCCTTTCTAATATGGCCCGAAAAAGATGTTGTTGAGATCCAACATAAGCATCTTCCCGATTATTCATCCATTGCAATGCAGTCACCCCTCCTTTGGTAGATATCTCACTGAATCGTACCTGCCCACGAATCGAATAGCTATCCTTGTCAGACTGAAACTGAGTAAGATAAAAACTCAACTTGTACCCTAGTGAAAGATTACTGATCTCTATTGGCTCGCTTGCAGAGGCTGTTAAAATCCCTCCTGTTTCTTTTGAGAAGTCAATGACGTAAGGGTTCAATATCTCACACTGTTCCGCAAGTTTGTCTTCACCCAAAAACACTTTTTTGAATCTTTTCAACTGCTTTTCCCAGCCGGTATCCTTTTTGCCGGTTACCTCCACATTTGCCAACTCCTGCTCTGACTGCGTCAGTTCGATAAATCCAAGACTTACTGTTTCACTAGTTATTGAGATGGAGGCTTGTAGCGACCTGTATCCAACATAGGAGACAACCAGCTCATGAACGCCAAATGGAACGTTCTTAAGTGTAAAGTCTCCATTTTCATTGGCGGCTGTACCAATCGTAGTATTGTTTATAAAAATATTTGCAAAGGGCAGCGTTTCACTTGACTGGCCATCAATTACCCTACCGCTTACCTCGGCCGTTTGAGCCTGAACCGAAGTCCACGCGGTAGCAAAAAAGAGTATGAGAAACAGTTGACGTAAATCCATCCGTGATGTGCGACTGTATTTCTGGACACAAGTCCGAATACAACCACTTAAAGGCTCATATAAATCTAGAATAATTCCTCATGGGATTTTTCGGAGGCTATTGTAAATCCAGACCTCTTACTCCTGATACGACAAAATTAGAGGAATTGTGACAGGGAAAGTGCACGAACAAGCCAAATACTATCCTCTAATAACGAATTACCCAAATTAGGGTGACCGATAAATCAATATGCTAACCTAAAGCACGGGATCACTTGGAGCCTTCAACTTTTACAAAGTATTCAGCCCTTATAGGATCATTGAATTCAGTTACGCCCTCCACTACTACTCGATAGGTTGTTTCCAGATCTGCGGCAAAGAACGATACGGTTGTCTGCCCTGTCTCATACTCTGTGTAGACCTCAGGGTTCCAGCACAATGTAGAGCGATAGTCGGTTTTCGGATAGTTTGGTGTTTCTTCGTAATTCGGTGAATAAAACTGGCTCGGTGTGGAGTATCCTGGAATATATATCACTTGAAGTGGTTTCGATCTCTTTGAATTCCCCGGAACATTGGTAACTCCCTCCTTTGTGTAAATCGATATTACTCCATTTCCTCCTTGTGACCCATAGAGCACGTTCACACTCGAACTTACCTCAATACGCTCAACAGTAGAAACATCAATGCGTTGGAGAATGTCAATTGCTCGTCCGCTGGCTGGCATATTGTTGATCAATATTAACGGCTCGATTGACACAACTTCACCTGATACGCCTGCCCTTGCAAGCCATGAAGAACGAGCAAATCGTAACTCTTCCCCTGTCGTTATCATTCCTGGCACCTTACCCGGGAGCACAAGCCATAAATTGTTAGTGGCCTTTGCGTTGATGAAGTCTTTTGATGTGAGTACATAGTCCGCGCCTCCCAGGGTTTTCGTGGCCGCGTCATTAAGACGAGTATCCCTAATGTCAACGCCCTTCAACATCGTTGCCTGTGTATCACTGTAGTCAGAAATCAATCGTTGAGGTGACCCCGCATTTACCAGCTCTAAAGAGTAGGACTGACCCTTAAACGAAAGCGTTGGGATGTCTCGCTCTTGCACTTCCACCCTGCCATAGGGTTTATTTTTAGGATCGATTTTCCCGTAATCGAACCCAAGGTTATCTGACAATATTCTTGAAGCTTTGGCATGGAAAGAAAATTCAGCACTATCATAAAACTGCAAACCAGTCAATTGGAAAATGCCGTCTTTGTCGGACTCCGTTAGAAGCATATCCTGTGACTGCCATTCAATGAGTGTCAAAGAGGCACGTTCGGGTTTGCCGGCATCATTTAAAAACTTGCCCTTAAACCCAATTCCGTCTTCTACTATATAATTAAAATTGAATGTGAGATCGGCTTTGGAGTCCTTGTATGGAAAGTCATTGACAACACTT
The DNA here is from genome assembly GCA_020436085.1 of Cyclobacteriaceae bacterium. Classification (GTDB taxonomy): domain Bacteria; phylum Bacteroidota; class Bacteroidia; order Cytophagales; family Cyclobacteriaceae; genus ELB16-189. The sequence goes on from JAGQYM010000021.1 coordinate 35,230, forward strand.
ACCGACTCAACAACTGGAGCGACCTGTTTGACATCCGTAACCGACACTGACAACGATGAGGCTGAGGGTTTTCCGGTATCGTCTTTTACAGCAAGGGTAAGTGTTATTTTATCTCGTTTATTATACACATCCCGCTCTGATGAAATAGTTAACATCTTGTCTGTGGTCTCTGCAACTTTACCATCTGTTGGGCTAACCCTATCAGTTAGTTTCAAGATCGGGATGGGCTTTAAGAAGAAATTCTCGTCACCAAAATTTCGCATCCAATTCGTATACGCACGCAAGTAGTACTCCCCAGAAGGAAGAGAATCTGATAAAATGATATCCCCAAAAGACATACCTCGTTGAATTGGAATCATCCTTGACGAAGTAATTTTTCTTTCCGGGTTGATCAGCTCCACATACAATACTTTGCTAAGAGAGTCTTTCAGCGTTGGCTCTGCATAGTTCATATACCCTTTCAACCAAATGACTTCTCCGGGATAGTAATATGGCTTGTCTGTATGCAAGTACACCTTCTCCTGTAATCTGCTCACAATCTTCTTGTCTGGCTCTTTCCTCTTCAACGCAACCGCTGCAGGCTCGTAATTGAGAGGAAGCATATGTGCAACACGGTCTGAGTTCATTTCCCCTGAAATGATCACATCAGACGGGTTGAACGGATTGCCCTCACGGCTTACAGCAACATAATTGCCGTGCACTTCGAGCCAGCTAACGGGATAGGGCACATCACGGTATGTTCTAATGATGGCGCGATCGCCATGATAATGTACTTCTACCAAGCCTTTTAATGAGATGAGGTACCGGCCCGACTCCTTGGGCGGAGGCAAAATCAAGTTTGTGGTATCGTAGTGAACAACAGTTTGACCCAACTCAGTATTGAAGTAAGGAGAACGCACCATTGTGTTTTCAGCCCCGGGTTTCTGTGTATAAAGGTGGAATCCTTGGCCGCTGATAGTTCCATCCAATATCGATTTGAATAAATGCCTGCTTGATCCGAGATAAGCATTCTGACGGTTGGCCTTCCATAAAAAGGCTTGATTACCATCACCGGTGATCATTTCTTCAAATCGAACCTGACCACGGATAATATATCCCTTCTGGTTCGACAAAAAGTTGTTGAGATAGAAAGTGACTTTATAACCAAGAGCCGAGTTGCTGACCTCGATGGGTGCGTTTGCAGACGCAATCAGCGATCCTTGATTGTCAGTTTTGAAATCGATAACCCAAGGATTGAGAATCTGACAGGCGTCAGCCATATCATCATCGCCAAGAAATATTTTTTTGAATTCCACCAGCGTCTTTTCCCACTCCTTGTCACGCTCACCCTTCACCTGCACTTCTTCCAGTTCCTGTTCCAATTGATTGAGATAAACCGTTCCCAGGTCAATTACCTCTCGTTCAACAACTACCTTCCGAACACTCTGCTTGTAACCTACGAAGGAGAAGACCAATTCTGATTGTCCATACGGCACATTTTTAAACTCAAAATTTCCGTCCACATCGCCAGCTGTTCCAAGCGTTGTATTGTTAATGAAAACGTTTCCAAAAGGCAGTGCCTCCCTTGTTTGGGAGTCTACAATCTTACCTTTAATCGTTCCTGTTTGGGCAAGCGCACCAAATGAACAAATGAGCAAAACGAGAAGAGCGGAGCCTCTAGCCAGTAACATAGTATTAGGTTAGGTCGAATTTAAAATTCACATTAAATATAAGTCTTGCACTAAGGTATTGAAATAACCCATTGAGGGTGAGGGTAATAGCAATAATCCGCGTGCCTAACTTATTGTTTGACTATCATCGCTATATACCGCGCCATCCATTTGGCCTTTCAATCCCTTTCAAAACTTGTAACTTCCGGTTTTTCGGGTGAATGTGACGAACCGATGAATCGTGTATTACTAGTGAGAACAAAACTTATGAGGTTGAAGAAGTTTTTTGCGAAAGCTATTCTGGTAAGCGCTATTTTTTTTGTCATTCACAGTTGCAGCAGCTCTGGTACGGAAAATCTCCCTCCTGCTTCGGGCCTATCGGGGGACATGTATCTGGTGATGGATTCCACACAATGGAAAGGTCCGCTTGGCGATGTGGTGGACTCGCTATTCAGCCAGGAGATGATTGGGCTACCAAGAGAAGAGCCGATTTTCAGGATGCGATGGATTGATCCAAGGAAACTAAACTTCGTTCTGAAACAAAGACGAAACCTGATTTTTGCTGTTACTCTGGACAAAAGAACATCTGGCGCTAACATGTTGAGGAATCTTTTCACCGCTCAGTCGCTGGAAAAAATAAAAACAGATCCGAGTGCTTATGTACTCACCACCTCTGATGTCTTTGCGAAAGGACAAGAAGTAATGTACCTGTATGGCAATACAGAAAAAGAATTAATCGCTAACATCAGAAGCAAAGGCCATTTCTTAATTGATCATTTCAACAGAAAAGAAAAAGAGCGATTGAGCGTGTCCTTGTTCAAAGCCGGGCAAATCACGGGGGTAAGTGACTGGATGATAAAAAACATGAACTGTAACATCAAGGTACCTTTTGGGTATAAGTTGGTGATTAACAAAGAAGACTTTCTCTGGGTAAGACAAATTAATGTGGCTGACGACAAGGACATATTCGTTACGTCCACTGCCTACCAATCTCAGGACCAATTTAAAAAAGACTATCTCATCGATTTCAGAGACAGAGTTTGCAAAAAGTATTTGTTCGAGGACCCTGAGGTTTTGAATTCATACCTGCTAACGGAGACTACCGTTCCGTTCATTCCTGTTACCACAAAAGAGGTGTCTATCAATGGTCACTATGCTGTGGAGATGCGGGGGCTTTGGCGGGCAAACAATTTCTCAATGGGCGGCCCTTTTGTGGGTTATGCCATGGTAGATGAGGCGAAGGGCAAGTTCTACTACATTGAAGGGTTCACGTTTAGCCCGAGCAAGGATCAGCGCGAAATTATGAGGGAGTTAGAAACAGTTCTCAGTACCTTTCAAACCAGCGAAGGATTACCCCCTGCTGCCGCCCAATAACCGGCTTTTGGCAAACCCTTTATTTCAAGGTTATTTCTGGCTTTTCTGCTTAAAATCGTAAATTTCAGGTCTTTTCCGAAATTCGATTTGACATGTCTATAAAGATAAGAAAGCAGGACGCTCTCAATTACCACACCCAGGGACAGCCCGGTAAAATTGAGGTGGTCCCCACCAAAGTACTGAGCTCTCAACTTGACCTGGCACTCGCCTATTCACCTGGCGTAGCCGAACCCTGTAAGGAGATTGCTGCCAACAAGGAAGATGTTTATAAATACACGGCCAAAGGAAACCTGGTCGCTGTAATATCCAACGGCACCGCAGTATTGGGACTTGGAAACATTGGCCCAGAAGCCTCAAAGCCTGTAATGGAAGGGAAAGGCGTGCTATTCAAAAAATTTGCCGGCATCGATGTATTCGACATTGAAATCGCGGAAGAAGATCCAGATGAATTTATCAAAATCGTAAAAGCACTTGAGCCAACTTTCGGTGGTATCAATCTCGAAGACATCAAGTCTCCGGAGTGTTTTAAAATTGAGGAGCAGCTGCGGGAAAAAATGAACATTCCCGTAATGCACGATGATCAACACGGCACCGCCATCATATCCAGTGCGGGGCTGTTGAATGCACTGGAACTTATCGGCAAGAAGATCGAGGATGTCGTATTGGTCGTGAATGGTGCTGGGGCCGCAGCAGTCTCCTGTTCGAGACTGTACATTTCTCTTGGCTTGAAAAGAGAGAACCTGATCATGTGCGATAGCAAGGGAGTGATCACCAAAGACAGAAAGGGCCTTGATCCAATAAAATCAGAATTTGCTACGAGCAGAAGAATATCAACACTTCAGGAAGCATTGAAGGGAGCTGATGCATTTGTCGGGCTTTCGGTAGCTGATATTATAACGCAAGATGATCTGCGTACGATGGCTAAAGATCCAATCGTATTTGCGTTGGCTAATCCTAATCCGGAGATCGCTTATGATCTTGCTATGAAAGCCAGGCCCGACATTATTATGGGTACTGGTCGTTCGGATCATCCTAATCAAATCAACAATGTTTTAGGTTTTCCTTATATTTTCAGAGGCGCACTGGATGTACGCGCCACTGAAATCAACGAAGAAATGAAACTCGCGGCTGTAAAGGCATTGGCTGACCTTGCCAAGGAATCAGTGCCCGATATGGTGACACGAGCTTACGGAAACTCTAAAATCGAATTCGGAAGAGATTATTTAATTCCTAAACCTCTTGACCCGAGATTGATCACTTCCATTTCTCCAGCGGTTGCAAAGGCTGCGATGGACTCTGGAATGGCTACTCATCAAATAACGGATTGGGGCAAGTACAATGAAGAGTTGTTAAAGAGGATAGGAATCGATCAGAAGCTAACCTCTCGCGTTATTACTCGCGCCAAGAAAAATCCCAAGCGCGTGGTATTTACTGAAGCCAATCACCACAAGATTCTAAAAGCTGCACAAATTCTTCAAGACGAAGGCATTGCCCATCCAATCCTGCTGGGAGATGTTGAGGAAATTCAAGCTTTGATAAAAGAGCATAAACTCGAATTGAACGACTGCCCGATCATTTATCCCCGTAAGGAGAAAGAGAAAGTACAACAATATGCTAAAGAACTATATCAGAAGCGTCAGAGAAAAGGCATGACGCTAAGCGATTGTGAGAAAGTTTTGAAGGATAGAAACTATTTCGCAGCTATGATGGTGGAGCATGGTGATGCTGATGCAATGATTTCTGGATTGACAAAAGATTATCCAAAAACAATTTTACCTGCCCTGCATGTAATCGGAACTGCTCCGCATGTAAGACGTGTTGCGGGTATGTACATCATCATGAACAAGAGGGGAACATTCTTCTTTTCCGACTGTACGGTTAACGTTGATCCGACCACAGAAGAACTCATGGACATCATCGGACTGACTCGCACAGGCGTAAAGTTTTTCGATCTTGAGCCGCACATGGCTATGCTCTCTTACTCTAACTTCGGCAGCAGCAAAGGAGAAATTCCCGATAAAATGAGAGACGCGGTTGCACTGGCCAAGCGCAAATTCCCTGACTTGGTAATTGATGGAGACATCCAAGCGAATATCGCCTTGAATCCAGAGCTGCTAAAAGAGGTTTACCCATTCAGCAGACTAGCTGAAAAAGGAACCAACACATTAATATTTCCAAATCTGGCTTCTGCCAATATCGCTTATAAGCTGGTTATTGAATTAGGAGGTGCTGAGGCCATTGGGCCAATCCTTTTGGGAATGAATAAACCGGTGCATGTATTGCAACTGGGAAGCTCAGTGAGAGACATTGTAAACATGGCTGCGATTGCAGTAGTGGATGCGATCCTGCGTGAACGAAATGAGCGTGTTTAACCACACGGGCGTTCACCTATTTTTTTTAGTTTAGCAGGTTATATTTTTTTGAACATGATTGCTTTCTTAAAAGGTAAGCTAGTACATAAGGAGCCAACATTTACCATCATTGAAGTAAATGGTATTGGTTATCATGTGAATATTTCACTCAACACTTTCTCCGAAATCAAGGATAAAGAAAGTATTCAATTGTCCACTTATCTGCAGGTGCGCGAGGATGCTCATATTTTGTACGGATTTAGCAACGCAGCAGAAAAATCCATGTTTCAAAATCTGATCGGGGTAAACGGTGTAGGACCAAGCACAGCCATGGTAATTCTTTCTTATTTGCCACCGCGAGAACTACAGCAAGCAATCATCACTGAAAATGTGGGTGCCCTTCAGGCAGTGAAAGGAATAGGAGGAAAAACCGCACAGCGGATCATCCTGGAACTGAAAGATAAGCTGCGAAAAGAGCCTGCCACGGACGCTACCGGATTTGGGGGTATACAGCACAATACCATGCGCCAGGAGGCGTTAACAGCGTTGATGACGCTGGGAATCGGCAAAGCGGCAGCCGAAAAAAGCATCGATACAGTCCTGAAAAAATCAGGGAATACAATTAGTTTAGAAGAGCTCGTGAAGTTGGCATTGAAAAACGCCTGAGAATACGATTGACCTTAACCAAACCAACCAACCAATTCATCAGCTTACTGAGCTTGCTGCTGTTTGCATGCTTGCCTGCTCCGTATGCCTTTGGTCAACAGGCTGACTCCACCATTGTTGAAACTGATACCACCAAAAGTCGGGTAATCAATCCATATCGTCCTTCATTCAGGCCCAGTGACAGATACGGTGATCCTTTCTCTAACTACACCACGAAGTCTCCACTCTTTCTGAGTGACCCTAAGAGTTTCAACGTAGATGTTGAAATTGATACGGGGATGAACTACACCATTTATGAAAAAATAGGTGACGTTAACTTTCGTCCTGCATCATCGATGAGCTTTGATGAGTTTAATGCACAGCAAACACGACAAATCAAAAAAGACTATTGGCAAACGCGAAGTCGGGCGCTGGACGGTGAGAGCGCTGTAAGCAGCCGAAATATTATTCCCAAAATATATGTGAGTCCGGTTCTTGATCGAATTTTCGGAGGCAGTTATGTCGAGTTGATTCCACGAGGATTTGTAACACTTGACTTTGGTGGCTCGTGGCAAAAGATTGAGAACCCTGCCATCCCCATTCGCCAGCAGCGAAACGGGGGATTCGAATTTGATCAGCAAATCAATTTAAGTGTAGTAGGTAAGGTTGGAGAAAAACTGGCCATTACAACCAACTTCGACAACAACAACTCTTTCGACTTTCAAAATAACATGAAAGTAGAATACACAGGCTTTAAAGAGGATGTACTAAAGAAGTTAGAAATCGGAAACGTAAGTCTACCACTGAACAATAGTTTGATTACCGGATCACAGAACCTTTTCGGTGTAAAGGCGCAAATGCAATTCGGAAAACTTTTTGTTACCTCCATTGCCACCACGCAACGTGGAAAACAATCATCAATAGAGATTCAGGGAGGAACGGGTGGAGCTGCGCAAGGAAGACCTTTTGAGATACAGGGATCAAGTTATGACGAGAACAGACACTTCTTCCTGGGGCAATTTTTCAGAGACAACTTTGAAAAATGGATGGGCACCTTGCCACAAATAACTTCGGGTGTTAACGTTACCCGCGTTGAGGTGTACTTGCTCAATCGTCAAAATGACACGCAGACTCTGAGAAACGTAGTCGGCTTCATGGACATGGGAGAATCGGATAAGATCTACAACATGGCCATTACTTCATCGGCAGCCGCAGGCTCTCCTACTGCGAATACTTCTAATAACCTGTTCTCATTGCTTGGCGGTATTTCTGCCAACTCAGATGGAATCAATCAAGCCCTAGAAGGACTTGGCCTTGTAAATGGTACCGACTTCGAAAAAATAACCAGTGCGCGCAAGTTGGCACCAACAGAATTCACGTTCAACAACCAGCTTGGATACATCACGCTGCAACGCAAACTGCAAAATGACGAAGCTCTCGCTGTTGCCTTTGAGTACACGCACAACGGAAGAAAATATAAAGTAGGTGAACTCACGGAAGACTATTCAAACAAACCAGAAAACGATGTGGTTTATTTGAAGCTGTTGAGACCACGCAAGATTAGCATCAAGGACCAAACTGGAAAAATCATTCCTACCTGGAACCTGATGATGAAAAATATCTACAACCTGAATGTTACCCAACTTGAGCAGGAAGGATTTCAACTCCGCGTAATCTATCGCGATGACCGTACGGGTATCGATAATCCACAATTACAAGACGGAGATTTTTCGCGGACTAAACAATTGATCGAGGTATTCGGCTTGGATCGACTCAATCCTTACAACGACCCTCAACCTGACGGAAACTTTGACTTTGTTGATAAGCTAACGGTAAGTAAGGAGACTGGGCTTATCATCTTTCCCTACCTGCATCCCTTTGATACGCCCCTTCGAAGATTGTTCGCGCAAGAGTCTAATCCCACGACAACTGATTTCCTCGTACAGAAATATGTGTATGATACTCTGTATCGAACAACAAAAGCCGAAGCCGAGCTTGTCGCAACGAAAAACAAATTCTTCATCACGGGTTCTTTCAAGGCTGGTTCCGGAAAGGACATTATTATTCAAGGATTCAATATTGCTCAGGGTTCTGTGAGAGTCTATGCGGGCGGTACTCCGCTGCAAGAAGGTACAGACTACACGGTAGACTATACATTTGGTAAAGTGACAATTCTGAATGAAGGTATTCTTAGCTCCGGCAAGAATATCAGTATCACTTACGAACAACAGGATCCGTTCGCTTTTCAAACAAGATCATTGCTCGGAACGCGATTCGATTATAAACTCAATAACGATGTAAACATTGGATCGACTGTGCTCTATTATAACGAGCGCCCACTCATCTCCCGTAACTTGATTGGTACCGAGCCCGCACGAAACATCCAGTATGGTGTCGATCTGAATTTACGGAAGGATTCAAGGATATTGACCAAGATGGTTGACGCACTTCCGTTTTTACAAACAAAGGAAACATCAACCGTCAACCTCAACGCGGAGTTTGCCCAATTGCTCCCCGGCACTTCCAACATTGTAAATGGTGATGGAACATCATTTATCGATGACTTTGAAAACAGCGCCACACCTTATAGCCTGTTGAATCCAGTGGGTTGGAAATTATCGACCGTTCCACAAACAGATAATGACAGATTTGATCTCTCGGGTGGAGCTATAGATGACATCACGGCTGGTTACAAGCGCGCGAAAATTGCATGGTATCAGGTTGACAACCAATTCTACACAAGCAACAGTAGCAGATTTAAGCCTGCCAATATCAGTGAAGAAGATCTACAAAATCATTATGTGCGTGCTGTACCCCCGAAGGAGATATTTCCGCAGTTTGATCCATTCATAGGAAACTTCAATGAACAAATTTTTGATGTTGCCTATTACCCCGAGGAACGCGGTCCATACAACTACAACCCGGATTTAAATCCCAACGGAACACTTAAGAATCCATCGACCAATTGGGGCGGTATTACAACAGCCATCCGAACTGAAGTAGACTTTGACAAAGCCAACGTAGAGTATCTCGAGTTTTGGTTAATGGATCCTTTCATCAACTCGAACAACGGGCGAATCAATGACGGGAGAGGAAACAATCAACCAAACACTACTGGGGGACAACTCGTCTTTCATCTCGGAAGTTTATCAGAAGATTTAATGCGAGATGGTAAACACGCCTTTGAGAATGGATTACCCGCAGATGGAAATCTTGCTGGTGGAGGAGCAACAGAGAATAATTGGGGATACGTAACGACACAGCAATATCTAAACAACGCCTTCGACAATTCTAGCACCGCAAGAACTAATCAAGACGTAGGTCTGGACGGAGTTGGCAGCGATAGAGAAGCAGATAAGTTTAGCTCATTTGTAAACGCAGTGAATCCCGCTGCAAGGCAAATTGTACTTGAAGACCCTTCAGCTGATGATTTCCAATATTTTCTTGGTGATGAATTAGATGGCCGTGATGCGAAAATTCTTGAACGATATAAAAACTTTAACGGCCTCGAAAATAATTCACCGATTCTCACTGGTAATCAGCCCTTCGCGCAGTCGGGCACCACTATTCCTGACAACGAAGACCTCAATCAGGATAACACGCTGAGTGATCTTGAAGAGTATTACACTTATAATATTGATCTAAGACCATCGACAGTTCAGGTAGGTCGCAAGTACATCGTGGATCAAATCACCAACACAGTGAATGGCGATCCTGTAACCTGGTATCTCTTTAGAATTCCGGTACGTCAGTTTGATGAAAAGATTGGTGATATCAACGGATTCAAGTCGATCCGTTATGTTCGGATGTATATGACAGGTTTCTCACAGCCAGTGGTTTTGCGTATGGCAAAATTCAGAGCAGTAGGAAACAAATGGAGACGCTACACCGGAAACCTTGAGGAGTCCAACTTTGGAGAACCCCTCGAACCCAATCTCGATAACTTCTCTGTGTCTGTTGTGAATGCGGAAGAAAACGGAACTGGTAATTCTGAAAAACCTGCATATGTGCCACCACTGAGACGCGATAGAGACGTGACATCAACCGTTCAGCGAAGATTAAATGAGCAGGCAGTTCAGCTTTGCGCAACCGATCTTCAGGACGGTGACGCGCGTGCCATCTTTAAGAATGTGACCATGGACTTCTTCAACTATGGCCGGGTGAAAATGTTTCTTTCAGCTTACGGACAAGGGCTGCAGGATGGGCAGCTTCACGCATTCCTCCGCATGGGTACAGACTTTGACCAAAACTATTATGAAATAGAAATACCGCTGAAGGTGACTCAACCAGGAGCTGCGACAATTGAATCGGTATGGCCTGAAGACAACCAAATTGACATCGATCTCAATGAGCTCTATGCGCTAAAAGCACAACGCGACCGCGAGAGCTTTCCATTGGGTGAATCATTTCCTCGCTCCGGACCAAAGCAATCTGGCCGTCACTTGCTGCGTATTTTAGGTCGTCCAGATCTAAGCCAGGTTCGTATGCTTATGATTGGAGTTCGCAATCCAAGAACACCCGATGCCTTGCCTAAGGATGTTTGCCTGTGGGCCAACGAACTTCGCCTCACAGATTTCGATCGCACGGCAGGATGGGCTGCTAATATGGTGCTTAGCACTAAACTTGCTGACCTGGGCACCATCACCAGTTCAATCAAGCACATCTCTTTTGGATACGGTGGAGTGCAGTCCAAGATTTCTGAACGTGCGAGAGGCGAAACAACCGCTTTTGATGTTTCCGCAAACATCAATGTAGACAAGTTGCTACCTCAAAAATCAGGATTGAAGATACCGATGTTCATTAGCTATGAGAACACCACAATCAATCCCAATTTTGATCCGGCCAACCCTGACCTGCGATTGGACGCAGCGCTTCGATCATTTAATACGGAGGCCGAACGAGAGGCCTATCGAAAGTTGATACAAGACCAAGCTATTCGAAGGAGTTTGAATTTCACGAATGTGCGAAAAGTTAAGGTGAACAAAGACGCGCGACAACATATCTACGATATTGAAAATTTTGCTTTCACCTATGCTTACACGGAAGCAACTCAAACTAATTTCAACCTGCTTGAAAACACAAGAAGAAATATAAAAGGCGCAGTAGCCTGGCAATACAGTCCAAAGTTTCAGGGCTTTGAGCCATTCAAAGAGGCGAAGGTGTTCTCCTCACCTTTCCTTCAATTGATCAAAGACTTTAATTTCAATCCAGTCCCCGGAAACATTTCGGTTCGAGGTGAACTGGATCGCTCCTTCAGCAAAATCGTTTATCGCAATGCCATCCAAGACCAAGGTGGCGCCCAACCTAACTTTCAAAAATTTTTCGTGTTCAATCGATTCTATAATGTACGCTGGAATCTTACCAAAGCTTTAAGCCTCGACTACAACTCAAGGGTAAATGCCATCATCGATGAACCAGACGGGGATATCGATACAAAAGAGAAGCAGGATTCAGTGGTGAACAATCTAAAAAAGTTTGGGCGGATGAAGAACTTTGAACAAACGGTCACGGCAAACTATACTCTGCCTCTTGACAAGTTTCCGGCAACGAATTGGTTGGGAGCCGAATATCGTTACAATGTTGGCTACTCCTGGCGAGCTGCACCGCTTGAGCGAGTAGATAGTCTGAAATTGGGTAATACCATCCAAAATACCCGTGATCAGGGGCTCACCGGTCGAGTTGACCTAACCAAACTGTACAACAAAATTGGTTTCCTGAAAGGAATTAATACACCTAAGCGCCCGCCATCCACCACCCAACGACCACAGGCAAAGCCTGACACTGTGAAACAGGCACCGGAACTGGCAGGAGTAAAAGGTTTTCTCCGATTGCTGATGTCTGTGAGAAATATTTCCGGCACCTACAATATCACACAGGGAACAATACTGCCCGGCTTCAATCCATCACCTTATCTATTCGGAATGGACAAAGGGTGGTCTTCACCAGGATGGGGGTTTATTCTTGGCGAACAGGATCCCAACTTCAGATTTAAAGCCAGAGACAATGGATGGTTAAGTGAAAGTCCCAACCTAAGTACATTGTATAGTCAAATGGAAACGCGTGATCTCGGTTTGAGAGCAAGTATTGAGCCTTCAACAGATTTGAAAATTCAGCTGGACGCAAAGAAAACAACCAATACGACCTTTACCGAGTTGTTTAGATTTGATACGGATGCCAATAGTTTTCTTTCACTGAGTCCGAATAGAGTTGGATCGTATAAGGTATCTATCCTGTCCATTCGAACCGCATTTAAGAACAACACGAGTACGGAGTCTAGTGTATTCCAACAGTTCGAAAAAAATATAGAAGAAATTAAATCAAGGTTCTCAGGCGTAACCGGCCAAGGCTATGAATCAAAATCTCAGGACGTTCTTATTCCAGCCTTCATCGCGGCATACACAGACAGAGGCACAGACAGAGTTAGTCTATCACCATTTCCTAATATTCCAATTCCCGGATGGCGTATAGACTACACAGGTCTTGGAAAAATTGATGCATTAAAAGACATCTTCCAGTCAATCACTTTAAACCATGCTTACTCTTCAAACTACTCTGTACTCAACTACAACACCTCTCTTGAGTATGACGATGTAGGCCTAAATGTTCCATTGGAGGATTATAACAGCAGTGCGTTTGCCAGCGTGGTCAATGAATCCGGTGAGTTAATTCCTATCTACGTAGTAAGTCAGGTACTTATTTCTGAAACGTTTGCTCCACTCATTGGCGTCAATCTTCGAACAAAAAAGAAATTGACAGCAAGATTTGAATACAAAACAAAACGTGACCTCGCATTAAGCATTTCTAATGCACAAATTACAGAACTTAACAGCAAGGACTGGTCACTGGAGATTGGTTACACAAAAAATAACATGCGGATGCCATGGAGAAGCCAGGGTCGTGTGATCACCATCAAGAACGATATTACATTTCGACTAAACATGAGCGTGACAAACAACCGCACCATTCAGCGGAAGATTGATCAGGTCAATACGATTACCAATGGAAATATCAATTTCCAACTGAGGCCGAATATCAACTATGTGGTCAATCAAAAATTGAACATCCAATTCTATGTTGACAGGAATGTGAACGAGCCATTGGTAACCAATTCATACCGCAGGTCAACCACCCGTGTAGGATTCAAGATATTGTTCAATTTGGCTCAGTAAGCGAGGCCCGCAAAAGGGGCCGTATGCTGTTCTTTTTCGAAAATCCGTTATTTTTGAGTCCACTTAATTTTAACGAACCTGACATGAATATTCCCGCAGACCTAAAGTACACCAAAGACCACGAATGGATAAAAATTGACGGCAAAACTGCCACGATTGGCATCACCGATTTTGCTCAAGGTGAGCTTGGTGATATCGTGTATGTGGACATTTCAACTGTGGGGCAAGAAGTCAGTCAGCACGATGTATTCGGCACGGTAGAAGCCGTTAAAACAGTTTCAGATCTTTTTATGCCAATAGCTGGAAAAGTGACTGAGGTTAACTTTATACTTGATGGTAGCCCTGAGAAAGTGAATGAGGATCCATACGGAGATGGATGGATGATCAAAATGGAGATCTCGGATGAATCACAAGTAGGAGACCTTCTTGATGCTGCTGCTTATAAGGAACTAATCGGAAAGTAAACTGTTATCCTTTCGAAGTTATTAAATAACCGAAGTGATCGACCTTCCCGTCATATCCGCAGAAGAAACCCGCAAGCGCAAACCCAACTGGCTACGTGTAAAGCTGCCGGTAGGGCCAGAGTATGCGAAAGTTCGCAAGCTTGTAGATAATTATAAACTCCACACGATTTGCGAAAGCGGCAATTGTCCTAACATGGGCGAATGCTGGGGTGCAGGCACGGCCACTTTTATGATACTTGGCAATGTATGTACACGGAGTTGTACGTTCTGCGCTGTTGCCACCGGAAGACCACCGGAATACGATACAGAGGAACCCAAGCGCGTAGCTGAAGCGATCAAACTAATGGGCGTAAAGCATGCAGTGATTACATCGGTGAATCGTGATGAGCTCAAGGATCGCGGTGCTGAAATTTGGTACCAAACCGTAGTGGAGACGAAACAAGCCAGTCCTGAAACTACGATCGAAACATTAATTCCTGATGTAAAGGGCAACTGGGAAGCGCTAGACAGGATGATAGAAGGCGGACAGGAAGTAGTGTCGCACAACATGGAAACCGTTGGACGTATGTACCGCATCGTTCGCCCCCAGGCAAAATATGATAGAAGCCTGGAACAAATAAAGAGAACAAGGGCTGCCGGAAAACGAACCAAGTCTGGCATCATGCTGGGCGTGGGCGAAACTAAGGAAGAAGTTTTCAAGGCGATGGATGACCTTGTAGAAAATGGGTTAATGATTCTGACGTTAGGTCAATACCTTCAACCTACCAAAATGCATTTGGAGGTAGCTGAATATATACATCCCGATACATTCGCCATGTATAGGGAGGAAGGCTTGAAGCGCGGCATTAAGTATGTTGAATCAGGTCCTTTGGTAAGATCTTCATACCATGCAGAGCGACACGTAAATGTGCCAATGGACTAAGGTCGTTAGTCGGCTGTGATCTTCTTGTCACGATTAGCCAATTCCCAGGTCGTGTAGAATACCAACCGAACTCTCTTTTCTAACAAGGGAAACTCAATCAGATCGACTTCATCAGAGGGACGATGATAGTCCTGATGAATGCCGTCAAAATAAAAAATGATCGGAATATCATTCTTCGCAAAGTTCCAGTGATCTGATCGCTTGTAAAGATTTGATGGATGGCCAACGTCATTGTAAGTGTAATCAAAGATTAGATTGGTGTACTGCTGATTAGTTTTTTCACTGACCGTGTTCAACTCCTTCGACAACTTGTCTGCTCCAATGACATAAACATACTCGGGTGTTTGCCTATGTGCTTCATCTATCCTCCCGATCATGTCAATATTAAGGTTAACCATCGTTTGAGTTAATGGGATTATTGGGTTCTCTGTATAGTAGTAAGAACCGAACAAACCAATTTCTTCCCCTGTCACGGTCATGAACAAAACACTTCTTCGAGGGCCATTTCCTTCCTTCTTAGCTTTCGCAAAAACTCTCGCCAATTCCATCACCGCTACAGTTCCTGATCCATCGTCATCTGCTCCGTTATTAATTCGGTCGCCATTCCCAACATCAAGCATACCGATATGATCGTAGTGTGCAGTTACAACGATTACTTCATCCTTCCGATCAGTACCCTCCAGAAACCCAAGTACATTTCCAGTTTCAATTTCTTTGATTTCATTACGCAACTCGTAACTGATTTGTGAGGGCTTAATCTTTTCAAGTTCTGATCGACTAGCAAGAGATTTCAGTTTATCAAATGGGGTTTTGAAAAGTTTTTCTACGAAAGACGGGGAAACAAAAACAAGAGATTCAAACTCAGAAGTTGCCTCTGGCTTGTTAAGAGATGGCCGAGAGGATTCCAGGTGATTTTGTATTCGTCCAGCATATTGAAGGAATGCCTCATCATCCCTTGATATACACAACATCACAAGTGTTGCGCCCCGATCCAAAAGATTTTGAACAGGAAGTTCGTTGCTTCTTTTGTTACTAACGATCAAAACAGCTTTTCCATCAATATTCAAATCATCCGCCAGCGATACATTATCATTAGCAACATAAATCAACGCAACACGATCTTGCTTTGCTGGCCCTATACCTAGAAATGCAAAATCTTTAAAATTTGAAAAATGAGAATCACTGGTGGAAAGAGTCGATCGACCTGGCGCCATAGCAAAGAGGGGAACCTTTTGGTAGAAATCTGGAGAGATCGGTTCAAGTCCAATTCTTCTAAAGTGTGATTTGATATAGTCACCAGCCATCGCCTGTCCTCGCGACCCGGTCGCTCTCCCTTCCATTGAATCGGCAGCTATAACCGAAAGATATTTTTTTAAGTTTTCTGCCGAGACCTGATTTCCGTAAGTCTTAGGTGTGGCCTTAGGTTGAGCTTGCACTACTGCTGTCCATAGCAACACCACACACACGATCCCCACAGATCTGTTAATAGAGAAAGATATCATGAAAAGGAATTATTTAAATACCAAGTATATCGCGCTTTGTCCACACCTCATCTAGCGGATCGCCTTTGCTGCTTTTGCCGCTATGTCTCCACTTTCCATTTTCCAGGGCATAGTCAAATTGCAGACTGGCACCAACACGCGTATTGTCACGAGAAAAGAACTCAATGTTTTCTGTGTACTTACCGTCTTTGGTTGTGTATGATCCTCCACCGGTACCGAAAAATTCTTTAGTTTCTACATTGTAGGCGATCCATTGAAATTTAGTCCCCGATAATATCTTCATCGTGCGTCTTGCGCCAGGTGTTCTCTCCGTCAGTTCGCCATCTCGATAACGGCCGGTGATTAACCAAGCTCCCTCAAGTTTGCCGGGTGTTCCATTGTCCACTCTTTTCCACTGAGTTCCATCAGCAGTCAAATTCGACCCTTTCTGTTTTAAAGAAATATTTTTTGTTGTGCCGATCAAATCAGGAGTCTGGGTGTTGTACTCCCACATTACTTTTATTTGACCATTAGAAGCGGCCGCCCATTCTCCTCCTTCTGTGGAGAGATATTCATCCGCCTTATAATAGGTGATCGAAAAATGTTTCGCGGTAATAATCCAAAGGCATTTGGTGTCACCTTTTGATGTTTCCCATGCTCCAGGCAAATCATTCGCGAGCGCATACTCAGGATTAGATAAAGAAGAGAACAAAGGGAAAGTAGACAGGTAAATCAACAAAAGTGTTTTCATAGTTGTAGGGCTTAACCAAATATAGAGTTTCCGGGCACCAATTGAAATTGAATATTGGGCAACGGTCAATCGCTCAAATGTTGGAGTAGAACAAGCTGATTAGTAGCACGAACAAGATTTTGACCAGGATATGAAGTTTTGTAATAAGTATCTCCATTGAGATAGTCGGTCAAAAAACGCAAACCGATAACAAAAGTCATCATGGCTCCAGCTCTCGGCAACAATTCAAGTTCATCTTTTGATAAAATTTCTCCCATCTCGCTCAGATATCCAGAATACGTAGACTCAAACACATCTTTGCGAACTTGAATTTTCGAATAATCTTTTTCTTCTTCAGACACCGGACTCGCAAATGTGCGAACCATGTCACCAAAGTCATAAATAAAATATCCAGGCATTAGCGTATCCAGATCTATCACGCAGATCACTTCCGATAATTCAGCATTGAATAACACATTGTTAATCTTAGTATCGTTGTGCGTGATGTGAAGTCGAAGCATACCTGAGCGAATCAAAGACTCATATTCACTCAACAAAGACTTAAATCCTAGATACGACTCAATGACCTCTTCTCCCTCCGATTTTCTGGTATCCTCCCCATTGATCAGGGCACTTTCAAATTGTTCCCATCTCCATCTCAGGTCATGAAATTTTTCGATCGTTGACTGATATTTCGAAATGTCGCTTGACTCAAGAAGGCGAGTTAGCTTTCCAAATGCTTTTGCAGCGCGAAACGCTTGTTCACTATTTGAAATCTCGTTAACGGAAACACCCTGCTCGATATAATCAAATAACCGCCACTGACCATCCGATGCATCGCGTGTAAGTAGGTCACCGCTTCGATTGCGATAAGGTTCCAGGAAAAGATAATCTGGTTCAACCTTCTTCAAGTGCAATGAGGCGATCGAAAGGTTGTTGGATATCGCCTCAGGCTTTTTAAAAATGTTGGTGTTAAGCCGTTGGAGAACGAATTTGTCTCCTATCGAAAATGTGTCGTTGATATGACCCGATCCGATTCTAACGATAGTCGAATTATTCGCGTTGACATCATACTGTTTGAGAACATCTGATATCAGCTGTTCTATTTCCACAATTTCTCAGGATAAACACCTTGCTCAATTAGAGTCCTGATCTTGCCTGACACCTCGTCTTTGTCTTGTTGATAAGTGACACCAAACCATGTAGTGCCTCCGGGAATGATATGAACTTTTCCAAGACCTAGTCTAATCAGCTCGGTTACCATCAACGCTATATAAAATTCAGCTTTCGGATTTTCCTTGTTGTTATTCACAAACTCAACAAACATTTTTTCAGAAAGATCAAATACTTCTGGAAGGAAGCCCCAGGAATTCATTGATACTTTGAGGTCGGGCGCAAGTTCACGATCACCGGCCTCTTCCTTCGAAATTATCTTGCCATTTTCCTTAACGATCTTTGTCAACTCCGACAGCGAGATTAGCATCCCGTCACTTGCTTGATTAGCAACGCCACGGGATACACTTCCATATTCTGATAGCACGTCTTTCAGTGTGTAACCTACCATTGCCTGATTGCCGGGTTGCGCACTATTCAAAAAATTCGCGAGGGATTCGAACGAAGCTCTTCCGTAGAAATCATCTGCATTGATTACCGCAAATGGTTCATTAATCACCTCCTTACCACAGAGCATCGCATGCGTAGTGCCCCATGGTTTTTGACGATTCACAGGCAAATGTTCATTAGGCACAAACTTATCAAGTGACTGGATCACAAAGTGTACCTCTGCCTTTCCCTCAAGTCTTGGCAAAAACATTTCTTTCACAGTTTCAAGAATTTCTTCTCGCACTACAAAAACAATCTTGGTAAATCCGGCCCTGATCGCGTCAAACAATGAGTAATCCATGATCGTCTCCCCGTTAGGACCGAAACCATCTATTTGTTTGATCCCACCATATCGGCTTCCCATACCCGCTGCCATCACCAAAAGACTTAGTTTTTTAGATTGACTCATTGAACTGTGAATTATTTCGTTTAAAATCGACTGCGAAAATCGAAAAAAGAATCTGATTACTTCAACTTATTTGCACCTAAATCGACACGGATGGTACTTGCCCTTACAGATTGGATAATTATAATCGGATTCTTCACGGCCACACTTGTCATCGGCTTGCTCAACAGCAAAAGAGCCGGGCAAAGTGCAAATGAATATTTTCTCTCCGGCAGGAGTATGCCGTGGTGGTTGCTTGGTATCTCAATGGTAGCTACCACGTTTTCTGCGGATACTCCCAATCTTGTGACCGATATCGTAAGAAAAAATGGTGTTTCTGGCAACTGGGTATGGTGGGCTTTTCTTCTTACCGGAATGCTCACAGTTTTTGTTTATTCAAAACTCTGGAGACGATCAGGCGTGATGACTGATCTAGAATTTTATGAATTGAGATACGGTGGAAAATCCGCTGCTTTCCTGAGAGGATTTCGCGCGATATATCTTGGCGTCTTTTTCAATATTGTAATCATGGCGTCCGTGTCACTAGCGGCTATCAAAATCGGTGGCGTGTTGATGGGCCTTACTCCTGTGCAAACATTATTGATCGCCACAATCGTCACTGTTGTCTACAGTTCGCTTGGGGGTTTGCGGAGCGTGTTGATTACCGATTTTTTTCAATTTCTTTTTGCAATGGTCGGCTCGGTAGCGGCTGCCATTTATCTAATCGAGCAGCCGATGATCGGTGGGCTAAATCATCTTTTCGAACAGCCCATAGTAAACAGCAAACTTTCATTTCTTCCCGACTTCTCCGACTCAACTACCCTGATTCCATTGTTGATACTACCCTTGGCTGTACAGTGGTGGAGTGTTTGGTATCCTGGGGCTGAGCCTGGTGGCGGTGGATACATTGCGCAACGCATGCTTTCAGCAAAAGACGAAAAGAATGCATTGACAGCCACATTGGTTTTTAATGTAGCACACTATGCGCTCAGGCCATGGCCATGGATATTGATTGCACTCGCATCGCTGATCGTTTTCCCAGATCTGGATTCTCTTCAAAAAACATTTCCACATATTCCGGCTGACAAAATCAATGACGATCTCGCCTATCCCGCTATGCTCACATTTCTTCCAACTGGGTTATTAGGAATTCTGATCGCTTCTTTAGTCGCAGCATATATGTCCACCATCTCCACGCATCTTAATTGGGGTTCATCTTATATAGTGCATGACTTCTATAAGCGATTCGTTGATCCCAATGCATCTGAAAAGAAGTTGGTGGCCATCGGCAGACTGTCCACACTGGTGCTTGCAGTCATTTCAGCTCTCATTGCGCTTCTCTTGAGCAACGCGCTACAGGCGTTCAATATCCTTTTACAAATCGGAGCGGGCACTGGACTGATCTTTATTCTTCGGTGGTTTTGGTGGCGCATTAATACCTACACAGAAATCACGGGTATGATCATGTCTTTCCTTGTCGCTATTTATTTTGAACTCGTTCATGAACATGTTTTCTCACCAATAGAGGGGCACTGGCGTTTGCTCTTTGGAGTTGCCGTAACAACACTGTCGTGGATCGTTGTCACGTTGCTTACTCAGCCTGAATCAAATGAAATCTTAAAATCGTTTTACACCAAAGTAAGACCAAGCTCCATCGGTTGGAAGCCAGTGTTGATTCAAAACCCGGATTTGACGGAAGAGAAGGGACAACTGCCTATGGAGATCATGATGATGGTGTCAGGATCAATAACGGTGTATGGTGTACTATTTACATTGGGATTCTGGCTTTATGGGAATTTGGTGCCAGCAATTATAGCAGGCATTTTAGCTGCTATTGGATGCTGGATTCTGGTAAGAAACTGGCGGAAGCTAAAATTCTTTTGATTCGTGAAGCAAACGATCTATTTCAGACACGATAATCTGATACCGTTCTTCCCAATCTCCACGAACGAGGATGAAATCAATTCCACGAGCTTCCAGTTCATTTTTAAAAACACTGTGCATCTCTTCTCTCTGGTTTTGCAAGTCGCGCAAGCCATCCGCTACCCACGGCACATCGATATCAAAAAGAAAGTAGCGGTCATAGTGAACTTGTGATTCAAGCTCATAAAGAACTTCAGGAACAATGCCCAGATAGTGTTTCGAGTAAATCTGAGTAGTAATTAAGTCGGTGTCGCAAATGAGTATACGGTTCGCAAGCGTTTCTAAATTGGCGATTCGAGTAGTTTGTGCGTGACCAATTTTAATGATGTCATCAACTGAAAAATCATTAGAGGAAACGAATTCACGAGCCACTTCAGGAACAAACCTTGTACTGTAGGCTTCAGCTACATGCCTCGCCATGGTAGACTTGCCTGTACTCTCCGCGCCATAAAAGCAAACCTTGATCATGTGTAAGAACGATACTCCCGTGCCCAGTGCCACAACCCTATGGAGGCAAGTATTGTGAATATAAAATACTCGACACTAAAGAACATTGCGCCTTTGATAAAGTAGAGATAAGTCGCGACCACATCAATTACAATCCATATAATCCAACATTCTACCTTTTTCTGCACCATCAAAAAAGTAGTGGTGATGCTCATGACGAGAATAAATGAATCTGTATAAGGATAGGCGCTTGGCAGGCTGAAAAGGTTAGGAAGCCATTCATGCAACCTGCTCGCCAGCGCACCCATTACTCCAGTGCCAACAATGCCAATCAAAAAGACAACTGAAAACTGTCTCCAATCCATTCGACTTATGCGCAGCTCCTTTTTCTTGTCTTCTTCGCCTGGCTCTGGGTGTGACCACCTCCACCAACCAAGAAGATTAGTTACGAAAAAGAAAACCTGAAGAAACATATCTGGGTAAAGTTGAATCTGGTAGTAAAAGACTCCTGCCAGAGTGACATTAATTATACCCAAGGGCCAACTCCAAATATTTGCGCGGGCGGACAACCAAACCGCCAGCAACCCGAAGATCACCGCAGTGAACTCCAAAAAACTCATTGCGTATCCAAGAATGGTAAAGAATACGGAATCGATTTTGAAGAAGTCCATCCTGATTAATGAACCTTAGAGCTTGATGCAGATGTTTTTCTGCTCTGTAAAGAATCGCAGTGCCTCCCAACCTCCTTCTCTTCCTACTCCAGACTGCTTCATGCCACCGAACGGAGTTCGCAAATCTCTCAGAAGCCAGCAATTCACCCAAATGATTCCACTTTTCAGATGATGAGAGACACGATGGGCACGTTTTAGATTTTCTGTCCACAGTGTTGCCGAAAGTCCGTAGGCTGTGCTGTTCGCAAACGCGATCGCGTCCTCCTCTCCATCAAATGGCATGATGGTGACGACCGGCCCAAAAATTTCTTCCTGGTTTGTTCTGCATTGATGATCCAATCCGAGAATAACTGTCGGTTGAACGAAGTAGCCATCCTTGCAACGTCCTTCCAATCTTATCTGATTACCTCCTGCCACTACTTCGCCTCCCTCCTGCTTAGCAAGATCAATATATGAAAGCACCTTCTTCATGTGAGCTTCTGAAACCAGTGCACCTACTCTTGTCTCCTCTTCGAATGGATCGCCAACCACAAGTGCTTTCGTTCGCCTAACAAACTCTTCTACAAATTTTTGATACAGGGGACGCTCCACAATAATTCTTGATCCACACAAACATATTTCACCTTGATTAGAAAAGGATGAACTGATGGAAGTGGATACAGCTTGCTCGAAATCACAGTCTGCAAAAATGATATTGGGGTTTTTGCCGCCTAACTCCAGTGAAAGTTTTTTAAACATAGGCGCTGCAGTCGCTGCAATTTTTTTTCCAGTGACCGTTCCACCAGTAAAAGAAATGCCAACCACATCAGGATGTTCAATTATAGCTTGTCCGGCTTTTGATCCGAGTCCGTGAACGACATTTAAAACACCTGACGGCAAACCTGTTTCAATACAAATTTTTGTAAACAAGAATGCAGTCATCGGAGTAAGTTCAGACGGCTTCGCAACCACAGTGCATCCTGCTGCCAATGCTGGGGCAATTTTCCACGTAAATAAATACAAAGGAAGATTCCACGGTGAGATGCAGCCAACAACTCCAAGCGGAGACCGCACCGTATAATTAATCGCCTGTTGATCTGTTTGATGTGCTTGAGTTTCAGTGTGAAGAATTGCGGTAGCAAAGAACCTCATGTTCGCGGAAGCTCTTGGGATATCCATCGCCTTTGCAAGCTTCAAGGGTTTACCGTTGTCTTCACTCTCTGCTTTCGCCAAGGCCTCAAAATTGCGATCAATACCTTCTGAAATCTTTAGTAAGATATTAGAACGATCAAATGCTGACATCTCCGACCAGATTGGAAATGCTTTGCGTGCTGCCTCAACAGCCATAGCTACATCTTTCTCATCTGAATCTGCAATGTGGGAATAAATTTCCCCTTCTGCAGGATTGTAGTTGTCGATCCAATGGTCGGAAACCGGTTTAATCAGTTTTCCATCAATGTAGTTGAGAATCTTCTCCATCGTCATTACAGGTTGCCGGTTCTTCCTCCGTCAACGGGCACGTTGATTCCATTGATATACGAAGCGGCAGGTGAAGCAAGGAAGGCAATAGCAGACGCCACTTCTTGCGCCTCACCAATTCTTCCCGCTGGTATTTCATCCACCATCTCCTGCTTCACTTCGTCCTCTGATTTACCAGAGCTTTTTGCTTTGCCTTTGATGATTGCTTCAAGTCTGGATGTCATGGTAGCCCCTGGTAAAACATTATTTACCGTAATTCCAAAACCACCCAACTCAAATGAAAGTGTTTTCGCCCAATTAGCGACAGCTCCTCTTATCGTGTTTGAAACTCCAAGTCCACGGATAGGAGCTTTTACAGATGTAGAAATAATATTAATGATGCGTCCATATTTTGCCTTCTTCATCGCGGGAACGAAAGCCTGAACCAGATATTGATTGCAGATGACATGTGATTGAAATGCATTTACAAATTCAAATGCTCTTGCTTCTATCGCGGTGCCAGCAGGAGGACCACCGGTGTTGTTTACCAGAATATGAACTGCATTACTCTGCGAATAAATATCAGCGGTGAGTTTTACATCATCAGGCATGGTAAAGTCCGCGATCAAATACTCATGTTTCTGGTTGCTTGTCGCAGGCAGTTCTTCAACTAGTTTTTTAAGTTTATCCTCATCTCTTGCAAATAGTGTAACGTTAGCACCAAGGCGAGCCAGTTCGATTGCAGCTGCTTTTCCGATGCCCTGAGTAGCACCACAAACCACGGCTCTTTTCCCGCCTAAATTCAAATCCATTTACCTGATTGTCTTGTTTTTGTAAATATAAGACTCAAATTCTTGTTAGCTTTACTTACAGAAAATTAAATGAAATACCATGACTATTCGCAGACCTTTTAATCTAAAGCAATGGATAAGCGACAACAGGGATTTGCTAAAACCCCCTGTCGGCAACAAGAATCTCTATGCTGATGCCGGTGATTATATTGTGATGATCGTGGGCGGACCAAATGCAAGAAAGGATTATCACTACAACGAAACAGAAGAGCTGTTTTACCAACTTGAAGGAGACATTAAAGTGACCATCCAGGAAGATGGAAAGGCTGTGGAAATTCCAATTAAAGAAGGTGAGATGTTTCTCCTTCCTGCGCGTGTGCCTCATCAACCTGCCAGACCTGCAAACTCTGTCGGATTGGTCATCGAATGCAAGCGGACTTCAAACGAAGACGATGGCTTGATGTGGTTTTGTGAAGAGTGTAACAACAAGTTGAAGGAATACAAGTTTCATTTGACCAACATTGAAAAAGACTTTCTGCCTCGATTTAAGGAATTTTATAGCTCGGAAGAATTCAGAACCTGCTCCAAATGCGGTAAAGTGATGGAAGCCGACCCACGGTTCGTGTAGCGTGGAAGGTATTGCCTACCTCGAAACTCCAGTGGGCGAATTGGAAATCCGATCACGCGGTGATTTTATTACAACTGTCGGTTTTCTAAAGGAGCGAAAGGAGCCTGAACAGGAGACTCCACTAACCGAACAATGCCGTCAGGAATTGGCGGAATATTTTGCTGGCTCCAGAAAATTTTTCACTGTGCCACTGGAGGCTGATGGCACCGATTTTCAACAACGAGTTTGGAATGCGTTACTTGAGATTCCCTACGGCAAAACTATCAGTTACGCAGAGTTGGCCACCAGGCTGGGTAACTTGAAAGCCATACGTGCAGTTGGGCTTGCCAATGGTCAGAATCCCATCGCTATCATTATTCCTTGTCATCGTGTTATTGGTCAGGATGGTTCGCTGGTTGGCTATGGAGGCGGCCTTGACAACAAACAATGGCTCCTGAAGCACGAAGGCGCCCTGGCAGATCAACTCAATTTATTTTGATTTAAGAATTGAGTTCAACAACTTGGCACCGCTCTTTTGCGACACACATGAAGTTTGAAAATTCACTTGCCTTTGCCCGGAAACTTGATCGTCAGGACTCGCTGGCATCGCTTAGAAAAGAATTTGAAGTACCCAAGCATAACAAAAAACCAATAATCTACTTCGTTGGTAATTCCTTGGGTCTTCAGCCAAAGGCAACAAGAAAATTTGTAAACGAGGAACTTGATGACTGGGCAAGCCTTGCGGTTGAAGGACACTTCAACGGCAAAAGACCGTGGCTCTACTACCACAAATTCAGCAAGAAAGTTCTCGCTAAACTGGTTGGTGCGAAGCCGTTAGAGGTTGTTGCGATGAATCAGCTCACGGTGAATTTGCACCTCATGATGGTTTCCTTTTATAGTCCGACCAAGGTGAGACATAAGATCATCATTGAATCAGGTGCGTTTTCGTCCGATCAATATGCCGTTGAAACGCAGATCAGATCTCACCAATTGAATCCTGATGATGCGTTAGTCGAACTCAAACCAAGATCCGGAGAACATACTCTGCGAACGGAAGACATCATTACGGCAATCAAGAAAAATGGCGACCAGCTTGCGCTAGTGCTCCTGCCTGGTGTTCAATACTACAGCGGCCAATTTTTTGACATTGGAAAAATTACTAAAGCCGCGCACGAAGTAGGTGCCTTCGCTGGATTCGATCTTGCACATGCGGCCGGAAATGTTCCTTTGCAACTGCACAAAGACAATGTAGACTTTGCTGTATGGTGCAGTTACAAATATCTTAATTCAGGACCGGGGGGCATTGCCGGTGCGTTCATTCACGAGCGACATCGTGACAATTCAGCCATTCCAAGATTTGCGGGTTGGTGGGGTCATTCAGAAAAAGAAAGATTTCAGATGAAGAAAGGTTTCAAGCCAATGGATGGTGCAGATGGTTGGCAAGTCTCAAATGTGCCAATTCTCTCGAGCGCTGCCCATCTGGCTTCGCTACAGATCTTTGATTCCACTTCCATGGCGGAGCTCAGAAAGAAGAGCGTCTTATTAACGAGCTACCTGCACTTCCTTCTCACCGAATTGGATAGTTCAAAGAATTTGTTTGAAATCATCACTCCTTCAAGTTCTTCTATGCGAGGGTGCCAACTATCTATTTTAATGAAGAAGAATGGAAAAAAAGTTTTCAATGGCCTGGTAAAAAAAGGTATCCATACGGATTGGCGCGAACCAGATGTGATCAGAGCCGCACCAGTGCCGTTATATAATACATTCACTGAGGTTTACACATTCGCATCAGTGTTTGGCTCGCTTCTGAAGGGTTAAGCTGATAATTCTCATTTTTATCGCGCGAGATTCTTTGTAATTAGTTACAACACCTTATTTTGACTCACATGAATACAGACAAGAATATTGCGATCGTGGGTGCAGGACTTGTCGGCTCTCTGCTCTCTATCTATCTGGTAAAGCGAGGATATAAAGTTACCGTGTTTGAAAGACGGCCAAATATGCGCGAACATGTGCTGGACGCTGGTAGATCAATCAATCTGGCGCTAAGCAATCGCGGCATTCGAGCACTCGAAGCTGTGGGTCTGGCCGATCCAATGAAAAAGGTCGCGATCCCAATGAATGGACGCATGATTCACAATGTTTCGGGTGGTCTCACCTTTCAACCGTACGGCAAAGAGGGTCAATTTATAAATTCAGTTTCTCGCAGCGGCCTGAACATGATGCTGATGGATGAAGCCGAGAAGAGAGGCGTGCACTTCTTCTATGAATATAGATGCGAAGGTGTTGACTTCGACAACACTGCAATCAAGTTTCAAACCTATGGCTCGCATATGACTCGAAAGTTTGATCTGGTCATTGGTGCGGATGGAGCCTTCTCAGCGGTACGATCGGCCATGCAAGCTGATGGTGTAGTAACAGCATCAGAAGATGTTCTTGAGCACAGCTATAAGGAGCTACGAATTCCACCTGCAGAGAACGGATCGTTTATGATTGCCAAGAA
The DNA here is from genome assembly GCA_020436085.1 of Cyclobacteriaceae bacterium. Lineage (GTDB taxonomy): Bacteria > Bacteroidota > Bacteroidia > Cytophagales > Cyclobacteriaceae > ELB16-189. The sequence continues at coordinate 62,381 of JAGQYM010000021.1, forward strand.
TTCGCTTCATATCTGGCCGCGTGAGAGTTTCATGCTCATCGCATTGCCCAATCCTGACGCAACATTTACCTGCACGTTGTTCTTACCGAACGAAGGCGAGAATTCTTTTGAAAAGCTTAAAAAGAAGTCGGACATCACCACTTTCTTTGAAACTCATTTTCCCGATACGCTTTCGTTGATGCCTACATTACTGGAGGATTTCCGCGACAACACAACATCTTCGCTGGTAACGATACGCTCGTACCCGTGGATTAAAAACAATGTGTTGTTAATTGGTGATGCGGCACATGGCGTTGTGCCTTTCTATGGTCAGGGGATGAACGCGGGATTTGAAGATTGCTTCGTCCTCAATCAGCTGCTGGATGAATTTGAAGATAATTGGGATGATGTTTTACCCAAGTTTCAAGAACTAAGAAAACCTGACAACGATGCTATTGCTCAACTAGCATTGGACAACTTCATAGAAATGCGCGACTTGGTGGGTGATGAAGATTTCCTGCTTCGAAAAAAGATTGAGTCACGACTACAGGATTTATTTCCAAATGAATGGGTGCCGCTCTACTCAATGGTTACTTTCCGCGAAGACATGCGCTACAGCGAAGCGCTACTCAATGGTGCACTGCAGAGAAAGGTGATGGACAAAGTAATGGCCAAACCGGACATAAAAACCACATGGGAGCAACTGAACTTTAGAGAAATTGTTGATCAGTTCAACACGCTAAAGGCTAATTGATATATCTCTTATACTCCTCGTAGCGCTCGAGTATTTCCTTCACATATTTCACAGGCTCTTCACACCTACAATATCCAGCTTTCACGATTGGGTCACGATAAAATTTAGGGTCTGATTTCAGTAACAAATATTTTTCAACTTCTCCCTCCCATTGTGTTGGATTGCCCTTGTATTTCCTTGTGAGATTTCTGGCGTCAATCACATGTGAAAACCCAACATTGTAAGAGGCGAGCATGAATTTTATCCGTTCTTCCGGATCACTAATCGTTTTACTCCATTGACGATCCAGGAATTTTAGAAAATTAACTCCCGCCAAAATGTTTTGGGTAGGGTCCAGCAGATCCTGTGCTCCGTAATATTTTCCCGTTGATGGCATTAACTGCATGAGTCCTCGTGCACCTGCCCACGATTCTGCATTGGGTATAAATGTCGACTCCTGATAAATCATTGACGCAAGTAAACGCCAATCCCAGCCAAGTTCCTCTGCCTTCTCCTTTATCAAATCGTCATAAACAGAGATCTTGTTTCCACCTAATGATGAAAAGTCACTTTCCTTGCGTTTTACTGAAGTGCGAGGGCTATTGAAATAACGGTCGTAAATCACCTTAAAGGTACCATCACGCTTCACGATAGAAAGCCAACCGTTTATTGCATCAAGCAACTCTGGCGAGTTTTTTCGTACAGCCCAGGCAATGCGCTGGAGCAAACTCACGGGCGTATTCACATCCAGGTTGGGATAGTAGGCCGCGTTCACCATCGCAATTGTTTGATCGGTAACGGTGTAGTCAATTTGCCCTTCGGCTACCTGCTTTATCAATGACTCGGTCTCAGACGATGCGCTGTCTTCAATAATATTAATCTCACCTCCAATCTCTTCAGATAGATGTTCCAAACGTTCCTTGAATGATGAACCATATTTCACATAAACTGGCTGGCCGATAAGTTCTGAAGGATCGCGGATCAAACTTTTCTCGGCCAGGAATGGATTCTCTTGCCAATTCTCTGGTTTTCGTTGAACGAGAACTTGATTGGTAGTGAACAATGTTTCCGCAAAATTTACAAGACGTGTTCGCTCGCTGGTTACGGTCAACGGAAAAGCAATGATATCACCGGTGCCGTTGTTCAACATATTAATGGCATCTTCTATACTGGTGATAACAGTGATCTTGAGATCCACCCCCAGGTGTTTGCAAAATCGACTGAGCAGTTCGTACTCAAATCCAACCGGCCCGCCTTTGTAGTAGAAATAACTCATCGAGTTATTGTCGACAAGTGCATTCAGGTGACCTTTGTTCCGAATGTCTTCGAGATCAACCTCCACCTGTGGCTCCTCAATAAGCCTTCCTGATTTTTGTGGCGACTGAACGGGGGCTTGTTCGCACGATAAACCAATCAGCAGGAATGCGACAAAGGTCTTTTTTCCAATCCAGTGCGATGACATGTATTGAAAATAACCATTAATCGTCAAAATAAGAAAGGGGCCCTTTCGGAACCCCCTTCGCACAATATAACGCTGTGGTGATTACTAGAACGAATACCGGATACCCAATTGCGC
>JAGQYM010000022.1 GCA_020436085.1 Cyclobacteriaceae bacterium
GTACCGGTATCGCCAGAGCCATTGGGCAGCGCTGCGACAGCGAGCCTTTGCAGTGGAGACGGGAGTTTGAATTATGATTTACAGAACAACATAGATGGGAACAATGGACTGGTGAGCAGTTTCAGCTGGCAGGCGTCAGCGGACAATCTGAATGTGACGGGGGAGAGTTTAGGCGCACAGGTGACAGGGTTCATCAACGATCCATTGGTTAACACGAGCAGCACCGATCAGGTAGTGGTTTACAATGTGATACCGACCAGCGGAGGGTGTGTAGGGAATATGTTTACGGTGACGGTTACAGTGAGACCCGAGCCGGTAGGTATGGACGCTACCAAAACAGTTTGTAGCGATGTCTCAATTGATTACAACCTTCTTACCAACGTTGCGCTGCTCGGCAATAATGTGGGTAGTATTTTCTCATGGGTGGCAGCCGACAATATTGATCCTGATGTAACTGGCGAAAGTACATCACCCGTAGTAGGACCGATAATCACAGATATTATCACAAACCTGACTAATGTCGATCAAGACGTTGTTTATACAGTAACACCAACCAGCACCAATGGGTGTATTGGCGCTCCTTTCACAATTACTGTAACTATAAAGCCAGAACCTGTCGGTTTGTCTACCGCTGCTCCGGATATCTGCAGTGGAAGCTCTGTTAACTATGACTTGCAGAACAATGTGAACGTGAGTGGTAATGTGCTTCCTTCTAATTTCACATGGACGGCTACACCAAATGCTAATGTTACCGGTGAGACAACTTCGCTGAAGTCAGGGTCTGTAATAGACGATATACTTACAAATACAACGACCGTTGATCAGGTTGTTACATACACCGTGACACCAACAGGTCAGGTAGGGGGCTGTCAGGGTAATGCATTTACGATTGACGTTACCGTCAATCCTCGTGCTATCTTCTCTGCGGGACCTGATCTTTCTGTTTGTGTTGACCAGGCTGACATTCAAATCATGGGGTCTGTGACCTTTGCACCGGCTTCTTACTCTTGGTCTGGTGGCACATTCGATAACCCAACGCTACCGAATCCAAAATATATCTTAAGCCCTGCTGACATGGCGGTGACGGTACCAACTACACGCACGCTAACGCTAACGGTGACAGCCGCGGGTGCCTGTGCCGCAGAGGCTAAATCAATGACATTGACAATTAACCCGTTGCCTATTGTTGTTTTCTCAGGCTTTCCAGCTGGATCACCACCACAGATGGCTGAGAATAATGCACCAATAACGTTGACGGGTAATCAGATAGGTGGTGTGTTCACAATTTCTCCGGCCACATCCAACATTGGAAGTACTGTACCGAGTCCAGTAGATAAAGCCACGTTTGATCCTGGCGCTGTTGATCTTGGCTCCAACTTTGTCACTTACACCTATACTGATCCGAATGGATGTTTGAACGCAACAACTCAGGAAGTAATCGTCAATCCTGTGACGACTGTTGACTTTACGATGCAATACACGATTGGTTCGGCACCTTTCCCTTTCGTACCTCTTAATGGCCTTGGAGAATTTGAACTTTGCGCCAATGTTGGCCTGGTGAAATTGATTGGTAATCCGGTAGCATCATCGGGGCTACCACCTGAGACTCAGTTTACCAGCATACCAGCTTTTGGAGGAGGTCCAGTAGCTTCCATCATATTTGATGGTACTGATTATTTTATGCAGACGAACGGCCTTGTTTCCCAGACCTATCGAATTCAGTATACCTACAAGAATGCATTCAATGCTATTACGACAAAAATTCGTGATGTAAAGATATTCGCGTCTCCAACTGCAGTTATTAGTGTACTGAATAATTGTATAGATAGCGCGATCAATTTTGCGGATGGATCGACTATTCCACCTTCTCCATTTGGTGGATCAATTTCCAGCTGGCAATGGAATTTTGGTGTAGGCGAGGGAGCGAGCAATCAGCAAAACCCAAGTTACGTCTACGCTATATCTGGTAACAAACTCGTGTCGCTGACTACTACCACCACTCAGGGCTGTTCTAATTCGACCAATTTAAGTGTGAGGGTAGGAGATGTTCCTGTTGTTGACTATGCATGGTCGGCAATTTGTAACAATGACCAAACTAAATTCCTCGATGAGACAAATCCTGGATCAATAAGTACCATCACCAACTATACCTGGGATTTTGGTGATGGCGATGTCCTAACCATGCCTCCAGCGACAAATGTGAATGATCTGATTCCTTCGACTACACACGGGGGCAGGACAACAGGAACCTATAAGGATCCGGAGCATGCCTACGCTGCGTTTGGGACTTATGATACTCAGCTAACTGTTGATACCGATGATGGGTGTAACAATTCACTGATTCAACGGGTATTTATCCTTCCATTCAGTACAGTCACACCATTGGCTACCGCTGCGTATCTTGAGGACTTTGAATTAACGAATGGAGGCTGGGTTGCAGAGGCCAATGCACCAAGTGACACCAGTTGGGTATGGGGAATTCCTTCGGGTGCAACGATCAATTCCGCATCGAGTGGAACCAAAGCCTGGTGGACCGGTAAGATAAATAACACTTATTTCCCTAATGAGAAATCGGTGGTGAACGGACCATGTTTTAACCTGACCCAGCTTGCAAGACCGATGATTGCACTAGACTATTGGTCAGATACCGAAAATAATGTTGATGGTGCAGTTCTGCAGTATTCTACAGATGGAGGAATCAACTGGAATATCGTTGGCCCTCCTGTTGGTCAGGTGAATCGCGATGAAGGTATCAATTGGTTCAATGGTGTGACCATTCCATCAAACCCTGGTTCGCAACCACTCGGAAGCTATGGATGGACAAACAAACTAGGCGGATGGCTAAATGGACGTTTCAATCTGGATATGATTCCAAATGCCGAGAGAGATCAGGTGCGTCTAAGAATCGCGTTTGCCAGCAATGACCTTAACCCTACCGGACAAACATTTGATGGATTTGCGTTTGACAATGTGTTTGTTGGGAACAAGACCAGAAACGTGCTTGTTGAGCATTTCACAAACAACAATCTGCCAGCGAGTGTGGATGGAGATGTATGGCTGGATGATCGCCTAACGGATCAATTCGCGATTCGAAGTGTTTCAGATTTCAATGACGTTCGTTATCACATTAGTTTTCCTACACCTGACCAATTCAATCAGGAGAACCCAGCTGATCCAGGAGCTCGTGCCTCTTACTACAACGTATCTCAGTCACCATCTACTATTATGGATGGTAAGTTGGACGGAGTTAAGTTCAAAGGGAAGTTCACCGACATTACCACGGTGGAAGTCGACCGGAGAGCGCTGGTAAATCCTCTATTTAATTTGGCACTCGACAGCATTGCTACGAATAATAACAACACAATTACTCCTTGGTTGGCGATAACTGCCACACAGGCATTCAGTGCTCCATTGATTGCTCAGGTGGCCTTGGTAGAAAGAACTGTGAATGGCTCGAGAAATGTTGTGCGGAAGCAACTCTTTGGTGCAGACGGCTTAACAGTTAATACACCATGGACTGCAGGCCAGACGATCGTGCAGACTAAGGCAGATGTAGTCATAAATGTTCCGATTGTAAATTCTGGTCAACTAGAGCTGGTGGGCTATATTCAGGATAAGAATACAAAAGAGATTTACCAAAGTATTGTAGTGCCGGCACCAGTCAAGAGAGGTTCCGTGATTGTTGGCCTGGAGAACGAACCATTCGATCCGTTGGTCGAACAGATTACGTTGTTCCCCAATCCGGCCAACGGAGAGTTCAATTTTACCGTTCCGGATAACATTCAGCCTGGCTATAGATGGAGAGTGGCAGATCAGAGGGGGGTAGTTTTGCTCGAAGGAGACTTCGCTAAGCACCAGGACGGAGTATTGTCTGTGGACATCAACGACCTTCCCAATGGAGTGTATCACGTGATCATCACTGGTAAAGGCGACACCGCAACCTATCGTAAGTTGGTGGTGATGAACCGTAACTAATAACCCATCTCTTTTAGTTCAGCAAGGGCTGCCGTGAGGCGACCACAAAAGGTCTCAGAAAGGCTCTCTATTTTTTTATTATCTCTATCTCCTTCAGATAGTGCAATGGTTTCTATTTCAACTGCGATATCTCTTGTAGTGCCCATTCCGACCATCGTAAGTGTTGGTTTCACTTTGTGGACAACCTTTTCAAGGTTGATCCAATCCATGGCCATCATATGAGTTGATATCTCCTCGACAGTTTTCGGTATTGCAGTCATGAATGAGGACACAATCTCTCTTATGAAGTCGTCATTTCCACCGGATATCTTTTCCAGGTGCGACAGGTCAATCAGCTTTTGTGGTGCTACGGGTTCTTTTAGCTCACTCTTGATCAGCTTCAATTGGTTAAACTTTACAAGAACAGAAAAGAGGTTTTCTGGAGTAAAGGGTTTGCCAATGCAATCATTCATTCCCGCGCTTAGACATCGCTCAATATCCTTCGAAGTAGCGTTTGCTGTTAGGGCGATGATAGGGACCTGATTCTTCGGAGCACTTCCCATCCTTATCGCTTTTGTTGCCTCAAACCCATCCATCACAGGCATCTGGATATCCATGAGTATGAGGTCATAATTATTATTGCGGACTTTTTCCAATGCCACGTAGCCGTTTTCAGCGACATCAGTTTGACACTCCCACATTTTCAGAATACTTGTCGCATAAAGGCGGTTAATGTCATTGTCCTCTGCCAGTAAAATCCTAAGATTCTTAAGGCTTATCTGATCTGCTCGCTGACGATGGATGATGGAAGCATTTTCTTCGATGTCATTTGTCTTTCCAATCTGGTAGGGGATAACTACGCTAAAGGTGGTTCCCACGTCTTCTTCACTCTCCACCGTGATCTTGCCCTTTTGCAATTCTACCAGCTGCTTTACAATGGTCAGTCCCAGTCCCGTGCCTCCGTATTTTCTGGTCACACTTGCATCCGCCTGGCTGAAGCTTTCAAAAATGGTATTCAGTTTGTCAGACGGAATGCCAATGCCGGTATCTTCAACATTGATTTTGATAAACTGCGTTTTAGTGGTTGCCTTTTCTAAGGTGCCAATTATTTTGATTTGACCTGCATGAGTGAACTTAAGTGCATTGCTGATCAGATTGATCAAGATCTGATTCAGCCGAAAGGGATCACCTACAAGAATGCTACTTATGCCAGCCTCCAATGAAAAGGAGAGATCAATTCCCTTTTGCTTCGACTGTACGCTGAAGGAATCGACAATAGACCTAAGCAGGTCATTAATATTGAACCCGATTTGCTCGAAGTTAAGCTTACCAGATTCGATTGATGCAAGGTCAAGAATGTCGTTGATGATAACCTTCAGGTTGTCGGCTGCGCTCTTGATGGCGTTAAGGTAAGTGGCTTGTTCCTTCTCCGTGGGGTTCTGGCTGAGCAAGGTGGCCATACCCGCTATGCCGTTTATAGGAGTACGTATTTCGTGGCTAACGTTAGCAAGGAATTGCTCTTTTGCTTTTTGGGCGCGAAGGAGTTCGGCTGCATCTTCCTTTCTTTGTGTGATGTCTCGGCAGTCCAAAATCAACCCCTCAATTTTCTCTTTGTGTTTGAGGTTTATAGAGTTGAATTCCAGGTACTTATAGGAACCATCTTTACATAAAAATTGAAACTCGATCGACTCGTTGAATCTCTTCTTGGTGCTCGCCTTGTACTCTTTTTTGAAGTCGGCCAGAGTCTCGGGTAGGATCAATTCAAAGAATGTCTGGCCTACCAGGCTTCCGGGTTTGTAGCCAAGCGTTTCTTCTACTGAGTCATTGTGATAGAGAATCTCACCGTCATAATCCACGATGAAAATAATATCCGAACCATCTTCTACTACAGACTTATAGAAGAGTCCTTTCTTGACATATTCTTTTAAGTTCGTCATCTATATGCCAGCCTCTTCCATTTCTTTCAGATATCGGTAAATGGAAGATTTACCAATACCCAGCCTTTGAGCAACTTCTAAAACGTTGTTATCATATTTGTTCAAAAAGTTGCGTATGATGTGATACATGTACTGTTGGAGGGTCATCTCCTTCAGCATAAATGAATCACGAGTTGTGTTCGAAAACGTAATATCTTCCGCATTTACCTGGTTGTCTTGAGACATCACCGCAGCCAACTCAATAATGGATTTGAGTTCCCTGATGTTACCCGGAAACGGATAGCTCAATAATTTCTCCTGAGCTTCCGCAGTAATTTTATATTTCTTTGACTTGTTCTCGTTGGCAAACTGATCGAGGAAATATTTGGCGATCAACACAACATCTTTGTCGCGCTCACGCAAGGGAGGGAGGTGAATCGGAAGGCCAAGCAACCGATAATAAAGGTCCTCACGAAACTTCCCGTTCTTAACGTCTTCCTGAAGATTGCGATGCGTAGCTACGATTATACGCACATCGACTTTGATCACTTCATTACCTCCAACTCTGGTCAGTTCACGCTCTTGTAAGACCCTAAGCAACTTGGATTGGAGGTTCAGGTCCATTTCACCAATTTCGTCCAGGAACAGAGTGCCGCCTTCCGCTTCTTCGAATTTCCCGATCCTTCTTGCAGCAGCACCAGTGAACGCACCTTTCTCATGACCAAATAATTCACTTTCGATCAGCTCTTTTGGGATAGCTGCAATATTGACAGCAACCAATCTCTTTTTCTTTCGCGGTGAGTTGTAGTGTATGGCCTTAGCCACGAGTTCCTTTCCTGTTCCTGTTTCACCAGTGATGGATACGGTGATATTGGTATTGAGGGATTTCTCGATTAAGCCAAAAACCTTCTTGAGTGCGGTACTATTGCCAATGATGCTTTTCTCAAACTCGTATTTGGTGTTAATCTCTTCCTTCAGCCTGTCAATTTCCCGGATTAGAGATGTTTTGTTTCGAGCATTGTTGATGGAATTAAGAATCCGATCTTTTGCGTCTTCGTCTTTGCTGATATAATCATAAGCACCGGCCTTTAACAGTTCTACAGCAGTACCAATTTTTTCCTGAGCTGATACTATGATCACGTTGATATCAGGGTCAAAGGCCTTTATCTCTTTCAATACGGCCTCACCTGGCATATCGGGCAGTGAGTAGTCCAATGTGATTACAGAAGGTCGTTTGTTAAGCGCGTTGATACAATCCTTACCTGTGTTAAAATACTCTACCTCGAAGTCAGGATTCAAACTAAGGACATACTGTAGAAATTTGGTATACGTAGGATCGTCCTCAACCACGAATATTTTTACAGGATCCTTCTCGTACATGTGTAAGATTTAATGACAAGGTAAATTAATTGCCCTACTTTATTTCTGCAAAACTTTCATAATTTACACTTATTCCTCTTTTTTACGTATCACCAAAAACAATACTGCAGGCATGATGCCCGAATTCGAAAAGTTGGAAAATAGTGAAGTGGAATTAATGCTAAAAGCTCCAATACTGGCATGTATTCTAATTGCTGGAGCGGATGACCATATTGACAATAGGGAGATCAGGGAGAGCATTGAAATGGCGAAGGTGAAACACAAAAAATTCAAAGCCAGTCCCTTGGCTAAGTTTTATCTTCTCGTGGCAGAGGATTTTGAGGATAAGTTGAAAATCGTACTTCAAAGCTATCCTGTAAAAGCAGCTGCCCGAAACAAAATTATTGTCGAGGAACTTGCCGGCCTCAATAATGTTCTGCCCAAGCTTGAGAAGCAGTTTGCTATCGATTTTTATACCAGTATCAAGGACATTGCTCAGAGAATTGCTGAGTCATCCGGTGGGTTGCTGGGGATAAGGTCGGTAGGAGAAGAAGAGGCACGACTGGTTGAGCTGCCGATGATTACGCCACCTTCAAACTAACCTACGTCCAGTGACAAGGGAATCACCCGGCCTCTGGGGCAGTTCGATCATACCTGCGCGCCTCGTCTTTCTGATGTGGCTCGCGTATAGCATGCAGTTTCTTTACGGCATTCAGATCGGCTTTCTGGGTATGAAACCTCGAACACTTGAGGGTATCCCTGGCATATTCCTGGCGCCACTTATCCATGGTAGTTTATCGCATCTTATTTCAAATACCATTCCGCTGCTATTTCTGGGATCTGCGCTGTTCTTTTTTTATGAGCGTATCGGTCGGACTGTTTTCTTCAGATGCTACTTTATTACCAATATTCTGGTGTGGCTGCTAAGCCCGAGAATGTCTTATCATATTGGTGCTAGTGGATTGGTATACGGACTGTCTTCATTCCTCATTTTCTTTGGCTTGTTGAGAAAAGATTTCCTGTCGCTTCTGATTTCGGTTGGGGTGATCGTCATGTATGGTGGAATTTTTTATGGTATTTTGCCATCAGATCCCGGGATATCCTGGGAATCGCATTTGGCCGGTGCCATCGTTGGAATGGTCACTGCCTTTAATTTGAAGGACAGACAGAAAGTAGGCTAAAATATTGGATACCGCTGCAAAGAAGATCCTGGACGATCTTAAAAAAGGAAAAGTGTCGCCTGTATACGTCCTACAGGGAGAGGAAACCTTCTACATTGATCTAATAGCTGAGTATATCGAGGAAAACGTGCTGTCGGAATCCGAAAAAGGATTTAACCAGGTAGTAATGTATGGCAAGGACGCTTCGGTAGCCTCCATACTTACCAATGCCAAACGGTTTCCGATGATGTCAGAGAAACAGGTGGTAATTGTGAGGGAGGCACAAGAGATATCTGACCTTCAGAAGGAAACCGGAGCGAGATTGATGCTCGACTATGTCTCTAACCCAACACCATCCACTGTATTGGTACTCTGCCACAAGCACAAGTCGTTGGACAAGCGTAGAGAGCTCGGGAAGAAGATCGACAAGCTGACAGTCTCAGCCAACTTCAAGAAGCCTTATGAGAATCAGCTCCCGGATTTCATTTCGACATATGTAAAGGAAAAGGGATTTGGAATTAACGATGATGCTGTCCGTGTGCTTTGCGAATATGTCGGCAACGACCTAAAGCGGCTGGCTAATGAATTGGATAAAGTCATGATCGCGTCAGCGAAGGGTGAGACACTGGTTGCCGAAAAGGTAATGGCTCAGGTGGGCATAAGCCGTGAGTACAACATTTTCGAATTGCAAAAAGCCCTGGTTAAGAAGGACGCAGTTCAGGCGAATAAGATCGTAAACTACTTTGAAAGCAATACCAAGAAGAATCCCTTGATTCCCGCTGTGGCTTTTCTTTATTCCTTCTATAGCAAGTTACTAGTGGCTTCAACCGCCCCAGACAAAAGTGATAGGGGACTGGTTAGCCACTTGAAGATTAACCCCTACGCTGCGCGTGACTATTCGAGCGCATTGCGAAATTATTCCACATCGCAATTATCAAATTGTGTGCAGTGCATCGCTCAAGCGGATCTCAAACTGAAGGGAGTGAATTCGAGTGCTTCAGGTGAAGGACAGATTTTGCGTGAGCTTGTTTATAAGCTGATTCACTGATAGTTCTGACTTTTAATCTTAAGTAAAAGTTTGGTAGAAACCTTCAACGAATAGTTCAAGTTATTGAATCTCTAATCGCTAAAATCTCGTTTTTATCACTAGTTTTGAGCCAATGCTTCCCATTTTTTAGTTTTTGCTTGGGACCATTTTTTAAACTTAGTCGACAATATTTTTTCGATTGCCCAGTTGTAGCGAAAAACGCTTTTCAATGAAATTCCATCTTTTACGGATAGGCGCAATTTCATTATTGCCATTGTTGGTCAATGGGCAAGATATCGTTTCGCAGCAATCTTCGGAGCGATTGTATCATGAGGCAGTCGACTTGATGCAGCATGGCGAGTATGGCGCTGCACTTCAACGGTTTACCGAATATGGAGGACAAGCGACCGCAGGTGACATACGAAAAGGTGACGCAGCATACTACGAGGCATTCTGTTCTCTCAATTTATATCACGGAGATGGAGAGAAGAAAATCGAACAGTTTGTTGACCGTAATCCCGATCACCCAAAGGCCGGAGTGGCCTATTATGATCTTGGCAACTTCTTTTATGCCGAAAAAAACTATGGACGAGCAGCCAGTTATTTTAAGAAGGTCGACTTCCCAGCTTTAAGCAACGATCAGCATGCGCTGGGTCGGTTTCACTGGGGATATAGTCTGTTCAACCTAAGAAAACTTGATGAGGCACTGGATCAATTCAACTTTATTAAGTCGCTAGGTGGTCAATTCGGACCAGCCTCTAGTTACTATGCGGGCTTCATTGAATTGGAAAACCGTGATTATGAAAATGCGCTTATAGATCTTATGCGAGCTGAGCAGAATAAGTCCTACGCTCAGATTGTGCCTTACCTCATAGCCAACGCATACTACCAGCAGCAGCAATATGATGAGTTACTCAAGTACGTTTCCGCACTTCAAGACAAAGAGAATCTTGCTAATTCAGAGGAACTGTCTCTGTTTGCCGCTGAAGCGTATTTCAAGAAAAGTGATTTCCAAAATGCCCTTACCGGTTACCAGTCTTACATAGATGTTGTGAAGAACAGTGCGGATAGGGGAGTACTCCTTCGAGCTGGGTTTAGCGCATATTCTTTGGGCAAAGATGAAGTGGCCCTGAATTACTTAAAGAACTGTGCTTCCAACAAGGACAGCGTAGGGTTCTATGCCTCATATTACCTTGGGTCAATCTATCTGAAAAAGAACGAGAAGCCTCTGGCGCTGACAGCTTTTGACAACTCAAGAAAATTCAAGAGCGATCCAAAATTAGTTGAAGAGAGTATGTTTCAGCATGCAAAGATCTCTTACGATCTGGGGCAGCCGGACAAAGCAATTGATGAACTTGAGAGTTTCCTAAAGCTATTTCCAGGGAGTAGTCATATCACCGAGGTGAAGGAAGTCCTCTCTCAAGCCTATGTGAACGCGAACAACTACAACAGGGCCATTGAATACATCGAAAGCCTTCCTTCGCGCGGCCCAACAATCAACCTTGCCTATCAAAAGGCTACCATGCTGAAGGGGATGGAGTTGTTCAATATGGAACAATATGCTGACGCTGTTGCCATGTTTGAAAAGTCGATACAGTATCCTCAAAACACCGACTATCTCGCGGAAGCCAGTTTCTGGAATGGAGAAGCCTATTCAATTGGGAGAAAATATGAGGAGGCTTCAGCGAACTATCTCAGAGTAATTGGGATTCCAAAGTATTCCAATCAGGAGGTGATTACTAACACACGCTATGGATTGGGCTATGCGTACTTCAATTTGCAGCAATACGATCGAGCACTCTTTAACTTCAGGGAATTTTCAAAGAATGGGGCCAAAAGTGATAACTACGCAGATGGTATGCTCCGCCTGGCCGACTGTTTTTATGTGACCAAATCATATTCGGACGCACTCACCAACTACAGAAGAGTTATCCAACTCAATTCACCCGACAATGATTATGCTCACTTGCAGGCAGGTGTGATTCTTGGAATTCAAAGAAACTATAATGGTGCGGCCGCAGAACTTGATCAGGTAATAAAAAATTATCCTAAATCCAGATTCATAGACGAGGCAATGTTTCAACGAGCCCAACTCGACTTTGAACAAGGCAACTACAGTGCTGCTGTCGCAGGGTTTTCACGATTAATTAATTCTGACCCGGGCTCTAAGTTTGTACCCTACGCTTACATGCGCAGGGCTTCATCGTATTATAACCTGAAGGACTACAACAAAACAGCTTCGGATTATATCACTGTAGTCGATAATTATCCTTCGCATCCTGTAACCAATGATGCACTGTTGCCGCTTCAAGAGGCTCTTACGCTTGCGGGCAGGTCGGGCGAGTTTGATTCGCATCTGTCTACCTTCAAGAATGCGAACCCAGATTCGAAAGGAGTAGAGGCCGTTGAATTCGAAACAGCGAAGAACCTTTATTTCGGTCAGGAGTATCAGCGTGCAATCACAGCTCTTCAAAATTATATCAGAAACTACTCCGATAATCCTAAAGTAACTGAAGCTAAATACTATAAGGCCGAGTCATATTACCGACTGAAAGAGTACAAGCCTGCGCTGGAAACCCATAAAGAAATCGTAAGCGATCCTTCATTCACATTCTCAGGTCGTGTAGTGGCACGCATTGCTGAATTGGAGTTCAAGCTGGGCAACTTTGAGCAGGCGGTTCCAGCGTATCGACAACTGGCGCGCATCGCCACATCAAAGAAGGATCAATTCAACGCATGGTCAGGCTTGATGGAGTCATTTTACCTTTTGGCGAAGTACGATTCAGTTGATACTTACGCGAAACTCATTCTTGAGCATGGTAATGTGAGTGCGGGAGCGGAGAACAAGGCCTCGCTTTATCTTGGCAAATCAGCCATGGCTCGTGGTAACTACGAGTTAGCTAAAGATGAATTCCTGAATACACTCAACACCGCTCGAGATGAATATGGTGCAGAAGCAAAGTACCTGTTGGGAGAAATTTTCTATCTGACAAAAGAACACAAACAGTGTTACGAGACTTTGATTAGTCTCAATACGGATTTTGGAGCCTATACCGAGTGGGTTGGCAAGTCCTATCTGTTGCTCAGCGACAACTTCGTAGCGACCGGTGATATATTCCAGGCGAAGGGAACCCTCAATTCACTTATTGAAAATTTCCCTCTTGAAAACATTAAAGCCCTTGCCCGCGAAAAACTAAGACAAATAGATGAGCGAGAGCTAAAGAAACAGGTTGAACAGCAGAAAAACGACTCTATCAAAAACAACAATGGCAATGAATAGGGTGTTGATGATAGTTTTGAACAGAGTGGCCTTGACAGTAATGTTTGGATTCATCTCGATGTGTGCATGGTCGCAGGAGCAGTGGGAGAGAGATGGCGAAATAGAAGATGTAGAGATCGAAATTGTACGGGAACGCCAGATCACTCTTCCGAGAGCCAATCGAAATTTCGAGAAAGTCGCCCCAAGACCTTCTGAACCAATTGAGCCAGCCATTACCTACGAATTCAGAAACTTGAGTTTCAAAACTCCTGATTATAACCCCTCTATTCGTCCGCTTAGACTTAAGCAAGAAGACATCTCTAAGATATACGGGAACTATGTGAGTGCAGGTTATGGAAACTACGCATCGCCATACCTAAGTGCGTGGTTCACAACTAAAAGAGACAAACAACGGTTTATTGGTGCAAATATTTATCATCGAAGCTTTGGTAACGGACCGGTGGATGACAAGAACTCAGCAAGCGCCAATACGGAAGTGAAGTTGTTTGGCAAAGCATTTGGGCCTTCAGTTACTGCTGGCGGGTATGTCGGATATGAGAACAGAGGAGGATATTTCTATGGCTACACCCCAGGTCTGGAAACCTCCAGAGACAGCATCAAGCAATCGTATAATTGGTTTGGTCTGGGTGGAGAGCTTACCAATACCAAGCCTGCTGAATTTAATTATAAGCTTGCAGGAAGCTTCGGATACCTCACTGACTACTACGATGCAGCAGAGAGCGACTTGGGAATTTCGTTTGACAGCGATTATAAAATTGGTGACTCCAACTTCATCAAAGTGCAGTCGAGTTATTCTCTTATCGCAAGAAAGGACTCATTGGTTGATGCTAATCCCAGACATTTACTAAAAGCAAAGCCCAGTTTCCAGTTTCAACCCATTGAAGGACTCAAGATTGAAATAGGGGCGAACCTGGTTTTGGAGAATGACTCGATCAGAAGTAAGTCACTCCATATATACCCAGCCGCAAATGCTGACTTCAGTTTGTCGAAGAGTGTGAGTTTGTATGGAAGCCTGGGTGGCGACATTGAAAAGGTTAACCTCCGGTCGCTGTCCTCAGAAAATCTTTGGGTTAACTCGAACATCGACATCTTCCATACCAACAAGACGCTTGAATTAACAGCAGGACTGAAAGGCAAGGTTGGGAGCCGGGCGGCATTTGATGTTGGTTTTGCAGCGGCTAATCTCAAGGATTTGTATTTCTACCGAAATGCGGCCGCTGACCTGGCCAAGTTTGATGTAGTTTATGACCGTGGAAATGTGCAACGTATCAACTTCTTCGGGCAGTTCGGCTTCAATAGAAATGAAGTGGTGCGGTTCAATTTCAGAGGTGACTATTATGGCTATTCAACGGATCAACAGCCAGAAGCCTGGCATCGGCCAACGTATCGTGTGACAGCAAGTACAGGCTTTAATGTTTATCAAAAATTACTCATTGATGTGATGCTATTGGGGCAAGGGGGCATGAAAGCTTTCATTGATAACACGAGCGAGGTAGTGACACTGGACCCCGCATTGGATCTCAATGTAAAGGCAAGCTATTTGTTGTCAAAGCAAGCATCGGTGTTCGTGAGATTTGACAATGTGCTGGCGAGTGACTATCCAATTTTTTTAAACTACCCAGTGAGGGGATTTCAGGTGATGGCAGGAATAGGCTGGAGTTTTTAGCGAAAAATGAATGTTCTGAAAAATAAGTTATTTTTGTTATTAAACTGATACAAACCTCTAACCACCTATGGCAAAAAGAAAAAACCCAGAAGATCAGCCAGATGAGAATCAGGACAATGGCAATGATTCAGAAGATAGCTTCGGCTTGCCTGACATTGAATACAAACCATTGGAGGAGGCTAACGATGAGGTGAAGAATGAATCAGGGGATGAGAGCACATCTGAAACGCCAACATCTGAACCTGCAAAAACGGAGGAACGTTATGTCTACACACCTCCGGTAGAAGAAAAGTCTAAGGCTCCATTGATTATAGGAATCGTAATAGCAGCAGTAATCATTATTGCTGGATTCCTGATCTATAACTATGTGTACAAGCCAGCTCAGGAGAAAGCAAGACTAGAAGAGATAGCGAAAAAGAAGGAGGCAGATGCAAGAGCTGCACGTGAAAAGCAGGAAAGATTAGCGAAGGAGCAGGAAGCTGCAAGACAAAAAGCCATTGCTGACTCCCTTGCAGCAGCAAATGCTAAGCCTGCAGAAGGAACAATTGAAACACTAAGCGAGCGCACCAGACGTTACTATGTCGTGATATCCAGCGCGATTGATGACGATCTCGTAATGGACTACGCACGGAAGCTTTCTAAGCAAGGGGTTGGCACTAAAATCATACCGCCTTTCGGAAAGACGAAGTTTTACAGATTAGCAATTGCCGACCATGATACCTATGCTCAAGCCCAATCCAATGCCGATGACGTGAAGGGTAACTATGGCAATGACGTTTGGGTAGTGAGGTATTGATATGCCAGGTCTGGATTTTTTGTGACTAAATTATTTTTTGAACTATGATGCTTTTGCAAGTCATTACAGACACGAGTCAGGAAGTTACTACTGATCAGGCCATTTCGGTTTGGGAGTTAGCGAAAGAAGGTGGGTTCATGATGATACCCATCGTGCTATGCTCTTTTATCGCCATCTACATTTTTGTAGAAAGAATGCTCACAATCAACAAGGCAAACAAGAGTCCTGACTCCTTTATCAGCAAGATCAAAGAGTTGGTGCTTAAGGGAGATGTAAGTGGTGCCAAGCTTATGTGTAGTCAGTTTGATAGCCCTATTGCGCGGATGATTGAGAAAGGGGTGACCAGGATAGGTAGTCCATTGAAGAACATAGAAGCATCAATAGAGAATGTAGCGAAGATCGAGTTGTTCAAGCTGGAGAAGAACCTCTCTATACTTGCTACGATTTCCGGAGCCGCACCGATGATGGGATTTCTTGGAACGGTAATCGGAATGGTGCAGGCCTTTATTTCGATCGCGCAAGAGGAGGGTTCAGTTAGCCCGAAGCTTTTATCATCGGGAATTTATACAGCTATGGTCACTACCGTGGCGGGATTGATTGTCGGTATCATTGCATATTTAGGTTACAACTATCTCGTTACGCGTGTATCAAAGGTGGTCCATAAGATGGAGTATTCTTCTGTGGAATTCATTGACTTGTTACAAGAACCGAGGTAATGAAACTGCAATCCAGAAATAAGGTAGAGGCGGCCTTCAGCATGGCATCCATGACTGACATGGTTTTCTTGCTGCTTATATTCTTTATGCTAACGTCCTCGTTTGTCACACCATCAGGACTTCCGGTTAACCTACCGTCAAGTAAAACGAGTACTATCGAAGTGCAGAAAGTATCGGTAACGGTAACCCAAGACCTTCAGTATTACGTTAATGATAAAAGGGTGACGCGCGGTACACTGGAAGGTATGCTTAAATCCAATTTAGGAGGCCCGAATGGAGTGGTAGTGCTTCATATCGATAAGAGTGTTCCGACAGAAGAGCTGGTTTATGTGGCCGGCATCGCCACTGCCCTGGAAGCAAAAGTTTCCATTGCAACGAAACCGAAGTAGGATGAGCGAGCAGGAAGAAAAGAAAAATAAGAGAATTGGATTGATCACCTCGATTGGAGTGCATGCTGCTCTTGTTATTGCTTTTCTTTTGATGATGGCATGGAGAGCACCCAATCCTCCCTTTCCTGAGTATGGGATAGAGCTCAACTTTGGATTGGATAATCAAGGTTATGGTGAAGTGCAGCCAGAAACCTCGCCAAGCGAATCAGAAGCCACAGAAGCAGAAGAACAGCAAGAGGAACAAACTGAGGAAGTAGAAGAGACCCCAACAGAAAGTAAACCTGAGGAGACCACAACTGCTACCGAGCAGCCAGTTTCCAAAACAGAGAGCCCTGTTGCGGTAGAAGAAAAGAAAGTGGAGACAAAGCCAGTTCCTAAGGTTGAGGAAAAACCTAAAGAAGCTAAGCCCGCTGAGCAGAAGAAAGAAGAAAAACTGCTGGCAGCTTATCCTTCAGAAACAAAGAAGGACGACAACAAGGCCAATGCCAACCATGGTGACGATCCTAATACTGTCGGTGACAAAGGCAATGAACAAGGCAGCCTCGATGCGAAGGCGTTATACGGTAAGCAAGGTGGAGGAGGAGGGGGCCCCGCGCTTGATCTAGCCGGATGGGACTGGGATCAGATTCCTCGCCCTGCTATTTCTAATAATGAATCTAACGGCCGCATTGAGTTTGAAATAAAAGTGGATGATAATGGCGAGATTATTGGCATCCGTGTGCTCGAGCGTAGCCTAAGCATCGAAGCCGAGAAGGCTTGTCGTGAAGCAATCTCAAAACTTACATTTACAAAGAAGCCTGGAGCGGTAGTACCAGACATCTCGACAGGAAAGATCACATTCGTTGTGAGAACCCGCTGATCATTCCACGTTGATCAGATAATAGTTTTTCTTTCCCTTTTGCGCCAGCAGGTATTTGTTCTGCAATAAATTGAACTCTGACTTTTGATTGGGGTCGCTCAGTTTCATTTTGTTGATGCTCACGCCACCAGCCTGAATCATCCTGCGTGCTTCTCCTTTTGAAGGGAAGATCGTTCCATTTGTGATTTCTGATAGAAGATCAGTGACGCTAGGCCCTGCTTCCCAGGCTGAACGTGAAACCTGAGCCTGCGGCACGCCTTCAAAAACAGATAGTAATGTGGACTCATCCAAACCTTCGAGGTCTTCAGTCACTGAGTTGCCAAACAAAATTCGGGAAGCCTTCTCCGCCATAGCAAGATCACTTTCTGAATGAACTCTTACCGTGATATCGCGGGCAAGCTCCTTTTGTAGTTTTCGTTCATGAGGCGCAGTCCGGTGATCAGCGATAACGCTGGCGATCTCATCCTCCGTGCGGGTAGTAAATATCTTGATGAAATTCTCAGCGTCCTCGTCTGATGAGTTGAGCCAGTACTGATAGAATTTATAGGGTGATGTACGGATCGGGTCCAACCAGATGTTGCCACCTTCACTTTTGCCAAACTTCGAACCGTCAGCCTTGGTGATGAGAGGAGTGGTCAATGCGAAGGCTTCGCCACCTGCCTTCCTTCTGATCAATTCAGTCCCTGTAACAATATTCCCCCACTGGTCTGAGCCACCCATCTGGAGTTTGCAATCTTTGTTGGCGTAAAGCCAGTAGAAGTCGTAGCCCTGGACTAATTGGTAGCTGAATTCCGTAAAGGACAGGCCTGTTTCGAGTCGCTTCTGCACTGAGTCCTTTGCCATCATATAGTTGACGGTAATGTGCTTACCTACGTCTCTTATAAAGTCGAGAAAGCGAAGCTCTTTAAACCAGTCGTAGTTGTTGACCATTTCTGCCTTATTGTTACCTGTGAAGTCCAGGAACTTCTCTAATTGCTTTTTTACGGCAGATAGATTGTTCTGAAGTACATCTTCCGATAAAAGATTTCGTTCTGAAGACTTACCTGATGGGTCGCCCACCATACCGGTAGCACCGCCCACAAGTGCATAGGGCTTGTGCCCACACCTTTGGAAGTGTACCAGCGTCATGATTTGGACCAGGTTACCAATGTGGAGGGAGTCGGCAGTGGGATCGAAGCCAATGTATCCTGCGGTTGATCCCTTACTTAATTGTTCCTCGGTCCCAGGCATCACGTCATGAATCATGCCTCTCCACCTTAACTCTTCAACGAAATTCTTCTTCATATCTCAAATAACCGCCAAATATAAGCACACTTGCATTAGCTGGCATCTTAGGTTCATTCAATGCTTACTACATTGAATTGTTATATCATGCTGGAAATCAGGAGGATTATAAGTATTCATCTGAAGTAGAATTACGAGTTTAAAAGTACAGCGCTTTTTCTTTGCTTTAGGGTTTGAATCTTAAACCACTACTTCACTAATGCAACAGCCAGAATCTCTTCAACAGGTAGCCGAATTTCATCGCACCTTCAGACATCCTATACTCTCTAAACCGGGTATACCGGATGAATCTCGCTGTAAACTCAGGGTGGCGTTAATTGCCGAAGAGCTCAAAGAACTGGAGGTAGCCATTTTGGAGAAAGATATTGTTGAAGTGGCTGATGCGCTCTGTGACATCCAATATGTGCTGTCTGGAGCGATCCTTGAATTTGGGCTGGCAGACAAGTTCAAAGCCCTTTTTGAAGAGGTGCAACGGTCGAATATGAGTAAGGCTTGCGACACTGAGGAGGAAGCTAAAGCTACCGCTCAGCACCACATGAAAAAGGATGGTGTAGAATGCTATTATGTACAGGCCGAAGGCAAGTGGCTGGTTTACCGGAAAGCCGATAACAAGACTATTAAATCAATCAATTATTCGCCTGCTGATTTGGCCAGTATAGTGAACGGCTAGACAAAGAATTCAAACTGGAAAAGCAGCGGGTTCTGTTTGTCCTGTAGGAGGTTGATGGCGATGATTTGTGACGTGTTGTAGGCCTCAATAAAATCGTTTCTGCCTATCCTGGTTTTGCTTCGGCCGGGCAGGACTTTGTGATATTGCATCCTGCCCGACTTGTTGGCTGTGGCACTGTACATCAGCTTATAATGTACCGGAATAGGGGAGGGGACAAATTTCATAACCTCCTCATTTGTAGGTATTTCTAAAGTCGAAGTAAATCATCTTGTTCTGCTCCTGATTGTACTGTGCCAGCAGTACGTAAGCCCATTGAGGCACATAGTTGAACCTCAATTGGTACTCATCAATCTTGGCACAAAGCTCCTTTACATAGAAGCGGATCTGATCCAGATTGCGACACTTTGAAGGGCTTTCAAAATTCCGATCAGTAAACTTTCTCAGATCATTCTCGATTTTCTTCAATTCAAACTGACTCATATTTTGTGTATTAATGCACTAATATAATTTATAATTTACACTATAAGCAAATAATAATGTGTAATAATGCACAAGTTTGAAACAAATCATCCTTTCAGGGCTTATTTGGCCTTTTTTCCTCCACAAAATTTTTGATAAGTGAGTTGGAAAGTGAGCTACTCCAGCGAGTTCTTGGTCACCCAGTAACGGTAGCCGACAATGAGTTTGCCAATCGTACTAAGTCTCGTAAAATCCCGTTGACTGTATCGAGGAAGGATCACTTTGTTAAGCTTAGCAAGCACTACAAATACGAATCGCCTCATATGGGGTAATTGATTTTTTGCGTAAACAAGTTATAGAGAATAATCATTACCTTTAAAAACAGAACTAGCTACTAAGAAAATCTATGCAAGAAGCACCTTCCAGCCCCTTTTTGGACGCCTGGCATGACTCGATGATTGTGTTGTCAATCGTGATGTTCGCAGCCGGAATTATTGTATACCTCGTGTACAAAATGCGGGTTTCCCTGATCAAGGATTTCAAGGAAAAGCACGATTTCATCAATGCCAATGAGATCAAATGGTACAAAGTGGTATTCTATATTTTTGGACTGGGCGTGGCAATGCTTATTAACCTCTATGGTGCGGGCAAAGTGACAGATATGGGAGTATGGTTTTTCGTCAGGATTTTTATGTCTCTGGCGGGCGCCACGCTTATCGGGTATGTTGGGTCATTGGTGCTTGAGTACTATTATCCCACCAAACTCAACCGAAAGCTAAAGCGATGGAGATATACGCCACGCACTAACCCTAAGACAGGCAACAAGATGCGACTGCTTACCGAAGCGGAAGAAGATGTTCACCTGAACGAGGGTATGCAGGCGGAGGAGAATATCTTTTCAATCGACTATGACGTTTGGATCGATGAGAAATCGGGGGAGATAAAGATTGAAAAATATGATGGTCACTTGATCGCGCTTAGATGCGGTAACTGTGGATTTTTTACCATGAAAGTGAGGAAAGAGGAGATCATTGAGCGGTACCCGGATGAGTCTCCGAAAGAGATTTTAAAGCACTACCAATGTACTTATTGTAAGAATGTGAGGGCAACGCAATTTCACGTTTCGAAGAAGGAAATGGGCGACTATAAGCTTGAGAAACCTCACTTTGTTCGGAATACGAGAGACATTGACCTGGTGAAAATAGAGATCCACTCGAGCCTGAAAGGAAAACAGAATTTTGAGTTCCAGAGTGTGGAACAAGCTCAAAAATTCCTTGATGAGTTCGATTTCGATAAGGTAGCCTGACCATTAGTAGAATTTGAGGCATCTGATTTGCATCAGTATGCGTATACTTTCAAAGGTTAAAGACTGATTATGATTCGTGCGATAATATTGTTTTTTGCGGTTCAGCTTTCAATTCTTGTTCACGCATCCACTTTTGTTTCCGATACCTCTACCCTCCAGCCGAAAAAGGTTTATGGGAAAGAGGCGAGGGTCATCTCCTACATTTTGGACAACAACCACTACAGAAGGATAAAACTCAATGACTCTTTGTCCTCGGCAATCCTTGATAAATACATTGAGGATCTGGACAACAACAGGACTTACTTTTTGGCATCCGATATTAAGGGATTTGATAAGTACCGTTACTCAATTGATGATCTGACCAGGGAAGAAGATGTGTCTCCGGCCTATGTCATCTACGATGTATTTCAAAAGCGGTACCATGAGAGAATGAGTTATGTGATGGATGACCTTATCCATCGCAAGTTTGACTACACCCAAGACGAATATTACGAGACAGATCGTGAGAAGGAGCCGTGGGCAAATTCTATTGACGAGCAAAATGACATTTGGAGAAAAATAATAAAGAGCCAAGCGCTTGGACTGAAGTTGGCAGGTAAAAGCGAAACTGAAATCACAGATGCCTTAAAAAGAAGATACGAGCGATTCATCAAGAACATCGATCAGTTCAATAGTGAGGACGTCTTCAGTGTGTACATGAATTCAATCACCGAAGCGTATGATCCTCATACCAACTACCTTTCTCCAAA
This sequence comes from Cyclobacteriaceae bacterium, assembly GCA_020436085.1. Taxonomy (GTDB): domain Bacteria; phylum Bacteroidota; class Bacteroidia; order Cytophagales; family Cyclobacteriaceae; genus ELB16-189. The sequence continues at coordinate 21,591 of JAGQYM010000022.1, forward strand.
AGCCTCTGATCTCTTTAAGCAGAGCATGAGTTTGTCATTGGAAGGTATTGGAGCAAGACTTCAGACAGACAATGACTTTACAAAAGTATTCGAAGTGCTACCTGGCGGACCGGCAGAGAAGTCTGGAAAGATTCACGCCAATGATTTGATCACGGCCGTGGGTCAGGGTGACGATGGCGAAATGGTGGATGTAGTAGGATGGAGAGTAGATGAGGTGGTGAAGTTGATCAAGGGACCAAAAGGCACAACTGTGCGCCTTCAGATCCTTCCTGCTGAGACGGGCGTGAATGGACCTTCTCAGGAAGTGGTTTTGGTGAGGGAGAAGATCAAACTGGAAGACCAGGCTGCAAAAAAGAACATCATCAACTATAAGTCTGGAGATAGAAATATGAAGCTTGGTGTGATCTCACTTCCGACCTTCTACATGGATTTTGATGCATACCAAAAAGGAGACCCCAACTATAGAAGCACTACTCGTGACGTGAAAAAGTTGATACAGGAACTACAGACCGAAGGTGTCGATGGGCTGGTGATGGACCTGCGTAACAACGGTGGTGGCTCATTGGCAGAAGCCATCGACCTGACCGGGTTGTTCATTAAAGATGGGCCGGTGGTGCAGGTAAAGAATTCAATCAACAAAGTGGAGGTAGGAATGGATGATGACAAGGGTATTCTTTACAACGGACCACTTGTGGTGATGACCAACCGATTCAGCGCATCAGCATCTGAAATATTTGCCGGTGCCATTCAGGATTATCACCGGGGAGTAATAGTTGGTGAGTCAACCTATGGTAAAGGTACGGTGCAAACTGTTTTGGATTTGGGTCGGTTCATTAATGACAAAGAAGAAGTGGGAGAGTTGAAACTCACCTTCCAGAAATTCTACCGTGTGACTGGTAGCAGCACACAGAACAAAGGCGTGACACCAGACATAATTTTGCCGTCTGCGCTAAGCAGTGAGCAATATGGTGAAAGCTCAAACCTTAGTGCCTTGCCTTGGGATGTGATCAAAGGCACTTCATTTCAACGTGCATCGGATGTGAATGATAAAGTCCTTGCGGGATTGAATAGATCTTATCAGGAACGTGCGAAGTATGACCCCAGCTTGAAGCGATACATTACTGAGACTGAAGAGTTGAAGAAGAACCTTTCTCAAACCAAAATCTCTCTCAATGAATCGATACGCAAAAAGGAGATGGAGGAAGCAGAGAAGAAGCGTGCATTGAGTAAGAACATGAACACGCGCATCACCAATAGTGATGGATTGCCAGTGGATGAACTTGAGAAACTCAATGACGAATACCTACGCGAGGGATTGTTGATCCTTTCTGACCTCGTGACCAGCCGGATTGGCTAATCAGTTACAGGAATAGGAGTCAGGGTATAACCTTTTTCTTTCAGTAGGGCGAGTAATCCTTGATCCCCTTCAAGATGAGTGACTCCTACTGCCACGAAAGCCTGACGATCAGCAAACATTCGTTCGAGTTTAGGCAGCCACTCTTGATTTCGCTTGAAGTAAAACTCTTCAATGAAAGTCTCATTGTTTTCGAAAGGGTGGAGTGAGTACTCGAATACTTTGTCTATATCCCCACGGGTATAGGCTGCCTCCAGCTTTTTGTATTCACTCTTTTGCATTTCGAAGTTTTCGACACTGTGCATCAAAGCCTTGATTTGTTCTTCAACAGGGAATGCATCGAAGGCCTGTGCTTCTCGCTCAATGCCTTCCAGGCTATAGGTGTCCAGGTTATAGTCTTTTGCCATTTTGAGCAATTCAATGTCATAAAACTTGACTCCCTCATGCAGTGATAAACGCGTCATTGCGATAGAAAGCGCCAAAGGCTTCAGGCTAGCAAACTTTTTTTTGAAGGTTTTGGATGGAACATTGAACTCGGAAGTGAAAAAAGAAACCACTTTTTTGTATTGCTCTTGAGACAGCGCGGTAGCCAAGGATTCGCCTTTAGGAAAGTGAAGGGCTTTGTTTAGTTCATGTTGTGCGTGATGGTCAACCTCATCTTCGATCGCAAAGATCTTGACGCTCTTCAATTTCTCTGGTATCTCTCTATGAAGTACGTATTCCTTTTCACCAATGAATTTGAGCGAACCCAGCAGGTAAGATGAATTAGCCAATCCATTTCCGCTAACTTCCCAAAGGATAGAATTTTGGGCGATAGCCGAGCTCAAAGTAAGTACAAGGGCGATTAATCCGAGTTGAATTTTTTTCATTGTAGTGGTCTACGTTTACAGACAACAAATAAAACTTAAAATGATGAAAAAGTGAAGCGGACTGAGGGCTCGCCAGACAAACTTAATTATCCATGTGATGTTCTTCAAAAACTTAATTTTTAACTATTTTAAGCGTTAATTCGTACTTCATTGGAACGCCCAAGGACGACAAAATTGGAGATAGCTTAGATGAGCGAGGAACTGTTAAAAGCGATCATTCAGCTATTTGCCATTGTGGCGAAAGAGCGCATCACCGAGGATGAGCGCGCCAACATCAAAGAATTTCTAAGCCTTCACCTGAACCAGGAGCTCACCCGCCATTACATGGCGTTGTTTGATGACTTCTGCAAGACTGCCAACCGTACTGCAGCTGAAACACAGGTGATGGATGAGGATACTCAGCAATTTGTTGACGACTGGTCACAAATCATGCAGATATCCAAAAAAGTGAACCAGGCGCTCACCATGCAGCAAAAGGCTGTGCTCGTCATTAAGATCATTGAGTTGGTTTATGCAGATGGAAGTATTTCAGAGCGGCAGGAAAATCTCATCTTCTATATTGGTGAAGCGCTGAAGATCCCTCAAAAAGACCTTCGGGCAATGCGCTTATTCATTGTCGGGCAGGACATTGAAGAGTTGGCTTCCAAAAACATTCTTATTATAGATGAAGGATCCGATGACTTCAAATACCCTGGTCCGCGGATCACTGAAAAGAAACTTACAGGCCTCATTGCCATACTCCGACTTCAGGATATGGAGACCTACTTTATCAAGTATCTCGGTATATCTACCCTTTACCTGAATAGTGTTCCTCTAAAGAGCCGGAAGATTGATGTCTTTCCTACAGGTAGTACTATTCGTGGAAACAAGATTGACACCATCTACTATAGCGATGTGGTGGGTAAGTTCCTAGTGGGTGAAGTGGAGAACGAGGTCAGTTTTGTAGCTGAACATATTTTTTATCATTTCAAGAGTGGACGAGCAGGACTGCAGAATGTGACGATCTCTGAGAAAGGGGGCAAGCTGGTAGGTATCATGGGTGCTAGTGGCTCCGGTAAGTCTACATTGTTGAATGTTCTCAATGGATCTGAAAAGCCTTCCAGCGGACGAGTGCTCATTAACGGAATAGATGTTCACGAGGAGCCCAAGAAAATAAGAGGTGTAGTTGGGTACATTCCACAGGATGACTTGCTGATGGAAGACCTTACTGTTTATGAAAACCTTTTCTACGCGGCACGTCTTTGCTTTGGAAATTATTCTGACAAGGAAATTGACGAGGTAGTTGAGCGTGTGTTGTTGTCACTAGGGCTATCTGAAACTCGGGATCTCAAAGTAGGTAGCCCATTGCAAAAGACAATCAGCGGTGGTCAGCGGAAGCGACTTAACATTGGATTGGAGTTGCTTCGTGAGCCGACTATACTTTTTGTTGACGAACCTACATCCGGGCTGTCATCCAGGGATTCTGAAAACATCATGGACTTGCTGAAGGAATTGTCTCTTCGGGGCAAGATGATCTTTGTCGTTATCCACCAGCCATCATCTGATATCTTCAAGATGTTTGACACGCTGATCATTCTGGATGTTGGAGGATTTCAGATTTACTATGGCAATCCAGTAGAGTCGATGGCCTATTTCCAGGAGATTGTAAATGCAGCCAACAAAACACCAGGAGCCTGTCCAGAATGCGGTAACATTAATCCGGAAAAGATATTCAGCATCATTGAAACCCGAGTGGTGAATGAGTTCGGTCGGTTTACGCATACACGAAAGATTTCGCCCGGGCAGTGGTATCAATATTTTAAACAGAAGATCAAGATTCCGAAGATCACAGCCTCCGCTGACGCGATTCCAACATCACTTCATTTGCCCAATTGGTTTAAGCAGGTGGCAGTTTTTGTAAAACGAGACGTGTTGTCGAAGGTATCGAACAAGCAGTATCTCACGATCAACTTTTTGATTACACCCGTACTTGCATTGTTCATCTCCTACTTTGTGAAATACTACGATGCAGTGGGAGTGGAGAACCCGCACTATACCTTCTTTCATAACAACAACATTCCGGTCTACTTTTTTATGAGTGTGGTAGTGGCCTTGTTCGTTGGATTGATAGTGAGCGCGGAGGAGATATTTCACGATAGAAAGATTCTCAAACGTGAGCGATATCTTCACTTGAGTAAGAGTGGCTATCTCATTTCCAAAGTATTTATCCTTTTTACACTCTCAGGCATCCAAACACTCTCTTTCATTCTGGTGGGTAACTGGATATTAGAGATTCCGATCACCGAGATGCGTTATTGGGCGATCCTGTTTTCATGCAGTTGCTTTGCAAATATCCTGGGCTTGAATATTTCATCGGCTTTTGATTCGGCAGTTACGATATACATTCTTATTCCTATTCTCATTATCCCGCAGTTGTTACTCAGTGGTGTGGTGATCAGTTTTGATAAGTTCAATCCGAAGGTGGGCACTCCTAATGGTATACCATGGCTTGGTGAGATCATGACTTCGCGTTGGGCTTTTGAAGCCTACATGGTGACACAGTTTAAGGACAATCCTTTTGAAAAGATGTTTTATGATCTTGATAAAAAGGAGGCGATGGCCGAGTACAAGAGAGTGTACTACCTGCCAAGTCTGGAGTCTAAACTTGCTTTTGTACTCAATCACCGGAATCAATGGCGTGACCGTAGTGACAGAAACCCGGTGAAGCCGACCCTTGAGATGCTTCACAAAGAACTTGGCTATGAACGAAGATTGGTAGGTGAGGAGAATTTTCCTGATCTGGATAACTTAATAATCGGAAAGTTTGACTCCACTACTTATCAAAACACCCTAAAGTTCATCACCACACTGCGAGCCTATTACCAACTACGAGGAAGCAATGCGCTCAATGACCGAGAGACGTTGGTTAGTGGAATGACGGATACGCCAGAGAAACTCACTCAATTCAACGACAGCAGAATGAAGTTTCAGAATGAGTCGGTGACGAGAATGGTAGAGAACTCGACTGATCCCGTGAGGATATTGGAATGGCAGGGGCAACTTGTGCAAAAAGTGTATCCTATCTACTTTGATGAACATCGACCAAAAAGCCCATTTGATTTCTCAGCTAACTTCTATACGCCAACAAAGCATTTTCTGGGTAAGAAGTATGACACACTGTATTTCAATATTGGTGTGATCTGGATGTTTAGCTTAATACTATATGTTACGCTTTACTTCGATTTGCTGAAGCGAGGAGTACAAAGTATTGAGAATCGAATTAAATACAGAAAACGAGATAAAAACTTCTAACGATATGAAACACATCAGCTTGTTGTTTGTTGTAGCTATAATGTTCTGGTCGTGTGGCCAGCAATCATCGAATGATAGTCAAGCCGAGCAGGCGCAGCCGGAGGAATGGATGGGCATGGATGAGTTTCATATGGTAATGGCGGAGAGTTTTCATCCGTATAGAGACTCTGCGAACATCGAGCCAGCAAAGCAATACGCAAAAGAGATGTTGGTAGCGGTTGAGGCATGGTCTAACAACCCACTACCTGAAAAAGTAGATAACGATGAGGTACGACAGCTGATGGCTGACCTGACAAGACAATGTCAACAGTTGCTAGATGCAACGAACTTAGATCTAACTGATTCGATTGGAAGCAAGCTCACTGCTGCGCATGATGTTTTCCACCATCTTCAGGAAAAGTGGTATCAGAAGGAGGAACATCACCAGTAAACCATGCTGAAAGTTGCATGGAATAAACGTTACGTCCTTTCCTTGCCGCCCAACCATCGGTTTCCGATGAGTAAGTACGAGGTGCTACCAGAGCAACTCATCCATGAGGGTACAATCAGCGAGTCGAATCTTTTTAGTCCTGCACCAATTGATGAGAAATGGATATTAAAAACCCATGATGCAGAATATTGGAATAGGCTTCAAACGCTTTCATTGTCGCCAAAAGAAATCAGGAGGACTGGGTTTCCGCTGAATCGCGAATTGGTTGATCGCGAAATCACCATCATGAATGGTACGCGTGAATGTGTTCACTTTGCGATGGAGCACGGTGTGTCGATGAATATTGCGGGAGGCACTCATCATGCTTTTACTAATAAAGGTGAAGGGTTCTGCTTGCTGAACGACATTGCGATTGCTGCCAATTATCTCTTAAGTGAAGATTTGGCAAAAAAGATTCTGGTTGTAGACCTTGATGTGCACCAGGGAAATGGCACTGCTCAAATCTTTCAGCAAGAGTCACGCGTATTTACTTTCAGCATGCACGGAGCCAATAATTATCCAATGATAAAAGAGTCATCAGATCTGGATATTGGCTTGCCAGATCATACAGACGACACCTTTTACCTTAAGACGTTACAAAGTAATCTGTCTAATATTCTTGATCAGTTTCAACCTGACTTCATGTTCTTTCAATCCGGAGTGGATGTGTTGGCTACCGATAAGCTTGGAAGACTTGGATTAACCAAAGAAGGATGTAAAGAACGGGATCGAATCGTACTTCAGTCCGCGCAGTCAAACAAGATTCCTTTGGTAGCCAGCATGGGCGGTGGCTACTCACCTGACTTTCGCGACATCATAGAAGCGCATGCCAACACATATCGGTTGGCGCAGGAGATATTCTTTTGATATATTTAGCCATTGCGCACCTAAACCTTTTCCATGCAAGACGTTGTTACCCAGGACCAGAAGAAGAAGTTGTGGTCTGTTATCGGGGCTTCTTCCGTTGGTACACTTATCGAATGGTATGACTTCTACATCTTTGGTAGTCTTGCTGCCATTCTTGCCACTCAGTTTTTTCCGGGCACAAATCCAACTGCCGCTTTTCTTTCAACACTTGCTACGTTTGCAGCGGGTTTTGTAGTACGTCCTTTTGGCGCGCTTGTGTTTGGCAGATTGGGAGATAAGGTGGGAAGGAAATATACATTTCTTGTTACACTGATTTTGATGGGAGGGTCGACATTCCTCATTGGTCTTGTGCCTAGTTACGAGTCGATCGGTGTGGCTGCTCCCTTGATCGTGCTTATTCTCAGACTTGTTCAGGGACTTGCGTTGGGCGGGGAATATGGAGGTGCAGCTACGTACGTTGCCGAACATTCGCCAGCAGCAAGAAGGGGATATTATACAAGTTTTATTCAGACTACTGCCACGCTTGGTCTTTTTGTTTCTCTTGGTGTGATTTTGATTGTGCGTCAGTCGATGAGTGTGGAGGCGTTCAACTCATGGGGTTGGAGAATTCCGTTTTTATTGTCTGTGTTTCTGGTTGCTATTTCTATCTACATAAGAATGAAGATGGAGGAGTCACCGCTGTTTACCAAGATTAAGGCGGCAGGTAAATTATCTGTGAATCCAATTAAGGAAAGCTTTGGAAAGAAGGAGAACCTAAAGATGGTGTTGATTGCACTGTTTGGCATTACTGCTGGCCAGGGTGTGGTTTGGTATACGGGTCAATTCTATGCGTTGTCATTTATACAAAAGACCTGCGGTGTTGAGTTTGTCCAATCTAATTACATTATCGCGGTTGCGTTGCTGATTGGCACTCCGTTGTTTATTGTCTTTGGTGCGTGGTCGGATCGGGTAGGACGGAAGCTGATCATGTTGGCCGGTCTCGTTCTTGCGGTGTTTTTATATCGACCGTTGTATAAAGGAATGTATGGCCTGACGGACATGTCGGACTCGGCTCCACTAACGGAGGAACGAACAGCAGATTCTGAAGGGTTGATCAAAGTGGTGAAGCAATATGCTGACGGCACGATTCTGACTGAACGAGTTACTGCCTCTGACAATGCTGTCACCAGCCGGCAGATTGTACTTGGTGCCACTTCCTTTTGGAACATGATAGCGCTGGTGGCTGTTCAGGTGATACTTGTGACTATGGTGTATGGCCCGATCGCTGCTTTTCTTGTGGAATTATTTCCGACAAGGATACGATACACGTCTATGTCGCTTCCTTATCACATTGGGAATGGGATCTTTGGTGGATTGACTCCGTTTATTGCTACGAGTCTTTATGAGCTCAGCAAGACTGAGGCGACTCCTGCTGGCGATCCGTTTGCCGGACTGTGGTATCCGATTGGTGTAGCGGCAGTTTGTTTCGTCATCGGTATGTTGTTTCTCAGCAACAAACCACGTGGCGAAGTGCTTGACGACTTAGGCTAATGGCAAAGAAGTCCCAGTGGACACAGGTTGGTAAGAGGAAGTTGGAGGCTTCCAATCTGGACAAAATTCTCTTTCCTGAAGATCAGGTTTCGAAGGCCGAGATCATTCAATATTATTTAAAGATTGCTCCCACGCTGCTTACGCACATCAAGGGGAGAGCGCTCACGTTGATCAGGTTTCCTGATGGCATTCATGGTGAAAGTTTTTATCAGAAGAACCGCCCGGAATGGGCGCCTGACTGGCTTGAGTTTGTAAAGCTTGGCAGTGAGGAGAAGAAGGATTACATCATCGCTACGGAGCCTGCGTCATTGGTGTGGCTGGCCAACCTGGCTTCACTTGAGCTTCATCAATTGCATAGTCGTAAGCCTCATTTTGACAAGCCTGATTACATGGTGTTTGACCTTGATCCACCGGAGGGTTACAACTTCGGGCATATCGTTGAGATAGCGCTTGAACTGCGGGAATACCTGGAGAATTTTGGTTACAATGTCTTTGTAAAGACTACGGGGGGCAAGGGGGTACACGTGTGTGTGCCGATAGAACCTAAGTGGGATTTTTCAACTGTGTTTGAAACAGCTCAGACTATTGCGAAACCCTTTGTTGAGGAACGGCCAAAGAATCTTACGCTTCACATTAAAAAGGAAGCGCGTAAGGGACGTGTGTTGGTTGATATTTACAGAATCCGGCAGGGCCAGAGTATAGTTTCACCCTATAGTCTTCGTGGAAGGATTGGTGCTCCTGTTTCGATGCCGTTGTCGTGGGATGATCTTGCTGCTACGAAGACTCCGCTGGAGTATAATATCCGAACAGCGCTGGAGAAGGTAGTGGAGGAAGGTGATGCGTGGGAAGGTATTGATGCGTTTGCCGTGGAGCTGCATACCAAGCGTAAAGCTAAGGCCACAAAAAAACTTCCTGTAAACAAGAAGCACAAAACACCTGAACAGCTGGAGGTGTATGAGAAGAAACGCGACTTCGAAAAGACACGCGAGCCATTGGCTAAAATATTAGAGGGTGGCGGGACAAACTTTGTGGTGCATCGCCATCACGCTACTAATCTTCATTATGATCTCAGACTGGAGCAAGACGGTGTATTGAAATCCTGGGCTGTGCCTAGAGGACTTCCGCCTCTGCCGGGTGTAAAGCGTTTGGCTGTGCAGACGGAGGATCATCCGATGGAATATTTGACTTTCGATGGCAAAATACCGAAGGGGCAGTACGGTGGTGGCGATATGTGGATTTATGCTTTGGGCAAATATCAGATCACGAAGGATAAAAAGGATGGGTTCTATTTTCGTCTTAGTAGTAAGGAAGTCAATGGCGAGTATAGAATTTATAAGATCAAGCAGAAGGAGTGGTTGCTGGAAAGGGTGGATACACCTCAGGTGGATTACCTTCACGACTTAATCGAACCGATGTTGTCGGACAGTGCTTCGAAAACACCAACTGGTGATGATTACATCTATGAAGTAAAGTGGGATGGAATCAGGGCGATGATTTCGTTGGAGGATGGACAGCTTCGAATCAGAAGCCGAAATCAAAATGATATTACTAAGCAATTTCCGGAGCTTCTGATTCCTGAGAAGGCTTTTCGTGCCAATTGCGGTTTGTTTGATGCTGAGATTGTTTGTCTCGATAAAACTGGCAAGCCTGAATTCAAGAAGGTGATTAACCGGCTCATGACATCGGGGGAGGGAAATATTGAGAAAGCATCGAAGTCAAATCCTGCCTATTGTTACATCTTCGATTGTCTTTATCTGGATGGAAGGCCATTGATCAACGAGCCGTTGTTGCGAAGGAAGGAATGGTTGAAGGACGCAATCAAGCGAGATACACCCTATCGCACGAGTGAGTTTGTGGAGGATGGAGAATCGTTGTTTGAAGCAGCGCGGGAGCACAACCTTGAGGGGATTATGGCGAAGGATAAGTTCGGTCGCTATCAGCCGGGAAAGCGGTCTGATGCGTGGTTGAAAGTGAAAGTTCGTAACACGCGTGAGTGTGTGATCATTGGCTACAATGAGGGGAAGGGTAATCGTGCAAGTGCATTTGGGGGGTTACACATTGCTGAAATTGAAAATGACAAACTGGTTTACAGGGGCAAAGTGGGATCAGGGTTCAACGATGCTTCACTCAAAGAAGTGTTTGGTCAGATTAAGAAGCTAAAGGAGACTAAGAAACCTATCACCAATAAGGTGCTGGACGAGAAGGTTAGCAAGTGGGTGGAACCCAAGTTGTGGGCAGAGGTGACCTTCGCTTCGTTCACCCCCGACAAGATTTTCCGTGAACCAGTCTTTGTGAGGATGCGTCCGGATTTGGGATAGAACAAGCCCTAAACAGCAACAAGCACCGGTTAGGATAGCAATGGGCACCAACCAAGACAGCAACGAGCACCAGCTAAGAGTACACAAAGCACCGGGTGAAAGTGTACAGAGCATCCGCAAGAGTGCACAGAGTGCCGACTAAGACAGCAACGAGCATCAGGTAAGAGTGCACAGAGCACCAGCTACGATAGGAACGAGCACCAGGTAAGAGTGTACAGACCACCAACTACGATAGGAATGAGCATCGGACAAGATAGGAACGAGCACCGGCTAAGATAGGAACGAGCACCGGCTAAGATAGGAACGAGCATCGGACAAGATAGGAATGGGCATCGGACAAGATAGGAATGGGCACCGACTAAGATAGGAACGAACATCAGCTAAGATAGGAATGAGCACCGACTAAGATAGGAATGAGCACCGGACAAGATAGTAATGAGTACCTGACCAGATAGGATCGACCACCGGATAAGATAGGAACGAGCACTAAGAGGCTGGAACACGCGGTGACCGAGACAGACTCACTATTCTTTGTAAACGTTCAGGCACGATGCATCAAGTTCACCATTCGGGTCATGCATAAAGTCAATCATCACCTTGTTTCTACAATTCACATCACCTCCACCATGGCCACCTTCATCCAGTATGAACAGATGTCCATTGGACAAGGTCTCCATCATGATTTTGCCATTTTCCGGAGGAGTCACTGGATCAAACTGGTTGACAGTAATTAGCGTTGGGATAGAGGAGGGTTTGAACTTCTTTTGCTCGGCACTCGCACCTGAATCATGCAACCGGCCCAGGTTCATGTAGGCTGCATTAAAAAGTCCCAGCCGGTAGGGTAACAGCTGTAGCGAATCATATACCCGATCAACTACCTGTTGGGTATTAGCAGGGTCATACATCTCGTGCCGCTCCACGGCAAACCACATGGCAAAGTTATAGTCGGGTGCATATTCTTCGCTGGCCAACTCAGCGATGAGTGGTCCACCACCGTTTAGGTATTCTTGTATAAGTGCTGGAATATCTCTGCGAGAATCGTTGCCATATAAAAGTCTACGTACGAAGAATATCCCATCTTGTGCATTGATGTAAACGTTGTCTCCATTGATGGTAAGTTCCAGCGGCTTTTCAGCAAGGCCGTTGATGGCTTTGAAGTAATCTTTCTGAAGCGTTGGATAGGCAGCGTGACATTCGGCATTGTTATTACAGTAATCTATCACGCGGCCTAGGGCGAGTGCGTAACTCTTAAGGCGGTCCACGAGCATGTCACCTTTGATTGGATTTGGAGAGTTAAGAATTACTGAATTCAATTTGTCTGGAAATATATCCTGAGTGACTCTTGCCAGGCGGGTGCCATAAGAAACACCATAGAGGTTGTACTTTTCATACCCGAGGTGATCCATGAGGGCACCCACATCTCGTGCATTCTGAAAAGTGTTGTAGTATTGTAGCTCGATTCCGCTGTCTTTACATTTTTGGGAGTAGGCTGTCATGAGGCTGTCCATCATCTGTTGCTCTTGTTCCTGGTTTGCGTTCTTCGCCATGATATCGTTGAGCTCGATGTAGATGTTTGGCAGGGCGGAGGAGTAGCCGATGCCGCGTTGATCTAATAAAACGATATCCTGCTTCTCTCTAAAGGGATGGTCGTACCAGCGTTTAATGGCCCTGTCGACCAGTGAGCTGCCGCCAGGCCCGCCACTGAGGTAGATGACAGGAAACGCTGTGGTGTTTGGGTCTTTGCTGTGTAGCACCACATAGGCTATGTTGATTTTCTTGCCATCCGGTTGATAGTGGTTTTCAGGCACGGTGATGTAGCCGCAATCAATATCGTTGCCTTCAGGCAAAATAGATTGGAAGTCGCAGGGTGGCGCAGTTTCTTTTGGAGTATTCTGACAGGAGCTAAGAGCAGCAACGAGGGAGATGAAGGCAACGGAATATTTAAGCATAACGAGGGTTTGGATTTTGGAAGGTAACGATCCGACAGGCTATTGGCCAAAGACTAAGTTCGCTTTTCCACGAATGCCCTATAATCTCTGACGAGAAATACCTCTAACTTGGGGGTTATTGGTAATATGATACGCATTATCAGATCTGATCCCACCCATCCAGACTTCGTGGCGCTGGTGCATAAGCTGGATGAATACCTGGCTGTGCTGGATGGTGAGGAGCACGAGTTTTACCACAAGCTCAATACGATTGGTAACTTGAAATATGTGGTGATGGCCTATGAGGATGAAGTAGCTGTTGGATGCGGGGCCATCAAGCAATTCGGTGCTGATGCTATGGAGGTAAAGAGAATGTATGTGGAGCTTTCCAGGCGTGGGATGGGGATAGGTGTGTTATTGCTCACAGAGCTTGAGAGGTGGACGAAAGAACTTGGTCATCGCAAGTGCGTGTTGGAGACGGGTAGACGTCAGCCGGAGGCGATCCGATTGTATGAGAAATGTGGTTATGAGCGAATTCCCAACTACGGGCAGTATTTTGGGATGGAAAATAGTGTGTGTTTTGAGAAGGGTTGGGGCGATTGAGATAATAGGACACTAACTAACGCAGTGTCTCCTTCGGGAAGACACTGCTAGGACATTTGTTGGTTGTCGTGATACCTCACCCCAACATCGTCTAAGTTATTGATGTCGTTCACACCGCCCCTCTCCATTTGGAGAGGGAAGGGGGTGAGGTAAAAATAATTCATTAGTTAAGGCAGCCTAATGCACCCCGCAAATCCTATTGATTACATTCGAAGGCACTTCAAAACCGGTGGCGAGCGCTTGCTTCAGGTCATCACAGGCTTCAGGCTTCTTTCCAACTCTGTACTTGGCCAGTCCACGGTTGTACAAGGCAATGCCGTAGTCTCCGTATTGCAGCAAGGCAATATCGTAATCTTCAATCGCCTCTGCATAGCGGCTAATCTTGTACAATAAATTGGCACGATTGAGCCAGGCTTTTTCATATTGGTCATCTATCTCGATTGCTCTTGATAAGTCATCATAAGCACCTATTAGGTCACCTGTCTTTTCGCGCGCAAGTCCGCGGTTCATCCAATATTCCGGTTCTTTGCCACTTAACTCTATTGCTTTGTTGTAGTCGGCAATGGCGCCTTTGTAGTCGTCAGTGTTGAACCTGTACATCGCTCTCTCGCCATAAGCAAAATGTGCGGTAGGGTTTTTGGCAATGAACTCGTCCAGCAGTCGTTCGTCCTCATCAGGACTGGCAACCTGCCTTTTCAAAATGCTGAGGTTGTGATCTGCGATCGCATGCCCGGGTGTGATAGCGAGTGCAGTCTCGTAGGCAATGATTGCACTCTCTTTGTCGCCAAGTTTTTCTTCGCACTTGCCAAGATTGACAAAGTAATTGGCCTCATTCTGATCGTAGTAAATAGCAGAGTCAAAATGCAGTTTGGCATTGACTGCATCGTTGAGCTCGAGTTCAGTCAGCCCCAGATAGTTGAACAGGTAAGCTTTGTTGGCCCCCTGATTGGTAAACACCTGGTTGATTGATGAAGTCACCTGATCCTGCTGAAAGTAGATTTGGTTGGTTTCACCTGGAGGTAGCTGCAATAGTTTTTCAAAATCCTTTTTTGCTGACTCCCATTTCTCTAATGAAAGGAGCAAGAGCGCTCTGCTGAACAGGGCATCGAACTGGTCTGGCTTGAGCTCAAGGTAGATGTTATAATCTCTTAAGGCCCCCTCTACATCACCCCGCTTTTCGCGGATACCAGCTCGTGAATAATATGAGTCGGCATGATAGGGGTAGAGGTTCAGCGCTTCGTTGTAGTTGGCCAGCGCCTCATCATACTTCTTTTCTTCCAGGAGTTTTTCTCCTTCGAGGTAGTAGTACATGAAGCTGCTTCCTTTTTTCTCGTTGACGGGAATTTGAGCGTCAGCCATTGCTGTGACTCCGATTACCAGAAGCAAGAAGAGGTATTGGCGCACCATATTTAAAGTTAATGAGATTTAATGCTTTGATTAGATAATTAAACGCGATATGCCAGAACCTGGGGGACGATTTTTTGTTTTATCTATATGGCCAAAACGAAAAAAACTAAAAAAGAACCTCAAAATGCTGAGGACAGGATTTTGCGGGGTTACATCGCCTATGTGCTCGACAAGGAAAAGGAACCAAAAAGTGTGTTTAAGCTTTGTCAATATCTAGGTATTGACGAGGCTGAATTCTATAAGTACTTCAGTTCGCTCAAGGGCTTGAAGAAGGAAATCTGGACGGGGTTCTTTAATAAGACTGTGGAGCGGCTCACTGCTGACGCGAACTTTGAATCATTCACCGTAAGGGAGAAACTGCTGGCATTTTATTTCACCTTCATTGAGGAGCTGGTGAAATATCGTGACTTTATCACTATGGAATTGAAGGGATGGAAAATTCCGTCTGCGCCACCAAAGTCTTTGAACCGATTCAAAGCTGAATTTGAAAATTGGATCAAGGATCTTTTAGCTCAAGGAAAGGAGAACGATGAGATCAGCAAGCGGCCTTATCTTGACCGAGGCTATCCTGCCTTGATTTGGTTTCATCTGTTTTTTGTGCTTCAGTTTTGGGTGAGGGATGACAGCAAAGAATTTGAGCGTACTGATATGGCTATTGAAAAATCGGTGAACCTTGCTTTCGAGGTGATAGGCCATGGGATACTCGATCACACACTTGACTTCGGGAAATTTCTCTATCAACAATTCAGGGCCTAGACGTGAAAGAGCAAAAGAAAATTCCCGTTTCTAAGGTTCAGCGAGCCACACGGTTTGTAAAGACAGGTGCCAGGATCGGTGCCAATTATCTAAAGCACTACGGTAAGAAGCTGGTTGATCCTGAGACTACGGCAGATCAGTTGCATCAGGATAACGCGACAGATATATATAACTCGCTTAGTGAGTTGAAGGGGAGTGCGTTGAAAGTTGCCCAGATGCTAAGCATGGATAAGAACATGCTACCCACTGCTTACCAGCAGCAGTTTTCAATGGCTCAGTACAGCGCGCCTCCGTTGTCCTATCCATTGGTGGTCCGAACTTTTGAGAAGCAATTTGGAAAAGGACCGGGGCAAATTTTTGATGCGTTCAGCAAGTCTGCTACAAATGCCGCATCGATGGGGCAGGTACACCAGGCTATGTTGGGCGGAAAGAAGCTGGCAGTAAAAATTCAATACCCTGGCGTGGCGAGCAGTGTACAAAGCGACCTGGCGATGGTAAAGCCCATTGCGCTGAAAATGTTCAAGCTCAATCCGATAGACTACAACGAGTTTATCGGGGAGGTGCAATCCAGATTGCTGGAGGAGACAGACTATTCTCTTGAGCTTAAGCGTTCAATGGAACTTACCCAGCAATGCAGCCATATTCAGAACCTTGTGTTTCCAACTTACTATCCGGAGTTATCTACTGACAAAATATTGACGATGGATTGGCTGGAGGGAAAGCCACTGGGAGAATACGTTAAAGGGAATACACTTAAGCCAGAAGATGCGAATAGGATAGGGCAGGCGATGTGGGATTTCTATCATTTTCAGATGCATCAGTTGAAGGCACTTCATGCGGACCCTCATCCTGGCAACTTTATAATTACAGACGACCTGAAGCTTGGTGTGATTGATTTTGGATGTGTGAAGGTCATTCCAGATCAATTTTATGAGACTTACTTTCAATTGCTGGATGGCAACGTGCTTAGTGATCAGGGGCGGATGGATCGATTGTCTTATGCGTTGAACTTCATCTATCCTCAGGACACTACTTCGGACAAACTCTTTTTCCGGTCCATATTCACCCAGATGGTTGAGCTTCTGGGGCGCCCTTTCAGAAGTGCGACCTTCGACTTTTCTGATGCTAATTACTTCAAGTCGCTTTACGCTTTTGGGGAGGCGCTATCGGGTATGAAGGAGTTTAGAAACTCCAAAAAGGCGAGGGGGGTTAAAGATGCTTTATATATCAATCGCACCTACTTTGGGCTATATAACCTCCTGCACGAGCTGGGTGCGACAGTGGAGACTACCTCGTGGATACCGAACCATTTGAAGAGCGCTTAAATTTGATTTCAATGCTTTGAAAAATTCTTGACTATCAATACCTTAGCGTATAGTAGTTCATTTTTTAAACTAATACTCCCCATGCGCGCTATCTGGAAAGGACACATTCAGTTTTCACTTGTCACAATTCCCATCCGCATCTATAATGCGATTGACTCTGGGCAGACGATAAGTTTCAACCTGCTCTCCAAGGATGGTCATAATCCTGTGAGCTATGAGAAGAAGGACAAGGTGACCGGCAAGCCGCTGAAGAATGATGAGATTGTTAAAGGTTATCAATACGAGCCCGGTCAATTTGTGATCATAGAGCAGGAGGATTTCGAGAAGGTGAGGTTGAAGAGTACGCGTGTCATTGAGATAGAAGGTTTTGTAAAAACTGAAGAGGTACATCCTACCTTGTTTGAAGCGCCTTACTTTATTGGTCCTGATGGAGACGTTGCCGCGAAGGCCTATGGACTGCTATGTCAGACGTTGAAGGAGAGTGGCAAGATAGGAGTGGGTAAAGTAGTGCTTCGTGATCGTGAGACACCTGTGTTGATCAATCCCCATGAAGGAGGAATAATGATGTACAGACTGCGTTATCCTAACGAGGTGCGCAATATTCGAGAAGTGCCTCAGCTGATTGAAGTTAAGAATGCTGACAAAGAGCAACTTAAGCTTGCCAAAACATTGGTTGATTCAATGACTACCAAGTTCTCCAAGATCGAAATGAAGGATCACTATTTTGATGCATTGAAGTCTATTATCGATGCAAAAATTGCTGGTAAGGAGATCGTGACTGTGGCTGAAGAAGAACCAGAAGTGGTTGACATCATGACTGCCTTGAAGGCGAGTATCGATCAGGCTAAGAAGAAGCCGATGGAGAAAGCAAAAGGTGCAAGTCAGAAGGAGGCGAAGAAAGCGAAGACTACCAAAACGGCCAAGCGAAAGGCCAGCTAACACCCGATTGACAGAATATTTAGCGTAAATGCACTATCTTTGCTCCGTGGCAAAGGTGATTAAGTTTCCTATTCAGACTCCTGAGAAGTTCGGGTTCAAGCCCGTTCGCAGGAAGAAGACCACCGGCTCAGGCAAACCTGGGCAACTCCCGCTCTTTACCCGAGGCAAACTCGTTAAGCTCAACCAGCTCACCACATTTGAAGAGGCGCTTTTGTTAGATGAAGCACAGGATAAGCGTGCCAAGGACTTCTATAAAAAGGCCATTGAGGAGAATGATTCAAAAGCAGATGCTTATTGTAATCTGGGGATTCTCGAATCGGAGGAGAAGAATTACAGCAAGGCCATTGATTGCTTTACGCTTTCGCTAAAAGAAGAGCCGCGCCACTTTGAATCGCATTACAATCTGGCAAACCTGTATGCGGAGGTGGGTAATTTCCAATTGGCGAAGGTGCACTATGAGATCTCCATCGAGATTGCACCTGAGTTTCCAAACAGTCACTTCAACCTTGGCCTGACGCTGGCGATGAGCAAAGAGATTGAGAACGCGATCTTGTCGCTAATGAACTACAGACGGCTTGCTGCTCCTGAGGACAAGGCCCATGCTGATGAGCTGATCTCAACGCTTACGCGGACGATTAATAACTAGGCTTTCAGCTTCTTCAATATCTTCTTTCCGCGACTTATAAATCCCGCGCTGCCATAAGGCATCTGGTCTTCTATTACAGCTATTAGCTCGCCCTTTATTTCAGGGTAGGTGTCTGCCAGGTTTGCTAAAACCGTCATTGCAAATACGCGGATAGCAATCGGCTCTTTTTTGTTTTCCAAAAGGGGAAAGCAAGCATCGAGGGTGATCCCATGCATCGACTTTGGGATGTCGATGAATTGAAGAAAGCGCACGGTATTTCTTTTCACCGCATCGTGTATGCCGGGTTTGTCCAGGTTCTTGATGATGTTCTTAAGGTGGGGTTTGATGAGTTCGGGGTGGGCTTTTACACAGTAGCTGAGCGGCCATGCTGCGCGCTGTGTAGTGCGGTAGTGTCCGGCCAGGAAGGCGTCTACCAGGGTTTTGAAACGTGCGGGATCGTTGCCGATATGGGCCACAATCTTGTTGACGGTCTGCTTGCTGAAGTCTGATTGTAGTGTTTTTATCAGATTCATACTCAGTGATTTACATTGTTTACAATTCTATAACTTACTGATTATTAGGTTTTTTAATGCCTATACTTTAACTTCATATTAAAGTTAAAACGATGAGTACTATGTTAGTATTTTTAGCCATCGCCTCTTTGTCCATTTTTCAGCTTGGTCTGTGCTTTTTGTGTTTTCATCTGAAGCAGTCCGGCAGCAATTTGGTTTTTGGTTGATCGGTCTACACCGCTGATATTTTAGCCTCCCAATTTTACGCTGGGCTGGCTTTCATTCCTATTGGGTTCTGCTAAATTGCCGCCCAAATCAGGAACGTGTGAACTATCTATCGGCAGAAAGTATATCTAAATCATTTAACGACAAGTGGCTTTTCAGGGACCTTACCCTTGGCATTTCTGCCGGGGATAAGCTTGCTCTTGTGGGGGAAAACGGAGTTGGGAAGTC
Organism: Cyclobacteriaceae bacterium; assembly: GCA_020436085.1. Taxonomy (GTDB): domain Bacteria; phylum Bacteroidota; class Bacteroidia; order Cytophagales; family Cyclobacteriaceae; genus ELB16-189. The sequence continues at coordinate 40,837 of JAGQYM010000022.1, forward strand.
AACGTTGTTGAAAATTCTCACTGGAGAACTGCCAACGGACACGGGCCTGGTGACGGTGCGCGAAGGTGTGAGGCTGGCTTATCTTACCCAGCAACCGTCTGCTGCCGACACCTTGAGTGTGAAGCAGATCTTGTTCGATGACTCCAATAAGATAGCGGCTGCCGTGATGAGGTATGAGGCGGCAATTCATGATCCTGACACTTCACCGGAGATCATGCAGAAATCTCTGGAAGAAATGGAGGAGCTCAATGCCTGGGAATTTGATGCAAAGGTGAAAGAGATTACGTCCAGGCTTGGTGTCGTTGATTTTGAGCAGACGTTCTCAACACTTTCGGGTGGGCAGCGAAAGAGAGTGTTTATGGCCAAGATGCTCCTTCAGGATCCGAATCTGATCATCATGGATGAGCCCACCAACCATCTTGACTTGTCGGCCATCGAGTGGCTTGAAACTTACCTTTCGGGTCAGCAAATCACCTTAATTATGGTGACACACGACCGCTACTTCCTGGACAATGTGGCCAATACAATTCTTGAAATCGATCGAGGCAAGCTTTACACTTACAAAGGAAACTATGCGTACTTCCTCGAGAAAAAATCGCAAAGGGAGGAGATGGTGAAAGCTGAGGTGTCGAAGGCGAAAAATCTATTGAAGAAAGAGCTTGAATGGATGAGGCGTCAGCCGAAAGCGCGAGGAACCAAGGCGAAGTATCGTGTTGAGGCGTTTTATGAACTTCAGGAAAAGGCTTCGCAGAATCTCAAGAAGGACAGGCTTGAACTTGACATTAAAGAAACGCGTCAGGGGGGTAAGGTGCTGGAGTTGCATCATGTGCATAAACAGTTTGGAGATCGTAAGATTGTAAACGACTTCTCATACATCTTTAAGAAAAAGGACAGGATTGGAATTGTTGGTGATAACGGTGTTGGCAAGTCAACTTTTTTGGATATCCTGACGGGCAAGGCGAGACCCGATAAGGGCGAGGTGCTTCCCGGTCAGACTACCAAGGTGGGATACTTTACACAGGAGGCTATTTCACTCAAAGGAGAGAATCGAGTGATAGAAGAAGTGCAGCAGATTGCTGAGTTTATCACCCTCGCTGATGGATCGCAGGTATCTGCTTCAGCATTTTTGAGTTTGTTTCTCTTTCCACCCGAGAAGCAATACAATGTGGTGGAGAAATTAAGTGGAGGAGAGAAGAAGAGACTTCAGTTGCTGAAGGTGCTGGTAGCTAATCCCAATTTCCTGGTGTTGGATGAGCCTACCAATGACTTTGACATTGATACATTGAATGTGCTTGAAGACTTCCTGGAGAAGTTTGGAGGATGTTTGGTGCTTGTTTCCCACGATCGATATTTCATGGATCATCTTGTAGAGCAGCTTTTTGTTTTTGAAGGTGATGGAGTAATTAAAGCTTTGAATGGCAACTATTCGGACTACAAGGCATCGTTGGAAGAGCGGGAGCAGGTAGGCAAGAAGAGTACATCAGTTGTTGAAGAGCGTAAGTCAGAACAAGAACGTAAGTCAGAACAAGAAGTAGAAACGAAAAGGAAAATGTCGTTCTCTGAAAAGAAAGAACTGGAGCAATTGATCAGTGACATCGAGAAGATGGAGAACGAGAAGCAAGACCTTATACACCAATTAAGTGATGGAGACCTATCGCCTGACAGTCTCGTGAAATGTTCTGTGAGGATAAAAGAATTGACTGATGTTATTGATTCCAAGACTATTCGATGGATGGAGTTGGAAGAACTGGCAGAATGATACCACACATGGTGGTACTTGTGAGGGCCTTTGTTTGCGCGGTTTTACATTGCTCTGTTTTAGCACTATTTTTGAAATAGGAGGGATAAGAAACAGAAGGTATCAGGTATGAAGGTTTTATTTTATTTTCTCATTCCGTTTTTATGGCAGGAGAGCACACCGTTCAAACCTGCTGACGAATATGGTTTCACGCTTAACTACGAGTTCAGGAACAAGGCCGTTAGTGATCGCTTTAAAGTAGACTGGTCGAATCAATTACAATATTCAGATGGAACACTTCCATTTGCCACTATTACCATCAAGCCACTAAAGTTGTCTCAGGATGAAGAGCGGGTGAAGATTATAACCAATCTGGGTAATAGGATCTATTCGCGTAAGGCGGCTGTTGATAATGATATTGTTATCGAGATGGGATTCACGGACGATCTGAAGGATCACATCGATGTTTTCGAGTATGATGTCATCTTTTTCTCCGGCAGGAAAGAAACCAGTAGAATCAACCTCTATGTCGATAGGGATGGCAATTTCCTGATCAACGGAGAGAAGCGCGGAAAATTTTGAGTTCAAGTCTGTCTATTGACCACTCATTTAGCACATACTCAGGTGGTGTAAGTCATGAGCAAAAACAGGCAATTTCCGTGTTACCTTTTTGCCTTTGCTCCGTTAAACCTAAATTGTCGCCATTAACCTAAGCTATGAGGATAGTTGTACTAGCCCTTCTCACTCTTTTTAGTCTTTCCACCACCGCCCAAAAGCCAAAGCAGCCAGACGCATCGAGCATCGAGCTGAGGATGAAGAAGCTGAATTTTCTTGGGACAGTATTGTATCTGGCCGCGCATCCTGATGATGAAAACACGCGGGCGATTGCCTACCTCGCCAACGAGCGACTTGCTACCACCGGGTACCTGAGTATGACCCGTGGCGATGGCGGTCAAAACCTGATTGGTCCGGAAATTCGTGACTTGCTGGGCTTGATCAGAACCCAGGAGCTGCTGGCAGCCCGGAGAATTGATGGCGGTTATCAGTTCTTTACGCGCGCCAATGATTTTGGATATTCCAAGAATTCAGATGAGGCATTCCGCATCTGGAATAAAGATGAAATCTTAAGTGATGTAGTAAAAGTGATTCGTCAGTTTCAACCTGACGTGATTCTCACCCGATTCCCTCCGGATGCACGTGCAGGACATGGACATCATACGGCCTCGGCCATGCTGGCGTTGGAAGCGTTTGATATTACCAATGATCCGAAGGTGTATCCCGATCAGGTAGCCAAGTTTGGCACGTGGCAGGTGAAAAGTGTTTACACTAACACAGGGAGATGGTGGAATAAAGATATTAATGAGAACACACCTGGTATTGTGACGATGGATGTAGGCGCGTATAATCCTTTGTTGGGACAGTCGTATTCTGAGATCGCTGCCATCAGTCGCACGCAGCATAAGAGTCAGGGATTTGGCTCTACTGGCAGCAGGGGTGATGAGTTAGAGTTCTTTGAAATACAAAAAGGTTATCATGCGAAGAAGGACATCTTCGAAGAAATCAACACAACATGGTCGAGGGTAGAGGGTGGAAGTAAAGTAGAGCCTTTGGTTAACAAACTTGTAAAAGAATATAAGTCAGAGAATCCTGCGGCTTCGGTTCCGATGTTATTACAAATAAGAAAAGAAATCAGCGCGTTGAAAGATGGCATTTGGAAGACGCGTAAGCTCAACGAGGTAAACCAGCTCATTCAGGATTGTATGGGGCTCTATGTTGAGGCTATTGCTACCGATTATTATGCTGCACCGGGTGAAAGTGTGAAAGCTCGCTTTGAAGTAACGAACCGGTCATCATCACCGCTTCGTTTATTAAAAGTATCTGCTCCACAGTTGAAATATGATACTACGTTGACAGCTACGATGGCGAATAACAAACCTCTGGATTTTAAGATGAGTGGCGTGTTATCTGCCGGTGAGCCATATAGTGATCCTTATTGGCTGAAGGAAGAACATTCATTGGGTTTGTTCAATGTTATGGATAAGAGTCTTATTGGCAAGCCAGAGAATGATCCTGCGGTGTCATTCGCGTTTCAGTTTGAGGTAGGTGGTGAGCCACTTAATATTTCTGTTCCTCTTGCTTATAAATGGAATGATCCGGTGAAAGGTGAACTGTGGAGACCATTTGCAATCGTTCCTCCGGTATCGATCAACTTGTCAGAATCGGTGGTGGTGTTCAGTACAGAAAAGGGCAAGCCTATTTCAGTTGTATTGAAATCCAATGTAGATCATGCGATTAAAAGTGAGTTGAGTGTAGAGTTGCCCAAGGGATGGAGGGCCGAGCCAGCCACACAGGCTTTCGAACTTAACAAGCGCGGTGAAGAAAAGACGTTGAGTTTAACCGTGTATCCTTCGAACGAGGAAAGTACGTCCAGCCTGCGCGCAAAAGTTAAGATTGGTGACAAGTACTACAATAAGGCACTAACTACCATTGAGTATGATCATATTCCGATACAAACTTTGCTTCCACCTGCTGAAGTGAAACTGGTGCGCATAAATTTGAAACGCGAAGGAGCAGTGGTGGCCTATATTCAGGGAGCTGGGGATGAGATACCGGCAGCACTTAGAAACATGGGCTATGAGGTGTGGGAGATGAAGAACGAGGAGGTGACCAAAGAGAACCTTGCAAAAGTTGATGCGGTAGTGTTGGGTGTGCGTGCGTTGAACACCAACGACAGAATTCCATTTTTTATGCCAGACCTTCTGCAGTATGTAAATGGAGGAGGCACTATGATCGTGCAATACAACACAAGCTTTAGAATGGAAGTAGGTAAAGATGAGTTTGCTCCCTATCCGATTTCAGTTTCCAGAGATCGCGTAACAAATGAAGAAAGTCCTGTCTCTATTTTGAAACCTGATCATCCTGCATTGGCGAGGCCTAATAAGATTACTAATAAAGATTTTGAAAACTGGGTGCAGGAGAGAGGCTTGTATTTCCCCAATCAGTGGGATCCAAAATATGAGGCGCTGTTGTCAATGAATGACCCAGATGAAGAATCGTTGAACGGTTCATTGTTGGTGGCGCAATATGGCAAGGGCTACTATGTATACACAGGTTTGTCATTTTTCAGAGAGCTACCTGAAGGTGTGCCAGGTGCCTATAAGCTGTTTGCCAATCTGGTGTCGTTGGGCAAATCCAAAGCCCCCGAAAACCAAAAAATCAAATCAGGAAAATAATGTCTGAGGAACAGGAAGAAAAACCTCCCGTCTTCTCCCGCTGGAGTGCGTGGTATTGGCTGGTCATGTTGGTGCTGGCGGTGCAGATTGTCATTTATTTGTTCATTACAACTTCCTTCTGATGTATCCGATCGACTGGGCAATACTGTTTACCACACTTATTCTCATTGTTGTTTACGGCACGTGGAAGAGCAGGGGAAGCCGCAACATTGACGGCTATTTATTGGGTAACAAAAGTTTACCGTGGTGGAATGTTTGTTTGTCCATCATGGCCACGCAAGCGAGCGCCATCACCTTTCTTTCTACCCCGGGACAAGCGTATGAAGATGGAATGCGGTTTCTGCAATTCTACTTTGGTCTTCCGTTGGCGATGGTGATTTTGAGCATTACCGCAGTGCCAATTTATCACAGACTTAAAGTTTATACTGCCTACGAGTATCTTGAGAATCGCTTTGATCTGAAGACGCGGTCTTTGGCAGCATTCTTCTTTCTTATGTTGCGCGGTTTGTCTGTGGGCATCACCATCTATGCGCCTTCATTGATTCTGTCGACAATGCTCGATTGGAACATCAACCTTACAACGATTTTTATCGGGTCGCTGGTGATGATATACACGGTGAGTGGAGGAACGAAGGCGGTGAGCATGACGCAAAAATATCAGCTGACAATTATTATGGCAGGGATGATCATCGCGGGGATGACAGCGTTCTATAAACTTCCCAAGGACATCACCTTCACCGAAGCATTTCAAATGGCTGGTGAGATGGGAAAGCTCAATCTTATCAACTTGTCGTTTGACCTGAGTGATCGATACAATATTTGGTCGGGATTGATTGGAGGGTTGTTCCTGTTCCTTTCCTACTTTGGTGCGGATCAATCGCAAGTGGGGCGTTACCTTGGTGGTAAATCTGTAGGTCAGAGCCGGTTGGGTTTGATCTTCAATGGTCTGCTAAAAGTGCCGATGCAATTTATTATACTTTACATCGGTATTCTTGTTTTTGTATTCTATCAATTTCACCAGGCTCCTGTTTTTCACAATCAATCTTTGAAAGACAAGGCGATGCAAACGGAATATGCCGAAACCATTTCTGGTCTTGAGGCGCAATATGATGACGTGTTTGCAAAGAGGAGAGGAACTGCGGAGAAGTTGGTTGATGCCATTCGTGAAGACAATATTTCGATGCTTGAGCAATCGAAAAAGGAGATGGAACAAATTCAAAGTGAAGAGAAGCAGATTCGAACGCAGGTCAAGGACCAGATCGCTGCAGCCATACCCGGGGCCAATACACTGGATAAGGACTATGTGTTCATCAATTTTGTGATGACTTATTTACCTCATGGACTGATTGGATTGTTGCTCGCGGTGGTGTTCTCTGCTGCGATGGCTTCAACGGCTTCGGAGCTCAATTCATTGGCATCGACAACGGCTGTGGATATTTACAAGCGTTCTGTGAAGCCAAATGCAGATGACTATCACTATGTGAAGGCATCGAAGTGGTTTACTGCAGGCTGGGCTGTGTTTGGAATGATGTTCGCGTCAATCGCCAACCAGGCTGAAAATTTGATTCAATTTGTAAATATTATTGGCTCCCTTTTTTACGGCACTATTCTGGGAATCTTTTTATCGGCATTCTACATCAAGTACATTAAGTCGAATGCAATCTTCATTGCTGCAATCGTAGCTGAGACCGTGATTCTTTACTGTTACTTCTTTACTGAGGTTGCTTTCCTACTGTATAATATCATTGGTTGTGTGGTGGCGGTGGCGGTTGGTCTTATTATACAGTACTTCGAAAATCAGAAAACAAAAAAGGCATCCTGATGGGATGCCTTCTTTTAAACTGAGTGTCAGTCTTATTTCAAAGCCTTCAGGAAGTCTTCGTTCAACTTGATGTATCCGAAGTCACCTTCTGCTTTCTTAGCAAGTTCGAGTGATTTTTCAGCGGCAGCTTTTGCACCAGCTTTGTCACCAGCATCTTTTTTCATTTGTGCCAGACGGTGAATGTTCCAGAATGCATTTGGGTTGCCTTCTGCGATACCTTTCTCCATCCATGCGATAGCTTGCTTAAGGTCTCTCTTTGTGTCATGGTAATAGATGGCAGCAGTGATCAGGTTGCCAGGGCGAACTTTTGTGTTTGCCTCGATAGCTTTCATGATTTGATCATCGAAGTCGACACCCACTTTGAATTTTACTGAAGTGTTTTCCCACGCAATTTGGATGTTAGCGCTCTTGCTGTCTGCAGCGATGTCAGTGATATTCATTGTGAAAGTCTCAACCGTTTCGTTGAGTTTTCCAGGCTTCACTTTGAAGTTGGCAGCTTCTTTTGCTTTATCATATCCACCTGTATTGCCACCCAAAGACAAATCGCTGTATAGTGATACGGTCCACTCATTTGCACCTGGCCAGGTGAAAAGCAGGTATTGACCTTTAGCGACTTTGGTACCTTCTACTGTGACGTCATCGCCAAAAGTGATGATGGTTCCGTTGTTAGCACCAGTTCTCCAGATTTGGCCGTAAGGAGTCAAGAAATTTGCACCTTCACCGAAGATTTTACGACCTTTCATTTGAGGTCTTGAATAATCGATTTTGATTTCTGTGAGGCCCACCACTGAGGTCACTGAACCTGCGGGGCTTGGCTGTGGCGTTTGAATTTGTGCTTGCGCTACCCACGCAAGTGCCACGAATACTACGGTGATTAATTTCCTCATTTTGCTTTTATTTTGGTTTTTGTTGTTTGTACTTGAAGGCGCCAAATATACAGTAATTTTATTTTTTTAAAAGGCGCCCACTACCCTGAAACTCCCGGATTCATTTTACCAGCGATCGAATGTGCAACGTGTAGCGAAAGACCTATTGGGTAAGGTTTTAGTGACACGCGTTAACAAATCATTAACAAGCGGCATAATTGTAGAGACGGAGGCATATTCCTTTCGTGAGCGAGGGTGTCATGCGTATGATTACCTGCGTACTGCCAGAACGGAGATCATGTTTTTGCCCGGGGGTCATGCTTATGTTTATCTGTGTTATGGGATTCATCAGCTTTTTAATGTAGTGACGAACAAGGTTGATAAGCCAGAGGCGGTGTTGATCAGAGCCCTTCAGCCGATGATCGGAGAGGAGATGATGATGAAGAGGATGGCTGTAGAAAAGTTGACTCGAATTACTTCGGGACCTGGTAAACTAACGAAAGCATTAGGCATTGACCGGAAACTAAATGGAAACAGTCTTTTAAATGATGAGGTTTGGATTGAGGATATCGGTACAAAAATTGTAAAGAAAGACATTGTTGCAACCACGAGGATTGGAATAGACTATGCGGGAGAAGATGCGGAACTTCCGTGGCGGTACTATATCAAAGGGAATCCATGGATTAGTAAAGCATGATGAAGGGATTTTTTAATTTTGCTGGGATGAGGTACTATTTTTTGATCTGTTGCTTACTGATCTGCTCGATGAGCGGAATGTCTCAGGCGGGACAAATTTCCTTTAAGAGTCTTAATTCGGAATTGGACGAACAAAGTCCGGTGATGAGCTCGGATGGCAAGACGATGTACTTTACCGTGGCATCACATCCTCAGAACATCGGAGGGAGGCGAGACAAGGGCGATATCTGGCAGTCCGTTTTGATTGGCAATGAATGGTCTGCTCCAATTCATATGGGTTCTGTTCTCAACAATCGGGAGTACAATGCGGTGGCTGGGTTATCTGCCGATGGCAATGAACTTTACCTTCTGGGCCACTACAATGAAAATGGAGATGTGAAGACCCAGGGATTTTCGGTATCAAGGAAAAAAGGCACCGGATGGTCAACACCTCAGAATGTAAGCATACCTTATTTTCTTAATCGTGGCTCTACATTTTCGGGTCACGTTACGGCCGCAGGAAACGTATTTGTGTACTCTGGCGAAGGATACACTTCACTAGGTGTAGAAGATATTTATGTTTCAGTGAAGAATGCTTCTGGTAACTGGAGCGAACCTAAAAACCTCGGAAGGAATATCAACACTTCTTTTCAGGAGATGTGCCCGTGGTTGAGTGAGGATACACACTTCCTTTACTTTGCTTCTAATGGACGTCAGGGCTATGGCAGCTTTGATATTTATTATTCTGAACGGCTTGATGACACCTGGGCTAAGTGGTCGGCACCTGTAAACATGGGAGCAGGGGTGAACTCAGAGGGAAGAGAACTTTACTACATTCCTTATCCTGATGCTGGCGTGGCATTGTTTACATCCACTCAGAACAGCGATGGCTATGGAGATGTGAAGCTGTATCGACCGCCAAAGGAAGTTTTGGATTCGTTGATGAAGAAGGCAGAAGAGATGCCACCTGATACGGTTGTCAAGTTGGTTGAGATTGTAAGAGAGAAGCCTATAACGGCACCTGAGAAATTTGTGAAGATATGGGGAAAGATAACCGACACGGGCACCGGCAATCCCATTGCTGCGAAAGTGAACTTCCATTCTGATTCGAATTTTCAAATTACAGCGGGCCCTGATGGAGTTTATTCAATCAACGTGCCATCGGTAGATGAGTATTCAATCAAAGTTGAGTCTCCTGGTTTTGTTGGGAGCTTTGAAAAGCTTGACATAAGAACATTTGAGATGAGGGAACTCGAGATGAATTTTAAACTTCAACCGGTGGCTGTTGGAGCGACAGTCAATTTGAAAAGCGTACTCTTCCAACAAAGCACGGCCAATCTGCTGGATGAATCCTACGATGAACTTGACATGGTTGTCGATTTTTTAAAGTCAAACCCCAACGTTGAAATAGAGTTGGCGGGTCATACAGACAACAGAGGTCTTCAAGTTCACAACATGCGTTTGTCTCGCGAAAGGGTAGAGACTGTAAAATCTTATCTGGTAGAAAAAGGGATTGATGACAAACGGATCACCGGCAAAGGATACGGAGGTATCAAGCCTATTGCTGATAATGATGCAGAGGTTACCCGCAGGTTGAACCGCAGGGTTGAATTTACGATCGTGAAGAATTAGAACCCTACGGCAGTATCATCGCCTCTGGGGTCAGCACCGCCTTCAAGTCTTCCATCAGGCAAAACCAATATCGCATCGACACGGCCAATTCCACCGCGAGTTACAAACTTGTGTCCCATTGCCGATAGTGTAGTGCTGTCGTTTTTAGTTAATGCACCTGCTTCGATCAGCACCATATCTGGCAACCACTGGTGGTGGAATCTTTTGGCGCTTACTGACTCCTGCATTCCCATTCCAAAGTCAATCACATTGACTATGTTTTGAAATACAGATGTGATAATGGTAGTACCGCCAGGTGTTCCAACAACCATGAATAGTTTGCTGTCTTTCTCCACAATGGTTGGCGTCATGGAGCTAAGCATTCTTTTACCGGGTTCGATCTTGTTCGCTTCTCCGCCAATGGCACCGTACATGTTGGGTACGCCAGGTTTTACGCTGAAGTCGTCCATCTCATTGTTAAGAAAAAAACCGGCACCATCCACTACTACAGCGCTTCCAAATCCACCGTTAAGTGTAGTGGTAACTGATACTGCATTGCCTTCCGGGTCAACTACTGAAAGGTGAGTAGTTTGTTCGGACTCTTTCATGGCTACCATGCCGTGATCAATTGATTGACTTGGCGTTGCTTTTTCAGGGTCATAACCTTCCATGCGATCATCATTGTACATATCTGAAGTGAGTTCCGTCACAGGCACATCTACGAAATCAGGATCTCCCAGATAGTAAGCGCGGTCAGCGTAGGCCCTTCGCTCAGCTTCTGTCATCAGGTGTACGCTCTTTGCGGAGTTCCAACCCCATTCATTCAAGGGAAATGCTTCAACAGTTTTTAGTAATTGCATCAAGGCAACACCACCGCTGGAAGGAGGGGGCATGGAGATGACTTTATATCCTTTGTAATTGCCAGTCAGTGGAGTGCGCCATATTGCGTCATACGATTTAAGATCTTCTTTGGTGATCAAACCTTTTCCGCGCTCCATTTCACTTACGATCAGATCAGCAGTTTCACCTTCATAAAATCCGGCTTTTCCATTATCACGAATTCTTTCCAGCGTATGTCCCAAAGCTTTGTAATACACAGAGTCTCCTTCAGCCCATTGTTCATTGGTCAGGTTCTCGGGCATTACAGTGTTGTATTTTTTTAAGTCTTCCTGAATGCGATTCAAACCATCGGCTTCTTTTGCTGTGAGTGTAAATCCTTTGATGGCAAGATCAACAGCAGGTTGCACCAATTCAGCCCATGCAAGTTTTCCATGCTTTTCATGCGCGGCAGCAAGTCCGGCAACAGTGCCTGGCACGCCACTGGCAAGGTGACCTTTTTTGCTCAGGTCTGATATTGCTTCACCTGTTTCACCGATATACATGTTGGTGCTGGCAGCTGCAGGTGCTTTTTCCCGATAATCCAGTGCAGCAGTTGATCCATCTTTAAATCTTGCAACCATAAAACCACCTCCGCCAATGTTTCCTGCAACGGGATAGGTGACAGCTAACGCAAATTGAACGGCAATAGCGGCATCAACTGCGTTTCCTCCCTTCTTCATAATGTCGGCACCCACTTTGGAAGCTAAAGGATGTGCGGATACTACCATCGCCTTGTCAGCAGTGACACCGACAACTCTTTTCTGTGTTTCTTGAGACTGACACGAAACTATAAATGCTGCCGATAGTAGGATAAAGATGCGCCTCATAGAAATGGGTTTTGGTTTGTGCGCATAAATGTATTACTTGATTATTAACAAAACTATGAGTTTAAGGAAGGAAAAGGCCGCTCGTCTAAAGTTGTCTGTACTTGAGCAAACGCTTAAGTTGGTTGGAAAGAAGTCTTTTGATGATATCTACGTTGATGATATTTGCACCAAGACTAAGATCAGCAAAGTCACGTTGTTTAAATACTTTCCTCAAAAGGAAGATATCCTTCTCTATTACTTTCGGATTTGGTGTTTGAGAAGGGCGGTAGAGTTGAATGAGAAACCGAAGGAAGGGATGGCGGGTATCACATTCCTTTTTGACAAGCTGAGTGAAGACTGTGAAGCATCCCCAGGTGTCATTTTAAGTTTGTTTGCTTATCTGGCTGACCTGAGACGGCCACCGAAACCATTTCCAGTTAAAGTAGAAGAGAAGAAGTTTCTTTATCCTGATAAGCCAGACATTGCTTCTATCGATATCCAATCAGTGGATCAGATGTTTGAGAAGTTTACACTCGAGGCAATTTTCAAAAAGGAAATAACGAAGTCGGCATCCACCCGTGATATCACTCATTTGCTGACCACTATTTTTTATGGATCAGTGGTAACAGCCCACATCCAGCAGATTAGCAACCTGAAATTCTTCTTTCGCAAAAATGTAGAGTTGGTAACGAAAGGGTTGTGAGTTAACCTTTCATTTTCACGGTCTTCGTGCCTTGCCTTTCAAACCATTTGATTCTTATTCTTCCGACCTGTAGTTTCTTATGCCACTTATGATTCTTATACCATGTGTGGCGATAGCGAGGCTTTTTTGCTTCAACAGTATGGTAGTTGTGCCGACTGCAAGCGGAGAGGAGAAGGACAAAGGCTATGAATAGAAGTGTTCTCATCTGTTTAAGAACAGCTAAACTATTACTTTATTTTGTAAGAGGTGCCCATAAACAAAAAAGCCCATCGAAAGGGCTTCATTGAGAGCGGTCTGGACGGGACTCGAACCCGCGACCTCCTGCGTGACAGGCAGGCATTCTAACCAGCTGAACTACCAGACCAAAATAGGAGCGCAAATATAGTGTTTGGGTGATTCTATCCAAAAATATCGTTTAGGAAATCATTTATATCGATTACCACCTTTTTCTCGCTTTCCCCTTTGTCATTAATCCTGCTATTTTTGTGCAACAGTTGTAACTATGGAACTTGACTTTGAGAAGCCCATCGCTGAACTGGAAGCGAAACTGGAAGACATGAAGGAACTAGCCAAGGACAGCGATAAGGACGTGCAAGCGGCCATCAAAGCCCTGGAGAAGAAGATAGGTGCTCTCAAGAAGGAAACCTTCGAAAACCTGACTGGCTGGCAGCGTGTTCAGCTGTCCCGTCATCCCGATCGGCCGTATACCCTTGACTACATTTATGAGATGACCTCCGACTTCATCGAGTTGTATGGTGACAGGAGTGTGGCTGATGACAAAGCGATGGTCGGTGGCTTTGGCTCAATTGATGATCAAACGTTTATGATCATTGGCCAGCAAAAAGGCCGCAACACGAAGCAGCGTCAGCTGAGAAACTTTGGTATGGCCAACCCTGAAGGTTATCGCAAAGCCCTTCGGTTGATGAGGCTGGCCGAGAAATTCAATAAGCCTATTGTAACACTGATCGACACACCTGGTGCATTTCCGGGATTGGAAGCAGAGGAGCGCGGACAAGGCGAGGCGATTGCAAGGAACCTGAAAGAGATGTTCATGCTGAAAGTGCCTGTGATCTGTATTGTGATTGGAGAGGGAGCTTCCGGTGGTGCGTTGGGTATCGCGATCGGTGATCGTGTATTTATGTTGGAAAACTCATGGTATTCAGTAATCTCTCCTGAAAACTGTTCTACAATTCTCTGGCGAAGCTGGGATTATAAAGAACAAGCGGCTGAGGTGTTGAAGCTTACAGCAAAAGACATGCTAAGCCATAAACTCATTGACGGAATTATCAGTGAGCCATTGGGCGGGGCGCATCGTGACGTAACATGGATGGCCAAAGAGGTGAAGCGAGTGATCATGGAGACTTATAAGGAGCTTGCAAAGCAAAAAACTGAAGATCGCATCGCAGCCAGAATCGAGAAGTTTGGAAACATGGGCGTAGTGAAAGAATAGGTTCAATAAAATTGAAATCGAGTGAAAGACCGCATAACTTATGGTGCGGTTTTTTTATTTCTAAATGAGAAACTTTTTCAAATCGATCCAATGGAAGGACCACCTGATCAACTTCATCGTGGTGGTGGTGGGTGTGACCCTTGCATTTTATCTGAGCAACCGCAAAGCTTCTTCCGATCAGAGGGCACTTGAATTGTCTTCTCTCCGCAGCATCGTAAGTGATCTCGCTTCGGACATCGCAATACTAACAGAGTCTACCGACACGCTGCAAGTGATGAAGGATCAGCTTCAGCAGACTGTGAACACGATTATGTCGGGTAAGACGCTTGAGAACCCGAGCCAGTCCATAGGTGTCCTTTATGTGCAATTGCCATTTATTCCGAATGACAATACTTATCAATCATTGGTCACGTCTGGTAAGCTGGATGTGATTGAAAATTTTGAAATGCGAAAGCAGATCACGGACTTATATCACAATCACTACCAAACGATAAAGATTATAGACGAGTTATCATCGGCTCAAAAGAATACACTCGTATTTCCTTACCTGATGAACTTAAATCCACTTGATATGAAGTCGGTGGATGTAAAGGAGCCTGCCTTTATCAATGCTAACCTATTCTCTCTCTACTACCTCACACAAAAACTGGAATACGATAAGCAAGCGCTGGAAAAGGCGATTAAGTTGAAAGAAAGTATTGAACAAAAAATTAGCAAAGAGTGAATTTACATGTGATTAATGCCGGCTTCTTTAAACTGGATGGAGGCGCGATGTTTGGTGTGGTGCCTAAGTCTATTTGGACGCGCACTAATCCAGCAGATAGTAACAACCTCATAGACCTTGCGATGCGGTGTCTGCTGATCGAAGATGGAGATCGACTGATTCTGATTGACAATGGTATTGGTAACAAACAAGATGAGAAGTTTCTTGGCCACTATTATTTGCATGGCGATGATTCCCTGGAGAAATCGCTTGGTAAGTTAGGTGTTGGGTTCGATCAGGTCACTGATATGTTCTTGTCGCATCTTCACTTTGATCATTGTGGAGGGAGTATTAAGAAAACCGGTGACAAACTGGAACTTACTTTTCCCAAGGCACGGTATTGGTCCAATCGTGATCATTGGAAGTGGGCCACAGCCCCAAACCCCAGAGAGAAGGCTAGTTTTTTGAAAGAAAATATTTTACCCATTGAAGAGAGCGGTCATCTGCAGTTCGCGGAAGTGGGGAAGCCATCACCTTTCTCATCATTCGACATCACGTACGTGTCGGGCCACACCGACAAGATGATGTTGCCAAAGATTAGATACAAAGATAAAGTGATTTGCTACATGGCGGATCTGGTGCCAACGGTGGGGCATATTCCATTGCCTTATGTGATGGGCTATGATACACGACCTTTGATTACGATGGAAGAGAAGAAGGCATTCCTCGATGAAGCTGCGGACAATGGGTATGTTCTTTTCTTTGAACATGATCCCGTAAATGAGTGCTGCACTGTGAAGCACACGGAGAAAGGTGTGAGGTTGGACAGAACATTTCCACTGAAGGAGATACTATAATTTTATGAAGATTGGTCTGGCACTTTCTGGAGGGGGAGCGCGAGGGGTTGCGCATGTGGGCGTGATCAAGGCGCTGGAGGAGATGAACGTAGAGATCGAGGTGGTATCGGGTACTTCAGCAGGTTCCATCGTGGGGGCGTTGTATGCGTATGGTTACAACTCTGACGAGATCTTCGATATCGTAAAAGACGTGACTGCGTTTAGATCGGTTCGTCCAGCGTGGACGTGGGCGGGGTTGCTGACAATGGACGGCCTGCGTGAGATGCTGGCCAATGCGATGCCTGAGAATGACTTCAAGGCTTTGAAGAAACCATTGACGATAGCGGCAACGGAAATTCGTAAGGGGGAGATACAATACTTTGATGAGGGTGACTTGATTCCGGCTATAGTGTCTTCATGCTCAGTGCCGGCTGTATTTAACCCGGTGAGTTATAACGGAGGATTGTTTGTTGACGGAGGATTATTTGATAATCTGCCGAGTAAAGTAATTCGCGAGTCATGTGATTTTTTAATCGGCTCACATTGCAATCCTATAAGCACTAATTTCGATGCAAAGAGTTTGCGTGTAATTATAGAGAGGAGCCTGCTAATGGCAATCAACGCCAACACAAGTCACAGCAAGAAGTTTTGTGATGTAGTGATAGAGCCAAGGAAACTGGATAGCTTCAGTAGTTTTGAAATAGCCAGAGCGAAGGAAATTTTCGATATTGGTTATGAATTTACTAAAGCCAATTTTACGGCCGAGGATTTTAAAAAGACATCGTCATGACAGAAACCACGCTTAGTTTTCGCGAGCAAATTGAACAGGGGATTCCGCAGGAGTTGCCCTCTGCAAAGGCATATGACGGTTTGGTAAATCATGCGCCAAAACGAAAAGACATTCTATCAGCGGCTGAGAAGCGACAAGCCATCAAGAATGCACTGCGTTATTTTCCATCTCATTTCCATGACGTGCTTGCTCCTGAGTTTCTTGATGAGCTGAACAAGTATGGAAGGATTTATATGTACCGGTTCAGGCCTGACTATGAAATGAAAGCGCGTCCGATTTCTGAATATCCTGCGAAGTCAAAGCAAGCGGCAGCGATCATGCTAATGATACACAACAACCTTGATCCTGCGGTAGCACAGCATCCTCACGAGTTGATAACCTACGGAGGAAACGGAGCTGTTTTTCAAAACTGGGCTCAGTATCTCATCACCATGAAGTACCTGAGTGAGATGACCGATGAGCAAACACTTCATATGTATTCTGGTCACCCTATGGGTTTGTTTCCTTCATCACCGGGAGCACCGCGTGTTGTGGTGACAAATGGCATGATGATTCCCAACTACAGCAAGCAAGACGATTGGGAAAAGTTTAACGCACTGGGTGTGACGCAGTATGGTCAGATGACTGCAGGGTCCTACATGTACATTGGCCCACAAGGAATTGTTCATGGTACCAACATCACGATACTTAATGCAGGACGAAAGATTTCCAAGAAGGGTGAAGGCCTGGCAGGTAAGGTATTTGTGACATCAGGGCTGGGGGGAATGAGTGGTGCACAGCCAAAGGCAGGCAACATTGCCGGGTGCATAACTGTGGTTGCTGAGGTAAATGAGAAGGCAACAAGGAAGAGACATGCGCAAGGCTGGGTAGATGAAGTTGTTGAAGATCTGGATGAACTAGTATTGCGTGTAAATAAAGCGAAGGAACAGAAGGAGGTGGTGTCAATAGCCTACCAGGGCAATGTGGTGGATGTGTGGGAGAAATTTGACAAAGAAAATTTATATGTAGATCTGGGGTCGGATCAAGCTTCATTGCATAATCCCTGGGCCGGTGGGTACTATCCGGCAGGGTTGAGTTATGAAGAGAGTAATGACATGATGGCAAAGAGTCCGCAGCAGTTTCAGGAGAAAGTGAAGGAGACTTTGAGAAGACATGCTGACGCGGTGAACGCGCATACTGCGAAGGGAACATACTTCTTTGACTATGGAAATGCTTTTTTGCTGGAGGCATCGAGAGCAGGTGCTGATGTGATGGCGGCAGATGGAATAAATTTCAGATATCCATCGTATGTGCAGGATATCATGGGACCGATGTGTTTTGATTATGGGTTTGGTCCGTTTCGTTGGGTATGTACTTCTGGCAAAGATGAAGATCTTGACATGACGGATCAGTTAGCGCGAGATGTGCTTGATGAAATCAGAAAGACAGCCGATGAAGAAATACAATCGCAGCTGAGTGATAATATCAATTGGATCAGGGCTGCGAAGGCAAATAAGTTGGTGGTCGGGTCGAAGGCGAGAATACTTTACGCAGACGCAGAGGGAAGAATTAAAATCGCGCGTGCCTTCAACAGGGCTATCAAGGAAGGAAAGATTGGCGCAGTTGTTTTAGGTCGTGATCATCATGATGTGTCGGGAACGGATAGTCCATTTAGAGAAACATCGAACATCTATGACGGATCACGCTTCACAGCTGACATGGCTATTCACAACGTGATTGGAGATTCGTTTCGAGGTGCTACCTGGGTATCGATCCACAATGGTGGTGGCGTAGGATGGGGAGAGGTGATCAATGGCGGCTTTGGTATGTTGCTCGATGGCTCGGCAGAAGCGGATGAAAGGCTGCAGTCGATGTTGCACTATGATGTGAACAATGGTATTGCCAGACGGGCATGGGCCGGAAATTCGGGAGCAGAGCATGCGATCAAAAGAGCGCAGAAGGAGAATGAAGAACTGAAGGTGACTGAAGCTCACGCTACGGACGATCAGTTGCTAGACAACCTTTTTGACTAGATCATGTTGCGACCATTCTACTTGTTGATGTTTAAACTCTTCGGCTGGAAGACGGAGGGAAATTTCTCTCCTGATATCAAGAAGTATGTTATAGCGGTGGCGCCACACACCAGCAATTGGGATTTTGTAGTGGGTGTGGCTGCCAGAAGTATTTTCCGAATACAAAAGGCAAGGTATCTGGGCAAGAGTTCACTGTTCAAGCCAGGCATTGGTTGGTTTTTTCGATTGTTGGGAGGTTATCCGGTGGATCGCTCCTCCAGCAACGACATGGTGCAGCAGGTGACAAAGATTTTCAATGATCATGAGACCTTTATTCTCGCGATGGCGCCAGAGGGGACAAGGAAGAAGGTGGAGAAATTGAGAACCGGTTTTTACTACATCGCCAAGAGTGCAAATGTTCCGATCATACCAGTTGGTTTCGATTTTGGCGGGAAACGAGTTGTCGTGGGCGAGCCGCTCTATCCAACCGGAAACATTGAAAATGACATGGAAAAGATGCTTGAATTCTACCGGACTATTAAGGGAAAGAACCCTGAACTAGGTATTTCATAGAGAAAACACGTCCGAATCCGGATAATAGTTAATCGAATTAAGGGTTATGATTAACTTTATCACCAAGAAAAACCAACCATTAAGAAATATGAAAAAGATAATTGTACTCTTAGTTTTTATTGCGGGCGTAGCCACTACTGGTTACTCTCAGTTCATAAAGCAGGGGACGGTTCTGGGAGGTGGAGCTTTTGAATACAGGTCGCATAAAGATGATGCTGATTTTAAACAGAGCAGCCTTTCTCTTTCACCATGGGCAGGTTATATGGTGATTGACAATTTCGCAGTTGGGGCACTTTTGTCGGTGTCTACGACTTCTCAAAAGTCCGGTGCCTCAGATTTCAAGAACACGCGCTCTGATATTTTATTTGGTCCAGTTGCGCGGTACTATATGGACAACGGACTATTCGCTCATGGTCAGTTTGGGTTCGGTCCGGGTAAAACCAAGAATGAGTCTGGAGGTACAACAACGACAACAAAGTTTAGTATTAGTGAGTTAAGGTTGGGGGCAGGATATGCGGTTAGAATTTCGGATACTGTGCTCTTTGAACCCATTGCCGGATACCTATCCCAATCATCCAAGAATAAATCTTCTAATGTGAAGAATACGGAAAGTGGTTTCTTCCTGATGGCTGGATTCACCATTTTCTTCCACTCAACAAACTAAAATTTCAAGGATGAGGATAAGTTGGCTTCATATTTGTCGTTAGCTTTGAAACAAAATCTATTTGTATGAAAAAATTACTTGTTATTGTTTGTCTGATAGCTACTGTCGGGCTTCTTCAAGAAGCCAATGCGCAAGCACAGTTTGCAATTGGTGTAAAAGGAGGGTTAAACTTTTCGAAATTAGATGTGAGTCAGGGAGCTTCTAATATCGATAATAGAAGCGGCTTTCATGGAGGAGCCTTTGGTTTGATTAAATTCTCGAAGATCGGAATTCAACCAGAGATCATTTTTTCCAAGCAGGGGAGTAATTTCGATTTCAACTCGGCAGATATCGAAGCAAACTTCGACTACATCAACATTCCCATTATTCTTAAGCTTTATCTGGTTGCTGGCTTAAATCTTCAAGCTGGTCCGCAGTTCGGTTTCACCACCACTTCCGAGATTAAGGAAACAATAGGTGGGGTAAGCACGACTACAGATATCAAAGATGAACTGAATAAGAAGTCAGATACATCGATCGCTCTGGGCGCAGGGTGGGATTTGCCGTTTGGCCTGACGATTGATGCCCGTTATAACATTGGTGTTTCAGACTTTAGCTACAGTGGAGTCGATTTTAAGAACAAAGTAATCCAGGTTTCTTTGGGTTACAAACTGATCAAGCTCGGCAAATAGCAGATTTTTAAACCTCATTAAAAAGCCATCTAGACGATGGCTTTTTTTATTTTTCCGCTCGTCCTAACTTCGCGCGTTTTCTATCATGGTCGCGTCTGAATACCAACAAACACTGGATTACCTCTACACCGTGCTTCCCATGTTTCAACGGGTAGGAGCGGTGGCTTATAAACGGGATTTGTCCAACACGATTGCACTGTGTCAGGCTTTGGGCAATCCTCATCAAAAACTGAAAACCATTCACGTAGGCGGAACGAACGGCAAGGGAAGTTCAAGCCACATGATCGCAGCCATCCTTCAGCAGCAGGGATATAAAACGGGTCTCTATACTTCTCCGCATTTGAAAGAATTCACTGAGAGAATAAGAGTGGATGGTCAGCAAGTGTCGGAGGACTTTGTGGTTTCATTTGTAGAAAGAATCCGTCCGGAGATTGAAAGGATCAAGCCATCTTTTTTCGAAATCACAGTGGCGATGGCATTTGATTACTTTGTATCTCAGCAGGTCGACTATGCTGTGATCGAAGTGGGGCTGGGAGGCAGACTAGATTCAACGAACGTAATTACACCATTCGTTTCTTTGATTACGAACATTGGATTCGACCACAAAGATTTACTGGGAGATACTCTGGAAGCCATTGCCGGTGAAAAGGCTGGTATCATAAAGAGTAATGTCGGAGTTGTGATCAGTGAACGTCAGAAAGAAATTGAACATGTATTTATAAACAAGGCAAGAGTTGAAGCCGCTCCCATTGTTTTTGCAGAAGATCACTACAAGGTGAGGCAGTTGACCAGTAGTGGGCAGCAATTTGAGGTCTTTAAGGATGATGCATTATTGTTCGATGATCTTCGGTCGGAATTGACGGGTGGCTATCAAAGGAAGAACATCGCAGGTGTATTGACGGTGATTGATGAATTGCGAAAGCTGGGAATTTTAGTTGATGATCGCGCAATATGTGAAGGCATTGCTGCAACAATATCTCTTACAGGCTTGAAGGGCCGATGGCAAAAGTTACATGAT
>JAGQYM010000023.1 GCA_020436085.1 Cyclobacteriaceae bacterium
AAGCAGGTGTAGTTGACTTGACTTTTGATCCTAACAACGCTCGTGTGTTGTATGCGAGCACTTGGAACATTAGTCGCAACGGATACAGAATGGATAGTGGTGGGCCCGATTCAAAGTTGTGGAAAAGCACTGATGGTGGTGACACCTGGGATGAGCTGACCGATAACCCAGGCATGCCAAAAGGCACCAATGGAATTATCGGTGTAACCGTATCGCCAAAGAACTCGAACAGGGTGTGGGCGATTATCGAAAATCTGGATGGCGGAGTATTTCGCTCAGACGATGCCGGAGCAACCTGGAAGAAAGTAAATCAAGATCGTGCATTGCGCCAACGAGCTTGGTACTACACTCGCATATACGCAGACACTCAAAATGAGGATAAGGTTTGGGTGATGAACGTGAGCTATGGTGTGTCAAAAGACGGGGGCAATACTTTTGAATTAAAGAACGCACCTCATGGAGATCATCATGATTTGTGGATTGATCCCGATAACAATCAACGAATGATCATTGCTGATGATGGTGGAGCTCAAGTGTCAAATGATGGGGGCGAAAACTGGACAACATACTATAATCAGCCCACAGCTCAGATTTATCGCGTTACCACCGACAATCATTTTCCATATCGAATATATGGGGCACAACAGGACAACACGAGCCTAAGAATCAACCATCGTAGTACCGGAGGCTCAATTACTCAAAGTGATTGGGTGGCTTTATCCATAGGGGAAAGTGCACACCTCGCACCTGATCCCTTGAACAACAACCAGATTTATGGCAGCGACTATAAGGGCTACATGACCATGCAAGATCTCGAAACGGGGCAGGAGAGATCAACTAATGTTTGGCCTGTGTTGCCAGCTGGATCGGGAGCTGAGGTCATGAAGTATCGTTTCAACTGGAACTATCCAATTGGATTCAGTCCGCATGATCCAAAAAAACTGTATGCCGGCTCCAATCACCTTCATGTCACTTACAATGGAGGGTTCAGTTGGGAGACCATAAGCCCTGACCTGACTCGCAATGATCCGGAGACCATCATGTCTTCAGGCGGACCGATAACGCAGGACAATACCGGTGCTGAATATTACGCAAACATTTTTGTCATTACGGAATCACCGTACACCAAAGATGAAATCTGGACCGGATCGGATGACGGACTTATTCACGTGACGGTGGATGGAGGGAAGACTTGGAGCAATGTGACTCCGCCAATGGCTCCAAAGAACAACATGATGAACAGTATTGATGTGAATCCTTTTGCTAAAGGAGGCGCTTATGTGGTAGGCACGTCTTACAAGTTTGGCGACAATGCACCTTATATTTATAAAACCAGCGACTATGGTAAAACCTGGACTCAGATCACAAAAGGTATTCCTTCCGAGGAGTATGTTCGTGTGGTCAGAGCCGACCCGAAGAAAAGGGGACTCCTTTATGCCGGAACAGAGAAGGGAATGTGGGTTTCTTTTGATGATGGCGCGAGTTGGTCTAAGTTTCAACTGAATCTTCCGCCAGTACCGATTCATGATCTTACTATCAAAAATGATAACCTCGTTGCGGCAACACACGGGAGAGGTTTCTGGCTGATCGATGATCTGACTCCACTTCATCAACTTTCGCAGGAAATTGAAGCTAAGCAATCACACTTGTTTCAGCCTATGCCAAGTTATCGTATGGCAGGTGGTCCGAGTTTTTGGGGTATCGATCGGAGACTGGAGGGTGAAAACCATCCGGGCGGTGTAATGATGCATTACTACTTGTCTGAGTTTAAAGATGGTGATGATGTGAAAATTGAAGTGATGGAAAACAACGGAGCTGTTATCCAAACCTTTTCTGCCAGTCAACTTAAGCCTGCCAAGGGGGGCAATCGATTTGTTTGGGATATGCGTTATCCCGGATACAAGACGTTTCCCGGGTTGGTATTTTATTCAGCCAGAAATGTTGGTCCAAAAGCGGTGCCGGGAAAATACAAGGCGAGACTGACAGCAAATGGATTGACTACTGAACAAGAGTTTGAAATCCTAAAGGATCCAAGATTAAAAACCACCGACCAGGAATTTCAGGAGCAGTTTGATTTTTTGACGAAGGTGCGCGACAAAGTGAGTGAAGCACATCAGGGGATCTTAGATATTCGCAAAATCAAAAATGACCTCGGATATGTGCGAACCAAAGTTGAAGATAAGCCAGAGAACAATAATCTTCTGGAGCAAATCAAAAAATTCGAAAGCGACCTGACGGTGATTGAAAACAACATTCATCAAACGAAGAACCAGTCTGTTCAAGATCCCTTGAACTATGGAATCAAATTAAATAACCGGTTGGCATTTTTGATTTATGAACAAGGCCAGGGAGACTTTCCACCTACCAAACAAGCGGAAGAAGTACGTGTTGAGCTTTCAAGAGAAATAGACAATGAACTTTCGAAACTTGGTTCTCTTATTGAAAACAACGTGAACGCGATCAATGAAATGATCAAAGAAAAAGGAATTGAAATGATCGCAATCAAGAAGGAACCAACTAAAATGTGATATCATCTTTAACTATAAATAATGAAAAATGAAGTATAAATTTTTAATTATTGCTTTCCTGGGATTGACCTCCATTGGGTTTGCACAGAGTACTGACAGTAAAGGCAAGGAGTCGCTCTCAGTGACGCCACATAAAATTGTCATCGCGGGTAAGCCCATCAATTATACCACTCATACCGGCTATATGATATTGCCCGATGAGAAGGGCAAACCCAAAGGTGAGATGTTCTTTATGTATTACAAAAAGGACGGTGTGACCGACCCTTCAACGCGGCCTCTCACTTTTGTCTTTAATGGCGGACCAGGTTCTCCATCCATGTGGCTACATATGGGAATGCTGGGACCTAGGAGAATAGCGATGACAGATTTTGGTGGTCCAACAATTCCTCCGTACAAAGTTGTTGACAATGACTATTCATGGCTCGATATCACCGACATGATTTTCATTGACCCGATCATGACAGGGTATAGCAGACCTTCTGATGGAGTTGATAAGAAGGAGTTTTTAGGCTATGAAGAAGACATCGAATCAGTTGGCGCATTTATTCATATGGCTACTACACGTTTCGAGCGTTGGAACTCTCCAAAGTTCATCGCTGGAGAAAGCTATGGAACCATTCGCGCGTCCGGACTTTCTAGCTATCTACAAAATACATACGGCATGTATTTGAATGGAATCGTACTTATCTCGGCAGTTTTGAATTGGGAAACCGAAGTGTTGCTGCCCGGAAACGACTTGCCTGCGATTACTTACCTGCCAACATTCTGCGCAATTGCTTGGTATCACAAAAAGGCAGGTACGCAGTATTCTGATCTGAAGCCATTTCTCGCGGAAGTTGAAAAATTTGCCATGGGAGAATATGCTTCTGCACTACTGAAGGGAGACAAGATGACCGATGCTGAGAAAAAATCAATCGCAGAAAAGCTAAGCGCTTTCACCGGCCTTAGTCAGGAATACATTGCCCAAACAAACTATCGAATCAATATCAGGCGATTTGTAAAGGAACTCCTTAGAGAGGAGCACAAAACAGTAGGTCGTCTCGATGGAAGATTTACAGGCTCAGACTATGACGCAGCCGGAGAGAGCTATGAATTTGATCCGGCTAACAATGCAATTATGGGTCCTTTTGCTATGGCAATCAACGACTACATTCGTAGAGAGTTAAAATACAACGAAGACAATCCATACTACACCGGTGGTCGCGCACGGCCATGGAATTATAGCAACGTGCAAAACAGATTCCTCAACGTTGCAGAGAGCCTCCGTTCAGCCATGCACCAGAATCCGTATTTGAAAGTGCATATCACCAACGGCTATTATGATCTCGCCACACCATACTTTGGCACAGACTATACTGTTAATCATATGTTTTTGGATAAAGATCTTCGCGGACATGTGACGCAGAGCTTTTATGAGGCAGGTCACATGATGTACATTCATAAGCCTTCGATCATCAAGATGAAGAAAGACATCGAAGATTTTTATAAGAGAGCAACCACCGAGTAAAAAGAAACGGCCACAGGTATCAATACCTGTGGCCGTTATACTTTAGCTAAAAGTTCCTTAGTCTTCCCACTTCCAGTCTCCCCCGATCTTCAAAGCCTCCTTAAGATCGTTTTCAATCATAAACTGTCGCGTTGTTTCGCTGTCCATCTTCTTTGCAGGAAGCTGATCAGCGTTCGCCAGCCCGTACAAGATCATGGTTCCGAATCTCGCAGTGTTGATCATGTGCTGTTCATTTACCAGATTGAAATCATCACAGTCAGAGTGGTAACATCCATATATTGAGCGATCAAGGTTACTGATCACGCCAACGATGGGCACACCTTCCAACATGAAAGGTTGATGATCGCTGTGCAGGCCAGAACGATTAGTAAACTTGTTTTGAAACGTTGTATCAATTTTTTGAATTTCAGCGCCTAAAGAGGTGAAGAAGTCAGGCAGATCAAGCTTTCCACCAGCGTTAATTCCAATAGGGTTACCACTCATGTCGAGGTTCATCATGTATTTGATGTTTTCGATTGTGCCGTTTTTAATCTCTTGCTCAACCATGTAGCGCGAGCCAAGAAGACCCTGTTCTTCGCCCATAAACATCACAAACTGAACAGTTCTCTTAGGTGTTAAATTATTTGCTTTGAAAGCCCTTGCAATATCAAGAACCGAAAACGAACCAATGCCGTTGTCGATAGCACCTGTTGCTAAATCCCATGAGTCCAGGTGCCCGCCAAGGACAATTCGTTCGTTAGGAAATTCAGTACCCTTAATGGTTGCGACAACATCTCTAGCGCGAATAAGGTCACTGTTGTTTGTCATTTGAATGTGAGCATTGACACCTTTTGTCTTAAGCTTTTCCTTCAACGCCATACCGTTCTCTTTGCCGATACACACGGCAGGGATTGGAATCAACTCACCAGTAACCGAGGCCGTACCCGTAAGTAGAACGCCATTGGCTACTTGATTGATAATTACGATTCCTTTTGCACCATTCTTAATCGCAATGGCCGTTTTCTCACTGCGGTGTAGATTGTTCAAACCTTCCGGGCTCCCATCAAGAATTCCGATGTAAACCAATGCAATCTTATCTTTTACAGCGCCAGGCTTCGCAGCGTAATCAGCTTCAAGTCCGTTGCCCATATCTACAAGACCACCGGTAATGTCCGCCTCCAACGGAGAATGTCCTAGCGTAACAGCAGGAACAGGCTCGCCATCAATTTCAACTTCGATATTTCCCCTTGACCATGCTTTAACTTCAAACTCAAGATATTGTACATCGTCAAATCCGTACTCTTTGAATTTGTTATAAGTGTATTCTTCAGCCTTGAAGCCATTCTCTGAACCCGTCAGCCTGTGGCCGATCGTACTAGTTGCCTCACCAAGAGTGGCATAGGCTTTTGAGTTCTGAAGAACCTCAGTATTTATTCTTTGAAACGTTTCTGGCAATGTCTCGGCTTTTTTTGTCGAGCAAGAGAACATCAGCAATGCCGCTGCCGCGTAGTAAATTTTTCTCATCATTTATGTGGGTAATTGTAAAATTGCCGGCAAGATAAAATAATCAGCGGAGCCGGACATGGTATTTTAGATGAATGAATTACGCCTCAGGCAGATTGTGACGCAGTTGCCATTTTGCGAGACCAGTAGCTCGCCAACAGCAACCCGGAAATAATATGCCATATGCCCCACCAGGCTGCTACAATCGCCATGCCCCCAAGCCCGTTGAAAAAGCCAAAAATCAAGATGAGGCCTAAGCCAGAGTTTTGTATTCCAGTTTCAATTGCAAGCGTCTTCCTGGTTTCAAGTGGTAGCGAAGCAATTTTCCCCGCATGGTAACCTGTCAGTAAAGCAATGAGATTGTGGAAGAAGACAATCAACACAACATGATGAATGTGTTCCATAAACGCATCAATGTTGTTTGTAAACGCAATTACAACGAAAGCAACAAAAATCAGGATAGATAAAGGTTTTACTTTTTTAGAAATCTTTTGAGATATCACTGGATAATGTTGACTGAGTGTCATACCCAGCATCAGAGGAATCCCAATTAGAATCGCGATGGTTTTAAAAACATCCCACGGGTCAAGACTCACATCCGTTAGAATAGCTGCCGTTGGCGGGTAAAGGTTTGCCCAAAGCTGCAGATTGAGCGGAGTGCTAACAATCGCCAACATAGTGCCGATCGATGTCAAGCTGACTGAGAGAGCAGTGTTGCCACGTGCCAGGTGAGTCATGAAATTTGAGATATTTCCTCCAGGACACGCAGCTACCAGAATCATTCCGAGTGCAATGCTTGGTGCAGGCTTAATCAGCCACACAAGACAAAACGTGAGAAAAGGAAGTAGAAGAAATTGAGAGATAATTCCTACAATAGCTGCTCGTGGAGCAGCAAATACTTTTCGAAAGTCATCCCATTTGATGTCAAGCGCAATGCCAAACATGATCACCGCAAGGCAAAAGTTTAATACCTGCAGAGATGATTCGCTGAAGTTTAGCCTGACAGAATCTATCGACAATGTGCGTGAAGTAGTTTAAATCTCAGAAAGAGCAGGTTTATCGTCCGCAAGATGAAGAATCTTTTCTAATTCAAGCATCAGCTCACCTTCCATATTGATATCACCTAGATGTCGGGCCGCAGATAATTTTCCTTTGAGACTGAGTACACGGTTCGGAGCCCTGTTCAGACTGTAGTCAAATTGCGCCAGTGCTTCTTCTGGACGCTCATTTTTTAGCAGCCACTCGCCATACATTTCATGTGAGGGTTTTACAACGGGAGGAGGTCCGTAGGAATAACTGATATTGGATTCCAGTTCTACTGCTTTCTTAAGCCACGATTCCGCTTCATCTTCTTTCCCATTCATGTCCGCCAGCACGCTTCTCAGCTCCATCTCCATGATGTTGGCCTGGTCTACATCCAATTGGTTGGCTTTCTGAGACTCCCAACCCACGCCACTGCACATGGCAATTCCCTTGTTCTCAAGTTGAATGAAAACTTTCTGGCGTTCTTGTTCAAGCGTTGCTATTTGTTCGGCAAGTTTTGCTTTGTCGTTTTCCGCAAAGGACTTCATCCCGTCCAAAAATGAATTAATGCCAATGACACTAATGTTAAGCCCCTTTTGATCAATAGCGATATTGGAAATCTCTCCATCCCAATCTCCCGTTTCCGCCAGGTATGCACCCTTAATCAAACTCATATGAACACGCGCACGAGATGAAGGAAGTTCGTCCGTGTACTGCTTCATCTCATTCACAATCTGCTTGGCATTTTCTAGTCTTCCCTGTTGAAGATAGCCATACAGCAGCCACTGGAAGGCATGGTATCCTCTGGCATCGTTGTTAAGTTTCTTACGTTGCATCCTATCTACACTCGCTTGATACGAGAGTTCGTTCGACCTCACTACATCATCCCACATACCAGTCGCTACATAAATGTGTGACGGCATATGCAAAGCATGTCCTGCGGCAGAGGCCACTTCCATATAACGGTTTGCAGCCTCTACAGCATTACTTGCATGATCAGGGTCATCATAAGAATGAATGAGATAGTGCAATGCACCAGGATGATTAGGATTCTCAGCAAGAATACCTTTCGCGATCACAGCACCCTTTTCATAGACTTCTTGGTCTCTCCCCACAGGCACTGATCCTAATAAGGACAATGCATAGAATGCTGCAGCTTCCTCACTTTTTGGATAGGTATTGTACATTCCTTCCATAAATTCAGCATAGGCAACATCACGTTCGTACTTTGAACCTTCCCCGTAAAGTATGTTTACTGCCTTCATAAAATCCTTTTCAATCTGAGTGTGCGATTTTTCAACACGATCGTCTTCGCTCGCGCTAAGTTTATTGAGCGCAGCCACACCTTTATCATAATCTTGCTCCGCCCACAGCGGATGGTTGTAGGTCATCGCCTCTCCCCAATAAGCCATTGCCATAGTTGGATCTGTCTCTTGTGCGCTTAGAAATGCAATAGCAGCATCATCAAATTCAAAACTATGAAGCAGCAAGAGCCCTTCCTCAAAATGTTTAACCGCCTCATCACTGCCTGTAGGCTCAAAATAAATCGTGCCTAGCCTATCATCTGTTTTAGTAGGCGAGCAGGCAACGGCAAGAGCCGATAGAAAGAAGATGATCCTCGCAAAAGGGATTGATGACGTATGCATGGTGATTTTGTTTTAGCTAATACTAAAGATACTAAAACAAAATCACCGTGCTAAACGACCGATTTTACTCGCTTCTAAGCGTTTGTGTAGGGTTGGAGCGAGCAGCAGCAAAAGACTGATAACCCACAGTGAGGAATGCAATAATGGTTAGAAGAAATAGAGCAATTACAAACACGATCGGATTGATTTCGATACGGTATGCAAACTCATCAAGCCAGCCATTAAATAAATAGTATGAAAGCGGGCTGGCAAGAACAGCCGCAATAACCACGAGCACGAGAAATTCGCGATAGAGCAACAGAATCAGACCAGGCTCAGTTGCTCCAAGCACCTTTCGGATGCCGATTTCTTTTAGTCTCCTTTGCGCGCTGAATGAAGCCAGGGCAAACAGACCAAGACACGCTACGAAAATGGCCAGACCGCAGAAGTAAGTGAAAATGCTTGAAAGCCGTTCCTCAGCTTCATAAGTCTGGTTGAGAGCCTCGTCAAGAAAGTAGAAGGTGAACGGACTGTTTTGGATGACCTCGTTCCAGGTACTTTCAATATTGGCAATGGTCGAACTAAAATCACCAGGTTTGATCTTGATGGCGATATTGCTGAAAGCCGGAGCAAAACTAAATACAGCAGGCGTCACCTTATTTCTAAGTGGATCAAAATTGAAGTCCTGGATGACTCCGATCACATTGATATCCGGATTACCACCTTCTCCAAAAGTGATTCTTCTCCCGATAGGATCTTTCCAACCGAAGGATTTTGCTGCAGCTTCATTGATGACGATAGCCAACGAGCTATCTGATGGGTGCTCAATGTCAAAAAATCTGCCTTCGGCCATTTCCAAACCGAAAGTCTCAAGGAAATCGTATCCAACAGTCATGATCGGAAGCATCTGTTCATCCTCAATGCCCTCAACGACCATGGGAAAGTAGGGAAGATTTTTTTGCCCCATATCATGTGAAAGATTGGTCATCGAGACTACACTCGACTCACGAAGAACGCGCTCTTTAAATGTTGGATAGCTTGGAGGCATACCCGAGCCCACGGCCCGCACGATGATCACCTGCTCTTTATCAAACCCCATGTCCTTGTTGCGCATGAAGTCCAGCTGATCAGAAATAATCAACGTTCCGATCAGAAGTATAAGAGACACAGTAAACTGGCCAACAACCAAAGCTTTACGCAAGTCAATTTTCTTATTCACAGCCTTATGGAGGCCTTTCAATACTTTAACCGGTTGAAAGGAAGCCATTACAAATGAAGGATAAATACCAGCAATAAAACCTGCAGCCAGCGTGACCAGCAATGCCGAGATTAGATTTGAAGGATAGAAGAGTTGCGTGCCATCGAGTTGCGTAGAGGCGAGATCATTGAACACAGGAATGATGATCCAAATGAGCGAGAAGGCCACAAGTCCGGAGATAAAAGCGATGACCAATGATTCACCAAGGAATTGAAACACAAGATTTTTCTTTTCCGCTCCCATTACCTTTCTCACGCCTACTTCCTTTCCCCGATTGGAGTATCTGGCGATAGACAAGTTCATGAAGTTGATACAAGCAATGACCAATACTAAAATGCCTATAGACGACAGCGTATATACATATTGAATGTTTCCATTCACCGACATGTCGGCATTGCTGAACTCAGACTTCAAATGAATGTCAGTGATAGGCTGAAGTTTCAGATTGGCATTGTTCTCCACATAGCGCGGCAGATAATGACTTTTTACAAATGCCGGAAGTTTGGCATTGGTGTCTTCGGGATTAGATCCAGGCGTGAGAGTGACATAACTATAATACCACAGACCGCGATAGTCATGATCTATCCTAAAGCCAACCAATTGACTGATCAGTAATTTTGAATGAGCCAAAAAATCAAAGTCGAGATGCGTTTTACCATGTAGCGGTGCCAGCACCCCCGTTACCCGCAAGGCCACTGTATCCTGAAAAGTGATGATTTTGCCCAATGGATTGGCCTCTCCAAAATACTTCTTCGCAATCTCGTGCGTGATCACCACAGAATTGGTCGTTTCAAAAACCTTGTCCCGGTTTCCAAATTCAAAATCATAGTCGAAGAGCGTGAAGAAACTGGAATCCGCCATGTAAAACTTCCGCTCCTGATACTCATTGTCCTCGTGTTTGATCGTAGGCAAAAGATTGGAAAACAGGAAAGGCTTGAATATAGTGGCAGCATTAGTTACCTCCGGAAAATCTTCAACCATATCAAATGACGCAGGATAGTGCGAAAGTGAATAGCTGTTTCGAACACCATTCACATCCACATACGTGTTTAGCCGGTAGATATTTTCGGAATTGCTAAAGAAGCGATCATATCCCGTTTCGTTTTTTACATAAATGCCAATAAGGATAAAACATGCCAGCCCGATGGCTAGCCCCACAATATTGATAAGGCTATAAAGTTTGTTTTTGAAAAGATTGCGCAGGGTGATCTTGAGATAGTTCTGTAACATGAAAAGAAGGTTATTACCCCATTTGGTTTATAAAAGGGGTATTTGTACTAGTACAATTAACGCCAGAAAAGCAGGGCCTGGTCTGCGATTTTTGATGAGTGGATGAAGGGGGATGCCCGTGGAGAGCCTACCTTCCGGATTTAGACATTTCGGAGAACATGCTGTTGAAAACAGACAAGATGAGGCTAAATGCCAACGCCCACCAAAAACCGTCAACATCAAAATGTGGAACGAAATAGTCGACCAGCAAAATGATCAACGCGTTGATCACCAACAGGAAGAGCCCTAGGGTGAGAACAGTTATTGGGATCGTGAAAACTACAAGGATAGGTTTCACAATCGCGTTCGCAAGGCCAAGTACTGCCGCAACGAGCAAGGCATACCCATAGTGCTCCACGTGTACACCCGGAAGAAGATAGGCTGTCAACAATACAGCCAATCCGCTTAATAGAAACCTCATTATTCCGTTCATAAGGGCCTGAAAATTTGATTTAATCCCAAAAATATCATTGCCGTATGACATTTTTGCCCTTTGGGTGACGAATGCTGTCGGTCACCGTCAGCAATGTCAGGATTAACCCTGACATTGAAAATAAAAGAAAAACTTACCAAACACCGAAGCCTAACCGTCTCATTTTCAATCGTCAGCGTCAGCAAAAAAGTCGTAAGACTCTTTTGGCTGTCAACAATACCGCCAATCCGCTTAATAAAAACCTCATTATTCCGTTCATAAGCGCCTGAAAATTTGATTTAAGTTCTTCTTTTAAGTGAAAATGTCAAACTCTAATTTTGATTTTGGCCTTATGTATGCGATCGTAGATATTGAGACAACGGGGGGATATGCCAACGGTCATCGGGTAACGGAAATCGCCATCTACCATCATGATGGCATGCAGATTACCAACCACTATCAAACCCTTATTAATCCGGGCCGAACGATTCCCTATTTTATCACCGGCCTCACCGGGATTAATTACGAGATGGTAAAAGAGTCACCCTCGTTCGAAGAAGTAGCTCAGGAGATTTACGACCAGCTCAAAGACCGCATCTTTGTCGCTCACAACGCTCACTTTGACTATAGTTTCCTTAAAAAAGAATTCGAAGGAGCAGGAATAAACTGGACCAGCAAAAAACTTTGCACCGTAAGACTGAGCAGAAAAATCATTCCAGGCCTGGCGTCATACAGTCTGGGGCGACTTGCAGAAAGCCTTGGCATTAAAATCAAAAACCGCCATCGTGCAGGAGGCGATGCGGAGGCTACATCTCAAGTCTTTGATCTCTTACTGAAAAGAGACAACACAGGCGTTATCGCCAAAGCACTGAAACGAAATTCAGGTGAAACGATTCTTCCGCCCAATCTTGACAAAAGTGAGTTTGACAAATTGCCCGCCAAAGCCGGAGTTTATTATTTCCTTGACGGAAGAAGTAATGTGATTTATGTAGGAAAAGCCGTCAATATCAAGAAGCGGATTGCAGGACACTTCACAGGCGAGGCTCGTGAATGGAACAGGTCAAACATCAGAAATGAAATTCATCACATCACTTACGAACTCACCGGCAACGAATTGATTGCCTTGATTTTTGAGTCACAAGAAATCAGAAGGCTATGGCCAAAGTATAATCTCGCGCAGAAAGTAAGAACAGAAGAGTGGGGAGTATTTGATTATGAAGATAGAGCAGGTTTTTTGCGTTTCAGTGTGAATACAGTTTCGCGCGGTGCAAGACCGTTGATTAGTTTTAGTTCGAAAGGTGACGCGTGGAACTTCATGTGGGAAAAAGTCAGAGAATATGATCTCTGCCCTAAACTTTCAGGATTGCAACTGGCGAAAGGGTTGTGCTTCAGCTACCAAACTGGCGAATGCAAAGGAGCATGCATGGGCGTGGAGTCGTTGAAGAAATACAACAAGCGGGCGCAGGCTGCGCTGGAGTCATTTACAGATCAGGGAGAAAGTTTGGCGATCCTCGGGCGCGGTCGAAAGAACAATGAGCGCTCGCTGGTGCTCATTGAAAACGGAGTTTACCTCGGATTCGGCTTTGTTGACAAGAGCGAAACCGTGGCTTCGCTGGATGACGCCAAGAACTATATCAAAGTATCCCGGGAGAACCGGATCGTTCAGAATCTGGTGAACTCGTACTTGGTGAACCCACGAGGTGCCGAAGTAATTTCGTTTTAGAATTTTTTGCGCCCCGTCACGCCAGGGTAAAGTGAGGGAACAGGATCACTTACGAAAACCTCACCCGAGTCAACATTCATCATCGACAATCTGCCCGACCAGCCAGCTCCGGTGTCCATCATCCAGACCTCGCAAAATTGCTTTGGTTTATCCTCCTTAATGGGAGTGTGCCCAACAAAAACCGCGTCAAATTCTGTCAGTTGTTTTGAATCACCTTGGGCTTCTTGGTATTGTGCTTTCTCGGCAAGAGATCTGTCCCACAGAAACGTACTTAACCCTTGATCTTCTAAGGCCCTTACAGGATTAATTCCAGCATGGACAAATAGCAGATCATTCAAAAGATGAAAAGGCTTTGCTGTTTTTAATAAGTGATGATGATCGGGAGGAATAGTACCTCCATAAGATTTTACCGTAGCTTCACCACCTTGAGCCAGCCAAACGGATTCTGCATGGCCTGTCTCCATCCACTCCAGTGTCCAGAAGTCGTGGTTTCCCAAAAGGAACGTTAGATTTCTAATCTTGAGTATTTCATCAATTGACTCTTTCGTTTCGGGCCACCCATCGGAAATATCCCCCAAACAGATCAGGTGATCTCGGCTATAATCAAAAGACGAAAGTTTGAGACATTGCAACAATGCGCGATAAGAACCGTGAATATCACCGATAACAAAGGTTTTGCTCATTTGCTACTGCCAAAGATAGCCTTGGCTGTCCGGAGAGGCGGCCTTTTTCGCACTAATTGACGAATATGGCCGGTCAAAGAGCGAGAAGCGGCCTTTATGACCTAATTTTTTATTATTGCGGATTAAATAAAGAGGAACATGGCTTTCGAAGCGGCAACAGAGGTTCAGTACGAGCACCATCAAAAAGTAAAACAGGTTTATTCTGAGGTAGCCAAGGTAGTAGTGGGGCAGGAATATATGGTCAACAGGTTGTTGATCGGACTATTTACCAATGGACATATTTTGTTGGAGGGTGTGCCAGGTTTGGCAAAAACACTTACGATAAGTACGCTGGCAAGAGTGTTGCATCTTGACTTTGCGAGAATCCAGTTCACACCAGATCTTTTGCCTGCAGATTTAGTGGGTACAATGATTTACAATCAGAAAGACGGAAACTTCGAAGTAAAGAAAGGACCAATTTTCGCCAACATCATATTGGCAGATGAGATCAACCGCTCTCCTGCAAAAGTGCAATCCGCACTTTTGGAAGCCATGCAGGAGAAACAAGTAACCATTGGTGAGACTTCTTTCAAACTTGACAAGCCGTTTCTCGTGATGGCAACTCAGAATCCCGTAGAGAACGAAGGTACCTATCCGTTACCTGAAGCTCAGATTGACCGCTTTATGATGAAGGTGTTTGTCAATTACCCAACCAAGGAACATGAGTTGGAGATCATGCGAAGGATTTCAAACATGCAGTTCAGCTATGACGTAAATCCAGTGCTCACAAAAGAAGACATCTTCACTATCCGTGAAGAAGTGAACAAAGTGAAAATATCAGAATCTCTGGAGCGATACATCATCGAACTCGTAACGGCTACCCGCAATCCAAGGGATTACAAACTTGATCACGAAGCACAGTACATTCAATTTGGAGCATCACCAAGGGCAAGTATCAATCTTAACCTGGCATCCCGCGCGATGGCTTATCTGGAAGGCCGCGACTATGTTCTTCCGGAAGATATCAAGGAGGTTGCGTTGGATGTAATGAACCACCGAATAATACTCAACTACGAAGCTGAGGCAGACAACGTAAAGACCGCTGATATCATCAAAGTGCTGCTCACCAAGGTGCCAATCAACAAGTAAAGAAAGCCACCACTTTTTCGTCCACTCATAACCAAAAATGATTCGTTGATCAAAACGAATCATTCAATTTTTTAGAAGTAAAACTCCGGTGTTTACAATTTTTTAACACACAAAAAATAGAATTGAATTTTTGTGATAGTCAATGATTTAGGGAGAGAGCCTTAAGTTTTGGTTGTCGCACTGCATAATATTCGGTTAAAGATTCCTTCACTGATATTAACAATTTGGTAAATCAACAGTGTGCTTCATGTAACATTGGAGGCTCACCTTTGGCGCTGAATCAAAAGAGAAATTAAATCCTAAAATTTATCTCATGAAAAAGTTATTATCACTAAGCATCATCCTAGCGCTAGTGACCACGTTCTACGCGTGTAAAGATGATGAAAACACAGACTTGGCTGCTCCTGCGGTGACTGCACCGGCTGCAAAAGATGTACTGATCAGCGCGTCTGAAGAGTTTTCCTTTACTTATACCGCAGCGGCCGGATTCAAGTCGTCATCTGTAGCTGCGACTGGAGGTACGGCCGCAGTGTCAACTGATGCCACAGCTGGCGAAACATCTGGAACCATCGTTGTTACTTTTACAGCGGGAGGTACAGCGGGAGCAGGATCTATTACACTAACCGTGACTGACAACGAGAATGATGTTGATGACGCCACGGTTGTATTTAACGTGACGGCAACCCCTCCTCCGCCTGCAAACGAGGTGCTTAGTGGTGTACTGTCAGCAAATAAGAGTCTAACCAATGATAGAATATATGAACTTGCTGGTCGTGTGATTGTTCCTGACGGCATTACACTTGATATTCAAGAAGGAACAATTATCAAAGGTCGTGAAGGAGCGGGCTCATTGGCATCTGCTTTGATCATCGCCCGTGGAGGTAAGATCATGGCCGAAGGCACCGCGACACAGCCCATTATCTTCACTTCAATTCTTGATGAAATAGAAGTTGGCGAGAAGGTAGGTCCAAATCTGGACGCAGAGGAAGACACTGGCCTTTGGGGAGGTGTTATAATCCTAGGGAAAGCAACAGTTGGATTTGGATCAGGAGAAGCTCAGATTGAAGGTGTGCCTGCCGACATAGATGACGCGAAGTACGGTGGAGGAGCGACCCCAAATGATGCCGACAACTCTGGTGTTTTTAAATATGTTTCAATTCGCCACGGTGGAGCTTTGCTTGGCGCCAATAACGAGATCAATGGTCTTACTTTGGGCGGTGTAGGTTCAGGTACAGTTATCGAGTATGTAGAGATAGTCGGTAATGAAGACGATGGAATTGAATTCTTCGGTGGAACTGTTAACGTGACCAACGCACTTGTGTGGGCTCAAAAAGATGACGGCTATGACGTAGATCAGGCTTACGCGGGAACGATTAGTAATGTGATCTACATTGCTGGACCAGAAGGTGACCATGGAATGGAGATAGACGGAACAGAAGGTAACGGCATTAGCCGAGGCTTCACGTTGCAAAATGGATCCTTCAAAGGAAAAGTGGGTGAGTATGGAGACTTCCGCGATAAAGCTAGAGGTACGGTTAAAGATTCCTACTTCTTCAACTATAGAAAGGGAGACGATTTCGAACTTGATGCTGATGGATCAGATGCTGGAGGTGACAGCAAGAATTCTGACAACCCAGGTGTGTCCGACAATTTCAAGGGTTCAGGCCATGCGTTTACCGGGGCTCTTGTTCTGACTGGTTTAGAATTCAACTCGACAGTGACTGATGATGCTGCTCTTAAGACAATTGATCAGGTGTTTTTTGACAAATGGAATACAGCACCTGTGTTGTTTGATGCAACAGATACACGCACAGATGGTGATGCAACCACGCAAGCTGCGGCCAATAAAGTAACTTTCACTGGTGCCAACACCATGGTAACAACAGCTACCAAAACAAAAGGAGCTGATAAAACCAAGTTTACTGGTTGGACAATGGCGGATGCCAAAGGTCAACTGGCAGATTTCTAAGTGCTGATTAAGCCCTTCAAAAAAAGGCCACCCTCGAAGGGTGGCCTTTTTTATTTCCGCGCCAACCTCACTCAAGCCACCTTGATAACATTCAGATAACATTGGCTCATTTTTTTAACCTTAATGTGGCCCCCGAACCAAATATAATTCCGTTGAAAAGGTGGTTTCCTGTGTAATTCGAAATAATCCGCGAGTCTTCATTATGTAAAAATTACTTCAGTGTGA
Organism: Cyclobacteriaceae bacterium; assembly: GCA_020436085.1. Taxonomy (GTDB): domain Bacteria; phylum Bacteroidota; class Bacteroidia; order Cytophagales; family Cyclobacteriaceae; genus ELB16-189. The sequence goes on from JAGQYM010000023.1 coordinate 16,833, forward strand.
ACTAATTAATGTTTTCGTAAAACAGGTTTGAGGCCCCAATCGGTATTCGCAGGATACCTTTGCAATCAAATTCAAGAAGAAACATGAAAACCTGTCTTAAATCTGCCTTATTGATTGTACTCACGATGGCATTTTCTTCGGTTTTGGCTCAGAAAGGAACCATTCGAGGTAAAATCATCGATAAGGAAACTGGCGAGGGGCTATTTGGAGCTACAGCTATTATCGCGGGAACCACGATAGGTAGTGCTGGTGACTTTGACGGGAACTATAGTATTGAAAACGTTGAGCCCGGTACATATGAGGTTCAGTTTTCTTTCATTTCATATCAAACACAAAAAGTCACTGATGTAGTGGTAAAGCCCGGTGAGGTCACACTAATCGATATCACCCTTTCCACAGATGTTCAGCAGCTTGAGGAAATAGTCGTAACCGCCCAGGTGATCAAAGATTCTGAATCTGCGCTAATGACGGTGAGGCGGAAATCTCCTAATGTTATGGACGGAATTTCAGCGCAATCATTTAGAAAAATCGGAGACTCTAATGCAGCCTCCGCTATTCAGCGTGTTCCTGGTGTCTCTGTTCAGGGAGGCAAGTATGTGTTCGTGCGAGGTTTGGGAGATCGCTACAGCAAGTCAACATTAAACAATATTGATATCCCTGGGCTCGATCCGGACAGAAACTCTATCCAGATTGATATTTTTCCTACGAATATCATCGACAACATGGTGGTAACTAAGTCTTTCACCGCTGACAAGCTAGCCGACTTCACTGGCGGAGTTGTTGATATTGAGACTAAAGATTTTCCTGAGCAAAAGCAATGGGTCTTCAGCTCCAATTTGGGCTACAATCCGTCCATGCATTTCAAAAGCGACTACATCACCTATGAAGGTGGTAGCACAGATTTTCTTGGCTTTGACGATGGCAGCAGAGACCTTCCCATTTCTCGAGAGACCGTCATTCCAAGTCCAGTTACCCGTGACCCTCAATTGGAGCAACTGACACGCAGCTTAAATCCTACACTATCTGCGATGAGAAAAAATAGTTTTATGGACTACTCACTGGGAATATCAGGTGGCGATCAAAAGAGATTCTCATCTTTTACACTAGGATATAACCTGGCCTTGAACTATCAGAATACGACCACTTACTACGAGAATGCGCAGTTAGGCGCTTTTGCAAAGTCGACCAATCCTGATAATCTGGAACTCATCCCTGACCGCGTTCAATCAGGCCCATTGGGATCAAACCAGGTTCTCGCGAGCGCTTTGGCAGGCTTGGCTTTAAAAACAGACAAGTCCAAATTCAAGGTAAACTTCATCCGACTCCAAAACGGTGAATCTCGTGCGTCAACGTATACCAGGAATACATTCATTTTTGGATCAAACACTATTCAGTCAACCAATCTTGACTACAACGAAAGTTCCATTACTAACCTGCTTCTTTCAGGAGACCACAGAATTGGGTCTCAAAGCAAGTTTGAGATCAACTGGAGATTGTCGCCAACATGGTCTAGAATTGATGACAAGGATGTTCGCCAAACTCCTTACCGTGTAGAAGGAGGTGTGTACACTATTGAGCCTAGCGAAGCCGGGGATCCAATTAGAATCTGGAGATTTTTGGATGAAACCAATTATGTTGGGAAGCTCGATTTAACTCAAGCTTATGAGTTCAGAGGAATTGAAGCCAAAGTTAAGTTTGGGGCAAGTGAAACCTATAAGCAACGTAACTTCAGTATTGATCAATTCAGATTGGGATTGCGTGGCGCAAGTAACTTTACTTTAACGGGTAGCCCAGATGAACTGATGAGTGATGACTTGCTTTGGAATCCTACCGAGGGAATTGGAACATTCATTAGAGGGAATTTTGAGGTATCAAACACTTTTGAGGCTTCGCAAAACATATTTGGAGCATATGTTTCAAACGAAATGAATGTTTCTGAGAAGGTGAAAACAATCTTAGGATTGCGTGCTGAGCAATTTGATCACAGATATACTGGTCAGAACCAGGCCTACGCATCTGGTGATGTCGTAAACGGGATTAAATATGACAATGATAATTTGTTGAGCTCGTTGAATTTTTTCCCTTCAGCTAACGTCATATACTCGCTTAACTCAAACATGAATCTTCGTCTTGGCTTTTCGAGAACAATTGCGAGACCTTCATTTAAAGAAAAGTCGATTGCTCAGATTTTTGACCCAATTACCGACCGCACCTTTATTGGTAATATCGACTTGGTAGAAACCAATATTTCAAACTTCGATTTGAGATGGGAGTTGTTTCAGGAGCGTGGGCAAAATATTTCTGTGAGCTTATTCTACAAAGATTTTACAAATCCGATTGAACAAGTCTCATTCGCAGCGGATCCACGCTCTATTCAGCCACGAAACGTAAATGATGCAAACGTTTATGGCATTGAGCTGGAAGCGAGAAAGAGTCTGTCCTTCATTTCACTATCGCTCAAGAATTTCACCGTGAGTACCAATGTCTCGTTCATTGAGTCAGAAGTGCAAATGAGTGATGAGGAATATGTTGGCCGCATGGCATTTGTAAGAACAGGTGAGACCATTGATCGGAAACGCCAGCTTCAGGGTCAGTCGCCTTATCTAATTAATGCGGGCCTTCAGTTCGACAATCAAAATGGATGGGAAGCCGCACTGACCTACAATGTTCAGGGAGAGAGACTATCTGTTGTTGGTATTAATGCTAGCTCGGACGTATTTGACCAACCCTTCAATAGCCTTAACGTGAACGTAAACAGAACGCTAGGCGGTGCTGATGGAAAAATCAGATTGGGGATCGGAGCAGAAAATATTCTTAATGATAAAATAGAGAGCTTCTCGAAAAACTTTGGTAGCAGTGATAAAGTGTTTTCAAGTTTGAGCCCGGGAACTCGTTTGAGACTAAGGTTCAACTATACCTTCTAAGAATCACATAATTCTAAATAACTAAAAGCCACCCTTGGGTGGCTTTTTAGTTTAGTTTACTTTCCGTTGTCGGTCCTTGTGCAGCTCAATCACCTTCTTGATCTGCTCGCTGGCTTGTGAAACAGAGTCTTGCGCTAGTTTGTTGTTTTCCATTTTTTGTAGGAGAACAGCGTGTTCAAGCTTATTGCCCTCAAGGCGTTCTTCCAGCTTTACTTTCTCCTGCTCGTTATTACCGAGTTGAATGTTGAGATCTTTGTTTTGATTCAGCAACCGTTGTGACTGACGTGTGGTGGCATCTAATGCACGCTGTGCTTCGTCAATCTGTGCTTGTATTTTGTCTTTGTAGAATTTGATTCCGAACCGATAGACTTCTTTCTCCAAATCCTTCTTAACAATTCCGATATCGTTCACCGTCCATTCACCTTCTTTGATGCCCAGCCACACTTCTGTTGACTCGCCTTTGGCTTTCAGGTCAGCATAGATTACCCCTTGCTGGTAAGCTGTGCCGCCCAGCGCTGGCTCGCTGATGGTAGTCACACCAGATCCTATCTTTGGCTTGCCAAAGTCTTTTAGAAATTTATTCCATGCGATAGATACTTCTTCCTTCCTGGCTTCGAGTGTGGTGGCGTACCCTTCAGCGGTGTCGCCATTTACCTTTTGAGAATGACCTTCTGTTGTCACCTTTTGCGCTTGTATCCTGAGGGTTGCAGTAAAGCAGAAGATCAATACGATAAACTTATTTAGTTTCATCCTGTTAAATTAATGTACCTGTCCTGATACGCAATATTAGGTTCAGCGTGCATAAAGCTACATCAAATGCATAAAAACATCCTTATCACTGGGGGCTCAGGACTTGTGGGCACCCGGCTTACGCAGATGCTGCTACAAAAAGGCTACCAGGTTTCTCACCTTTCCCGTGCTGCTGGCGATGAGGGGTTGGTAAAAGCCTTTCAATGGGATGTAGAGAATGGGATTGTAGACCCAAAGGCATTCGAGAACATTCATGCTATTATCCATCTGGCTGGTGCCGGTATTGCCGACAGGCCCTGGAGCGAAAAACGCAAACGAGAGATCCTTGAGAGCAGAACACACTCTACAGCATTGCTGGAGAAATCACTGAAAGATATTCCTAATAAAGTCGAGGTATTCATCTCAGCGTCAGCCATTGGCTATTATGGATACGCTGGTAGCGACCATGTATTTAAGGAGGAAGATGAGCCAGCAAATGATTTCCTCGCGTATGTGGTGAAACAATGGGAACACACGGTTGATCGAATATCGTCCCTAAATATTCGCGTTGCAAAACTGCGTATCGGTATTCTGTTGAGCGAGAAGGGAGGCGCACTCGTGGAGTTGGCCCGACCAGTACGTTTGTTTGTAGGTAGTCCCCTGGGAAGTGGAGAGCAGTACGTAAGCTGGATACATATCGATGATGTGTGCGCAATGTTTATTCACGCCTTGGAAAATGATCTCAATGGAGCTTACAATGCAGTTGCTCGTGAACCTGTGACGAACAAGGAGCTTACAAAAGCGATTGCCGAGACATTGGGTCGGCCTCTTTGGCTTCCACATGTACCTGCATTCATCTTGAAGATGGTATTAGGTGAAATGGCTGATCTGGTGATCAAGGGAAGTAAAGTCTCACCCGCGAAAATCCAACTTAGCGGATTTCAGTACAGATTTCCTAATCTAAATGATGCGCTTAGAGATCTCTTTGAAAAAAAGTAAAGTCCGAGCCTAGCTGGCAACCTTAGTCTCTTCAACCACTACGGGCTCAACAGCTTTCTTTGAACCTTTTGCCTTCTCTGCCTTCTTGGGCTTTACACTTTTAATGCTTTCCGCTTTCTTACTCTTCTTATAAATCTTCTTCAATTCTTTTTGCAACGCGCTGGTCAATCGCTTTGAAGTTTGCTTCACCACCTTCTGTGTTTTCTTTGAAGCCTTGGTGATGTCAAGTTTTTCTAATGCCTGGGAAACAGATTCCTGTACTTTCGAGCGGATTTCTTTTTTAGAGAGAGGTGCCATATTTCTGCTAGGGTTATAAATCAAATGTAAATGATGTTATGCAATAGTTACAGACACTTCAAAAAACTTAACATTAAACTAATATTCCAGCTCCTTAGTTGTTGAAAATGAGCTTCTTACAAATTTCAGTCTCTCGTTATCAAAACACTTTCAAAGGCTGCGCGGAAATAACAGATACTTAACTGGTGCTACCCGCTTAGGAGATCACAGAAGGGTACTTTTGTGTCATCAATATCTTCTTCTTCTGGGTAAGGCAGGCGTTCCAGTCTGCCTTTTTTCATTGTTTGAGTTCGAGAAATCCGGGTTTGCCTGGGGCAGACTATATTTGAGATTGGACTAAAGAGTGACCATTATGGGTAAGAAGAAAGCACAGTCGTCCACCGCAGACGAAGAGAGTAAAATCAGAAAAGCCTTCAAAGACAAAGATTGGGCTGAGATCAAGAGCTCTGATTCCTGGGTGATTTTTAAAGTGATGTCAGAGTTTGTGGAGGGATTTGAAAAATTGGCGAAGATCGGACCATGTGTTACGATTTTTGGTTCGGCTCGCACAAAGCCAGATCATGACTACTACAAAATGGCTGAAGAGATTGCATTCCAATTGGTAGAGCATGGCTACGGAGTGATTACCGGTGGTGGCCCGGGCATCATGGAAGCCGGGAACAAAGGAGCACATCGTGCTGGGGGAAAAAGCGTGGGGCTAAATATTTTTCTTCCTCACGAACAAAAGGGAAACCAATACATCGATCCTGAAAAGTTGATCTCATTTGATTACTTCTTTGTACGTAAAGTGATGTTTGTAAAATATTCGCAAGGCTTCATCGTAATGCCTGGTGGATTTGGCACTTTGGATGAACTCACGGAGGCGCTCACGTTGATCCAGACTAAAAAGATTGGAAGATTCCCAATTGTGCTCGTGGGCAAACAATTTTGGAAGGGAGTGATGGAGTGGTTCACACAAACGCTCGTAGATGATAAGATGATCGATCTATCTGATCTTGAATTGATCAATCTTGTCGATACGCCCGAAGAAGCAGTCAAAGTAATCGATGAGTTTTATTCCAGGTACTTGTTATCACCCAACTTCTAGTGCCACTCCAACAATTCTTTTTACAAACAATGTGGCACAGTGCTCGTTCCGGGTTATTTTATCCATTTGGTCGAATAACTATTTTGTAGGAACGGCACTAGCCCTAATTTTGAAAGGGATGAAGGAATTTTTTAAGAACTATCGAATTGAGGTGCTGGTAGTGATCGGCCTCGCGATACTTTTATTTCTGGTTGTATTTATTAACAACAGGATCGATCGTCTCGAAAACTACCTTACCAAGAATCGACAAGTAGGAGTTGATAATATCGTTGTGCAGGATGGCCCGTTAACTGCTATCTCTTACGACATCCCACGCGAGTTATCTTTTGCAGGAGAATCTGTTCCGATGGATCGCCCGGATCTTCAGGAACAGCTAGATAAAGAGCTTCAAATCAATATTTATTTTCATAGCAACACCATCTTCCTCATCAAAAGAGCCAATCAGTGGTTTCCGCAGATTGAACCCATTTTGAAGAAGAACAATATTCCGGGCGACTTCAAGTACCTGCCGCTGATTGAGAGTGGTTTGTTGAACGTGATTTCGCCAGCTAATGCAGTAGGCTTCTGGCAGATTATTAAAAGTGCAGGCAAAGAAAACGGACTTGAGATTACAAGGGAAGTTGATCAGCGCTATGATCCGATTCGTTCCACTGAGGCAGCCTGTAGGTATTTGAACAAAGCGTATGAAAAATTTGGTAACTGGACACTGGTTGCGGCCTCCTATAACAGAGGTATGAATGGTCTGGACCGCGCACTGGAAAAACAAAAAGTGAATTCATATTATGATTTGTTTCTCAATGAAGAGACGTCCCGTTATGTGTTTCGAATTCTCGCTATTAAGCAAATCATTGAGAACCCAGAACAGTATGGTTTCAAAATTGACCCAAAACACCTTTATAAAAAGGATTCATTGAAATACGTGAAGGTGGATGATACGGTATCAGATCTTGTGGAGTTTGCTCTTGAACAAGGCACTACCTACAAGTTGCTGAAAAGATACAATCCGTGGCTGCGCGATGACCGGTTAACGGTGAGGAGAAATGAAAGCTATCAAATTGCCCTACCCGCACCATGAAACCACGGCCGTATATCCTCGCTGAAAACAATTGGAAAACAATTAAGAGTTCGTCCTTCGATGTCGCAGTGCTGCCCTGGGGAGCCACCGAAGCGCACAACTATCACCTTCCTTATGGAACCGACATTGTTGAAGCAGAGGAGATTGCTGCTGAAAGCGCAAGACTCGCCTGGGAGAAAGGGGCTAAGGTAATAGTGTTGCCTGCAATTCCTTTTGGGGTCAACACAGGTCAACACGATATTCTGTTGGATATGAATATGAATCCGAGTACGCAACTCACTGTGTTGCGCGATGTGGTTCAAGTGCTCAGTCGGCAAGGCATTCACAAGCTGGTTATCCTAAATAGTCATGGTGGAAATGATTTCAAACCAATGATCAGGGAGCTGGGTTTACAGTTTCAATCTATGTTTATATGCAGTTGCGACTGGTTTAGGTCAATCGATCAAAAGCTTTTTTTTGAAAACAGGGATGATCACGCAGGAGAAATGGAATCAAGTATCATGTTGTATCTGCGTCCGGATTGGGTTGACATTAAAGAGGCGGGTGATGGCGCTGCTAAAAAATTCAGGTTCGAGGCGATAAGGGAAGGCTGGGCTTGGGCCGAGCGACAATGGTCAAAGGTCACCAAGGATACTGGTGTAGGTGATCCAACAAAGGCAACGGTAGAAAAGGGAGAGAAATATTTTAAAGCAGTCACCGAAAAGGTCGGCAACTTCTTTTTTGATTTGGCGACAACGCCACCCAAAGATTTTTACGAATAGACTCATGAGTGTTGTTGAAAAATATCAGGAGGCTGCGACCTTCATTAAAAAGCAAGGTGTGAACGAGCCCTCGGTTGGGATTATTCTTGGAACCGGGCTTGGTGGTCAGTTCATCAATCAGATAAAAAATCCGATTGAAATTGACTATAAAGACATTCCTCACTTTCCAGTGTCAACGGTTGAGTTTCACAAAGGGAAGCTTGTCTGCGGTGAAGTGGAGGGTAAGCTTGTGCTGGCGATGAATGGACGTTTTCATTATTACGAAGGCTACACGATGGAGCAGATCACTTTACCGGTTCGGGTGATGAAGGAGTTGGGCGTAAAAAACCTATTGATCTCGAATGCTGCCGGAAGCATGAACCTTAATTGGAAAAAAGGTGAGCTGATGTTGATTGATGATCATATCAATTTACAACCTGACAACCCTCTGCGCGGTGCCAACGTGGATGAACAAGGGCCTCGTTTTCCGGACATGAGTGCCCCCTATTCAAAAGAACTTAATGCCAAATTGAAGGAGATTGCTCAGCGCACCGGTATTAAGTTGAATGAAGGAGTGTATGTATGCGTAATGGGCCCTAATCTGGAAACACGAGCTGAGTATAGATTTCTCAATAGAATTGGTGCGGATGCTGTTGGGATGTCTACGGTTCCTGAGGTAATTGTGGCAAATCATGCCGGTATCCCGTGCTGCGCAGTGTCAGTTCTTACCGATGATTGTGACCCGGATAATCTTCAACCTGTCAATATCCAGGAGATTATTGCTATTGCCGGAAAGGCCGAAAAGACCCTAACGAGCCTGTATTGTGAATTAATTCGGGAACTTTAGGCCAGGTTGCAACCCCTGCAAATATTTCCCCGTCTTACGTTACAAATCATCAAAACTATGAAGTCAATATTTACTGCAATTGCCTTGTTTTCAGCGGTGAGTCTTTTTGCTCAGAAGGATGGCGAATATCATCTCGACAAGGATTTTAATCTTAAACCTGATGGAACAATCGAACTCAGTACCTCCGATGCAAAGGTGTTTATTACCGGTTCGAAGAGAAACAATGTGCATTTGAAGGTGGATAGAAAGGTGGTAACGAAAGGACTTTATTTCGGCCACGAAGAATTTGCGATGGAAATCAATGATGCAGGAGGTGACTTGCGCATTCGCGAAAAATCGTCATCATACGCGTCAGGTATCGTAGGGTACTATAGAGAAGAATATGAAATCAAAATAGAGACGCCAGAGGGGGCAAGCTTAATTATCAAAGGTGATGATGGCGACTATGTGATCACCAATGTTAATGGATCAATTTCCATGAACGTTGACGATGCAGACATTGATTTGTTTTCTTGTAGTGGAGATAAGTTTCGTTTCCGTTTGGATGATGGTGATTTAAGGATGGATAGAGGTAAAGGTTCGCTTGATATTGAAATAGATGACGGAGACATAGAAATCAAGAATGGACAATTCACTTCTGTCGTAGCTGATATTGATGATGGTGATTTTGTGGTCGAAACATCTCTTGACGATAAAGGGGAGTATAACATCCGCGCGCAAGATGGGTTGATTGCCATATCGATTCTTGGTGGAGGTGGAGAATTTAATATCCGACACGATGATGCCAGAGTATTTGCCGAGGAAGGATTTGATATTCGTGAGAAGACAGAAACATTTACCACGGTTTCCTTGCCAAAAGGCTCTGCAAAAGTTGACATCAGGGCAGATGATGCCAAGGTGAGGTTAAGCAGGTCTACCAATTGATTTTACTTTGAGTAGCAATAATGTCCGATGATTTTGAAATCAAAAAGGCAGTCTGAGATTTCCTGACCCCTTCCAATATTGTGTACCACCAGCGGTCGTTCCCCATCGGGCGACCGTTGTGTTATCAGGATGCCAATATGAGTTGTGCCACCTCCAAGATCCCAGGCAACAATATCACCTGATGAATAAGATGTAGGATCTGTTGATTTGGATTTCACCGTTCCATACCGACCGAAGAAGGTCATCAGGTTGGGTACTCTGCGGTGATCAATGTTTTTATCGGTCTTAGATAAGCCCCAAATTTTTGGATACAAAGAGAAGTTCTTTGTCATGTCTTCATGAACTTCTTTTTGCAAATCGATTCCCAGTTTTCGATAGGCTCTGATTACCACATCGGTGCACACGCCTTTGTTTGAAGGCACGTCTCCGTTTGGGTAATCTATTCTATAATAAGAAGGATCGTAAGTAACACTTTGCAGAGTAAGCTCAACTGCTGCTTTTGAAAGCCGCTCTGAAAATGTTTGTGAATAGGTAACTAATGACTGAAGGGAGAAAACCAGCAGCCAGTATCGACAACTATTTTTGTTTATAAATGACGCCATCTTTCATTACGAACGACACTTTTTTCAAAGTGCTGATCGATTTTGAGGGATCACCAGATACTGCCACCAGGTCAGCCAGAAATCCGGCTCTCACTTCGCCCAAATTGTCAAGATGGAATGCTTTAGCATTGATAGAAGTCACAGATTGAAGAATGGAAATTTCGCCCATTCCATATTCTTTCATCAGCTCAAGCTCTCTCGCATTATCTCCGTGTGAAAAAACACCTACATCGCCACCCGCGATCATATTAACCCCAGACTTTAACGCAGCAGAAACGCTAGCTCGCTTTTGTGCAATTCTTTCTGGCTCTGGATCAACACCTTTTTTCCATCCGTTGTATTGCTGAATGGCATCACCTGCAGCAATGGTAGGGCAAAATGAAACACCTTTGTCTTTCATCAAGGTAAATACCTCGAGGTCACCCTGATCTCCATGCTCGATAGTCTCCACGCCCGCGAGTGTTGCCCTCCGCATCCCTTCTTTTGTGGATGCGTGTGCAACCACAGGTCTGCCGCTGCTTTTTGCAGTTTCCACGATGAGCTTTAATTCATCAATTGAAAATGTAGGCGCTGCCTCACCGTGCGCCCCCCAACGATAATCAGCATAGACTTTGATAATATCCGCACCTTTTCCGATTTGATCTCTGGTGACTCTTATCAAATCATTGCCATCTGCTGGTTCTGCGCCCAGCATCACTTCAAAATCAGTGTCGAAACCTTTCGGGCCGTAACTTCCCGTGGCTACAATCGCGCGTCCCGCTACCAACATTCGTGGTCCGGGTATCACCCCATCTTCGATTGCTTTCTTCAAGCTGACATCGGCATAACCTGCACCTTCTGATCCAAGATCTCTCACTGTTGTGAACCCAGCCATCAGCGTCTTTTGTGCATGCACAGTTGCTCGCGCCAAACGGTAGGCGTCAGACTCCTTCATTACCTGGTCATTCCAACTTGTTTCATTGTAAGGATGTAGCAACAAATGAGAGTGCGCTTCAATCATGCCGGGAAGAAGCGTGGTGCCCGCCAGATCGATGGTAGTCGAGCCACGCGGCTTGGTAATTTTAGAAACCGGACCTACATCTGTGATTTTGTTTCCAGTCACCACCACTGCCCAGTTGTCGTGCATTTCTTTTCCATCAAACACTCTGTCGGGTTGGAGGAAATAGGTTTGCGCTTGCGAGATCAAGCACAGGCAAGACAAAAGAAAAATGATGGACGCCCGGACAATTTTCATAAAAGAAGCATTAAGTGAGCAAAATTATAATGCAGTCAATGCAGCATCATAATTAGGCTCTTGTCCTACGGCAGGGACCACTTCCGTGTGTTTTACTTTTCCTGTTTCATCAAGCACCACGATGGAGCGCGCAAAGAAACCGTTCATACCCCCATCAACCATTTCCATGCCGTACGATTTGGAGAAGCCCTTGTTCTTAAAATCAGAAAGGGTAACGACTTTGTCAATTCCTTCTGCACCACAAAAACGTTTGAACGCAAAAGGCAAATCTTTCGAAATACAAAGAACTATAGTATTATCGAGACCAGAGGCGCGTTTGTTAAACTCACGCACAGAAGTGGCACACACACCGGTGTCAATACTTGGAAAAATATTCAGAACGACTTTTTTACCTTTGAAAGAGGACAGATTTACTTCCTTCAGATCGTTGCCTACCATCGTAAAGTCAGGAGCCGAAGATCCGACAGCTGGAAGATCGCCAATTGTGTTTACTGTATTTTCACCGAGTTTAGTTTGTGCCATAATATTTATTGGTTGGATTATTATTGATGAACAATTAGTTTTTGTTTTGGTTATCGGATTCGGTCTGAATCGCGAACTATTTTCTCGTCCTTTCTGATGAAGCGGTTGGCAATCATATTGCTGATCATCGCAGCGACAGGAAGGAATAGAGCAAGTCCATATTCTCCCGCTTGCTGATTTGCCTTTATCAAATCAGTGGCAAAGTACACGGCCGAGCCAATGCTTCCTGCCATAAACAAGGAGTTAAGAGCACCAAGTTTAATCTGTAACATTCGGTTTTGAAACTTACCAATTTCAAAAAATGCGAGTGTTGCTGCCGCGATAGCGCAAATGGCAGTGAGGCTATAGGGAAAGTAAAGTGTTGTCTTTGCTTCTCCTTCCACCACCGTATAGTGAAGAGGAAACAATGACTTCTCGACCCCGTCAACATACGAACGCCAAATCGGAAAGAAAATGCTCAACAGCATACACACACCAACGATCACCAGAAATACAGTTTGTTTCCTTTGCCACATAGAAGGGTTGATTTAACCTTGACGATTTTCATTAAACAATTCCAACGAAAAGAGTAGAGCCGGCATTCATGTCAAGGTTAAACCCTGACAATGCTGACGCTCGCTTCACGATTCGTCAGATTTAGAGAATATTTTTGTACTAATGCGTTTAAGTCGGTTTAACTTGCAGCAAAAATAGCGAATTCGCGCGTTTTTGAGCTCAAATCTTTACTCCTATCAATATGAGAAGTGCCCTAATCATTGACATCTTGCGTACACCTGTGGGCAAGTACGGAGGAACACTTTCCTCGGTGCGCCCTGACGACCTTCTGGCTCATGCGATCAGTAAGTTGATTGAAAGAAACCCTACAGTCGATCCATCTTTGGTTGAAGATGTAGTGGCAGGTGCTGCAAATCAGGCTGGTGAGGACAATCGAAATGTGGCGCGAATGGCACTCTTACTGGCAGGCCTTCCGCTGGAGACAGGTGGTACTACTGTCAATCGTTTGTGTGCTTCCGGATTGCAGGCGATCATGGATGCGTCACGTGCTTTGATAGCTGGTGATGGAGAAGTTTTTATCGCTGGAGGGGTGGAGAGTATGAGTCGTGCTCCGTTTGTAATGCCAAAGGCAGCGGGTGCATTTTCAAGACAAGCTGAAGTTTATGACACCACTATTGGTTGGAGATTCACCAATCCGAAGTTGGCAAAATTACATTACCCATTCAGCATGGGCGAGACTGCTGAAAACGTAGCAGAGAGATGGAAGATATCACGTGAAGAACAAGACGCTTTTGGATTGCAATCTCAACAACGCTACTTCGCGGCTCGCGACAAGAATAAATTCAAAAACGAAATCGTGCCCGTTATAATTCCTCAAAAAAAAGGAAACGCGATTGAGTTTAGTGTTGACGAAAATCCTCGAGAAACTTCACTGGAGAAGTTGGCTGCATTAAAGCCAGCATTTAAAGAAAAGGGTACAGTGACTGCAGGCAACTCATCAGGAATAAATGATGGAGCGGCAGCAGCTTTGATCGTAAGCGAAGAGGTAAACAAAAAATTGAAGTTGAACCCAATGGCAAGGATAGTTTCAATGGCAGTGGCCGGTGTTGATCCTGCCGTCATGGGTGTTGGGCCAATCCCGGCAACACAAAAAGCGCTTAAGCGGGCAGGACTAAAAGTTGAGGATATTGATTTGGTAGAGTTGAATGAAGCCTTTGCCTCGCAGTCCATAGCATGCACCCGCGATCTTGGTTTTGATCCAGAGATTGTGAACGTCAACGGTGGTGCGATTGCAATTGGTCACCCTCTAGGTTGCAGTGGTGTTCGCATCAGCGCGACATTACTTCATGAAATGGAAAAACGGAAAGCGAAGTACGGTCTTGCAACTATGTGTATCGGAGTTGGTCAGGGCGCGGCAATTGTCTATGAGAATCTTAGAATTTGAGAGTTTAGAATTCAAGAGTAGTTAAAAACTCAATGGCATCATGACAAGGATTTTGAACCCTCCCAACTTCTTCCATTCCGTCTTCTCAACTTCTGCGAACAATGCGCTATTTTTTTGAGATAAGCTACAATGGCACAAAATTTCATGGTTGGCAATCACAGGCCAATGCGGTAGGCGTGCAGGATGTCGTAGAGGAAGTATTTCAAAAACTGTTTAGAAAGGAGATTGGGATAGTGGGCAGTGGACGAACAGACACTGGTGTACATTGTGTGAAACAATACTTTCACGCGGACTTCGATCATAAATTGGACTACCCTTCTACATTGGTTCGCCTCAACTCATTTCTTCCTCAGCAGATCTCGATCAACTCCATTCACCTTGTTGAGCCAACAGCGCATGCCCGGTACGATGCGAGAGAAAGAACTTACGAATACCGTATCACGCAAAGAAAGAGTCCATTTCAGCACAATTATGCGTTTTACTATTTCAAACCTGTAGACGTGGAAAGAATGAACAAGGCCGCGGAGTTGTTGATCGGGAACCATGACTTTCAAGCGTTTAGTAAGGTAAAAACGGACGTAAATCACTTTATTTGCGACCTGAAAAAAGCGAGATGGAATCAAAAAAATGATTTGCTCGTTTTTACGATCGCGGCCAATCGCTTCCTGCGTGGGATGGTGAGGGCCATAGTTGGTAGCCTGCTGGATGTGGGCACCGGAAAAACGACCTTGAAAGACTTTCATCAAATAGTGAAAAGCAAAGACCGGAGAAAAGCTGGCATGAACGTGCCTCCTGAAGGTTTGTATTTAATGAATGTAAAATATCCTAAGCGAATTTTTTTAGACTAGCCTGGTGGAGAAAGAACAGATAAGTAGTGGTAACATTATTGACTTTAAGGTTCTAAATAGAATCCTCGAGTTTGTAAAACCTTACCGCGGCCGCTTTTACTTTTTAATTGTACTTACCCTTTTGCTAGGGGTGCTTACCCCTATCCGGCCACTGTTGATTCAATATACTTTGGATCGCGATGTAGCCAATGGCGACTATACTGGGATGGTGCAAGTCATGCTGATCATTTTCGGTTTGTTAATCATTCAATCAGTATTTCAGTACATCCATACTTATATATCCGGAAGGATAGGCCAGTATGTTATTCGTGACATAAGGATCAAGCTTTACAAACACCTTGTCGGATTTCGCTTGAAGTTTTTTGATCGTACTCCAATCGGGAGATTGGTAACAAGAACCATTTCGGATGTAGAAGCGCTTGCCGATGTTTTTAGCGAAGGTCTTGCAGCACTCGCGGGGGATTTACTTCAGATCATTTTCATCCTGGCATTTATGTTCTATACCGATTGGCGACTTGCATTAGTAAGCTTATCTACCATTCCTTTGATGTTGTTGTCCACCTACATTTTTAAGGAGAAGATCAAGGTGACATTTAATGATGTGCGGAATGCAGTCGCGAACCTGAATTCATTTGTGCAGGAACACCTTACGGGGATGTACATCGTCCAGATTTTCGGAAGTGAAAAAAGAGAGTTGGAGAAGTTTAAAGAGATCAACAAAGAACATCGTGCTGCACACCTTAAGTCGGTACTTTATTATTCAATCTATTTCCCGGTGGCCGAGATTATTGCTGCGATGGGAATTGGCTTGCTGGTGTGGTATGGCGCCAAGGGTGTGATTAGCGCAGATACAGGAATCACAATTGGTACACTCACTGCTTTCATCATGTATATCCAGATGTTCTTTCGACCGATACGCATGATTGCCGATCGATATAACACCTTGCAAATGGGTATCGTGAGCTCGTCAAGAATAATGAACCTGCTCGACAGTGCGGAACATATCGCGAATAACGGTACCCGTTCACTAGATGAGTTGAAGGGTAAAGTGGAATTTGAGCATGTGTGGTTCGCATACAATGACCCCGAGTATGTGTTGAAAGACATCAATCTCAAAATTCAACCTGGAGAAACAGTGGCATTGGTTGGTGCAACGGGCGCTGGTAAGTCATCAATCATCAATTTGCTGAATCGTTTTTACGAAATAAAAAGAGGTACTATAAAAGTCGATGATGTTGATATTGCAGAAATAGAATTGTCATCACTTAGAAGTCACATCGGAGTAGTGCTTCAGGATGTATTCCTCTTCAGCAGCACAATCAGATACAACATTACGCTAGGTAATCCCGATGTTACGGACGAGATGATTATGAATGCAGCTGATCTGGTAGGTGCCAGAAAATTCATCGACAGACTACCGGGTGGCTTGAATTACAACGTAATGGAAAGAGGCGCGACACTGTCCGTTGGTCAACGCCAGCTTCTGTCATTTATCAGGGCCATGGTTTACGATCCAAAAATTCTTGTGCTTGATGAGGCAACCAGTTCTGTAGATCATGAAACTGAGGAGATGATACAGGTTGCGATTGAAAAGATGATGAGTAACAGAACATCAATTGTAATTGCACATAGGCTGAGTACAATACAGAAAGCAAATACAATAATCGTGTTGGACAAAGGGGAAATTAAGGAGCAAGGAAAACACGAGGACTTGCTTTCGCAGGACGGCTATTACGCTCATCTCCATAAAATGCAATACAAAGAGGTAGTCTAGCGTTTAGTCTCTACCGAACACCCCACCCTCAGCCTATAACCCCAAAACAGTTATATTTGCCTTAATGCCTGCCAAAAAGACATGGTTAATTCTATTGGTGTTTGCTCTTGGAGCGGGTTATGCTCATGCGCAAGTGCGCAAGAGTGTAAAGAGTGCCAAGTTCCGCGTGCCTCAGGTATCAAGGAGCAAAGCCAGAATCATGTGCCCCATTTTTGAAACCAGCGAGTACCCCTACCAGGGCATTGGTGTGAAAATGGGTGACCCGTTTGCTCTTACTTATAAATTTTATCCAAACAAGAATTGGGCTTTTGCAGCTGACGCGGGTAAGGCAGCAAGTGGCTTGTACAATAAGTATTACCGGAATCTTTACAATACGTATTTACCCGATACACTTGGTGACAGCAAGACGCTAACCTATCTGGCTCACAAGGCTAAAACTGATTGGTTCTTTCAGGCCAAATTTCTTTATCAATGGGACATCTCAAAGGTTTCCAAAGGACTTCAGCTTTACACTGGTCTGGGTTGGCAATGGCGAAGCACCACACTTACCTACGATTATCTCTATAGGGAGGAAGTGAACGGTGTGGAGTTGGAAAGCCGCTTTGGGAAGTTTGACAGAAACAGATTCACGCACGGGCCGGTGGCAGTACTAGGCTTTGAATACTCGTATTTCACCATTCCAATTTCTGCTTTTATCGAAGTGGAATGGTTTACCGACACACTATTGGATCCTGGCTACCAGCGTTTTCAGGGAGGCGTAGGATTGAGATACGTTTTTTAAGTTAGTTTTCGACCTCTGCCGATTGTGTTTGCTTCTCGTACAGTTCTCTGTACACGCCACCCTTAGCAAAAAGACTTTCGTGCGTTCCCTCCTCTATGATTACACCATCATCCAAAACAATGATTTTGTTGGCAAGCTTCGCAGAAGACACGCGGTGAGAGATAATGATACTCGTCCTTCCTTTCATGATTTTTTTCATGCTGTTGAGGATTGTGTTCTCTGTTTTTGTGTCGACAGCAGATAAGGCGTCATCGAGGATAAGAATTTTGGGTTCACGCGCCACAGCGCGGGCGATAGACACGCGTTGCTTCTGCCCTCCAGAAAGCGTAATGCCTCTTTCACCGACCCTGGTCATGAACTGCTGAGGAAACTCCATGATGTTGTCGTACACGTCAGCATCCTTAGCTGCCTGCTTCACCTTTTCGTCATCGGCATTGGCTATACCAAATGCGATGTTGTTGTGAATGGTGTCGCTGAACAAAAACACATCTTGAGGAACAAAGCCCATCTGACTCCGCAGTGAGAACAAATGATACTTTTTGATCGAAACGTCATCAATCAATATCCGACCTTCGGTGGTGTCGTAGAGCCTGCCAATCAGGTTCGCTATTGTACTTTTCCCAGATCCGGTAGTTCCAATAATAGCAAGTGATTCTCCTGGTTTGATTTCAAAGGAGATGTCTTTGAGTGCAACGATTCCAGTATCAGGATATTTAAAAGTAACGTTGTTAAACTCAATCTTCCCATTGATTTCGCGCTCAAGGTTTTCTTCCGAAATGATATCAGTCTTTGTCCTGAGAAATTCGTTGATTCTTTTTTGTGAAGCTTCGGCCCGTTGAACCAAACTGCTAGTCCAACCCAGAGATGCTACTGGCCACGTGAGAAGATTGACATAGATGATGAACTCAGCAATGTTACCAAATGTGAGAGCTCCGTCAATTACCTCAACACCACCAGCATAGACAGCAAGTATGGTACTTAATCCGATCAACCCGGTGATCAAAGGGAAAAACAAAGCCTGAACTCTTGTCAGTTTCAATGACTGCCTTTTGTATTCATCACTTTCAATTGAAAAATTATTGACCGACTCTTTTTCACGAGTGAATGATTTCAAAACTCTTATTCCTGAAAAGGCTTCTTGAACAAACGTGCTCAGCCGCGACTGGCTCTTTTGTATCTCCTCTGATCTGCGCTCGATGATGTTATTAACATAATAAATCGAGAACGACAGGATAGGGAGAGGTATTAATGAATACCATGTCAACATCGGGCTGATGCTAAACATGATAGGTATGAGCATCCCAAATAGTGTTACCAACTGCAAGCCATACATGATAGAAGGCCCCAGATACATTCGCACTCGACCCACGTCTTCAGAAATCCGGTTCATCAGGTCGCCAGTATTGTTTCTTCTGTAGAAGCTCAACGGCAATGACTGATAGTGTTCAAAGATTTCGTTTTTCAAGTCGTACTCAACCAACCGACTCATAACAATCAGCGTCTGCCTCACGAAGTACAAAAAAATACCCCTAAGCAGGGCCATTACCAAAATCAGAACTGCGTAAACGAGAATACCGTAAGCGAACACATCAAAAAAATCACTTTGTACGTTTACTTGTTCGAAAGATTGATACAGTCTGATGTTATCGATTACCAAATCGATGGCATGGCGTACCATCTGGGCTGGTAGAATTTGAAAGATGTTGGAAATGACTACAAAAACAGAACCCCAGATAATATGCCACTTATATTTTAGCAGATATTTATTGAGGTATCGAAGTTCCTTCATGAAATAAAATTAGCTCGATCTTCTAAAAACGAAAGAATATTACAATGGTTCATTTCAAACGATTTCGGCTTGGAAATAACAGGATAAAAGGGATAGTTTTGCCCGCCTACTTTCTGTTTCAGGAACCGTTAAAAGCAGGGCAAAAGTAGCCATTCAAATCTTAAATCGTACGTCATGGAAATTAAAGAACTGGAGACCACGCTGCTTGAGGGAGTGTTTGCGAAGGCGGCACAATTCGGACACGAACAGATTGTGCACTGCTATGATGAGGCCACTGGCCTTCGAGCATTAATTGCTATTCACAATACATCTCTGGGCCCCGCTCTTGGAGGTACGCGCATGTGGAATTATTCTTCGGAGCAAGAAGCCCTTACAGATGTGCTTCGTCTTTCCAGAGGCATGACCTTCAAGGCAGCGATCAGCGGACTTAACCTCGGTGGCGGTAAGGCGGTGCTTATCGGTGATGCAAAGACGATGAAGACTGAGGCGTACCTGAGAAGATTTGGGAAATTTATTCAAAGCCTTGGTGGAAAATACTGGACAGCGGAGGACGTGAACATGAAGACTGCCGATATGGAGTACATCGGCATGGAAACAAAATATGTAACAGGTTTGCCTGAGAGCATGGGAGGCGGAGGAGATCCGTCACCAGTGACGGCTTACGGAACCTATCTCGGCATTAAAGCAACAGCAAAAAAAGTTTTTGGAACAGATAGCCTTAGTGGTAAGACAGTAGGAGTTCAGGGTGTGGGCCAGGTCGGAAGCTATTTGGTGGAAAGATTGGTGAAAGAGAATGCCAAAGTGGTGATCACTGATTTATTTGAAGACAAAGTAAAAGAGGTAGCCAAGAAATACGGAGTAGAAACAGTAGCGCAGGATAAGATTTACGATATGGATATGGATATCTATGCACCATGCGCACTTGGTGCAACGCTAAATGATGATACTATTCCAAGATTGAAATGTTCAATCGTTGCAGGAGGAGCTAATAATCAATTGAAAGACGAGATCAAGCACGGTTATATGTTGGTGGATAGGAGCATCACCTACGCCCCCGACTTTTTGATCAATGCCGGTGGTTTGATAAATGTTTACAACGAATACCTCGGAGGATACAACCGCGAGCGCACATATCAACAGGCGGAAAAAATTTACGATACCTGTTTGAACATCCTGAACCTGGCCGAACGTGAAAAGATTACAAGTCAGGAGGCAGCAATACAACTTGCTGAGAAGAGAATGACCGAAGTTGGAAGGGTGAGAATTCCACGCTAGACAATCTTATCCTGTTTTAAATTCTGCGGCAATACTAGTAGTTTTGCACGCATCACAACGTTCATTGAATAATGCTGAATAGACGTACGCTTCGTGTAAAGATTATGCAAAGTCTTTTTGCATTTGAGCAATGCAAGGAAGCGAATCATGAGCTGGCATTAGACTTAATAGATGAACGATTTGCCCCCGATCTGAACTCAATGGAGTTGCAAGACAAGCCCTTATTAAAAAAAAGAAACAAAGAGGCAAGATCACTTTTTCAAAAAACATTCAAGTCTGAAAAGGAGAAAGAAAGTGAAGATGCATCGGTCAATGATGCAGTAAAAGAGGCTGTCGCGTTTTACCAGAAGCAGACGAAAAAAGATTTCAGCTATTTTCAAAAAAACCTGCCCATTGAGGTAGAAAAGATCAATCATTGGTACTACACAGTATTAGGTTTGATTATCGCATTGGCTGAAGCCGGCAAAGTGGACAAGAAATCGAACCAAACAAATTTTTGGGAAAACAGATTTATAAAAGCACTTCAGCAGGACACCGCTGTTTCGGCAATGTTGTTAAAGCTCAATGCTGGATGGGACAACGATAAGAATACCGCGCAAGGTTGGTTCAGAGATGTCGTCAAAGATGACGACACAGTAGCATCCTATGCGAAGGTATCATCACCCACTGTAGAAGAGGACAAGAGTTTTGTGAAACACCTGCTTAGGAAACTGATTTTTGGTGATACGGTGATCAATGATTTTTTTGTCGAAAGAAATATCAGATGGACTGAAGACAAGGACATTGTGAAGAGTCTGGTGGAGAAAACCATCAAGTCTTTGGATGAATCAGGAGGGATACAACTTCAAAAACTCTCACTGGACTGGGAAGATGATCTGACATTCATGAACATATTGTTTGAAGAGACGACCCGGATCGACAAGAATGATAAAGACCTTATTGCAAAAAATACGCGCAACTGGGAGGTTGACAGACTACCTCTCACCGATCGAATAATAATAGAGATGGCTATTACTGAGCTGATCCATTTTCCTTCGATTCCCGTGAAAGTGAGTATCAATGAATACATAGAGTTGACCAAACACTATAGTACGCCCAAGAGTGCAAAGTTTATCAATGGCATACTCGATGTAATCTCAAAGGAGCTCGTGGCGTCGGGCAGAGTAAAAAAGAGCGGCCGCGGCCTGATTGACAATAAATAGTCTTTTTTGGCGAAATGGCCTCAAAATGGACTTTTCGCTATTTCATTGTATCTTTACCGTCCCAAAATTGATGTGTATGAGTAAAAAGAGCGGTGCATTGATGGCATTTTTATCGGGAGCGGCCCTGGGCGCTATCCTGGGCATTCTGTATGCGCCAGATAAAGGCACCAACACGCGTGAGAAACTTTCTTATAAGCTGGATAAGTACAAGGATATGCTTGAGCAATTCCTTGATGATCTGATGAAAGGAAAGGAAACACCACTGACCACCGAGGCAAAGTCGCAAGGAGCCAAGGTGGTGTCTGAGGCGAAGAATAAGGCGGAAAGATTGCTGGAAGATGTAGATGAGTTGTTGTCGCAAATACGCGGAACTGAAAAGAGTTAATGAATTGTTAATTAGTCCAGCCGGTTGGCTTGACGAGTAGAGAGAACCTATTTTTGTTTTAATAAAATCAAAGGAGGAATTATGAAAATTGTTAATCGTGTCGTTATAGTTGTGCTGGCAGTAGCCGCTTTGGCAAGTTGCAAGGATCGTGCTGCAGAAAAGAGAATTGCTGAATTAGAAGCAAGACTTATGCAATTGGAGGGCAATAGCGGAGGAGCCACAGCTACACCAGCAGCAACTCCTGCTGCAACTCCCGCAGCTGAAGAAAAACCTGAAGGCCCACTTCCAGTGATAGCATTTGAGAAAATGGATCACGATTTCGGGACTATCAAGGAAGGCGAGAAAGTAAGTTATACTTACTCTTTCAAGAACAATGGTGAGGCACCACTGATTATTCAAAATGCACAACCTTCATGTGGTTGCACAGTGCCTGAGTGGTCTAAGGAACCTATTCCAGTTGGAGGAACTGGCTTTGTAAAAGCTGAATTCGACAGCAACGGAAAGCCTAACATTCAAAACAAGACGATTACGGTAACTGCGAACACTTGGCCTAAGGTGACAACATTGCGATTCAAAGCGATGGTAACGCCAAAGGCAACGGGGGATAACGGTCCGACCAGATAACATCTGGTTAATAGAAAGATCAAACATCCCAGGCTTTAGCGAGTTTGGGATGTTTGCTTTATAAGGGATAACTTTGCGGCCTAAATTTTAAATCAAAATGACTTATTCAATACTGTTACAAGCGCAGCAAGGTAGTGGCTGGACGTCCATGGTGTTCATGCTTGCTATTGTGGTTGTGTTTTATTTTTTCATGATCAGGCCGCAGCAAAAGAAAGCCAAAGACCAAAAGAAATTTGTGGACGAGGTAAAGCGTGGTGATTACATCGTGACAATTGGTGGTATGCACGGCCGCATTGCTGAACTTGAGGGAGATACTTTTATTCTTGAAGTGGAAAAAGGCGGTAGAATAAAATTCAATAAGTCTGCGATTTCAATGGAATCGACCAAAGGAATGGCGAACAAAAAATAACCAACCTGATGTGAATCTGTTTCGCGTCATTGTCAACCTGTTTCATTTCAATAGAACCAATTGGAAAGCAGTCTCTCTTTGTTTTTTGGCAGCAGTTGTCTTTTGGTTCTTCAATGCGCTGAATAAGAGCTACTCAACTAATCTTCGGTTCGCAGTCAATTTTGATTTTGATGAGCAACGGTATGTGCCCGTTGAGCCATTGCCAAGATCGGTATTTATGAACGTGAGTGGCAACGGCTGGGACTTGCTAAGAAAAAGTCTTGGATTCAATGTGCCAGACATGAACATTCCGCTTGAGCGACCTACCGAGGTAAAGAAAATTGTTGGTAGCACGTTACCTGCGCTGCTTGCTGGTCAGTTGGGAAACCTGCAGATCAATCACGTGGTGACAGACACGCTTTACTTGTCTCTTGACCCGAAAGAAAAAAAGAAAGTGAAGGTGACAGTTGATCCACAACAGTTTGCCTTCGCTGAAGGTTTTGGCAGGCTCAGCCCAGTGGTAGTGTTGCCTGACTCGATAAGCTTAGAGGGACCGAAGAGTGTTCTCGCAAAAGTTCCGGACTCTGTTACACTCTCGTTTGAGCCGCGCGCAATAGATAGAAACTATCGAGAAGAGGTGGAGGTAATTGTTCCGAATGGTGAACTATTGAGAAGAGATCCAGCTGTGGTTGAAGTGATGTTCGAAGTAGTTGAGTGGGTAGAGGTCATCAAGCCGGTGAGACTAGATGTAATTAATGTGCCAGCAGGCGTCAGGGCCAATCTGGTGAAGGACAGTGTAAGCTGTGTGATCAAAGTTCCGCGGTCGCAGGCTCAAGATTTTGCAAATGCCAATGAGGGTGAGTTGGCCATACTAAACCTAAAGGGTGTTAGGCGCGGAGATAATAAGATGCTTCCAGAGGTCATCGGACTGCCAGGTCATGTGCAGTTGGTACGCGTGGATTCGGTCAACCTGCGGCTCTACTAAACCGCCTAAACTGCACCTATGAGCAAGCCTCTTGAAATTGGAATCACTGGTGGCATTGGCTCAGGCAAGAGCTTGATTTGCAGGATTTTTGGTTGCCTCGGAATTCCCTTATACGATGCTGACAGCCGAGCGAAAAATCTAATGACCACTGATAGAATACTGGTCGATCAAATCCGGCAAGAATTCGGAAACTTGTCGTATGATAGCATGGGAAGGCTTAACAGAGAACACCTAAGAAAGGCCTTTAGCGACCCAGGCGAGATAAAGAAACTGAACAAACTAGTGCATCCACGAGTGGCTGAAGACTATGCCAAGTGGGTGAATAAACACAACGAGGCTAAATATGTTATAAAGGAGGCAGCACTGCTCATAGAGTCCGGGTCTGCCCAAAACCTTAATCAGTTAATAGTCGTATCTGCACCCAAATCACTTCGCCTACAACGAGTACTAAAAAGAGACCCTCAGCGAACCCCACAGGAAGTAGAGAACATCATGATGAACCAAATGAGCGAAGAAGAGAAAATGGCTAGAGCTGACTTTATTATTGTTAATGATGAGACACGTCTTGTAATACCTCAGGTGTTGGAATTACATGGACGGTTCAATGTGATGAACTAATTTTTTGTTTCCCTTATTCTAGTTGCTGATGAGAAAGAAGATTATTTCGGCTGTTGTTGTTTTGGCAGTTATCGTGTTGTTAGCCTTGCCAAAACTTAACCTATGGAGCAACGGAAGCGAGGGTCCTAAAAATCCAGCGGCCGCGGCTGCACGAAGAGGCCCAAGCGTTGTGCCTGTCGAAGCACTTGTGCTTAACCCAACCCGCCTTGATAATGTGGTTGTAGTTACCGGATCAGTTCAACCCAATGAATCCCTTGAGCTAAAAAGTGAAACGGCCGGCAAGATTACTAATATCTATTTCAAAGAAGGTAAGGCCGTTAAGAAAGGTGAACTTCTGGTGAGAGTAAATGACGAGGAGATTAGAGCTACGCTGGAAAAACAGAAATATAATCGAAAGCTAAATCAGGATATCGAATTCAGACAGCGCAAGCTACTGGAGAAGGAAGCAATCAGCCAGGAAGAGTATGACAACGCGTTGAATAAATTAAATACAACGAAAGCCGACATAGCAGTACTGGAAGCACAACTTGACAAGACGATGATTCGTGCTCCTTTTGACGGGGTTATCGGTTTACGTTATGTAAGTGAAGGTGCATTGATATCTACGTCTACTGCCATCGCAAACCTTTATAACGTTAGTCCGGCTAAGATCGAGTTTGCTATACCTGGTCGCTATAGTACGCAGGTGAAATCTGGTCAGAAAATAAAATTCACAGTGGAGAGTGATACAATCAATTACGAAGGAGAAGTATATGCACTCGAGCCTCAAATCGATGCGAATACAAGAACACTTACTATTCGTGCGTTGGCAGAGAATACGAAAGGAATGTTATTGCCAGGACAGTTTGTGAAAGTAGAACTGGTTTTGGGAACAACAAACAACGCCATATTGGTGCCAACAGAAGCTGTGGTTCCTGAGCTAAATGGTCACAAAGTTTTTGTTGCTAAAAACGGAAAGGCAATGGAAGTGCCGGTTCAAACCGGAATTCGTAACAACACAAATCTTGAGATTATTTCCGGTCTTCATCCGCAAGATACACTCATCACCACAGGCATTTTACAATTGAGGAACGGGTTAGATATTCAGATTACCAAAATGAATTAAGGGGAGTTATGGCAAGTTTATCAAACATTAGCATTAACAGGCCCGTACTGGCGATGGTATTTTCGCTGGTCATCGTGCTGTTTGGCGTCATTGGCTTCAGTTACCTGGGTGTGAGGGAATTCCCCAGCGTGGATCCACCCGTTATCTCTGTATCCACATCTTATATCGGAGCCAACTCCGATGTAGTAGAATCTCAAATAACGGAGCCATTGGAAGATGCCATCAACGGAATCGCTGGTATCCGCACTATTAGTTCATCCAGTCGCGAGGGCCGTAGCAACATTTCCATCGAGTTTGAACTTGGTGTCGATCTGGAAGCTGCGGCCAACGATGTAAGAGATAAGGTGTCCGGTGCCATTCGCAACCTTCCTCCCGATGTTGATCCGCCCGTAGTATCAAAAGCTGATGCAGACTCTCAGCCTATTATTTACCTGACGGTAATGAGCGGCAAAAGAAATCTTCTTGAACTCTCAAGAGTGGCTAATATCTATTTCAAGGAACGCCTTCAAACAATCCCAGGGGTGAGTACCATTAATGTGTGGGGAGAACAAAAGTATTCCATGCGCCTGTGGATGGATCCGATAAGACTGGCAGGTCTGAAGTTGACGCCAACTGACGTATACCAGGCTGTGAATCGCGAGAACGTTGAACTGCCAAGTGGCAGGATTGAAGGCCAGAACACAGAGCTTACTGTGCGTACGATGGGTCGCCTCAATACGGTAGACGATTTTAACAATTTGATCGTAAAGGAAAATGGTGATCAGGTGGTGAGGTTCCAGGATATTGGATATGCACAATTGTATGCTGAGAATGACAGAACGCTGATGAGGCGCGATGGAGTGCCAGGCGTTGCCATTGCCGTTGTGGCTCAACCTGGTGCTAACAATATTGAAATCGCAGACAACCTTTACCGCAAGCTGGCCCAAATCGAAAAAGACCTCCCTGAAGATGTAAGCTGGGTGGTCAGCCACGATTCAACAGAATACATCAAAGCATCGATTAGCGAAGTGCAGGAGACTATCATTATTGCATTCAGCCTCGTGCTTATCATCATTTTCATTTTCTTGCGCGACTGGCGAACAACCCTGATTCCGGTGGTGACGATTCCAATTTCATTGATTGGAACGTTTTTCATCATGTATTTGCTTGGCTTCACGATCAACGTACTCACCATGTTGGGTATCGTGTTGGCAATTGGTCTGGTGGTAGATGACGCCATCGTGGTGCTGGAAAATATTTATACCAAAGTAGAAGAAGGAAACGATCCTAAAGAGGCGGCTCGCAAGGGGTCTCTGGAAATTTACTTCGCAGTAATTTCAACTACGATTGCTGTGGTGGCAGTGTTCCTCCCGGTGATTTTCCTTGAAGGACTAACAGGTCGATTGTTTCGAGAATTTGGTCTGGTCGTGGCCAGTGCCGTAGCCATTTCTTCGTTTGTTTCGCTTACGCTTACTCCAATGATGAGCTCTAAGCTGCTGAAGCAACGTGAAGTGCAGCCTTGGTTGTACAGAAAGACAGAGCCCTTCTTCAACAGCCTTTCCTCTGGGTATGCTGATGCTCTGCATGGCTTTATGAAGAGAAGATGGTTGGCATTTGTCATTATAGCTGTGTCAGCTTTGGCCATTTATGGTTTGATGGTGAGCCTGCCCAGTGAGCTTGCACCAATGGAAGATAGAAGTGAGTTCAGGTTCCAGGCTCAAGCTCCTGAAGGCGCCACTTTTGAGTACATGGATGATTACGTCATTGAGATGAATGAATTCATTGATGAAGAAGTGCCAGAGATAGAGGGGGTTCTTAGCATTACGTCTCCTAGTTTCGGAGGAAGTGGAGGTGCTGCCAACAACGGATTTTTGAAAGTGATGTTGAAAGACCCGTCTGAAAGAAGCCGGTCCCAGCAACAAATTGTTGACGAAATAACACCAAAGGCAAAAAAATTTACTGGGGTAAGAACTTTTGTTTCGCAAAACCCGACTATCGGGGATAGACGAGGTGGCTTCCCTGTCCAGATTGTGGTTCAGGCTGCAGACATCGATAAACTCAAAGCCGTACTCCCTGACTTCCTGGAAAAGGCAAATGCCAGTCCAAAATTCGTTTTTGTTGACCTTGACTTAAAATTCAACAAGCCTGAAATCAACATTATCATCAACCGCGACAAGGCGAGAAACCTTGGAGTCAATGTAATTGATATTTCACAGACGCTTCAGTTGGGATTGAGCGGATCACGATTTGGCAACTTCATCATGGATGGAAAGCAATACCAGATCATCGGTCAGGTAGAGCGCAAGAACAGAAACGAACCTTTAGATCTGAAGACATTGTATGTTAGAAATAAGAGAGGAGAGATCATTCAGCTCGACAACCTTGTAACTGTTGAAGAACAAAGTAGCCCTCCACAGCTCTACAGATTCAATCGTTATTCATCTGCCAAGATCAGTGCGCAACCCGCGCCTGGTGTAGCGCTGGCCGAAGGTATTCAAGAGATGGAGAAAATTGCTTCTGAGGTACTGGATGATTCATACAGCACTGAACTATCAGGAGCTAGTCGTGAATTTGCCGAGAGTTCGTCTTCCATTTATATCGCCTTCTTGTTGGCGCTCGCCATTATCTACCTTGTATTGGCCGGACAGTTTGAGAGCTTCAAAGATCCATTTATCATCATGTTTACGGTGCCACTAGCACTTGCTGGAGCGTTAATATCACTATGGTATTTCAATCAGACGATGAACATTTTCAGCCAGATCGGAATTATCATGCTCATCGGACTGGTAACGAAAAATGGAATTCTAATTGTGGAATTTGCTAATCAGCGCAAGTCTCAAGGATTGCAGCTAATGGATGCGGTAGTTGGCGCAGCAGAATCTCGTTTCCGTCCAATTATCATGACCAGTTTATCAACTGTCCTCGGTATTCTTCCGATCGCCCTTGCATTGGGTGCCGGTTCAGAAAGCCGTGTATCCATGGGTATCGCGGTAATTGGAGGCATGTTGTTTGCGACAGTATTAACTCTTTTTGTTATCCCGGCCATTTACACCTATTTCAGTGGCAAAGAAGCCAGAGTATCGATCGACTGATTTTTTTATGAACCGACTTCTTGGGATGTTCGCCATCCTGCTTTTTACTTTTTGCGCACACGGTCAGGACACGCTTAGTTTAGCGAGGGCGATTTCTATTGGACTTAGGAATAACTTCGATGTTCGCATAGAACAGATGCGAGTTGACATTGCCCGAAACAATAACACCTGGGGTCAGGCTGGACGCACGCCAACGATCTCCCTTTCGGGAAACCAAAATAACAGCGTAGTTCAGAGGAAGCCAGCCAACCCTTTTGCCGTGGCCGGGCGCAACATTGCGGATAACGTCAACGGACAACTCGATGTGCAGTTTCTCCTTTTTGGAGGGTTTGGAGTGAGAATGAATAAAGGTAGGCTGGAGGAACTGGAGAGATTGAGCGATGGGAATGCAGCATTTGTGATGGAAACAACCTTACAGGCCATTATTCTCGGTTATTATCAGGCCCTTTTGGAAAAGGAACGACTCCACATTCTTCAGAACAATATGGAGTTTTCGAAAGAAAGATATGATTGGGTCAAGCTGCGCAAAGAACTCGGTGGCGCAATTGCATTTGATGTGCTTCAGGAGCAAAACAACTACCTGACGGACTCGGCTAATGTGCTCCGTCAAGAACTCGCTTATAAAAATTCACTTAGGCAACTCAATTTACTGCTCAATGAAAATCTCATAAAGTCCTACACATTGGTTGACTCGTTAGAGTATCAGCATGAGAACTACATCTATGAAGATCTTCGTGCCAAAATGGTGAGCTCCAACACTAACCTCCGCAATCAATACACCAATCAGGAGATTCTTCGATACACTACAAAAGTCGCTCAGGCGGCTTCTTATCCCACGTTGTCATTAAACTTCGGTGGGACTGGAAGTTTGGATCAACTCAATGCGAACTTTCGAACCAATACAGGGAACACAATTCAAACGCTCACCGGATATGTAAATGGTGATCAAAATTTCCCGGTATTTAACGATGTTAATGAAACGGTATTATTGCCGCAAACGCAACAAGGAAATTCCTACGGAGGTTACGCTAATCTGTCATTGAGGTTTAATATTTTCAATGGAGGTCAGGTAAA
Organism: Cyclobacteriaceae bacterium; assembly: GCA_020436085.1. Lineage (GTDB taxonomy): Bacteria > Bacteroidota > Bacteroidia > Cytophagales > Cyclobacteriaceae > ELB16-189. The sequence goes on from JAGQYM010000023.1 coordinate 46,671, forward strand.
ACGCTCGATTCAAAATGCGAGGGTGCAGGAGAAGATAGCGGAGCTGGGTACAGACAAACTCAAGCAGTCATTGGAGAATGATCTTTTGGCAAACTTTGATCTCTACAACCTAAGAAATCAATTAGTTAGTATTGAACTGACAAAACTTGAAGCCGCAGATCTCAACCTTGAGCTTGCCAATGAGCGATATCGCAATGGAGCGCTAAGCGCAATCGACTTACGAATCGTGCAGGAAAACGCCAGAAATGCGGCCCTGGAAGCCTACTTGGCTATTTTCAATAGCATTTCCACCAAGGTTGGGTTGATCCGTCTTACTGGCGGATTGATCGACAACGCCCCGAAAGACTAACTACTCAGAAACCTTTTCCTCCTCAGGCTTTTTAACCCAGAAGTTGTTGTAGCCTTCACCTATTTGAATGTCGAGCATTCCATTTGCCAGCATTTCCAAAATGGCAAGAAAATTAAAGATCAGAGTGATACGTGTTGGAGATTCTTGTAACAACTCAGTGAATGCAACGCGCGGCTTCGTTTGAAGAACAGAAGTAATAAATTGTTTTTGACCTTCAATGGTATACGGATATTGAATAACCTGGTGAACAGGTTTGTTTTTCTCCTCCTCCTGACGCTTTAGTACTTTTTCGAATACGGTTAGAAGCTTGAATAGATCTACATCCTGAAGTTCAGCTTCCACGTTTGTGCTTTCTGCCAGGGAGCGCAACTCCTTCATGATGTTGCCACGCTTCTCTTTGGTGAGTTCAGCATCTTCCATTTTGTGGAAGTCATCAATTACTGACTTGTACTTCTTGTACTCAAGTAAGTGTTTCACCAACTCTTCACGCGGATCAATTTCATTACCCTCCTCATCAATTTGCGGACGCGGAAGAAGCATCTTCGATTTGATACGCATCAATGTGGCTGCCACCAAAATGAACTCACTGGCTACCTCAATATTCAGGTCCTCCAGGTGATGCATGTATTCCAAAAAGTCATTGGTGATCTTAGCGATCGGAATATCATAAATGTCCAGTTCGTCCCTTTCAATGAAGAATAAAAGGAGGTCAAAAGGCCCTTCAAACAGGGGCAGGCGTACTTCGAAATTTTCTTTAGTCATAATGCGAGGCGGCAAAATTATTCAAAAGAGTGTAGAAAACCTTTCGCTGGGTGAAATGCTTAAATTTGTACCCCAAATTGTCCAAAACCGTTCAAAACACTTACCTTAACTCATTGTTAAAGCATTAACCACCGTCACCACAAATAATGCTGATAAAGCCCGGAAAATTGCTGAGTAAGATCGAAGGACCCCAGGATCTAAAGAAACTGGATCAGGCCCAATTGGTAAGGCTTTGTGAAGAGCTACGGCAGTTTATCGTGGATAACGTGTCTGTTTATGGCGGGCATTTTGGAGCAAGTCTTGGCGTAGTAGAGCTCACTGTGGCCCTTCACTATGTATTCAACACACCAGAAGACCAACTTGTGTGGGATGTGGGGCATCAGGCCTATGGTCATAAGATTCTGACAGGCAGAAGAGATTCATTTCATACCAACCGGATGTACAGGGGCATTTCCGGATTTCCGAAAAGGAAGGAAAGCAACTATGACACTTTCGGAGTAGGTCACTCGTCTACTTCTATTTCCGCAGCGCTCGGTATGGCGATGGCATCCAAGTACAAGGGTGATGAAAATAAACAACACATCGCGGTAATTGGTGATGGCGCGCTCACTGGTGGAATTGCATTCGAGGGTTTGAATCACGCAGGTGTTTCTGATTCTAATATTCTCATTGTGCTCAATGACAATTGCATGTCCATTGATCCTAACGTAGGAGCATTGAAAGATTATTTGACGGACATCACCACGTCCAAGACCTATAATAAACTAAAGGACGAAGTTTGGAATTTGCTAGGCAAGCTCTCGCACTTTGGTAAGAATGCGCAAGAGATCGTTTCAAAGATTGAAAATGGTATCAAGTCGACTCTACTGAGTCAAAGTAACTTTTTCGAATCTCTCAACTTAAGATATTTCGGCCCGGTAGACGGCCACGATGTTGATCATCTGGTGGCGGTGCTTTCTGATCTGAAGCAAATCAAAGGGCCTAAGATACTTCACTGCGTAACAGTGAAGGGAAAGGGCTACGGTCCTGCGGAGACAGGCAATAAAACTACATGGCACGCTCCTGGTACATTTGACAAGATTACCGGGGAGATTCACAAAAAAGTCCATGAGAAGCCACAGGCTCCCAAGTATCAGGATGTCTTTGGCCACACACTGGTCGAGTTGGCAAAAGAGAATGATAAGATCATGGGCATCACCCCGGCTATGCCGTCTGGATCTTCCATGAACATCATGATGAAGGAGATGCCAGATCGTGCCTTCGATGTAGGAATCGCGGAGCAACACGCTGTCACGTTTTCAGCCGGACTTGCTACTCAAGGCCTAATTCCATTCTGCAATATCTACAGCTCGTTTATGCAAAGGGCTTATGATCAGGTGGTGCATGATGTATGTATTCAAAATCTACCAGTAAATTTTTGTCTGGATAGGGCAGGATTTGCCGGGGCTGACGGACCGACTCATCATGGAGCGTATGACATAGCCTATTTCAGGTGTTTGCCAAACATGATTGTCTCTGCCCCCATGAACGAGAAGGAGCTCAGAAACCTGATGTATACAGCTTCACTCCCAAGAAAGGAGCAGGCGTTTTCAATTCGTTACCCAAGAGGACAAGGCGTAATGCCCGACTGGAGAACTCCATTTGAAGAAGTAGAAATAGGAAAGGGACGTAAGATTAAGGACGGAGAGGAGTTAGCCATTTTGACAATTGGGCATATTGGCAACTATGCCGTGGAGGTGTGCGAAAAGCTGTCTTCACAAGGAATAGAAGTTGCGCATTATGATCTCAGGTTCGTAAAACCTATTGATGAGGAGTTGCTTCATGAAGTCTTCGGAAGTTATGCTAAAGTGATCACCGTTGAGGACGGTTGCGTACAGGGAGGCTTTGGAAGTGCTGTTTTGGAATTTATGGCAGACAACCAATATCAGGCTCAGGTAAGGCGATTAGGAATTCCTGATCAAATCGTTGAGCATGGTGAGCAGATCGAGCTACACAACGAGTGTTCCTTCGGCCCCGAAGGCATTGAGAAAGCTGTAATTGAACTTCTCGAACTGGTTGGCAGGCCCGCCTGATCAATGAACACTCTACACGCTGAGAGACGCGGCAAGGGTTATCCCCTGATATTACTTCATGGCTTTTGCGAAACCGGTGCCATCTGGGGACCAATGGTCAAGCTACTGCCCGAAGGCATTGAGGTGATCGCTGTTGATCTACCCGGTTTTGGCAAGTCAGAATTGCCAAAAGAAAAATTTTCAATTGCAGATATCGGGTCGCTGGTTATCGACTGGATTAGGTCCATGAAAATCCCAAAGGCTGTTTTAGTAGGGCATTCATTGGGTGGGTATGTTGGACTGTCAATGTTGGCTCAGGCTCCCGATCTTTTTTCTGAGTTTGTTTTGTTTCAGTCCACTGCCTTGGCGGACTCGGCTGAGAAAAGGGAAAATCGTAACAAGGTCATCGAATTCGTCAATGCGAATGGAGTCGATGCCTATGTCAGGAATTTCATTCCATCTTTATTCAAAATCAGGTGCGATGACGACATTGACTTCGCCTTGAAAATTGCCTTTCAGACCCAAAAAGAGACTTTTATAGGCTATACGGAGGCCATGAGAGATAGGCCCTCTAGTGAGCCGCTACTTGCCGGGAAGAGCGTCCCGATTTCGATAATTGCTGGTGGTGAGGATACCGTTGTTCCGATTGCTAGTTTACGTGCCCAGGCGGTAGCCAATCCCTCTATTGATCTGAAAGTGCTCGAGGGTGTGGGTCACATGGGGATGCTGGAGGCTATGCAACCGTCTGCGTCACTGCTTTCAGGCATTATTTCAGCCATCAAAACAAAGGGCTGAGCGGCAATGGTGTTCTTGGATTTTACCCCAAAACTGTGCTAAATTGTATTGTTTTCTCATATATTTGAGTTACCAGTTGACAGTAGAGCGGTATAGATTATTATATTTGTTATCCTGAAAGAAAATAACGATAAATAAATAGCATCATGGATGAAGTTTTACCCTCATATGATTCGTGGAATAATCTAGCTGCGAATATTGCAATGGCGTGCTGGGCAGCTGGTTTGCTCGTAATTTTGGGCTATTTCCTGAAGTTAGCGATCACTTCGGACAGCAAGACCAAGTACGATTTTATCAACAAATATGAGATTAAGGTGCTTTGGGTGGCTTCTCTGATCATCGTGGTCGGAGCCTGCTTCTTTGCCAATGCCAATATCATCGAGCTTAATGCGCTGTGGATTTTCGTTCGCGTGTTCACCACAGTGTCAATGGGTATGATCGTTGCCTTGATCATCCAGAACCTTTTGAAATTTTACTATCCTTTCTTTATTGAAAAGAGATTGAAAGTTCTTCGTTATAAGCCACGGATTTCTCCAAAAACTGGTAAGCCGATGAAGCTGCTGAGTGAAGAAGAAGAAGATGCTTATCTGGATGAGGGTATGCAGGCTGAAGAGAACCTTTTCTCTATGGATTACGATGTATGGAAAGATGACGAGACTGGCTATATCAAGATCGAAAAGTATGCCGGTCACCTTCACGCTATTCAATGTCCTGAGTGTAACTACCAGACCTTCAAGGTTGTCCGTGAAGAGATCATAAAGGAGCCTACTGCTACTGAAGAAGGAGAACTGGTGAAACATTATCAGTGCGGTTATTGCGGCAACAAAGCTCGTAAGACAGTTCACCTTAAGACTTCTTCTAAGCTTCAGGAGTCTCAGGCGGCTACCGCTTAAGCAGACAATTCAACAAAAAATATTGGCCACCTATCCTCTGGATGGGTGGTTTTTTTATTCTGGTAAACAGCTCCTGGTCTGCTTCTCACTGGTAGACCATTCTGGTTTGGGTTGTCATCATGTACTTCCAGGTGTTTTAGTCAAGCTAGCAGGACAACTTATGGGATATAGAAGTCTCGTCTAAGTCTCGCCTGACAACGGACTTGGGTTGAACAGGAAGACTCTAGTTCAATCCAAACTTACCCCTTGTACCTTGATCTCAGTAAATGCAGGCGGGCACGAGAAACGGGTGCATAAAAAAGGGACAGCAATTTGCTGTCCCTTTTATTTCCAGTTCAGTTGGTCTTATCTCACACTGATACCAAAGCCCACCGTAAGGGCATTGTATTTCTGAATGGTGTAATCACCATGGAAGGTAAATACAGCCAGCTTCAAGCGCATTCCCACTGTTGTACGGAAACCCGATGCAGCAAAATCAAGATTCACAGGATCAACGATAGCTGGAGTATTTGAGTCATTGTCTATGTCATAAGAACCCAGCATCGCAAGTTTTGATTTGGCGATGTTGTACCCCAAGCCTCCATAAAAGGTAAGAACAGCAACCTTTTTGGAGATCACACCTTGAATAGTTGTCGAGGATGCTTCAAACACACCGCGTTGATCTCCATCAAAAGGTACATCAAGCTTCATCTTGGTGTATCCTACAAATCCAGAAAGATCAAAAGGGAGATTTTTGATGCCTGGAATGTATTGCTTCACATCATGCATAACACCGATGCCAAACATATTAAACTTACCATCACCAACGTCAACCTTGGGAACTAAACGTAGTTTCACATCGGTGCCCTTCGGCAAGCCAAAGCCCAATTGGACCATCGCTGCTGGCATCTTATTTTTTAACAATTTGACATCGCTACCCAGTTCAAGCCCTCCAGGACCTTGGAAGTCGTCAGATTGATTGACGAACCCATCATTTACTGTTGCGCTAGGAGAAAACGTTGGTGGAGTGTCAGGACCCAGGATGGTCGGGATATTACCGTCTGTCTCTGGATTTCCACTTTCATTAACCAATGTCACGCTTGTCAATCCAAGGGCATTAACATCAAAGAGTTGCTCAGAGGAAGGCACTTTCATCAAGCTAACCGACATCGTCAAGTCAACACCAGCCACCTTATGCGGTTTTGCAGTATTGTACCAACCTTGATTTAAGCCAAGGCTAAAGGCTTTAATTGCGGGCGCAACGTAGCCACCAATAAGCTTCTCTCCATCTTCGACACTCTCTTGAAGGAACTGATCAAGATCGTCCTGGGCAGTAGAGGCGATAGGGTAAGAGAGAATAAATACTAAGGCGAGAAGCGCAATCGAGTATATTTTCTTCATAGTTGTTTTGTAATTCAGTTTGGTAATATTATGAATTCCAATTTAGCGATTTTAATAACCCCTGATCAGTGATTTTTTTGAAAATAATTCGAAAACAGCCCTAAACAGACACTATGGGCGTCTTATGACGCGGGGCTCGCTCCTGAAGCTACGCGAGGCTTTGAGGAAGCTTGATCTGATCGTAGTAAAATTTCATCCGACTGTGATTGGTATCCAGCCGCTGGATTTTTTCAATCTTGGCCAACTTGTGATTTACAAACACCTCTACATAAAAACTTCCTAATAGGTACAGGTTGATTTTGAAGCCATAATATCTGATGGCCATTACAAAATTTCCATCAGTGTAGAGTGTGTTGATCTTTCGATCAAATGAATACTCGCTGAACTCTGTCCAACTGATCATGATTCAACTTAGAAAAATTTGGACTGAAGACCAACCTGAGTGAGCTGCTTAAAATGTGTATTCTGAACTGGGTTTTCAGATTTTGCAAATTATCTCTTCGTACCTAAATTTGCCGTCCTTCTGATCCCGCCTGGCGGGAATTATGGTGAATGTAGCTCAGTTGGTTAGAGCACCAGATTGTGATTCTGGGGGTCGCGGGTTCGAGCCCCGTCTTTCACCCATATGCCCCTACCGGGGCATTTTTTATGAGTTATTGCGTGTACATTTTGGAGTCGCTTGTTGATGGATCATGGTATTATGGACAGACCAATGATCTTGAAAAGCGTTTCGTTCGTCATAATGCAGGTTATGAAAAGTACACGAAAAACAAGCGGCCATTGAGAATCTATTGGTCGACAAAGGTTTCAACACGGAGTGAGGCGATGAAACTTGAGCGAAAGCTGAAGAATATGAAATCGAGAAGGAGAGTTCAGGAATTTATTGATCAGTCGTCAGGTTCGAGTGCCGTGCGCTAAGCGCACGAGCATGCTCGTAAGCTTGCTTACGGCACCCGTCTTTCACCCCAATGCCCCACTCGGGGCATTTTTTTATGAGTTACTTTTCTCGATCAAAGCTCAAACGAAATCCCTTAACTGACTCATCAAATGTTCCCTGGTGATAGGCTCTGTGCCCAGACACCCAGGTAGAATCAATTTTCGAACTGAATGTTTGCCCTTGAAATGGAGACCAGCCACACTTTGCTAAAATGTTCTCCTTGCCTACTGTCCATGGGTCATTAAGATCCACAAGCACCAGATCTGCGAAGTAGCCCTCTCTGATGTAACCTCGCTCTTTTATGTTGAATAGAATGGCAGGATTGTGACTCATCTTTTCTGCGATGCGCTCCAATGAGATTGTTCCCTTTTTATAAAACTCGAGCATGGCCACCAAGCTATGCTGGACAAGTGGTCCGCCTGATGGCGCGCTGAAATATTTGTTTTGTTTTTCCTCCCAGATGTGTGGTGCGTGGTCAGTTGCAATTACATCTATCCTGTCGTCCAAAACAGCGTTCATAATTGCTTCCTGATCGGACTTGGTTTTAATCGCGGGATTCCATTTGATCAGGGTTCCCATTTGCTCGTAGTCACCATCGTTGAACCAAAGATGATGAATGCAAGCTTCAGCCGTGACCTTTTTATCCTTTAGAGGAATACTATTGTCAAAAAGTGCTGTCTCTTTTGCCGTAGATATATGAAGAATATGAAGACGAGTGCCATGTTTTTTTGCCAAGTCCAACGCGAATGAAGAAGACAGATAGCAGGCTTCTTCGCTCCTTATCTGCGGGTGCATTCTTATTGGCATATCTTCTCCATACTTCTCGCGAAAGAGCTCGGTATTTTTTCTTATCGTGGGTTCGTGTTCACAATGACTAGCAATAACGGCTGGAAAACGACTGAAGAACCCTTCCAGGGTTTTTGGATCATCAACTAACAAGTTGCCGGTAGAAGAGCCCATGAAAATTTTCAAGCCACAAACACTTTGGATGTCTGTTCTCATCACCTCTTCCAGGTTGTCATTGGCGGCACCCATAAAGAATGAATAATTCGCCAGGGAATTATGACGTGCGATCTCATACTTATCCTCCAGCAACTTTTGGGTGAACACAGGAGGCACGGTGTTTGGCATTTCCATAAAGGAGGTAACGCCACCTGCTACTGCTGCTCTGGCTTCGGTGTATATCGTAGCCTTGTGTGTCAGTCCTGGCTCGCGAAAGTGCACTTGATCATCGATCGCTCCGGGGAACAGGTACTTACCCGATGCATCCACGACCTCATTGGCCGATTCTGATTGAAGGTCACTACCAATCTTTTGAATATGTTGTCCTTTAATAAGGAGGTCCTGTTCAGTAACTGCTCCTTCGTTTACTATCTTCGCATTTAAAATTAGTGTCGACTTCATTGATTCAAAGATAAGCATTGCGTTTTGGAAACAGAGGCAAAGTCAAAGTGGTTAGACTATAAGCTCAATAAGCAGATGCTTCAGGCGATCGCTGGCGTGGGTTTTGAGTCTCCTACAGAAATACAGAGAAAATGCTTCACCCTGATCCAAGGTGGTCAGCAGGTAATTGGCATCGCTCAGACTGGAACTGGTAAGACGGCAGCTTATTTGATTCCATTATTGCAAAAAATAAACTATGCTCAGGATGCCGGCCCCCGAGCATTGATTCTTGTTCCCACCAAGGAACTCACCAAGCAAGTGACTGATACAGCCATGAAACTTGCGGCACATACCGACATGCGAATCATTTCACTCTTTGGCGGGGTGGGCATCAAGTCACAAGTAGAGCAACTACAGCAAGGCTCAGATATTATAGTCGCTACACCGGGCAGATTACTTGAGCTCTATCAGGAAAAAAAACTCACTACTAAGCACGTCAAGACTCTGGTGATAGACGAGGCGGACAGGATGATGGATATGGGATTCATTCACCAGCTAAGAAAGATATTGGACATCCTTCCATCAAAGCGGCAGAACTTACTGTTCTCAGCTACCTTCCCTGATAAGGTCGAAAAGCTGTCTGAGGAGTTTTTAGAGTTTCCTCACAAAGTGGAGGTGACACCTCAGGCAACAGTTGCACGACAAGTTTCTCAGGTTTATTACGAAGTACCCAACTTCAAAACAAAGATTAATTTTCTTGAACAACTGCTTTCCGACAAAGGGCAATTTACACGGGTGATCATTTTTACCCGAACAAAAGAAACTGCCAACAATATTTTCAAGTTTATCGAAAGACGGAATTTTGGTCCGGTTAGGGTTATTCATTCCAATAAAGGTCAGAATACCAGAATGAATGCCCTTAACGACTTTAGCAAGGGAGAAGTGCGTGTTCTTGTTGCTACTGATGTAAGTGCCAGGGGGATCGACATATCGAAAGTATCACACGTCATCAATTTTGATGTGCCTACGCGCCATGATGACTACGTGCATCGAATTGGTCGAACAGGTAGGGCGTCAGAGGTAGGGCAGGCAATAACTATGGCTTCGGAACCTGAACTTTTTCATATCGGAAAAATTGAGAAGCTAATACGGGAAAAGATACCGTTGAGGACGCTTCCGGCAGAAGTCAAAATTGAGGAAACTCCATTTGAAGAAGCTCAGCTGATGGCAAAGGCTATTGACAATCAGCGAAAGAGAGATGATCCCAATTTCAAAGGGGCATTTCACGAAAAAAAACGAAACAAAAAACCCTGATCATTCGACCAGGGTTTATGTTGTTCATTGATTTAGATTTTATCCGTTCATTGAGATGAGGAACTCCTCGTTGTTGCGAGTGCCTTTCATCTTCTGGAGCAGGAACTCCATCGCTTCGTTGGAATTCATATCGCTCATGAACTTGCGAAGAATCCATACGCGCTGTAGTTCTTCCTCCTTCATCAACAGATCTTCTCTTCTCGTTCCAGATGCTGGAACGTCAATTGCAGGATAAACACGCTTGTTGGACAGTTTTCTATCCAGCACAAGTTCCATGTTACCAGTTCCCTTAAATTCTTCAAAAATTACTTCATCCATCTTTGATCCGGTGTCAATCAGCGCTGTGGCAATGATCGTGAGTGATCCGCCATTTTCCACATTTCTTGCTGCACCAAAAAATCTCTTAGGCTTGTGCAACGCATTGGCATCCACACCACCAGAAAGAATCTTTCCTGATGAAGGGACAACGGTGTTGTACGCACGAGCAAGGCGAGTAATTGAGTCAAGTAGAATCACTACATCGTGACCGCATTCCACCATACGTTTTGCCTTTTCCAAAACAATGCTGGAAACTTTCACGTGGCGTTCAGCCTGCTCATCAAAAGTTGAGGCAATTACTTCAGCTTTTACGCTACGCGCCATATCTGTTACTTCTTCCGGACGTTCATCAATCAGCAACACGATCAGGTAAACTTCCGGATGATTTTCGGCAATGGCGTTTGCAATTTGCTGCAACAAAACCGTCTTACCTGTTTTGGGCTGAGCTACGATCATACCACGTTGCCCTTTTCCAATTGGGGCAAACAAATCCAGAATACGTGTAGACATATTGTCCGGTTTCGTGCTTAGTCTCAGTTTTTCCTCTGGAAAAAGAGGAGTCAGGTATTCAAAGGCGACTCTGTCACGAATCTCTTCTGTTGTTTTTCCATTTACGCTTTCAACTTTAAGCAGCGCAAAATATTTTTCACCTTCCTTGGGAGGGCGAATCAGTCCCTTAACAGTATCTCCTGTTTTCAAACCAAATAGTTTGATCTGTGAAGGAGAAACATAAATATCATCTGGGCTGGCCAGGTAGTTGTAGTCAGACGAGCGTAGGAAGCCGTAGCCATCCTGCATAATCTCAAGCACACCTTCATTCGCGATTACTCCGTCAAAATCCTTGATTGAATTCTGAGGTTTGTTCTGCTGTTGTTGATGCTGTTGATTTCTGCCGCTGTCGTTGGACTCCGATCTGTCTTGTTGCTGAGATTTGTTTTTTTCTTTGTTGTCGAAGCTGGGAGCGGTGGCTTCCAGTTCGGCATCAATTGATTCAAGTAACTCCTCAGATGAGAGTTCTTTTTCGGCTTTTGCAGCCGGAGCTACATTTTCCCTCTTTCTTGGTCTCATTCTTCTTTCTCCGCTTCCGTTAGGATTTGATTTTTTTTCATCAGGCGCAGGTCCTGAGATTGCTTGTTGGTCTAGTATTTTGTAGACGAGGTCTTGCTTGGCAAGTTTTTTGGCATTCTTCACACCGAGCTGTTCTGCAATTTCTTTCAGCTCTGAAAGTAATCTGACATTCAGGTCGTCAATAGTGTACATGGGGGGTTGTAAAATGAAATGGTTTAAAAATTAAAAAAGTGTCAAAAGTATTATCTGGTCGCAAACTCACAAATCAGAACAAAAGTCTGAGTCATTCAGGTGTCAGGAATTGAAGCTTGTACGAATTGGGTTATCTATATCTCAAGTGGCCTGGGTAGGCCGTAATGACCTTGCAATTATAGCCGAAAATTGAATATTATCAAATTTGGAGGGGAAAAATTATGGCTGGGTTGACTACTTTTGAGGTCTCAAAATCGGACTCATGCTGCAAGTAAATTTCATTCGGGAAGAGAGAGAAAAAGTTATTGTCGGACTCGGAAAAAGAGGTTTCAAAGAAGCCGCTGTTTTAGTCGACAAGGCAATTTCGTTGGATAAGGAGCGCAGAGAAATTCAGCAGAAGAATGACGAAATACTAGGCGAGATCAACAGGCTCTCAAAGGAGATTGGAGGGCTGATGAAATCCGGAAAGAAGGATGAGGCTGAGTCTATCAAGGGAAAAACGGCAGAACTAAAAAAGAGCTCGTCTGAGCTAAGCACCAAGTTAGAGCAAACAGAATTGGCGCTGAGAGATACTCTATATCTGATCCCCAATGTTCCTCACGAAAGTGTGCCGGCCGGTGCAGGTGCTGATGATAATATTTCTGTGCATGAGCATGGTGCGTTGCCTAAGCTTCCGGAGGATGCCCTTCCGCATTGGGAGTTAATTAAGAAATATGACATCATAGATTTTGACTTGGGTAACAAAATCAGTGGAGCGGGATTCCCGGTGTACAAAGGAAAGGGCGCGCGACTTCAGCGCGCACTGATCAATTTCTTTTTAGAAAAGGCAACGGCCGAAGGATACCTTGAAATACAGCCTCCGATTGTGGTGAATGAGGCATCGGGATATGGCACTGGTCAGCTTCCTGATAAGGAAGGTCAGATGTATCATATGCAGTTGGACAACTTATACATGATTCCAACAGCTGAGGTGCCAATCACCAACTTATACCGAGATGTTATCCTCGGAGAAAGTGATTTGCCTGTGAAGAATGTAGGATACACTCCCTGCTTCAGACGGGAAGCTGGAAGCTGGGGAGCTCACGTACGGGGATTGAACCGACTGCATCAATTTGACAAAGTGGAAATCGTGCAGGTAAGAAACCAAGATGAATCTTATCAAGCCCTTGATGAAATGTGTGCGTATGTGCAGGGTCTTCTAAAATTATTGGAACTGCCTTATCGTAAACTCTTGCTTTGTGGCGGTGACCTGGGATTTAATTCTGCGATGACATATGACATGGAGGTATTCGCAGGAGCACAGAAGCGGTGGCTGGAGGTCAGTTCTATCAGTAACTTCGAAACGTTTCAGGCCAATCGTCTGAAGCTTCGCATAAAAAACAAGGAAGGGAAAATTCAATTGTTGCACACGTTGAATGGTAGCGCGCTTGCGTTGCCGCGAATTGTTGCCGCCATTCTTGAAAACAACCAAACATCGGAAGGAATTCATATACCCGAAGTGTTATGGGATTATACTGGATTTAAAATCATCAACTAACATTGGTTAACAATATAGCTGTACGCTCAGGCACTCAGGCAGACCTTCCGCAGGTGCTGGAACTAATAAAGGAACTGGCAGAATTTACCGGATACCTTGATCAGGTAAAGACCACGGTGGAACAAATGCAGATTGATGGATTTGGCGAAAAACCTGTGTTTGGGTTTCTTGTAGCTACACGAGAAGGAGAAATTATTGGCATTTCCATTTACTACTATAGATACTCTACCTGGAAAGGTAGGCGACTTTACCTTGAGGATTTAGTAGTAAGAGAAAGCGAGAGGGGTAAAGGCATCGGCAAGCTTTTATTTAACGCTACGATGAAGCAAGCCTTGTCTGATAATTGTACCGGAATGATGTGGCAGGTACTTCATTGGAACGAGAAGGCGATTGCCTTTTATGAAAAATATGGGAGTCACTTTGACAAGGAGTTTGTCAACTGTAATCTGGAAGCGGATCAGATGAAGAATTTCATCACTGATTAAATTTCCTCAAGCAGGGTCCGAAAGGCCACGTGCTTGTCTTTAAATCTCGCTTTGTGCTTCTCAACGAAACCTGGCGCAAAGTCTTTCAAATACACATTGAATTGTTCAATTGAAGGAGTGAAGTACTGCACGCAATAGGAAACGGTTTGTTCGTCATCGTGTGACAACACTTTGTAAAACTTATGACTCTCGAAAATACCGGTGCCTAGTATTTCAGGAATATGTTCTGTTTTCATCCATGTAATCCACTCTTGTTCTATCTCCCGGTCTATTCCAATAGTGACGTTATACAAAATCATAGATAAAAATAAAGCTACGAGGTTTCTTAACAAAAGAATAACCAGTCGACATCTCTGTCGACATATTAAATTCTTTTCTTGACTGGACTACCAAAAAGATAAGAAACCAGGAGCTACTACACCACGATCGAAGGAAAGAAATTGGACAAACGATTAATTGAACTAGCCGAAGCAGCGATCACAGGACAAGGAGATGGGCGGATTTCAACAGAGGATGCCATGAAAATTATCGAAGCCGTGAAAGATGGAGGTATTTACACCGAAGTGGAAAAGGATACGATGGAGTACATTCGCGACAACTTCAAGTGGACAGATGCAGCTGACGATTGGTTTCGCAATCAAATCGCAAGCTGGGCTGCCAGCAAAGCCTAGTTGCCGCTGGCATAATCTGTAAGGTAAAGAAACGGATCAGTAAGTTTTCCAGCTTTTGTGATGCTGGCTCGCTTAATCACGCCATCCTTGTCGGAGATTACGAGCGCGGGAATGATTTTATCAATTAAGTCTCTTCCAAATTCTTCTGACGCACTTCTTGGCAGTTCGCACGGCAGATTATCGACTGCCATTACAGTTACGTAATCTGGATTGCTTAATGGTGCTTCAACAGAGTCTGTTTTTGGGTTATAATCGTAAATGGGATCAACGATAGTACTTGGCTTTTTTGTTGCAGGAATAGAGCCTTCTATGTCGCAGGTAACGTCAGCAATCACTCTGATTTTAAAGTCAGAATTTGTCAT
>JAGQYM010000024.1:0-47236 GCA_020436085.1 Cyclobacteriaceae bacterium
GTGTTGGCAACAACTGGAACCAGTGTTCCAGCCGCCAACTATAATATTGTAAGTCGAACAGTTGCCGCTGGGCTCACTCCTGTTGTTCAGGTTGGTGTATCAGCCACGGGGGTCGCTGCCAATTATTTACAAACTGAAGTTTATCGGAATACTACAGCCGCATCACTCACTGTTCAATATGTAGTGGAGGCAACAGGCACAATAAACGGGTGTCTGGGAGATCAACGAACAATAACCATTACAGTCGCGCCCGAGCCTGTAATCTCACCTTCGCTTAATGCTTCTGTATGCAGCGATAACATTGTGAATCTGGTGCTTAATACCAATGGCACCAGTGTCGCAGCTCTTAACTATAATATTGTAAGCCGCACTGTAGCGGGAAGTTTGACCCCTGTCACTCAGGTTGGCGTGCCTGCTAACAATGTTGCAGCAAACTATTTGCAAAATGAGGTGTACAGAAATACAACAGCCGGCTCTTTGACCATTCAATATGTTGTAGAAGCAACAGGAACGATAAGTGGATGCCTAGGCGACCAGCGCACAATCACCATTACGGTTGATCCTGAGCCAATTGTATCAGGCACATTAAATGCATCTGTCTGCAGTGATAACGCTGTCAACTTATTGCTGAACACTGCCCCTGGTAGCGTTGCAGCATCGAGCTACAATATTGTGAGCCGCACTGTCGCAGGTGGACTGACACCGGTGACACAAGCCCTGGCACCTGTGAATGGTGTGCCGGCAAATCATCTCCAGAATGAGGTTTATCGCAATACAACCAATGGATCATTAACTGTTCAATATGTAGTGGAGGCTAGAGGCATCATTAATAATTGCCTTGGAGACCAAAGAACGATTACAATAACAATTGATCCCGAGCCAGTCATTGCGACAAATTTGAACGCAAGCGTTTGTAGCGATGCAATAGTTGGATTGGTGTTCAACACCAATGGCACAAGCGTAGGAGCGTTGTCATACAACATCGTAAGTCGCACAGTTAACCCATCTCTGATACCAGTTACCGAGTCACCGGTCGCAAATGGGGTGGCTGCGAACTACGTACAAAATGATGTCTACCGGAATACAACCAACGCTTCATTGCCGGTTCAGTATATTGTAGAAGCACTTGGTACGATCAATGGCTGCCTCGGAGATCAACGCACGATAACCATTACGGTAGATCCAGAGCCTGTAATATCACCAACGCTGGATGCCACAGTGTGTAGTGATAGTCCGGTCGGTTTAGTACTGAATACCAATGGAACAAGTGTATCTGCCAGCAATTACAACATTGTGAATAGAATTGTTGACCCTGCGCTAACTCCTGTTACACAGGTGGCGGTTTCGGCAAATGGTGTTGCAGCAAATTATTTGCAAAACGAGGTTTACCGAAATACGACAAACGCATCGCACACAGTTCAATACATTGTTGAGGCGAGAGGTAATATTAACGGTTGTCTAGGTAATCAAGAGACCATCACCATTACAATAGATCCGGAACCAGTGATTTCAGCAGGACTGAACGCCACCGTTTGTAGCGATATTCCTGTTGGCCTGGTACTAAACACGAATGGAACAAGCATTGGTGCGGCTAACTATAATATCGTAAGCAGGATAGTGGCGGGTACATTAACTCCTGTCACTCAAGTGGCTGTGCCAGCGACTGGTGTTGCAGATAACTACCTGCAAAATGAAGTTTACAGCAATACAACCAACGGCCCTCTCACTGTTCAGTACGTGGTGGAAGCTCGGGGCACAATTAATAACTGCCTTGGAGATCAGAGGACAATTACGATTACCATTAATCCTGAGCCGGTCATCTCACCAACGTTGAATGCCACGGTATGTAGCAATGATGTGGTCAACCTGATTCTTAATACGAATGGAAGTAGTGTTGGTGCGGCAAGCTATGAGATAATGAGTCGAACGGTGGCTGGTGCATTGAATCCGATAACACAGGTGGCCGTTCCTCAGGTCGGGGTTGCAGCCAACTATTTGCAAAATGAAGTGTATGAAAATACGACAAATGCATCGCTAACCGTACAGTACGAAGTAAGAGCAGTCGGCACAACGGGAGCTTGTACTGGTGACCCACGGATTATTACGATTACAATAGATCCTGAGCCGATCATTTCACCTGCATTGGACGCTTCAGTCTGCAGCGACAACACTGTCAATCTGGTGCTTAACACTAATGGCACGAGCGTATCTGCTGTTAATTACAATGTTGTAAGTCGCACGGTAGATCCTTCATTGATTGCCGTGAACCAGGTAGGTATGCCTGGTAACAATGTGTTACCAACCTATCTACAGAATGAGGTTTACAGGAACACAACCGCTGCATCATTGCCGGTACAATATGTGGTTGAAGCAACGGGTGCCATCAATGGTTGTGTGGGCCCACAGAGAACGATCACAATCATGGTTGACCCTGAGCCGGTCGTTGCCAATACTCTGGATGCCTCAATATGCAGCGATGATATCGTCAATCTCGTTCTCAACACGAATGGAACAAGTATCGCAGCAGCAAGCTATAACGTGCTGAATCGAATTGTAGCTGGTGGATTGACACCTGTAACTCAGGTGCCTGTACCTCAAAATGGTGTTGCCGACAATTACCTTCAGAATGAAGTATACACAAATACAACAAACACATCTCTAACAGTCCAATATGTAGTGCAGGGCGTTGGAACCATAAATGGCTGTCTCGGAGATCAGCGGACAATTACGATTACTATTGCTCCAGAGCCAGTGGTGGCCACAAATTTGAATAAGTCAGTTTGTAGCGATCTCGCAGTTGGCTTGACGCTGAATACAAATGGCACAAGTATCGGGGCGCTTAATTACAATATTGTGAGCCGTACAGTTAATCCAAGTTTGAATCCAATTAACCAGGTAGCGATTCAAAATGGTGTTGCCGCAAACTACTTGGCAGGTGAAATATACCAGAACAATGGAGCCACACCTTTGGATGTTGTGTATGTGGTGGAAGCAGTGGGAACAATAGCTGGTTGTGTAAGTGATCAGCGTACGATTACTGTTACAATCCAGCCAGAACCGGTCATGGATCCGGGACTTGACATTGCTGGAGTTTGCAGTGGACTTACTACAGGTTTGACTTTGAATACTAATGGTGCTTCGGTAGCTGCGGCTAACTATAATATTCAGATGATAACAGTAGCTGCAGGATTGACGCCTAACGGAGGCAATACTCCAGTTCCTGCAACCGGAGTTGCCGCCAACTACCTGACTAATCATAGCTTTAGAAATACAGGGCCGGTGCCTTTGGATGTGGTATATCGGGTAGTTCCTGTAAGCGCTGCTGGTTGCCTCGGTGATTTCATTGACATCACGGTTACAATAGATCCTGAACCTGTTGTTGATCCAAGTCTGAGCGCCACTGTTTGTAGCGACCAAATTGCAGGCATCACGCTGAACACGAACGGAGTATCAGTTGGTGCAGCGAATTATGACATTGCTTTGATCTCACAAGACGCTGGACTTATCGGAGTTCCAACTACTGGTAACGGTCTTGCAGCCAACGCGATACTTAATGATGTATATAATAACACGACTTTTGGCCCTCTAACTGTCGTTTATCAAGTTACTCCATTTAGCGCCATAGGATGCCAGGGACAACCAGTTCAAATTACTTTGACAGTTAGGCCGGAACCAGTGCTGAATCCTGCCCTGGATATTACAAGGTGTAGCGACTTCGACTTTAACGTTTCTCTAGCTACAAATGGTACCTCCGTACCGGCTGGTAGCTACAACATCACCAACATTGTTGTGGCGCCAGGTTTGAATGCTCGTGCTGGAAATATTGATCCAACGGGTGTGCCTTACAACAATGTAGGAGCCAATTTCTTAGCTGGGGATAGTTTTGAGAACCCAACGAATGGAAACTTAGCAGTTCAGTACACTGTGGTGCCAGTAAGTCCTCAAGGATGTTTGGGTGATCCGGTGGTAGTGACCTTTACGATTCAACCTGAGCCAGTATTGGATCCAGCATTGAATCCTGTACCGGTGTGTAGTGATGTGATTTCGGGCATTACACTAGGTGTTGATCCAGGACCACCAACATCAGTTGCGGCTGCGTCCTACAATATCAACAATATCATAAGGCAACCTGGATTGGTGGCCGGAGGCTCCAATGCCTCGATTGGTGCGGGACAAGCCGCCAACGCAATCTTTAATGACACCTTTACAAATACATCAGCGGGTCCACTTACGGTGACATATAAGGTTGTTCCGGTAAGTGCCGCAGGTTGCTTGGGCGATGAAGCTGATGTGGTATTGACCATCAATCCATCTCCAGCTATCGCAGCCGGACTGGATAGATCAGTTTGTACAAATGAAGCATCAGGAATCATCTTCGCTACTTCGGGTAGTAGTGCGCCAGCAGCGATGTACGACATCACTAATGTGGTCATTGCCGGAGCGGCAGGTGATCTGATTCAAACCAACGGTAACTCAGGCGTAAGATCAGGAGTGGCTTCAACTGAAATCCAGAACGATCAATTCCAGAACACGACTAACAATCCTCTTACAGTTACTTATACAGTTAGAGGAGAAACAGGAGCCGGCTGTAAAGGACCAACACGTGACATAGTTCTCACAATTGAACCAACGATTTTGGCTGTGCCGGTGAATAATTTGACCAACATTTGTAGTGCAACACAGACTGATATTGACCTGACATCACCAACAGTGCCTACATCGGGTAATATCACCTTCAATTACACTGCTGTGTCATCTATCGGTGGGCAGATAACGGGTTTTGTTCCAGCGTTGAATAACCTGCCTTTGAACTATAAGATCACCGATAATCTGGTGAACAACTCCAATAACGCAGCGACTGTGACATATACAATTACCCCGGTCGCAAACGGAGCTAAAGGCGGTGCAGGATGTCTTGGTACTCCTGTTCCCGTTGTAGTCAATGTTGAGCCTAAACCGAAATTGGTGGCTAGCCCGCTGCTTCAAACCGTGTGTGAATCGGATGGTGTGAACGTATCGCCAACAAACATCTTGTTAACAACTACCACGATGCCATCTGTGGGTACCATGGAGTTCCAGGTGATAAGTGCCGTACCAACCGGTGGAATGACTTTGCAACCAGCTACCTCGCCATTGAAAATGACCTATCTGAATGGCGAAACAATCGCTGACCAGTGGAATAACCCGACACTCACAGATCAAACAGTAACGTATACGTTGCAACCAGTAGTAAACGGTGGATTGGGTTGTCCTGGTGACAATGTGGTAGTGACAATCACGGTGAAACCAAGGCCAATTATTACTCCTGTTGCCCCTATTGCAGTCTGCAGTGGTGAATTCAGAAGTATTCCATTAATCACCGACATCCCAGGTACATTTGCAACATGGACTGTTTCTGCCC
The DNA here is from genome assembly GCA_020436085.1 of Cyclobacteriaceae bacterium. GTDB lineage: Bacteria > Bacteroidota > Bacteroidia > Cytophagales > Cyclobacteriaceae > ELB16-189. The sequence goes on from JAGQYM010000024.1 coordinate 5,402, forward strand.
CAGGCACAATCACGGGCGCACTCAATGGTGGTGGCAGCAACTTGGATATCACATTATTCAATTCTGGTTTCAACGTGGAGACAGTGACCTATACGGTTACACCGAAATTCAACAACTGCGATGGTACTCCGATCAACATTGTTGTAACAGTGAACCCAACACCAAACACAGTGGGACTTCCGGCTTCGATTACAGTGTGCGATGGACAAACCCTGAATGTGCCGCTCAGCAGCAGCGTTCCTGGAACAACCTTCGACTGGACCGTAACAGATGTGTTCAACCTCGAAGCACCTGGATTCTTTGATGGTAATGGAACTACAATCAATCAGGTAGTGAATAACACCACCGGATTCCAGGCTATCTTGATCTATCAGGTAACACCTACCACCCCAGCGGGCTGCGTTGGATTGCCAAGGATCATGAACGTAACGGTTGGATCAATTGTGGCCAACGTGACGCCTGATCGAACAGAAATATGTAGCGGACAGCGGATTCAGATGACCAACTCAAGCCTGGGTGCAACTTCGCATCGCTGGTTCTATAGGGTGCAGGGCACCACCACAGAGATAGATGTTCGTACAACTCCATTTGTCAACTACCAATTGGACAATACGACCACCACGAATCCTCTGGTGTACGAAATAGTGTACCAACCAAAGAATGGTTTGTGTACTGTTCCTGATGTAGTGACTCCGATTACGGTGTACAGAAACGTGATCGCAGGATTTAATGAAGGTACAGTGCCTCCGATTATAGGTGGAACGTCAACCGTCAACTTTACAAACACCTCGAATCCCGTAGATGGCGCGCAGTTCCGATACGAATGGGATTTTGGATCGGCAAGTTTTGCAAACCCTCCAACGTTTGTTGGTGCAACGCCACCTCCGGTAGTTTATAGTCAACAAGGCCCATACCAAATCACGTTGAAGGCTATAAACATTGCTGGAGAAGTAGCAGGTCTGACTTGCGATAACATGTTCACCAAGACGATCGTAGTGCCTGTTCTTCCCTTGGTAGCTGACTTTACACTGGATCCTCCTGCGGGCTGCTTCCCGACCACCGTCCGAGTCATCGAAAACAACTCCACAGGAGACATCATGGAGTGGAAAGTGGTTGACTCAAATGGAGGCATTGTAGCAGTATCCGGACAGGATTTGCCGGAGTTCTTTATCAGTACCCCTGGGTTGTTCAATGTGCAATTGACAACAAGGGATTCGTTCACAGACCAGGTTGAGTTTGCGAATCAGGACTTTGAAATCTATGAAGTTCCAGTAGCGTCCTTCCAGGCAAGACCGGGAACGGTATTTGTTCCAGATACCGAGTTGACCACATTCAACTTCAGTACGAAGGCGAACTTCTATCAATGGGATTTTGGTGACGGGGAAACTTCGGACGAAAGAGAACCGAAACATACCTACAAGATTGAAGGCGTATACGACATCGTGATGGTCGCTGGATTTGATCACGACAATGGTGTGGTGTGTACAGATACACTATCTCAAAAAGTGATCGCCAAACAAGGTGGTATCACAAGAGTGCCTAACGCCTTTACACCGAACCCTGCTGGTCCTTCTGGCGGACTGGGTGGCGGAGGAACGGGTAGCGGTGGTGCCGGTACTTTCAATGACGTGTTCCTTCCGATCGTGAAAGGCGTTGAAGAATTCAACATGCAAATCTTCGATCGTTGGGGTAACCTGATCTTTGAAAGCAACAATGCAAATCAGGGATGGGATGGATACGATAGAAATGGTAGAATCCTTCCGGCTGGTGTGTATGTGTATAAGTTAACGTTGCGATTGTCGGATGGTCAGCGAACCACCCAGATAGGTGACATTACCATGATTAGATAATAATTGTATATTGAACGTTTGAAGAGAATGAAGTTAATGAGGTTTATATCGATGTGTGTGCTTACAGTTTTGGCTGTGGGATCACTTCATGCGCAAGACCCTCAGTTCTCTCAGTTCTACCAGGCGCCTCTTTATCTCAATCCCGGATTTACTGGAATCACTCCGCAGCAAAGATTTGTGCTGAACCACAGGATACAGTGGCCAAACCTGCCTCAGGCCTTTTCTACGTACGCAGCGAGTTACGACATCTTTGTTGATGAGTTGAGAAGTGGTTTTGGAGTGATGGCTACGACCGACAAAATGGGATCTGCAGGATGGCGCACTTCCACATTCGGATTGATGTATAGTTACAAAGTTCGCCTGAACGAAAACCTTGTGTTTTCTCCCGGCCTCTATTTTGGCTATGGTATCAATGGACTTGATAGAACCAGACTACAGTTGGGTGATGGCCTTGAGTTCAACGGACAATCACTTGATCCGGATCTTCAACGCCTGGGTAATCAACAGTATTTTGATTTTGGGTCAGGTTTCTTGTTCTACACAAAGTCTCTTTGGCTAGGTGGCGCATTCCATCACATGAATACACCAAACTTGTCTATACTAAACACCACAAGTCGACTACCTATGAAGACTACCATTCATGGCGGTGGTCGTATTTCGCTCTATCACGGATTTAGAACCAGCGCGAAAGTTTCTTATCTGACACCTTCATTTATATTCAGATCACAAGGTCCGATTAGTCAGCTGGACTTCGGACTTAACTACCATATCGATCCCGTATCAATCGGAGTGTGGTACAGAGGTAAACCTTTTGATACAAACGTAATCGGAACAGTGAATCAGGACGCCATGATTTTTGTAATGGGTATATACCTGAGCAATTTCAATATTGGCTACAGCTATGACTTCTCTGTTTCAGAACTTTCCACGACATCCGGAGGAGCCCACGAACTTTCGATTGTGTATGAGTTTGTTGCCAAACCACTCCATAGAGGAGTCAAGAAGCGCAACCGCCTTATTCCTTGCCCTACCTTCAACCGCAAGCCTAGCTTCTGGAACTAACTTAGTGTTACATGCTTGCCATGCTGAGCACAGTGAAGCATCTCGTGTCTAACTCAAGTTCGTACCTGCCTGCTGTAAGCTAGCCTAGGTTCGTGTCCTCACGAACCCAACCAAGCCTAGCCCAGGTTCGTACCTGCCTGTTTTAGGCAGGTACTCATGAACCTGGAACCGTAAAAACTCGTCAGCCCAATCAACAACTTCATCTCTCGTTTCTACTCTTGGTCGAACAAATCCGCCATCTTGCCGGAATCAGTGGTTCCTTTTCCAATTTTGCCTTAATTAATAAAGTCTGGTAGTGTGCTTTGATCGATTTGACGATCGATTAGAACATGAGAATTTGGAACGTTGGTAGGTCCCTCGGACTGGCTCTTTTACTAACCTTGATTGCCCAACTGGCAAATGCTCAGTGCGGTGGTATCATGGAACCTGGATTCGCTTTTTTGACGAGCAGCCGGGGTTGTGCTCCTTTCTCAGTGAGTATCCAAACGCTCTATCTTTCTTCAGTACCCGGCACACAATATTTTGTCGATTGGGGTGATGGTACACCGGAGGAAACTTACACACAAGTGGCCGCTGGAGGCGTAACGATCAGCCACCTTTATCCCAATTCACCTGTAGACTGCGGATATGATGTGATCATCGATGCAGCCAATGCCTGTAACCCGAGAGGGAGTGTCGTTCCTATACAAACACAGGTCGTGGTCTGGACAAACGATATCGTGGCGATCAATCCAGCCGTGTTCAGAGTTTGTCAGGGATTTGCCGCAGATGTTTTGTTCACCGACAACAGTGACTGGAATTGTTTTCCACGCTTAACCAGAGAGAACAATGAACCACGGTGGATTCAATGGATTTACGGAACGGGTGCACCTGCGATTCGTATTCCTGGCGTTGGCGTAAATGCTATCGTTCCAGGTGCATTTCCTTATTTAGACCCGGCACCTTTTAGAAACCCGATCTATCCGGTCCTGGCCCCCGGGCAAATAAGCCTTCCTGTCAATGTGCCAGTAACACTTCCAGCAGATATCGGGAGAGAGTTTGAAATTACACTGAAGAATTGGAACCAGTGTAATCCTTATGATAACAACGTTCTGGATGGTAATGCTTTCAACCCCGTCTTCGGAGACTTGATTAATGGAGACAATCCACCACAGGTCACAACAGCAAGAGTCATTATCGTGGATGCGCCTCAACCCGATTTTTTAACGAGATTAGGCGGAGCAGGCGGTCCTGTACAAAATGTTTTTTGCGTAGGGGATAACATTTACTTCGATAACGAGACACCTGCGATTGTTGGAGCATCATTTCAGTATACATGGGAATTTTTTGACAACAACACTGGGGCAGGCTTACCACTGAGCACATCTTCTAGCACTAATCCGACATTCGCTTATCCCTCAGCAGGGCAAAAACTGATACGCCTCTCTGTACGTGATGCTAATGCTGCAGGAAATTGTGTGGAGATATTCGAGCAGTTGGTTACGATTTCCCCATCACTTGTTGCCCAAATCGGAGTCACAGACTTATCAAACAATCCCATTGCGGCAGATTTTTGCCAGGAAGCTTCCGCGCCATTTTCAAATTTTGATGTGCGCTTTGCCGATGTATCTGTAGGGATGATTACACCCACCACATTGTGGAGGTGGGAGTTTTATGATGAGACCAACACACTCGTACGCCAGGAGCCCGTAGGTGGAGGGTTCTCCACGGTACCACTTGGTCCATTCGATGAAGTATTTTCCAGCCGCGGAATCTATAGAGTAAGGTTGATCATTCGTGACAACATCACATCGTGCGAGACAATCGATGAAGTACAGGTGCGCGTGTTTGAAAAGCCATCTCCACAATTTACAGCAAACAGAGTGTGTGCAGGAGATCTGACAACATTCAATGAAACATCTACTCTCAACGCAATCAACGGAGAGTCGATCGTTCTTAGAGAGTGGGATTTCGACTATGATGGTGTCACGTTTAATAAAGACCCTGCCTTCGACAACCAAACATCTTTCACCAGATCGCTGGGTGCCGCAGCTACCTATCAGGTTGCACTGCGCGTCACCACAGATCAGGCAGGCTGTAGTGATTTATTGGTATTGCCGGTAACGGTTGACCCTTTGCCAAATGCGTCAATCACCCCTGATGTGGTTTCGGGTTGCAGCATCCTTACCGTCACGTTTACCAACAATTCTGTTGGTGGTCAGCCTGATGTCATCGATCGATTTGAGTGGGAGGTGGATGATAGGCAAGGTCTTGGATTTCAACTGGTAGCCACTCAACAGCCGACTGACCCTGCGTTCACACCTTTTTATGTTCATGACTTTGAGAACATAACAATGGTTAATCAGCAATTTGATATGCGGATGAGGGCAGTTACAGTCAACGGCTGTGAGACCGTGTCGCCTGTCTCAACGATCACTGTTTTTCCTGGCACGCGCTCTGGATTTATATCTACAAATTACTCTCCATTTAATAACAACTGCTCTCCTCAGTCGGTCAACTTCTCCGTGGATGCTCAAACACAGTCACTCGGTCCCACCGACTACCGCTGGAGAGTGAGCGATAGTGGCGGAATCATTTCTGAAACTAGTTCTGGCACCACGCCATCCTTCAGTTACAATTTTGTGAACAGCACACAATCCCTCAAAGATTTTTTTGTGACACTGATCACAACTTTGCCCTCTGGTTGCTTTGGAGATTCCACCAGAACAATTCGAATCAGCCCGATACCCACATCAGGATTTGCCATCGATACAGTTTTGTTTGATTGCCAATTGATGCGCCTTCATCTTGAAGCCAGTCAAAAAGGTTTGGCGGACTACCACTGGACGGTTCGTGAGAACGGGGTAATTGTTTCTGATATCAACAGTATTAATGATGAGCTCAGCTATGAATTGGCGCGGCCTGCGTTCGGCTCAGCCGATGTTACGGTACAATTCAGTTTGGAAACCACCAACTTTGCGAATTGCGTAAGTGCAACGAGCACCGATGTTGTTGTTGTCCCCAGTGGGGATGACATCAACACCTCTTTCACTGCCTCACCAGCATCCCAGATGTTGCCCAACTCTACCGTGACAATTGTCAATACCACCAATCCCGGACCGTGGACTTATGAATGGGATTTTGGTGACGGGAATACGTCTACTGACCCCGCGGTTTCGTCTCACACGTACGCCACCTATGGTTCTTACACCATAAGATTAACTGTGACCAATAATGTCTGTGTCGAGACCGCAACTTCAACTATTACCATTGATGCCATTCCACCTGTGGTTGACTTCGCCTATGCACCTGCCTCCGGCTGCGCTCCTCTCACTGTTGAGTTCACCAACCTTTCCCAGTTTGCTGAACCCAGCACCTATTTCTGGGAGTTCGGACAAGGCCAGGCAACCTCAAGGGCAGTCGATCCTTCCTATACATACTTTGAACCTGGTATTTATACGGTTTCATTGTCAGCTTCGAATATCACGGGGCAAACGGTAACTGAAACCAAGAATTTAATCATCGAAGTCTATCCCCGCCCAAGTGCCCAATTCGATATCAAACCCAGGCTTGTGTACATCCCGGGAGGAATACTCTATACAAAGAATCAAAGTATTCAAGCCACGAATTTTGAATGGGATTTTGGAGACGGCACCAAATCCCTCGCTGGGGAACCGCAGCACATATATGAGAAAGAAGGGGAGTATGACATTCAACTCATCGCATACAACAAGGACGGTTGTTCAGACACCACAAAGTTGGAGAGCGCGGTGCGTGTGGAAGTAGGTGGACAAGTACTTGTTCCAAATGCTTTTTCACCAAATCTGCTGGGTGCTACTGGTGGCAACGACCAAAGCAACGGAAAGAATGATGTGTTCCTTCCGATTACGCGCGGTGTTGTCGAGTTCGAGATGTTCATCTTCAATCGCTGGGGCGAACTAATGTTCCAGAGCACAGACCCCAACATCGGATGGGATGGATATTACAATGGCAAGCTCTGCCAGCAAGATGTTTATGTGTACAAGATTTCTGCCTTGTATGAAAACGGACAGCGAATCGTGAGAGTAGGGGACGTAAACCTGATTCGCTGATGGGTAAGAAGTTTACCATATTGTTTTTGTTGATCTCAGGAGCTCTCGTGGCGCAGGATCCTGAATTCTCACAATACTATGCAGCTCCCTTGTACCTCAACCCGGCATTCACCGGCACGACATTCGACCATCGATTCATGGCGAGCTATCGCAACCAGTGGCCGAATATTGCAAGAGGTTACGTTTCATACGCTTTTTCTTATGATTACAATCTTCACGACTACAATAGTGGAGTTGGATTTATGGCTACTGTGGACAAAGCTGGGACTGCAGGAATGAAGTCTTCGCAGTTTAGTTTTTTATACTCTTACCAGTGGAATGTAAATGACAAGTGGGTGATATCCTCTGGTCTCAATTTTGGGTATGCTTTTCGTAGCATTGATTTTAATAGACTCTTATTTGGAGATCAGTTGCAGTTTGACTCTCAGGGCACCACGCCAAGTGATGACCCTGCCCTTTTCAATCTCGGCAACGCCAACTACTTCGACTTCAGTGCCGGAATGCTGGCCTACAACAAAACATTCTGGTTGGGGTTTGCCTCCAGTCATATCAACCAACCTAACAGGTCGCTGTTGAATGAGGAAGCTTCACTTCCCATTAAAACAACTTTTCACGGGGGTGTAAGAATCCCACTAGACCGAGGCCCTTTTACCAGAGATAAAATGTCAGTGCTGTCACCTTCGTTTGTGTATAAAATGCAGGGCAAATTTAGCCAGCTGGATGTAGGTGCATATTTTCTGTATGAACCGGTAGCAATCGGACTGTGGTATCGTGGAATTCCAATCAAGCAAAACGTGGTCGATAATATGAGCCGGGATGCGGTGGTGGTGATACTTGGGTTTCAATTCGAAAAGATTGAGATGGGCTACAGCTATGACTTTACGGTGTCAGAGCTGGGCGCAATTTCGGGAGGCACGCATGAGGTGTCACTGCAATACAAGCTGGACATCCAAACCCACACACGAACGAAAAAGAAGCAGCGATATATCCCTTGTCCCACCTTCAATAAGCGCTGACAATACCTATTAACTTTGCTTAAAATCTTACCTTTGCCCACGGATTAGAACCAAGTGGCCGGTAATGGAGTTTTCATCAGAACTTAATGAAAATCAGGTATTTAAGACAATAGGAAAGGCGGCTTCCGACCTCGGCCTGGATGCCTATGCTGTGGGTGGCTACGTTCGTGATCTCATCCTGAAGCGACCCAGCAAAGACATTGATTTTGTTTGCGTAGGAAGTGGAATATCACTGGCTACCGAAGTGGCAAGTCGTCTTGGCGATGCACGGGTTACGATTTATAAAAACTTTGGAACGGCACAGATAAATTGGCACGGATTCAATCTGGAATTTGTAGGCGCGAGAAAGGAGTCGTACCGAACTGAATCGCGAAAGCCTATCGTAGAAGATGGAACTTTAGAGGATGATCAAAATAGAAGGGACTTTACCATCAATGCGATGGCAATTGGTCTCAATGAAAGCAACTGGGGTAAGTTGGTAGATCCGTTTGGTGGAGTTGATCATTTGAAGAAGAAGATTATCAAAACTCCACTTGATCCAGACATTACTTTTTCTGATGACCCTTTGCGAATGATGCGCGCAGTGAGGTTTGCTTCTCAACTGACATTCGACATTGAGGCGGGCACATTCGAGTCTATCATCAAAAATGCCTCGAGACTTAAAATCGTTTCGATGGAACGTGTAACTGATGAGTTGAATAAAATTATCTTGAGTAAGACACCATCATATGGTTTTAAGCTCCTATTTCATAGCGGTCTTCTAAGAGAGTTTTTTTCGGAGATGGTTGCGTTACAGGGTGTTGAGAATATTGAGAACAAGGGACATAAGGATAATTTCTACCACACGTTGCAAGTTCTGGATAATGTATCCAAAGTTTCCGATGACCTTTGGTTGCGGTGGGCTGCTATCCTTCATGATATTGCCAAGCCTGTCACGAAACGATTTGAGAAAAATCACGGATGGACTTTTCACGGACACGAGGAGAAAGGTGCACGCATGGTGCCTGGCATTTTCAGAAGAATGAAACTTCCGATGGATGTGCGAATGCACTTCGTTAAAAAATTAGTTCGACTGCACCTTAGACCAATTGCGCTGGCCAAAGAAGTAACTGACTCCGCAATAAGGCGGCTACTTTTTGATGCGGGAAGTGATACTGACGCGCTAATGATGTTGTGCCGGGCCGACATCACATCCAAGAATATGGATAAGGTGTCAAAGTATCTGGCCAACTTCGATCTGGTAGAAAAACGCATGGATGAAGTGGAAGAAAAAGATCGCGTGCGGAATTTTCAACCCCCCATAACCGGGGATGAAATCATTGAAATTTTCAAGATTCAACCCGGCCCGGTTATTGGTGAAATAAAAGAGAAGATAAAAGATGCGATATTGGATGGTGAAATTGAAAATGACCGAGAGCAAGCCTATCAACTGATGGTGAAACTGGCTACGGAAAAAGGACTGATTAAAACTGAAATTTAAAACTGCTAGAACATGAGATTAGTGACGAGCATAGCGTGGATTATCATTATGACTATCTCCATTGCTGCCAATGCCCAAAAGAAAAAGGCTTCTAAGGAAACTGCTGAAACTAAGCCTACTGAAACACAAGTGCCTGCAACAGCGCAGGAGCCACAGATGAACAGCATTGCAGATCCGGTATTGGAGCATTATTATAAAAAATACGCGATGGCCTCGCGATGGAATGACACCCAGGTGGCGAAGAGTGCCCTCTATGACATGATCATCAGGCGACCTGATAGCGACTCACTGATATTCACACTCGCTTACATGTATTTTGACGGAAGGCAATATGCACCCGCCATGTTGGTAAGCCAGGAATTGTTGGCACGAGATTCAAAAAACCTTGCCTATCTGGAATTGTCTGCCGCTTCTTTTGAAGCGCTGGGAATACTGGATCGCTCGTTGCAGAACTATGAGACGCTATACCTCCTGTCCAACAATACGATGGCTTTGTACAAAATCGCATTCCTTCAATACGACCTCAAGCGATATGAAGAGGGACTCACTAATGTGGATATTCTCCTGAAGAAATCGGATGCGGAAACGATTAAGATCGGATTTAACGACACCAGCAATAAGCCAAAGGACTTTAGCATGAAGTACGCGGTGTTGAACCTGAAGGGTATGCTTCTCCAGGGGAAGGGTGATAAGGCAGGAGCCAAAAAGATATACGAGGACATTATCAAGCAAGTACCTGATTTTCAGCCCGCTGTGGCCAATTTGGCCGAGTTGAACAAGGGTTGAGTGCAACCTTGTTATCGTTGAGGTGTCCTTAGACTTGACCTATAGTTTGTTTGGGGGCCCATACTGAACATATTCACGAGGATATTATCCAGGAATGCCTCCAGGGAGACCGGGATGCCTATTACAAACTTTATAAGTTGTACAGCAAAAGCATGTACAATGTAGGGTTCAGGATTGTGCGCGATGAGGGCGAAGCCGAGGATGTACTCCAGGAAGCGTTCATCAGTGCATTCAAGAACCTAAGGCATTACCGGGGCGATGCCACGTTTGGTGCCTGGCTGAAGCGAATTGTTGTTAACAAGGCCATCAACGCTATCAAGCGAAAAAGGGCAGAGCGGTTTCCTGAAGAGGGCCAAATTGAAATGCCGGAGGAAGATCAGGATGAATTTCAGGATTTTCCTTTCACAGTAGAAAAAGTGCGGCAGGCGATCAGTCAACTTCCAGATGGCTATAGAATGGTGCTTTCTCTGTATCTTTTGGAAGGATACGATCACGGAGAAATTGCCGAAATTTTGGGGATTTCAGAATCAACTTCAAAATCGCAATTTAATCGGTCGAAGAAGAAGCTGAAGGAGATACTGGAACAAGGATGATTGTAACAATTAACGGAATAGGGTGACTAAGAAAATAACAGCTAATCGTTATGAAGGACTCATTGAAGGATTTTATTAAAAACAATCGCCAGGCTTTTGACGATCAGGAGCCCAGTGATTCAGTGTGGGAGAGAATCTCTTCGCAGCTTCCACAGATGAAGCAAAGATCGTTGTGGAACTCAGTTGCCGTATGGCGTGCTGCAGCTGTAGTGTTTATGGGATTGTCTGCTTTGCTATTCTTCACAAATGTTGAGAAGCCAGCGGACAAACAACAGGCCAGCAGATTGCAAGGCGAGTTTCAGGACGTGGAGTCATTCTACTCAGATGAGATTGCCAAGAAAGTAGCGCTGATCGATAATTTTGATGATACTTTCGAAAACGACCAGTTTACCCAGGACTTCGAAAAACTGGACGCGATGTATCAGGTGTTGAGAGATGAGATGAAGGCGAGGCCAACTGAAAAAGTAAGGGACGCACTTATACTAAACATCCTGGTTAGAATGGATCTTCTCAATCAGCAGATCAAAAAGCTGGAGGACCTAAAGACAAAACGAAATAATCAGGACGCTGCTGTCTGATCCTCAGTCCCAACAGTGTCTCCTGCAGAGGACAACCCGTGATTAAAACCTTTGCGCCTCTGCGCCTTAGCGGTGATTTTAAAGAACTTGGACCGTATCAGAAGTCCTCTTCACTTCTTAACTCAAACTGCACCTTTGCGGAATCAAGAATCTTGTTGTCTTCGCACTTGATTACTCTTGCCGGAAATTTTTTGATTAAGCCATAACTGTGTGTGGCCATCAGCACCGCGGTTCCACTCTTATTGATCTGCTGAAAGAGTTTCATAATACCACTGGAAACTTCTGGATCAAGATTACCGGTGGGTTCATCTGCAATGAGAATAACAGGCTCATTGATAAGTGCTCTCGCGATCACTACCCTTTGTTGCTCTCCACCAGAAAGCTGATGGGGCATTTTTTTCTCTACAGATCCAAGGCCCACTTGCATTAACACCTCGACAAGGCGGCTTTTCATTTTGGTGCCTTCTTTCCATCCCGTAGCCTTCATCACAAAGTTTAAATTCTCCGCTACGGTCCTGTCTGGAAACAATTGAAAATCCTGGAAGATGATGCCGATTTTTCTGCGAAGGAGAGGCACCTCTTTGCCCTTAATCTCGCGAATGTTAAATCCAGCCACTTGAATATCACCGAGCCTCAGCGGGAGATCTCCATAAAGCGTTTTTAATAATGAAGACTTTCCGGATCCTGTGCGGCCAACGAGGAAAACAAACTCTCCTTTTTCTACATCAAAGGAGATATCATTCAAAACAGAATTGTGATCCTGAAAAATGGTGGCCTCTTTAACGCGTACTACCGGATCGTTGGAGAACATCAGTTCTGGTTAAGGCCTATTGATTCGCTTTTTTATGGTCAGCAAGAAATTTTTCCAGACCTGAATCAGTCAATGGATGCTTCAATAAATCCATAATGACTTTCAAAGGACAGGTAGCCACGTCTGCACCAATCTCCGCACATTTGATAAGGTGCATAGTGTGTCTGATGCTGGCAGCCAGCACTTCAGTTTCATATCCATAGTTGTCATAAATATGTCGCACCTGAGCAATTAGATCAAGACCATCTTGTGAGATGTCGTCAAGTCTCCCGATAAAAGGAGAGAGGTAGCTAGCACCAGCTTTGGCAGCGAGAATTGCCTGACCCGCTGAAAAGACCAGGGTGCAGTTGGTACGAATGCCATCACTGCTGAATTTTTTGATCGCCTTCACTCCGTCCTTGATCATGGGCACCTTCACCACAATTTTATCATCGATTTTAGCCAACTCACGTCCCTCTTTAATGATGCCATCAAAGTCGGTGGCAATCACCTCTGCGCTCACATTGTTATCCACGATGTTACAGATAGCCTTATAATGAGCTTTCACATTGTCAGCGCCAGAGATACCTTCCTTAGCCATCAGTGAAGGATTGGTAGTTACTCCGTCCAGAACGCCCAGGTCATAGGCTTCTTTAATTTCGCCCAGATTAGCTGTATCGATAAAGAATTGCATTTGTAGTGGTTTAGGCTACAAAACTAAAACAAATGAAGGATTTTAGGGGGAGGAGATAGGATAAAAAAGGGCAAATCGAACATCGCACCGCTACAACCACCTACCCTTGCTACCTTCCGGTCCTGGGGGAGTTCAGCAGGAGCTGGTCGTGCCGATTTGCCGGGTGGCAAAGGTAGCGATATGCACCAAACGATCAAATTTTAGGACGAGATCGCTCGTTGATTAACTCACAAAACCGAATGAAAGCTCGGCTTTTCTTTGGCAACGATCTGACTGGCCCACCGGCCAATGTATTTCATAGCACTCTTTGAAGTCTCGATGCCATGACCCACATTAGCCAGCACCACTACGTCCTTCAAGTTGGAAATCCAGCGCGAAGCATTTTCAATGGACTTGCGGTGAGGAAACAGAATATCCTTGTCGCCCAGGATCACGTAAATGTCATTTTTCACGAGACCAAGTTCCTCAGCCATGTAGTATGGCTTCTGTGTCTTGTCAACAAATCGGGTTAACGCAAAATATTCGTAATCAACCATCAGCTCCTCATAAGCTTGATCAACAACATGAAAAGGTTTGCTGAAAATAGCCTTATCAAGAAAAGTCTGAATGTTCTTTTTTGACGGACTTATGATTGGTAAGAGGTTGTAAAGAAGGTTCCTTGGCTTTAGTGAAAAAGGTTGCAGGCATCCGGGATTGAGTAAGAAAACACCCTTTACTCTTTCACTGCTGGTAATGCACAGCTTCATGCATATAAGTCCGCCAAATGAAGCTCCCGCAATAAACACTTTGTCAAGATTCAGTTGATCCAGCACTTCAGCAGCCCACTCTCCATAACCATTGCCACGAATATCGGGCGTTTGACCACTGCTGAGGTTTGGTAACCCGTTCGTCTCTACAAGGAAGATTTTAAAGTCACCACGAAGTTCGCTCAAATTGTTATCCAAGTCCCAGAACAACGAGGTAGTTCGTGCCCCCGGGAAGATGACGATCGACTCTTCCAGGTTGGTATCGGTGTTGATGCCATACACCGTTGTTTTACCTAAAGAGGTATGAAGGGTTATTTCCTGATAACTCCTTCCATTTTCTTGCTCCAGCCTCTTCACCCAATCCCGAAACCACTCGCGATCTGAAGCAGGATTTTTGAAATGAGATTTGTACTTAACCTTCATACCTCTGTCTTTTTATTCCTCAATGGTGATCGTGGCAAAATTTACCGCACTTGCTCTAAACAGTCCCAATGCACCATTGCTCAGGTTGCTTCTTGGGTTGGCAGGAGGAGGTGAAATCATCCCTCCGTCACTGTTGATAAGTGTGCTTAAGTCATTGTAAAAGAGATAGGCATTTCTCGACAGGCTATAGACTTCAAACTTAGCCTTGTCGCCTACCGCGAAAAATACAGGTGAAGGAATTCCATCGATATTCTCGCCAATTCCCTCGTCACTTGCATAGTATATATCAGAATTTTCAAAATAATAGGTGATTGAGTCATTTCTGTAGAACTTAAATAAGTAATAGTCGTCCGTTTCTTGTGGTTCTTTCATGAAGGCAAGAATCTCATAGAACTTGCCCGTGTCCTTAGGATCATCTAGTTCATCTTCATTGATTCTATAAGAAAGAGAGTCGATGTTGGTAACCGAAGCCATTTTATCAGCGGCTTCATAAACTTCGCCTCCTACCTGAACCGACAGGCGATAGGTCCTTCCAGGTTGCCCAACAAAATTGCTGTTGTCAAAATAGTATCCTCTTGTTTCAATTTTATCTGTCGGATTGTGAACAAAAGAGACAGTATTGCCCAGGTCATCTGTTACTGACACAACTGCATCCGTAACTCTTTCAGTAGAGCCTGTTTGGTAAAACCCGGTTGAGCGGGAAACCTTAACATACTGCATGCCCGGTTGATTGGTAACCTGTCCTTCGATTACGATTGCTTCGTTGGCCTGCCTCGAATCGATGACCACAGTCTTTTCGCACGAGAACAGCGTAGCTGTTAGTGCCAGAGCGGTGATTAATTTTATTGCTTTCATATTGATATAGCTCTTAATTCTTAAAACTTGAAATTGTAGGTTACGGAAGGGATTACCGGGAACAGATAAACCATTCGAGCCTCTTTCTGTGATCCATCTCCTACGATGTTACCGTCTTCATCCTGCATTGTTCTGGTGTAGAGCGTAAATGGATTCTGACGATTGTAAACGTTGTAGAGTGAGAATACCCATTGTCCATGCCACTTCCTTTCCTTGTGCTTTTGAGGAGTCAAGGTTGCTGACAGATCAAGCCTGTGAATAGGCGCCAGTTTATAGGCGTTTCTTTCTGTGATCATGTCGACATTGTAGTCTTCAAACTCATAGCGGCCTGAGGGTACGGTAATGGGACGCCCTGAGCTGTAAGTAAACGTAGCACCGAAAGTCCATTTGCTGCTGAACTCATAAGTTGCTGCCGCATTGAACACATGCCTGCGGTCATAGTTGGCCAAATAAGCTTTACCTTGATTTACGCCAGGCACCGTTCTGGTTACTTTAGACAAAGTGTAGCTCGCGAAGCCAGTAAATTTTCCTTCAGTCTTTTCTGCAAGGAATTCTATTCCGTAAGCTGTTGATTGACCTTGACGAAACTCCACTGCGAGGTCTTTGTTGAAAAACACGTTGGCGTTGTCAGCAAACTCAGTTACATCCTGAAGCTCTTTGTAGAAAGCTTCGGCCGACAGCTCGATGTTGTGGTCGTTCAGATTTCTGAAATATCCCAGCGCAACCTGATCAGCAATCTGTGGTTTCAAATAATAACCACTCGGATTCCAGGTGTTAAAAGGAACAGGGATCGTACCATTGGTGATGAGGTGTGTGTTCTGCACCATTCTGTTGTACGAAGCCTTGATGGAGCTTTTGTCGTTTACGGCATATCTCAATGAGAATCTTGGCTCTACGTTGATGTAGGTTTTTATATTCTCGAATGAGCCGTAATGTAATGTGTCAATTCGGGTAATAGTCACATTGTCGGTTGGGTCAGCATAAACTGCGATGTCAGCTTTGCCAATGTTTTGGAATATCGACAAGCGGGCACCATAGCTGATATTTATCTTGTCGCTGAGCTTTTGCTGATTGTCAATATAGAGTGCATGGTCAAGTGCAAATTGCTTGTCCATCCTCACGGTTTCGTAAATGGAATTTTGACTATTGGGTGAGATAACACCTGGTTGAAATCTTCTGTAACTTATCTGATAGCCAAAACTCAATTCATTCTCAGGAGTGATGAAATAAGTAAGATCATTGTTGATGCTGAACTGCTGCACGCGCGACTTCCATACAAAACCCTGAAGCGGATCATCAAAGTCTAATTTGTAGTCAAAGTTGCTGGCGATAAGTGTGGTGTTGGAAAACAACCGGTCGCTGAAAAGGTGATTCCACCGGAAAGTACCTGTTGCGTTACCCCACCCGAACCCAAGATTCTGATCGAGATTAAACTCATCACGCCCTGCGTAAAAGGCGAGGTAGTAGCGATTTTTATTATCTGGCTTCCAGTTGAGTTTAGTGTTGATATCGTAGAAGGAAACCGTGTTGTTTTTGCCTGCAGCTTTCAGAAATAAATCAGCATACGATCTTCTTCCTGACACGATGAATGAACTCTTGTCCTTTCGAAGGGGCCCCTCCACCATCAAACGGCTGGCAAGTGATCCGATGCCACCGCTACCTGCTACATGCTGATTGTTTCCATCTTTAGTTCTCACTTCAAGTATAGAGCTCAGCCTTCCGCCAAACCGGCTGGGGATACCTCCGCGATAGAGCTCAGATTCCTTGATCACGTCTGCATTAAATACAGAAAACAGTCCGAACAAGTGAGACGGATCATAGATCGGTGCTTCATCGATTAGGATCAGATTTTGATCGGCACTACCTCCTCTAACGAAGTAGCTTGACGTTCCTTCGCCTGCCGAAATCACACCGGGTTGCATCTGCACGTTTTTGATGATATCAACTTCTCCCATTACGGCTGGAAGTTTTCTTACCTGATCGATGTTGATTTCACGCTTGCTCATTTGCAAGCTTGTGACATTCGCATCATCACGCTCAGCCGTCACCACAATCTCTTCCATTTCCATTACTTCTGGAGCGAGGTTCATATTGAGCTCAACATTACTGGTTAATGTGATCTCCTTTATCTGTGTGGTAAATCCAATGTAGCTGAATTGAAGATGATAGGTTCCTGGATTCAGTGTAAGTGAATAGAACCCGTACACGTTGGTGACTGTACCAGTCTGCAGTTCATTGACGTAAACAGTTACGCCAATGAGCTCTTCACCATTGGATTTATCCTTGATATATCCACTGACCGTTGACTTTTGTTGGCCGAATGAGATGATGGGTACTAAAAGAGCGGCAAGTAAAATTATTCGCATTAATCAAAATTTTTTAGCTGCGTTTACGGGAGAGTAAGGACAATGGCTAAAAAATATTTGATTTTATTTTTATGAATTTTTGCAACAAAATTCTCCTTACCCTTAAACGAACGAAGCAGAGCGATTTTGAGAGAATTAAAACGTAGCTAAGAAAGAATTGCCGAAAGAATAGTTGGTCGATTCGTTGATCGCAACGATATTCTTCTCGTGTAAAGGTTACACGATTAAAGTAGTCCGCTTGAATATAAATTGAACTCCATCGCACTTACTTCTTCGAAAGCGTCCACTTCAAGGTCATCCCATATCTGCTCATCAAAGGCTAACGCTCGTTTACTTGTTTCACCATCATTTGAAACAAGCAACTCATTTCCGGTAAGGTGAACAGGGTCTACCTTTAACAGAATTTTACCGTCAGCCATTTCTTTTTTGAAATAACGGTGAACGATATTTGATTTTAGACTCATGGAAATAGCGCGATTACCTGACCAGTTTGAAACACAACGTCTGATTTTACAGCGGCTAAAATACGAAGACGCAGAGGAGATTTTCTACGCTTATGCCAGCAAGTCTGAGGCTACCCGTTTTGTTTCCTGGCCGACACACAGTAAAGTGGCTGATACCAGGCGTTATTTGTCGTCTGCTATTCCAGCCTGGCTGTCTGCCAAAGAGTTTAACTACACTCTTCGGTTAAAAGCTCAAAACAAACTGATTGGTGCAATAGGCGCAGTCAATGACGATGGTAAAATCCAGATCGGGTACATTATTAGCCCTGCCTCATGGAATCAGGGTTTTGCAACAGAAGCGTGTCGGGCTTTATTAGGCCAACTAATTAAACTTCCCTTCGTATTCAAAATCTGGACTTTTGTTGATGCTGAGAACACCGCTTCTTTGGCGGTGCTAAAAAAGTGTGGACTGGCAGAGGAGGCAAGACTCAGTCTTTGGCATAGATTTGTAAATCAGGATAACATACCTAAAGACTGTATCTTACTCGACTTCCCACTAAAAGGAAGATGAAACTATCGGATAAACTATATGACGAGTTTGAAAACGAGCTAGCCAAAAGCGAACTGCAAAGGGCTATGCTGTTGGTGGGGGTGTTTACCGTGGGCATCTTGGTCATGACACTAAACTATTTCATTCTTGACGACTCCGTGATCAGGTTTTATGGTGGTGATTCGGCATACTTCTTTGGTATGGGTTGGGTATTAATATTTGTGCTGTACGAGGTGTTGATGGTGTGGTTGATAAAAAAGTTTACCTCCCGTGGCAAAAAGATTAGCACTCGATTTAAAGTAGTGCAAACCACGATTGAGATCACCTATATGGGTTTGTTGATCCTGTATCTTGTAGACATCAAAAACATCTATCAGTTCATTGATTCCCCCATTCAGTTTATCTATTTCTTCTTTATCATCTTGTCAATACTTCACCTTGACTATCGCTTGAGTTTGCTTGCCGGAGCGCTGGCAGCGTTTCAGTTTGGTGGAATAATTTACTACGCTTACAACCTGGCAGGGATTCCGATTCGCTACATGCCGTCCCTTCCTGAGAATGGATTTTATCTACGATGCGTGATGTATTTGTTTGCTGCAGCAATGGCAGCATTTGTGGCGGAAGAAGTAAAGCGAAGACTACGCTCGTCACTTGAATTTAAATTCCAAAAAAGTGAAATAGAAATTCACCTTGGGCAACAGGTTTCAAGAGAGATATTGGCCACACTTACGCAAGAAGGAGGTAAGCCGAAAAGACTTCACGCCACCGTGCTCGCGCTCGACATCAGAGGATTTACCAAATTTGCTGAAGGCCGCAGCCCAGATGAAATTCTTGACTTCCAAAACAAGTTCTTTGGGCCTGTTCTCGAAATCATTAATCAACATCGCGGAGTTGTAAACCAGATTTTAGGAGATGGCGTCATGGCGACCTTTGGTGCGCCCAGCCCAAACCCTCTGCATGCCGACATGGCCTTTCAGGCATCTCTGGCGATTATCAAAAAAGTGAAAGAGCTAAGCACTTCTGGGGTGATACCAGAAACCAAAGTGGGCATGGGCATTCACTCGGGCGAAGTGATCACCGGCAACATCGGTAACGAAAGCAGGAAACAGTATTCAATAAGTGGGAAGGCCGTGATTATAGCATTTCGTGTTGAGCAACTTAACAAAGACTTTGGCTCTCAGTTGTTGATCACCGAAGAGGTGAGAAGGAGTGTAGTGTTGGGTAATATTTCAACACAGTCAATGGGCCCGGTTTCCCTCAAGGGATTGGAGAATCAGGTAGAAGTTCACAAAGTGAGTTGATCTAGTAATAGAACATCAGCATCGCGATCATGAAGGCGAGGATGGAAGCCACGAACCCAAACATGAAGATGCTGTAGGAGATGCGAAGGAGTTTATACTTCCTCGCCAGTACCTTTCCATTGAAATAGATGTCTTTGATGATGCTGCCGTAAAGGAAATCAGAATCTTTCATCATCTCCTTTACACCCCACTCATAGTTGTCGAGTTGCATGCCGTGAAAGTTTCCGAAGAAAAGCAGATTGGTTTTCTTTTGCTTAATGTCTTCAGTGGTGAATTTTCCGGAAGAGATGTTAGGCCTGGTGGCCAATACAGCATAAACAATGGTAAGCAAGCAAGAGAATACCAACATTACGGTTGGCACGAGCAAATCGGGGAACTCTTCAAGTTTTCTAAACAACACCGACACGATAACTGAAAGAATAATGGCGTTGATCGACACCATAATGTTAGCCTTTGAATCGGCCATCTCACTTAGCGTGATGTGATTTTGTGATGTGATTCGAAACATCGTTTCAATACCGCGTTCCGGTTTGGATCCTTTGTCCATTTTGCGTTGGAGTTTTTCCAGATCCTTCTCCAACTGCTTCACATATCCTTTATCAAATTCAGGATTCAATCTCTTCCTGAGCTTCTTAATATTCTTACGCTTTTTTTCTTCCAGCACCTCTTTCCCGTAAGGCGTGAAGTATTTATGGCTTTCAAGAAATTGAAGATTGAAATTAATCCACTCTTCATCGGTAAATTTCTTATCCTTGGTTTGAGCCATCTCCTCTCGCAACTTGGAACTGACCTCAAACAAATCGCCATTGGCCAGGTGCGACAGATCTGCATCGCATAAAACTTCCCCAACAATGTCCTTAGGGTTTTGCGGCATCATCGTGGCCTGAATTGCATCATTCACGGCTTTGATTTTTGTTTCCGATGCACCCCATTCCCGCAACAACTTTTCAGCCGCTTCCGCAGAATAGTGCTCGTGCGATTCGCAACCCTTCATATAACCTGTGTCGTGAATCCAGGCTGCAATCAACGCAGTTTCCATCTGGTCATCGGTCAATCCCGATTTGGCGCCAATTTCGGTTACCGCCTGTGCCACCTGCTGGGTATGCCGAATGTTATGATAAGCAAACTTGTCGGGCAGCTCCTTCAAGACGGACTCCGCATAGCTTTTGGACTTATCAAGTAAATTCGAATTCATTGCGATTTTAGGCGCTTAAAACTATCAAAATTTCACAAGATTTGTATCTGCCAAATAGTGACGGGCCTCATTTGAGGAAGGGAACGAACTAAATGGCCGCATATTTTATTAAATTGGGAATGAAGTTTTTTATCTGGCTTTTGGCGATAACGTTGATATCCATCAATTGTATCGCCCAACCCTCTAATAAGGACATTTTCTATTTGTACTTAATTGGCGATGCCGGAGAGCCGACAGTCTCAAACGCACCCTACAAGAAAATAATTCAATCCCAACTCGCACAAAACCCCGGTGTTTCGTCTGCTGCCGTGTACCTGGGTGACAATGTATACCCCCGCGGACTTGCTGATGAAGACGACAAATTACGGTCAGAAGGTGAGGAGATATTAAGGTCGCAGATCGACAACGTGAAAGGGGTTAATAACATCTACTTCGTTCCGGGAAATCACGATTGGAAAAGAGGACGAGTTGACGGATTAGAAGTATTGTCAAATCAGGCGACTTTCATTGACTCGCTTAACAACGCGGCAATTCAATTCCTGCCGCAGGGAGGGTGTCCCGGCCCCGTAGAAGTCGCCTTGAGTGATCAGCTTGTGTTAGTAATAATTGACTCCCAGTGGTGGCTTCATCCGTGGGATAAACCTTCAGGTGAGGAAAGTGATTGCGAGTTCAAATCATCTGCGGATGTGATCGCAGGGCTGGAAGAAATACTACGAAGAAACGAAGGTAAGCAGATCGTAGTGGCTGCCCATCATCCACTTTATACCTATGGTGAACATGGTGGAACGTCACGACTGAAAGAAAATATTTTTCCTTTGACCGATGTCAGCAAAAGTCTTTACGTACCGCTGCCCATTTTAGGATCTATCTATCCATTGTATCGCAAAATTTTTGGTAGCATTCAGGATATTTCACATCCTGCTTATCGTGAGTTCAGAACTTCCGTAGAGAGTGTTTTAAAAAACTATCCGGGTACGATCTTCGCTGCAGGTCACGAGCACTCTTTGCAATACATTTCAAAAGATAGTGTCCATCATGTAGTCAGTGGCTCCGGATCGAAACATACCTACGTTAAACAAAAAGGCTATTCAAAGTTTGCCAAAGATCAACTGGGTTTTGCGCGTGTTGCCATTCAGGCAAATAATCAGGTGCGCATTGAATATTATACAGAAGCAAACGCGATTGCTGCGTATCAGGTAAGTTTTGAGATGGCGCATCCTGCAGGCATTGATCAGACTCCAACGTCAGAAAATGGAACAGTTACAAAAAATGCAAGCAATCAATATGCTGCGTCTGCAAAAAAGATGAAGTGGTTGGGTGAAAACTACAGGGATGTGTGGGCAGAAAAAATCGAAGTGCCTGTTTTTGATTTTCAAAATGAAAACGGTGAGTTGAAAATATTAAAGCAGGGGGGCGGTCAGCAAACGCTTTCCCTACGTCTTGAAGATCCGAAAGGGTGGCAATTCACTTTGCGCTCGATAGAAAAATTTCCTGAGAAAGCTATCCCGGAAGCCTTTCGCGAGACTTTTGCGAAAGATTTAGTACAAGATCAGATTTCTGCTTCTCATCCCTATGCGGCTATTGTTATTCCTTCTTTGGCTGACGCAGCTGGTATCTATCACACAAACCCAAAAGTAGTTTGGCTACCGGATGACCCCAGATTGGGCAACTACAGAAAAACTTTTGCCAACCGTCTGATGCTGTACGAAGAGAGACCTGATGGCAAGGCAAAGGGAATGGATTTTTTCGGAAATGCTGATGACATAGAAAGTACTTTTAAAGTAATTGATAAACTGGCAAAAGATAACGACAACCAGGTCGACCAACGATTTGTGCTTCGCTCTCGTCTGTTTGATTTGTGGATTGGTGATTGGGACCGACATGACGACCAATGGCGGTGGGCAGAGTTTGACAAAAAGAAAGGTAAACTCTATCGTCCTATCCCTCGCGACCGCGATCAGGCCTTCTTTGTGAATGAAGGAAGAATACCAAAAATGTTCAGCAAGAGATGGGCATTACCAAAACTTCAAGGCTTTGACTACGAGCTCGACTGGCCGGCTGGGTTTATGTTCAATGCACGCTATTTCGACAGAAGCTTTCTTACAGGATTGAGTGAACAAGACTGGGTTGATGTAGCCGATAGCCTGACCAATGCGCTTACCGATGAAGCTATTGAAAATGCGATACATCAATGGCCAAAAGCAATATTTGATTTGCATGGTGAGGAAGTCGTCAAAAAACTGAAAGCGAGGCGAGCCAATTTGAAAAATTATGCACTTGATCACTATAGGTTCTTAGCAAGAGAGGTGACCATAGTGGGCTCTGACAAACACGAACGTTTTGAGATCGAGTATTTGCCAAACGGGTCCGTAAAAGTGGAGGTGTTTAAAACGTCAAAGGAGGGAGAGAAGGAGAAGAAGCTTTACGAAAGAATTTTTAAAGAAGACGAGACACAAGAGGTTCGCCTGCAAGGCTTGGACGGACACGACAATTTTGTATTCACGGGCGACAACAAAACATCCATTAAAGTGCGGGTGATTGGCGGCAAAGGAGAAGATCATCTGACTTCCGATGCACGTGAAAAGCCCATAGTGTATGATAAGACTGGAGGGCTGATGGTGGAGGCGGGTAGCAGGATTCATGATCGAAGATCTGATAACAAAATGGTGAATGAGTACAATCGCAGAGAGTTCAAATACAACTTGCTTGCGCCATTGATTTTCGGAAATTACAACGTTGACGATGGAATTTTTCTCGGAGGAGGATTTCTGTCAACCACTCATGGGTTTAGAAAAGACCCATTCAAGACGCGCCACCTTTTTTTGGGAAGTTATGCCATCAACACAAGCTCATTCAACTTTAATTATAAGGCAGAGTTTACACATCTCGTAGGTAAATGGAATGGAGAAATCGATTTGGATGTCAAGTCGCCAAACTTCGTCAATAATTTCTTTGGCTTAGGTAATGAGTCTGTCTTCGACAAAAATATTGATGAAAACCCAGCGATAGATGTAGATAACGCAATCGATTATTACCGGCTTAGATTTAAACAATGGTCTTTGGATCTTCGCTTGACCCGAAAGATCGGTGCGTACGGTTTTTTCAAAATTGGACCCACGCTTCAGTTGGTAGAATTAGAGCACCCAAGTAAGGATCGATTTGTTAAGGATTTTGAGGCAACCTTACCCGAACCCATTCTCGAAGACTATAAATACTTCACAGGCCTCTCATATAGTTGGGGAATAGACAATCGTAATAATAAGATTTTTACCACCCGAGGTTTGTACTTTGAACAGACATCGCAGTGGATGAATGAATTTAACTCCACATCCATCAATGCTGGAGACTTTGGCTTTCACACTGCCTCATTGGCTTTTTACCAATCTTTTCGGTTTCCGGCACGCTTAACGTTTGCGACCCGGGTGTCTGGTGGTATTACAAGGGGAGACTACCAGATTTATCAATCGCAAATACTTGATGGTCGCACGGAGGTGAGAGGGTTCAGAAAAACAAGATTCTATGGCGACAGCAAGCTGGTGTTCAACAACGAGATTCGATTTAAGTTGGGGGAAATACATTCTTATATCATGCCTGCAAATGTTGGTATGCTCGGATTCTTCGATATTGGTAGGGTATGGTACAAAGACTCAACAGGTATTGATCCGACCTCGACCACAGGAAAATCAAACGTGTGGCACAAAGGATTCGGAGGAGGATTTTGGTTCACACCATACAACCTGGCCATAGTATCTCTCACTGCAGGTCACTCTGTTGAGGGAACGCTGGCCTACTTCAGGCTTGGCTTCCTGTTCTAGTTGCAGTGTTCACAATAACTGATGCTGAGTGAAGCAGCGTTAGTTTGTACTAGCTGAGCGCTGAGTGTGGCTCTAGCAATTCAACAAGGTTTACTTTATTCGCTAACCGTTCCTCCAGCATTCGTGCCATCGCTGTGAGGTAGGTCTCGACATCAGCCTTGTTGTTTTGTTTTAAGTTACGTTTGTTGATAGGTAGTTGGCGTAGAACCTTAGGATCAGAAAGACGCTCAAGATGTTTCAGGTCATCAATATCGAAACCGAAGTTCAGCAAGTCTGAGATGAGGTCATCCATCTTCAACCCGCTGGTCGGGCAGTAGTCGTTAAGTTGTTCATTCCAGTCACCGTGTCCCTCCATTGCAAAGCTGTGAATTTCCCTTTTGCTCAAACTTGTTATTTCTTGAGCCAGGAACCCGCAGTTGCAGGCGCCCATGTGCCCCCATTGATAATCTCCGCTTTTCCTGATCTTATCTGCTGTTTTGCGGATTACTTCGATTATTTCCGGTCTTACTCTGGCCATGTACCCCAAATTTGTTGATCTAATTTACCTCTCGAAAAACAAACCCCAAAACGTTAGTTTTGTTCTGGAATTACAATCTATTCAATTATGAAATACACCTTTATCACAATTATCTCTCTGGTTTTACTGGCCTCATGTTCTACCAGCACCAACGAGGCTGTCAAAAGCGAGGGTCTCGAATTGTCAAACATGGATACTACCGTACGTCCGCAGGATGATATTTTTCGGTTTGCCAACGGTGCCTGGCTGGACAGAACTGTAATTCCGGGTGATAAGGGTTCTTGGGGCAGTGGTAACGAAGTTTTTGAGCACAACAATGAGGTGCTGCTCGAACTTTTAAAAACTGCGGCTTCAAACCCAGAATATGTGGAAGGTTCTGATCAGCGCAAAGCATCAGATTTTTACAGTATCGGCATGGACTCCCTTTTAGCTGAAAAGGTTGGGGTATCCGTTCTAGAACCAACGTTCAAAAAGATTGCAGAAATAAAGAATAATAAGTCGCTGACGGCTTACCTGGCGGATCAAGAGTTAGAAGGTGGAGGCGCCTTCTTCGGTATTTTCATTATTCCCGATCTAAAACAAGCCGATAAAGTGGCCGCCTACTTTGGCTCCGGTGGACTCGGCCTCCCGGAGCGAGACTACTACCTGAAGACAGATGAGAAGTCGAAGGAGACAAGAGATGAATACGTGAAGCATGTGAGTAAGATGTTGCAGCTCACTGGTGAGTCCATGGAAATTGCCAACAGGCATGCCAGCCAAATTTTGGCACTGGAGACCAAACTAGCTTCTGCAACCCTCACCAAAGAAGAGAGTAGAGACCCTTCAAAGCAGTACCATAAAAAATCAGTGGCTGACCTAGGTCAAATGGTACCAGCTATCGATTGGAAATCTTATTTAGGGACACTGGGAGTGACGGAAGATACCTTGATTGTCACAGAACCAAAATTCATGATACAATGCCAGGAGATGTTTGCGTCAGGCAAATGGGATGAAGTTCAAACCTATCTAAAATGGTCAGCATTGAATGGAGCGGCACCATTCCTTAATCATGCCGTTGTGCAAGAGTCATTTGATTTCAATGGCAAATACCTGAACGGTGTAGAACAAATGAGGCCAAGATGGAAACGAGTAATGAGCACTACCGATAATTTTCTGGGTGAAGCCATCGGACAATTGTATGTCGACAAAGTATTTCCACCTGAGGCGAAAGCCAAAGCATTAGAGATGGTTGAAAACATCAAGTTGGCAATGGCAGATCGGATAAAGCAATTAGATTGGATGTCCGACTCTACAAAGCAAATGGCGCTAAACAAGTTAAGTACCATCAACGTAAAGGTCGGTTATCCCGATGAATGGAAAAGCTACGCAGGACTTCAGATAGAAAAATCACCCGAGAAAAGCTCGTACTATCAAAATGCTGTAAACGCGTCACGCTTTCAGGTGCGTCAGGCGATTAACAAACTTGGAAAACCCGTAAATAAAAAGGAGTGGCAGATGACCCCGCAAACGGTCAACGCATACTACAATCCCCTGTTCAACGAGATTGTGTTTCCCGCAGGGATACTTCAGCCTCCATTTTATAATTACAAAGCTGATGAAGCTGTGAACTACGGAGGTATTGGTGCTGTAATAGGCCACGAGATTTCACACGGCTTTGACGACTCAGGATCTCGTTTTGATGCAGAGGGAAATCTGAAGAACTGGTGGGGAGAGGAAGATCTGGAGAAATTTAAAGGCAAGGGAAAGGCCCTGGCTGATCAATACAGCAGCTATGAACCATTGGAAGGACAACATCTTCAGGGCGAGTTTACTTTGGGAGAAAATATTGGTGACCTCGGAGGTATAATCATCGCTTACGAAGGACTTCAACGCTACCTGAGAGAGAAGGGAAACCCCGGTCTGATTGACGGATATACACCTGAGCAACGATTCTTTCTTTCATGGGCTACTATCTGGCGTACGAAATATCGCGATGAATACCTGAGAACCTTGATTAATACGGACCCCCATTCACCAAATCAGTACCGGGCCAGCGTGCCCCTTACCAATGTCGATCAGTTTTATAAAGCTTTTGATGTAAAAGAAGGTGATAAGCTATATCGAAGCGAATCAGATAGGGTGAAGATTTGGTAAAAGCAGCGGCCTAAAGTGTTCGAACGGGTTTGTAAAAATGAAACCCTTTATTATTATTGCTGCTCGAATTGATCTATTTATGGGAAGAGGAGACAAAAAATCAAGAAAAGGTAAAATCTGGAAAGGCTCTTATGGCAATACCAGAAGACGCAAATCAAATACTACTGGTGCTGCTGCTGTAAGCCAGGCTGAAGGCGCAGAAACAAAGCCTAAGGCAAAAAAGGCACCTAAGAAAAGAGCGAAAGCTGCTGAATAATGAAATTGAATTACAACATAGCGTGGTGGTGGCATACTCCTGAAATCGGGGATAGGCTTACTATGCTATAGTTGAATTAAAGAATATTTTAATGAAGCCCGCCCCGATACATCGGGGCGGGCTTTTTGTTTTTATGGCATTGTGATATGAAGAAGATTAAAATTTTTACCCGATCACGTACGCTGTTGGCAGACACGCTCACGCCTGTTAACATTTATTTGAAACTGCGGGATCAGTACGCAGGAAGTATTCTATTGGAAAGCTCAGACTATCACGGCCAGGAAAATAGCCTGTCGCTGATCTGCTGCCAACCGATCGCTTCCTTTGAAGTCAATGATTTCGTTCTGAAAGTGAGCTACCCTGATGGATCAAACACAACGGAGAAACTTTCAGGCGATGGAGACCTGATCAGAAGACTAAATGACTTCAGAAGTGAATTTGACGTGATATCACCACAAACCAAATATGTTTCCGGTGGTTTGTTCGGATACATGGCCTATGATGCCGTCCGATATTTTGAAGAGGTGGCAATTGACAGAAGAGAGAAACTGGTGCCGGAAGTATTGTACAAGGTTTTTAAATATGTAATCGTAGTCGACCATTTTTCAAATACACTTACGCTGTTTGAAAATGCAATTAGTGAAGATGAACCCTGTCAACTGGATCAGTTGCAGCAACTGATTTTTAGCAATCGTTTCTCAACTTTCCGTTTTAGCACATCACAGACTGAATCCTCCGACCTTACCGATGAAGAGTTTAAAAAATTAGTATCTGCAGGCATCGGTCATTGCCAACGTGGAGATGTTTTTCAAATCGTCTTGTCCAGGAGATTTACCACCTCTTTTCATGGAGATGAGTTTAATGTGTATCGTGCCTTGCGTTCAATCAATCCATCACCCTACCTCTTCTATTTCGACTTCGGCAGTTTTAAAATTTTTGGCTCCAGCCCAGAAGCTCAACTGCAGATTAAAGGACAAGAAGCTTCCATCTTTCCAATTGCCGGCACATTCAAGCGTACAGGCGATGACAAAGAGGATGCGCTATTGGCAGAAGAGCTATCAAAAGATGAAAAAGAGAATGCTGAGCACGTGATGCTGGTTGACCTCGCAAGAAATGATCTCAGTAGAAATGCAGCCGAGGTAAAAGTAGAAGTATTCAAAGAGATTCAATACTACAGCCATGTGATACACCTGGTTTCAAAAGTGACAGGAAAACTTACCAATGGCTCGCCACTTAAGGTTGTAGCCGATACATTTCCCGCTGGTACATTGTCAGGTGCACCCAAACACAAGGCACTGACGCTCATTGAAAAATATGAAAAGGTAAATCGCAACTTCTACGGGGGTGCGATTGGTTTCATGGGCTTCAACGGAGACTTCAACCACGCGATAATGATTCGCACTTTTCTCAGTAAGGCAAACAAGCTGATTACTCAGGCTGGCGCAGGCGTAGTAGCCAAGTCAAAACCTGAAAGCGAACTACAGGAAGTAAATAACAAACTGGAGGCTTTGAGAAGGGCTTTACGAATGGCCGAAGAACTTTAAGAATGACACAATGCAAATTTTGATTCTCGATAACTACGATTCATTCACGTACAATCTGGCGTATCTCCTCACAGAGTTGGGACATCAGCCGGTCGTTATCCGAAACGATAAGATGAGGGTAGAAGAGGTTGCTGCATTTGACAAAATCTTGTTATCACCCGGTCCCGGTATACCTGACGAAGCGGGGATTACCAAGCAGGTCATTCGCGAACTCGGTCCCGACAAAAGCATTCTTGGTGTATGTCTCGGCCACCAGGCAATAGCAGAGGTGTACAACGCTTCTATCTTCAATATGAGTGAGGTGCTTCATGGTGTCACCTCTGTTGTTAGTGTAGTGGATGAAGGCGAGCGATTGTTTGCGGATGTCCCCGACAAACTGAAAGCCTGTCACTATCACTCGTGGGCTGTTGATCCTAAATCTATCAACGGTATGTTGAAAGTTACCGCAGTCAATGACAAAGGACTAGTGATGGCAATTTCGCATCAACGCTTTGATGTAAAGGGCGTTCAGTTTCATCCGGAGTCAATTTTGACAGAACATGGAAAGCAAATGATAAAGAATTGGATAAGTATTTAGTATGAAAGAGATATTAAACGATTTGATCGGGTATCGGTCGCTTGACAAAGCAACCGCAAAGAACGTGCTCATTGATCTGGCTTCAGGAAAGTACAACGCGAGCCAAATGAGCGCATTCATCACCATTTACATGATGAGAGCCATCACCATTGATGAACTCGAAGGCTTTCGTGATGCAATGTTGGAATTGTGTATTCCCCTGGAAACAACCCTGCCGGTAATTGACGTGTGCGGCACAGGCGGTGATGGTAAAAATACCTTTAATATTTCTACGCTATCCTCTTTTGTGGTGGCGGCCGCTGGGCAGCCAGTCGCAAAACATGGCAACTACGGAGTCTCATCTGTCAGCGGTTCATCCAATATGATGGAACATTTTGGCTACACTTTCTCAAACGACAAGGAGCGGCTGAAGGGCGACCTTGAGCGCGCTAATATTTGTTTCATGCACGCACCACTATTTCATCCCGCGATGAAAAACGTGGCGCCCATTCGAAAAGAACTTGGCGTGAAAACATTCTTTAATATGTTGGGCCCCATGGTTAATCCTGCCTTTCCTCCCAATCAACTGGTTGGCGTATTTAGCCTGGAGCTTGCACGCCAGTATGGTTATCTCTATCAGCAGTCTGGAAAAAAGTTTATCGTCATACATGACTTGAATGGCTATGACGAGATATCATTGACAGGTCCATTCAAAATCTATTCCGATGAGGGTGAGGATCAATTGACACCTGAGAATCTCGGACTGCCACAAGTCTCTTCATCAGAAATAAGAGGAGGCGAAACTGTAGAAGAAGCCGCTGATATTTTTCAAATGATTTTAACGGGAGCCGGATCTGAAGCACAAAATGCAGTTGTTATAGCTAATGCCGGGATGGCTTTGCACTGTGCCGACCGATCCCTGGGGTTAGTTGGCTCAATTGACAAAGCGCACAAGACCCTTGAGTCTGGAGCAGCACTAACATGTTTCAAAAATCTAATGGCAAAGTAAATGGATAAGTTGACCGAGATAATCAATCATAAAAAACGCGAGGTAGAAACGCGAAAAGGCCTTTACCCTGTTCGGTTACTTGAGCAGAGCATTTTCTTTCCCACAAAGAGCCTTTCCTTGAAACACTACATCAAGCGTGAGGATAAATCTGGAATCATAGCTGAGATAAAAAGAAAATCTCCATCCAAAGGTGATATCAATCCATACGTGTCAGTTGAGCGAACTTCTATCGGATACATGCAGGCAGGTGCATCAGCGTTGTCAATTTTGACGGATAAGGAATTCTTCGGAGGGAGCAACGATGACCTTGTTGTAGCCAGACGATTTAATTTTTGTCCAATCCTTAGAAAGGAATTCATCATTGACGAATACCAGATAGTTGAGTCAAAGTCAATTGGTGCAGATGCGATCCTTCTGATAGCAGCGGTGTTAAATGAGAACGAACTTCAAGCGCTAACTCGATTCGCGCATTCACTTCAATTGGAGGTGCTCATCGAAGTTCATGACGAGTCAGAACTGGATCGCTGTGTAAAAGCCAACTCGGACTTAGTAGGGGTTAATAACAGGAATCTGAGAACGTTCGAGGTGGACTTGAATCACAGCATTCGCCTTGCAGAAAAACTTTCTGGTGATGTGGTGAAAATTGCAGAGAGCGGAATTGATTCAGCAACAACCGCTGCCCATTTACGACAAAATGGATTTGACGGTTTTTTGATTGGAGAAAGATTCATGAAGACTGCCCGACCAGAAATAGCAGCAGGTGAATTCATTAAAGAGCTAAATCAACTGGAAGCTAAACAGAAATCCAATGCCACGATTAAAGCTTAAGGTTTGTGGTATGCGCGAATCAGCCAACATATTGGGCATCGGCAATATGCAACCAGACTTCATGGGGTTTATTTTCTATAAAGAATCCCCCCGATTCGTGGGTGTTGATTTTAGAATTCCAGATTCACTCAGTAAGGATATAAAACGAATTGGAGTTTTTGTGAATGCAGACTTTGACGAGACAATGGCAGCCGTGGCCAAACATAAGCTCGATGTTGTTCAGCTGCATGGAGATGAAACTGAAGATCTATGTCTTAAACTCAAATCAAAGGTTCAGGTAGTCAAAGCATTCGCTGTGGACGATACCTTTGATTTTGATACCATTAGATCCTATGAAACCGCTGTGGACTACTTTCTTTTTGATACTAAAGGAGCTCAGCGTGGCGGTAATGGCGTGGCTTTCAATTGGCAGGTACTCAAAAAGTACAAAGGTGACATTCCTTTTTTCTTGAGTGGTGGGATAGACTTGGACAATTTAGGAGGGGCAATTAAAATAAATCATCCTGGTCTTATGGCGGTTGACATCAACAGCGGTATCGAAATCAAGCCTGGACTAAAAGACTTAAATAAATTCAGTAAGGTGAAGCAATTAATTACATCATTATGAATTACAAGGTAGACGAACGAGGATACTACGGACAATTTGGCGGAGCATTCATTCCCGAAATGTTGTATCCCAATGTTGAAGAGCTGAGGAGTAGATATCTTGATATTATTTCAGCAGATGACTTCAAAAATGAATTTCATCATTTGTTGAAGACCTATGTCGGCAGGCCTACGCCATTGTATTTTGCTTCGCGCCTTTCGGAGAAATATAATGCTAAAATTTATCTGAAGAGAGAAGATCTGTGCCATACTGGTGCTCACAAAGTGAACAATACAGTCGGCCAGATCATTTTGGCGAAGCATCTCGGCAAACAAAAAATTATTGCAGAGACTGGCGCTGGTCAGCATGGTGTGGCCACAGCGACTGTTTGTGCACTCATGGGCTTGGAATGTGTCGTGTACATGGGCAAGTTGGACATGGAGCGCCAGCGACCTAATGTGGAACGAATGAGAATATTAGGAGCAACAGTGATACCCGCAGAGAGTGGCAACATGACCTTGAAGGATGCAACAAACGAAGCTATGCGACATTGGATCAATCATCCTCAGGACACACATTATATCATTGGTTCTGTCGTTGGACCTCATCCTTATCCCGACATGGTGGCTCGCTTTCAATCCGTAATCAGTGAAGAGATAAAAAAACAATTGTCATCAGAAATTGGTAATCCATATCCCGATTATGTCGTGGCATGTGTAGGAGGTGGCAGCAATGCAGCGGGAGCTTTTTACCATTATGTCGAAGATGAACACGTCAGTCTGATTGGAGTCGAGGCGGCAGGAAAGGGTGTAGATACCGGTGAATCAGCTGCTACGACCGCACTTGGAAAACCAGGAGTACTTCATGGTAGTAAAACGTTACTAATGCAGACAGATGATGGTCAAGTGATAGAACCTTATTCAATTTCAGCAGGCTTAGATTACCCTGGCATTGGACCATGGCATGCGCATTTATTTGAAACCGGTAGATGCACATTTTTAAATGCAACTGATGATGAGGCCATGGAAGCAGGAGTGCTGTTGAGTCGCCTTGAGGGAATTATTCCGGCAATTGAGTCTGCGCATGCTATCGCTGCACTCGGGAAGATGGATTTGGATGACGAGGATGTAGTTGTTGTCAATCTCAGTGGGCGCGGTGACAAGGATCTTGAAACCTATATTCGATGGGGTAAATATTAATCCAACATAAACTCTCAACCAACCAATAATCCAATGATCATCAGGTATATTTTAATCGGACTGCTCTTTTGTATTGCATGCAATGCAAAAAAAGAAAACACTTTGGACGTTGCTGCCTATAAAGGCGAGATCGAAAAATGGCACGCGGAGAGAGTAGACAACGATCTGAAAGGGCCTCATGGTTGGCTAAATCTTGCCGGTTTATTCTGGCTCAACGAGGGATTCAACACATTCGGAAGTGGCGATACCAACGACATCATCTTTCCTAAAGGCAAGATTGATGAACAGGCTGGTACGTTTGTAGTACAGAATGGTGAAGTAACGCTACAGACACAACCTGGTGTCGAGATTAAAATCGATACGACTTTGGCTTCGAATCAGGTGATTTATTCAGAGGATTTAAAACGTGCGCCTGTACTTAAGCATGGCACACTTGAATGGTTGGTGATTAGCCGCGGAGGAAAGCTGGCTGTTCGCGTCCGCGATCTTGACAGTGACGCGGTCAAAAATTTCAACGGTGTAGAGCGATATCCAGTCGACCCTGCATGGAGAATAGAAGGGAAGTTTCAGAAGTATGAAGAGTCAAAGACAATCGACATCACAAACATTCTTGGGCAAACATATCCTCAACCCAATCCGGGGATTCTAATTTTTAATATCGGTGACAAAGAGTTTCGCCTCGATGCATTGTCTGAAGGCGGACCAGAGTACTTCATCATTTTCGGAGACCAAACCAATGAACATGAAACTTATCCTTCCGGGAGATACATGTACGTGGACCCGGAAGATGAAAATGGAAACGTGGTGATAGACTTCAACAAGTCATACAATCCACCTTGTGCGTTTACTGAGTTCGCCACCTGTCCATTGCCCCCAAAGCAAAACGTCTTGGACGTTGCGATCACAGCTGGAGAGAAAAATTTTGGAGATCACTAATATGGTAGCTACAGAAAACAGACTTACGAAAGCATTAGCAGGAAAGCGCGACCTTCTTGCTGTATACTATACTGCTGGCTTTCCCGCCTTGAATGATACCGTAGCGATTGGTGAGTCACTAGCGGAAAACGGAGTAGATATTATCGAAATCGGTATCCCTTTCTCCGATCCGGTTGCAGATGGGCCCGTTATTCAGGCAAGTAATAAAGTGGCCTTGGACAATGGCATGAATCTTCGTACGCTTTTGGAGCAGGTAAAAGCCCTTCGATCCAAAATTGAAACTCCCATTGTGTTGATGGGGTATTTCAACCCTGTATTGCAATTCGGTGTTGGTCGCTTTTGTATAGCAGCTGCAGATGCAGGAGTAGATGGCCTGATTATTCCAGACCTACCGTTGACCGAATACGTGGAACTTTACAAAGAAAAATTTGAACAACACGGGTTGATAAATATTTCGCTGATTTCGCCCACTACATCTGAGGAACGAATTCGAAACATCGATGATAACTCCTCCGGGTTCATCTATGCGGTCTCCGCGTCTAGCACCACGGGTGCAAAAAAGGAATTTGGCGATGAGCAAATCGAGTACTTTAAGCGACTTCAATCCATGAAGCTTAAAAACCCCTTTCTTATTGGCTTCGGGATTTCAAATGCCTCAACATTTAAGACGGCCTCTCAACATGGTGCAGGTGCCATTATCGGTAGCGCGTTTATTGCGATGCTCCAATCCAGTACCGATCTTAAAAATGATATACGAGATTTTATAAAATCGATTAAGACTTCATGATCATACAACTTTCAAATGGAGTATCAACAAATGAGTTGACGGCCATTAATGACACTTTAAAAAAAATCGGCTATAAAGGCACCCCTGTCCAAACGCAGAAAGCTCAATATATCGTAGGTATTGGTAAGAGAGAATTTGATATCCGTGAACTAGGTACGTTACCAGGAGTGAGTGATATTCATCGCGTTTCAGATGATTACAAATTAGTGTCGCGAAAGTGGAAGGTGAAGAGAACCGTTATTGACTTAGGAGACAACGTGAGCATTGGCAACAGCCACCTTTCAATAATGGCAGGTCCTTGTTCTATTGAATCGGAGGAACAAATTCAAGCTACCATTGATCATCTCATTGCCAACGGAGTTAAGATTATGCGTGGTGGTGTTTTCAAACCAAGAAGTTCACCATATTCATTTCGGGGATTAGGAGAGGAGGGCTTGAAACTCTGGCATGGGTTAGCAAAAAAAGCTGGTATCAAAATCGTAAGCGAAGTGATGCAGATGAGCCAGATTGAGTCGATGTACGACTATGTGGATGTGTTTCAGGTGGGAGCACGGAATACCCAAAACTTCAACTTGCTTGATGAGCTTGGGAAGATTGACAAACCTGTAATGATCAAAAGGGGAATATCAGGAACGATAGAAGAGCTCCTTTCTTCCGCAGAGTATGTCTTCAGTGGGGGCAATGAGAAATTGATTTTGTGTGAACGCGGCATTCGTACATATGAGCGTTCAAGTCGCAATACAATGGACATCAACGCTATTCCCATTTTGAAGGAAAAGTCACATCTCCCTGTAATTGCAGACCCTTCTCACGGGATTGGTCTCCGTGAATTCGTGGAACCGGTTGCGCTGGCCAGCATTATGGCAGGAGCCGATGGCATTATTTATGAAACCCATCAGCAGCCTGAAAAGGCATTTAGCGACTCTCAACAGACACTTGATTTCTCTGAGTCTGAGCGCCTGTGCAATCGCGCAAGAAAAGCATTTGAGTTAAGAGAAAATTTCTAACTTCAAACCGTATCAAGAACCTTGAGTAACATGATTGTCTACGGCATAAAAAATTGCAATACGGTGAAGTCAGCTTTGGATTGGCTGAAAAAGAAGAAAATAGAATTTGAATTTCATGATTACAAAGCGAAGGGAATAAGCGATTCAAAACTAAAGGAATGGAGTAAACAAGTGGGTTGGGAGACATTGGTCAATAAAAAAGGAATGACCTGGAGAAAGTTGGATGATAAAACCAAAGCTGAGGTTACGACCCAGACAGCCGCTATCGGACTTATGACGAAGCAGACCAGTGTGATAAAGAGACCGCTTATCGAGGTGGCAGGGAAGGTAGTGACCGTAGGGTTTGATGAAGGCGAATACAAACAAAAATTCAAGTCAGATATTATTTTATAAACGAATGCTCACCAGGGTATTTCTTTTGCTTACGATTATGATAAACGCTGAGTTTGGTTTTGGTCAGGATTGGCCCAACCTTACAAAATTCAAAGAAGCGAACGACAAACTCGGGGCACCAGCAAAAGGCGAAATGAGAGTAGTCTTTATGGGTAATTCAATCACAGAAGGCTGGAAGGATCACCAACCGGAATTTTTTAATAACAAATCATTTATCAATCGTGGCATCGGTGGGCAAACTACACCGCAAATGTTAATTCGATTTCGACAAGATGTAGTCAATTTAAAACCACGAGCTGTGGTGATCTTGGCAGGTACAAACGACATTGCCGGAAATACCGGACCTTCATCATTGGAAATGATCTATGACAACATTGTTTCCATGGCCGAGGTTGCACGAGCGAACGGAATCGAAGCTATTATTAGTTCTGTGCTGCCAGCGTTTGATTACCCATGGAGACCCGGTCTTGATCCCGCAACTAAAATTCCCGCGCTCAACAAGATGCTTTCTGGTTATGCTGCGGAGAAGGGCTTGATCTACCTCGATTACTTTTCAGCAATGACAGATGGTAACAACGGCTTGCGTAAAGAGTTAACCTACGATGGAGTTCATCCAAATCGTGCTGGATACGAAGTCATGGCCCCGCTCGCGCAAAAGGCGATTGACAAAGCTTTAGCCAAATAGCGATCTCAAAAATCAATAGAAAACCGTCATCGCGAGCAAAGCGTGGCGATCCCTCATAAGGTGGAATAGCCTAAGTTAGATTGCTTCACTTCGTTCGCGATGACGACTAGACTTTTGAGATTGCGTTTCCTGCCTGTCTAGTTTTTCTTCCAATTTGGCAGCCGGCCAGGAGTATATGGCGCTCCGGCATCCTCAAGCTTTTTCTCGATCGCAGGAATGTCATGCTCTACGATAGCCTTCAACTGCGCATTTGCAGTTTCATATTCCTCACCAGCCCACTTCACTTGATTCTTCATCGTAGTGGTTGGCTCGCTGGTCGTGCCGTTTCCGCTGTACACCACGTTGAAAAGACGGTTTGCAATCGAAGGTTCACGATCAATATCAAGTCGATCCGCTATCTGATCGCCAAACATCTTATCCTGCAGCGCACGAAGCTTTGCCTCAACATCCAGGATATCTTTAACAAAAGTTTGATTCGGTTGAGGCACACTCATCACTGCATCTTTCAGATACCGAACTTTCTGAACTGCATCTCTGAGTACGCTGGAAGTGCCTTGCAAGCTGCGTTGTAATTCTGCCATCTCACGTTGCCATGCAACCAGAGCTGGTCTGTCGGCAGCAGGCAGTGTCGTGCCAGGAAGTACTTTTACAGTGAATTTCTCCGGACCAGCCAGGTCTGTAACTTGTCCTTTAACGTATTTGGATAACGTCACCGTGTAGTCGCCAGGTGCGGCCATCAACCCTACGTCATCCGGCACAAATGGATTATCATTCGGACGTGGATTGATGTTGATTGGATTCGAACTCGGATAACGGAAGTCCCATGTAATTCTGTTTATACCTTTCTTCGCAGGAGCTTTCAGTTTACGAACGATCGCGCCTTGCGCATTCTTGATTGTAAACATAAGGTACGGACTCTCCTCGTCCTGCTCAGATTTCAATTGTTCATAAGTAGGGTAGAAGACATCCTTGCCATCCTTAGCCAACTTACCTTCTTGCTCCTGTCTTGTATCCTTATTGGATTTTAAATCATCACGGAAGTAGTAAGTGAAAACTGCCCCCACCTGTGGATTGGTGGCCTGGTAGTATGATTCACCCATGAACCCTTTATTCCTTATTCCCAATGGCTGACTTTCCACATACATCCAACTATCCTTAATTGGGAAAACGTAGCCTTCCTTCGATTCCGTTTGCCTGACGTTGCGCAGAGGTGAATAATCATCCAGAACGTAAAATCCTCGCCCAAAAGTCGCCAACACCAGATCGGTTTCTCTTTTTTGAATCGCCATATCTCTTACAGCAATCGTGGGTAAGCCTCCCTTCAAAGCTCTCCAACTTCCACCACCATTGGTCGAAACGAAGACACCAAACTCAGTTCCCGCAAACAGAAGATTAGGATCAACAAAATCTTCAGCTATGCAATAAGTAGACCCGCGAACTGGAAGATTCGATGAAATATTTGTCCAGGTTGCTCCTTTATCGCTGCTTTTGTATACGTATGGTTTGAAGTCACCTCTTTTGTGATTATTGAGCGTAGCATAGATTACGTTTTCATCGTGCTGTGAGGCCAGTACGTGATACACGTAAGTCATGTTAGGTGCACCACTGAACGACTCTGTTTTACGCCAGGTCTTACCACCATCACTCGTTACTTGCACAAGCCCGTCATCCGTACCAGCCACAATCATGTTCTCGTTTTTAGGAGATTCCGCGAGGGCACTCATGGTACCGTAAAGTGCAGTGCCTCCGTTTTTCTCAGGTGCATCCATACCCCACACACGCCCCATCAGAGGGAGCTTGTTTCGGTCAAGATTGCGGGTGATGTCTTCGCTGATCACTTCCCATGTGTTGCCATAGTCATGGCTGCGAAAGACCTTGTTGGCAGCAAAGTATATCCTTCCTTTTTTATGCGAACTGGTAAGCAGGGGAGTGTCCCAGTTCCATCGATATTGTTTTTCACCCTTTCTCGGTTGAGGTTGAATACCAGTATTCTCACCGGTCGCCTTATCATAGCGAGTTAGCACACCATGCTGTGCCTGCGCATAAACAATGTTCGGATTGAACGGATCAATAGCGCTTTCAAAACCATCACCACCTTGCGTCACGAACCAATTATCGTTTACAATTCCGTTCGAGCTTCTGGTCCGGGATGGTCCTCCAAGGCTAAAATTATCTTGCGTACCTCCGTATACATAATAGAAAGGTTCTGTATTGTCAACTTCCACTTTGTAAAACTGTGTTACCGGTAGGTTCGATTTGAACTGCCAGGTTCTGGCTCCATCCCAGGTTTCATAAATACCACCATCGCAACCGTTTCGCATATGGTTTGGATTCTCTGGATTTACCCAAAGCGCATGATTGTCCACATGTTTTGACTGTTCTCCGATTGGATTGAAGTTGCGACCTCCGTCATTGCTTACGCTAATGGCGTAACCCATAGTATACACGCGATCTCTATTCTTTGGATCAGCTATTACCTCGTTGTAATAATTACCCCCGGTCTGATGTGAGCTCATTTTCTCCCACTTTGCACCGCGTGTCGTGCTTCTGTAGAAGCCGTCATCCTTAGCTGCTTCAACGATCGCATAAATATATTCTGGATCTGCGGGTGAGATGGCTAGTCCAATGCGTCCGATGTCTGCAGATGGTAATCCACTGTTTATTTTATCCCAATTCTTTCCTCCGTCAGTAGTCCGATACATTCCCGAACCTGGACCGCCACCAACATAAGCGTAGTCACTTCTCCTTCTTTGATAGGCTGAAGCATAA
Organism: Cyclobacteriaceae bacterium; assembly: GCA_020436085.1. GTDB lineage: Bacteria > Bacteroidota > Bacteroidia > Cytophagales > Cyclobacteriaceae > ELB16-189. The sequence goes on from JAGQYM010000024.1 coordinate 45,220, forward strand.
AGTGTATTCGGATCACGTGGATCCATGACAATGTCATTAACACCAGTATTCTCGTCAATCTTTAAGACGTTGTCCCACGACTTTCCTCCATCGTTGGATTTATATACACCCCTTTCCCCACCTTCCTTCCAGAGCGGTCCAATCGCGGCCACATACACTACATTGGAATTCGTTGGGTCAACGATGATCTTACCAATGTGCTCAGACGTGGCTAGTCCTACGTTCTTCCAGCTTGCACCTCCGTCTTCTGATTTGTAAACACCGTCACCATATGCAACACTGCGTTGGTTGTTATTTTCGCCAGAGCCGACCCACACTACGCTTGAATTACCCGGATCGATAGTGACGCAACCAATCGAATATGATCCTTGACTGTCGAATATAGGTTCGTAGGTCGTTCCGGCATTCATTGTTTTCCAAACGCCACCGGAAGCGGTAGCCACATAGTACTCATTGTAATTATTCGGGTTAACCGCAAAGTCAGCGATCCTTCCCGAAGTAAGAGCCGGTCCAATGTTTCGGAACTTTAATCCCAATAATGAAATTTCATCTTTTTTCTCCTCCGCTGGAGTCGATGACTTTTTTCCTCTTTGGGAGAAAGCTACCGTAGTAAGGAGTAGAAGTAGAATGGGTAAATGATTTCTCATGACGAATACTTTGAATTGTTGTATTACAATTACGGTAAAAGTTTGTTGAAGTAAACAAACTTTTACAAATGGTCACAAACGTAATATGAAAATATAAACAGGTAAGGGTGTCCGCTAATGGACTGCCAGCCAGTCCTTGGCTTCTTTCAGGCTTCCAAACAGATGAATATCTACGTCATAAACATTGTCCAAGCTGCGCTCTTCAAGAAAGTCTTCGCCTTGCCCTTCAGGTAGTATGAGGCATATCTGTTTTAACCCTGCCTTCTTAAGATCTTCTCTGAATTTTCTTCTGAATTCGTTCAACTCGTCCTCATTGCGATCCATCACACGAATCATGTTGGAGATCCAGTTGGGTGTGTGGTATGCTTTTACAAAATCAATACATGTCTGCAATAATTCGATAGATTCTTCTTTCGTTCCCACGCGCTTCCAATGACAGGCCAGACTGTCCAGCGAGGCATTGAATGATATGGTTGCAATGTCATTATCAAGGAGCACTTGCTCTTCCACATTTTTAAATTCTGGAAATGTGAGGGTGAATTTTGTGCCACAATCCAACCTGCTGTCGATACCGATCTCTCCATCGAGCGCTTCTACCTGGAGTTTAACTAGAAATAAACCCAGTCCCTTTCCTTCGGTGTGAGTGTGGAAGCGTTTGTAAAGCCCGAAGACTTTTTCTCCAAAGCTGCCCATGTCAATTCCAAGCCCATTGTCTTCGATTTCAATCTGTGTGTCCGTGCCAACTGTTCTGGAGGTTATTTTAATTACAGCGTCACGATCTGGGGACCTGTATTTGATTGCATTACTAACAAGATTGTATAAAATGCTTTCCAACATTGGTTTTACCGAGTACAGATGGGACAGTCTGTTAAAGTCTGCCTGAATGGTGATCTTATTCTCATCAATTTCCTTCTTCAACAACGTCTTGATGATGGACAACACTTCATCTAGCGAAAGCTTTTGTCTTATTCTCGTGATGTCGTTTCTGATATCGATGATGTTGCTCAGGTCCCGAATGGTTCCATCAAGTGTTTTTATCGAATTGGTTAGTCTTTCAACAATCTCACGGTTGGTCTTTTCGAGACGTTCGATATCCATTAGTTGCAACAGACCGGTCATGCTGGCTACTGGTCCTTTTAGATTGTGAGAGATGGTGTAGGAGAACTGCTGAAGTTCGTTGTTGTGCTTGATGAGTTCCTTGTTAGTTTCTGTAAGCTGTTGATTCTTTTCAATCAGTTCGCTATTAAGGGCCCTGTTTTCCTGCGAAAGTTGTTCACGTTGCTTTACCAATGATTCGGACACCATCAAAATCTCCCGCTGCCTGTCGGAGAGCTGCTGAATCAACAATTCATTTTCGCGTTCTGACTTCT
>JAGQYM010000024.1:47259-59148 GCA_020436085.1 Cyclobacteriaceae bacterium
AGGTAGACCCAATGAGTACCATCGCAGTAAACACGATGATGTAGTTCAGGAAGTAATAGTTTGGGGCGGTGAAGCCAACCTGATAGTATCCTGCATTGAAGTAGTTGTGAAGTGGATCATAAAACACAATGGAGAAGATCGCTAAGCACAGTCCTAGTGATAGTTGTTTTTTTTCCTTCAGCGAGAAGAGGATAAAGGGCAGGATTGTGGACCCAATCAAAATAAACCTGAACTGAAAGTATTCAAATTCTTCAAGTGTGCCAGGATGATCAAACTTATCCAGGATCGAGATGACAAGTGTGGGAAGGATAATGAGAATGATAAGCACAAGCCTGCTGGCATTGAAAAACCCGTAGTTGTTCATCAGCATCGGTACCAGAAATGCGAACGCTACCACCATCCCAAGTTGAGTGGATGTGATCCATCTGAAATAGGCGATCGCAATACTGATCAGAATAAAAATGAGAACGAAGAGGACGAAACTAACGCGGTTACAAATTTCAATGTATCGCCTCTCAGTAGGATTAGTACCATACTCAACACCGATGCGGTCTATTGTGGTCCAAAGGCTCATTAACAAAAAAGCAATATAGCATCTTGAACATTGCCGTGAACGCGCCACCGATTAAAAATTGGTATATTTATCGCCCTTAGAATTAGGAGATTTGTAACGAAGAATGATGGCCAAAGCGAAGAAATCAAAAATAGATCAGAAAATTTTATTAAAAGCATACGAACTTATGTGTACTGCCCGTCATATGGCCATCATATATGATGAGAATAAGGAAATCTGTAGCAAGTATGTGCATAGCACCTCACGCGGTCACGAAGCCATTCAACTTGCTGCCGGCCTTCAATTGTTGGATGTCGACTATGCATCTCTTTACTACCGCGATGAATCGATGCTTTTGGGCATGGGCCTTCAGCCATACGAACTAATGCTCCAGTTAATGGCCAAACGTGACGATCCATTCTCTGGCGGTCGCACCTACTACGGACATCCGGCCATTAGAAAAAAAGGATTCCCGACAATACCACATCAAAGTTCTGCCACAGGTATGCAGGCCATACCAGCCACAGGCATGGCGCACGGGCTTGCATATCTCGAATCGCAAAAGCTGCTGAAAGGAAAGAGTCGACCAATCGTATTGTGTTCACTGGGAGATGGCTCAGTGACTGAAGGAGAAGTGGCCGAAGCATTTCAAATGGCCGTACTTAAAAAGCTCCCGATTCTTTACTTGATACAAGACAATGACTGGGGTATATCTGCAACCGGTGAAGAGATGAGGGCAATGGATGCGTATGAGTATGCAGCTGGATTTAAAGGATTGGAGAGAATGCGTGTAGATGGTTCAAGATTTGAACTCAGCTACGAAGGACTGGCGAAAGCCATCGAATACGTAAGAACAAAACGTGCTCCGATTCTGGTGCACGCGAAGTGCCCCTTGCTAGGTCATCACACCTCTGGTGTTAGAAAGGAATGGTATCGAGGAGATGATCTGTCTGTTCATGAAAAGCAAGACCCCCTCTCGTAAAATTCAAAAAGTACCTGGAAGCCGAGGGCGTGACAACAAAAAAACTCGATCAACTTTGGACGAAGGCTGGAGAAACTGTCGTCACCGACTACAAAAAAGCATTGGCAGCACCTGATCCTGACGTTGCAGATTTTGATTCGCACGAATTTGCCCCGACACCAATCACAGAAGAGAAAGGAACTCGATCTCCAAAAAAAGGGGAGAAGACCATTATGGTAGATGCCGCCCTTCATGCTGTTGATGAAATATTGAAGAAGCACCCGGAAGCGTTATTGTACGGGCAGGATGTGGGAGCGCGGTTAGGCGGAGTGTTCCGCGAGGCCGCTACACTGGGTCAGAAGTATGGAGAGCACCGCGTTTTCAATACTCCAATTCAGGAGGCATATATCGTAGGGAGCACAGCAGGTATGTCTGCAGTGGGTGCAAAGCCGATTGTTGAGATACAATTTGCAGACTACATCTGGCCCGGTATCAATCAGCTTGTGGAGGAGCTCTCCAAGAGTTGCTATATAACCAAAGGTAAGTTTCCAATTCAGTCTTTGATTCGTGTACCAATTGGCGCTTATGGTGGTGGAGGTCCTTATCACTCCGGAAGTGTTGAGTCCGCATTACTTACCATTCGGGGTATCAAAGTTGTTTATCCCTCGAGTGCTGCAGACATGAAGGGATTGCTCAAGGCATCATTTTATGACCCAAACCCAGTGGTCATGCTTGAGCACAAAGGTTTGTATTGGAGCAAAGTCCCCGGAACGTTGGACGCGAAAACAATTGAGCCAGATGCTGACTATGTAATTCCCCTCGGCAAGGCCAACATTGTGCAGGCGGCTGACGATGAAAAAATTGAAAGCGGAGAGTCCGCGCTTGTGATTACCTATGGAATGGGTGTGTATTGGACCAAGGAAGCCGCAAAAAACTTTCCGGGTCAGATCGAGATCATGGATTTGAGAACACTGAATCCAATTGATTGGCCGGCCATTAAGGAATCATCTGAAAAGCATGGAAAAGTTTTTGTGCTTACCGAGGAACCGCTACTCAACTCATTTGCGGAGTCACTGGCTGGTCGTATCAGTAAAGAGTGCTTCACACACCTCGATGCACCCGTGTGGACGTTAGGCGCTGTTAATCTTCCTGCCGTTCCTTTGAATGTGGACTTGGAAAAAGCGATGTTACCAAATGCGGACAAGGTGAGAATTGAATTACAGAAGCTGCTGGAGTTCTGAGTTAATTAGAAAGGATACCCTATTCCGATGTTGTAGATGACAGGCTCGTTCTGCACGCCAAACGGACGGAAGAATCTCAGTTTATCCAATACGAATCTTTCGCCCTCTGGTCTTGCAGGGTCACGCACTTTTATACCCACATCAAAACGCAACACGAGGAACGAGAAGTCAAAGCGCAGACCAAACCCTGTTCCAATGGCAATGTCCTTATAGAAGTCGTCAAACCTAAACTTGGTGCTGCCTATCCACGTAGGACTGGTGGGTTCAGTCGGATCAATTCCAGGCTGCGTCTCGCGGAAAGACCACACGTTACCCCAGTCAACAAACACAGCTCCGTTCACAAACCCAAAAAGTTTTTTTCTAAGCTCAACGCTTCCTTCTATGAGAATTTCACCAGGCTTTTCAAAACTGTAGTCAAACAAGCCATCTTGATCGGGATTCTCGCTCAGTAAAGGAGGAGCAGTACCCACTCCAAGTCGCCTCGGTCGCCAGGCTCTCACACTGTTACTTCCACCAATGAAAAAGTATTTCTCATAAGGCAATACCTCACCACCTCCATACGCCCATCCAACTCCCGTATTAAAGCGATACGCCAGCACCGTATTTCGATCCAGTATTCTATTTTTTCGATAGTCGATATTGACGCGGAGGTATTTAAACAACTGGAGATTCTCACGTTCTACAATTCCTGGTGTATAAAAATTAAGTAGTGTTCCACCGCTCTCTGCTTGTATCCGGAGAAACTTGGAGTTGCTGATCATATTACCGTAGTTGTCCGGATTCCAGGTCATAGAAAAAATCATACTGCTCACAAATGAGGGATTGAACGACAATCGAATGTTGTTTCCCTGGCTGGTACTAAGGTTATCAAGCAGCGCACGGAAGGCGCTATCCAATCGCGATTGAATGATATTGAGGTTGGCAACGGTAAGCGAATACTGCGTAGTCCGCCTGTTCTCCCAGGAATAAGTATAAGAAAAAGTGGTCGTCTCCCTTTGATATTCGGGTCGATTGGAATAAGTATATCCGGCTAGCGCCTTTGTTTTTGGATTCAGTCGGCCAAACCGATACTGCGCATCCTCACTCAAGGGAATAAGAAACTGAGGAAAGGTCACTGATGCATTGACATTACCTTCAATACTTCTGTAGAAATTTCCATCGTTAGTGGCAGAAGCCACACCTTCAAATCCAATCCTGCCATTCAATTCAAATATCTCCATTCCCCCAAAAAGATTTCTCTTGAGGAAACTCATGTTGTAATACGGACCTGGGAAACCCTGCGTCACGGTAAGTCCCGCTTCATTCGACCACGAGTATCGGTTAAGCGAACTGGAGAACAAATTGGCGATGAACTTTCCGCCAGATGTGTCATAGTTAATGTTTACAAACTTGAACATGCCAAGGTTGGCGAGCTGACGTTGTGTGTTGATCGTCCCGGTTCTGCTATATAAACTGTCCTGATGAAAAAATATCCTTTGACTTAAGATTCGTTTGCTGTACTCATTTTTAAAATATTCATAAGTGATATCCCGATACTGCCTCACCTGACGTTTCTCATTTGGTGTTGATGGTTTTGCGCTGGCATCAGTAACGAAAAGTATGGAGTCAATTCTGTATTGCTTGTGTGCCGATTGCCTTGCCGGGTTGTTCACATTGATGCGAATGGCAATTTGATGATAGTTCCCAAAGGCAGTGTCAATATCATACTCAACGTAGTCTCTGCCAAAAGCAAAATAGCCGTGATCTTTTAAGTAAGCGTCAATTCTTTCTCGCTCACGATTGAGCGTGTTTTGATTAAACTGGTCTCCCTTTTTAATCAGACTCGCGTTCTGGTCCTGCGTGAGAAGTGTTTTGACTTTTGGATCCTCAACGTTCAAGGAAACGGAATCATAAAAGTAGGGCGCCTTCGGATTTACATGATAGACCACTGAAACTCTTCTTTTCTTTGGCCCTGATACTTTCGTGGTGGTAGTTGTCTCTGCCTCAAAATAACCTCTCGTAAATAGATAGTCATTTATACGTTCTGCACTGAGTTGAATGTTGGAAGAGTCATACACCGAAGCCTTCTCACCCCATTGCATGGTAGTATTTCCGTTCTCGATCTTTCCGTTCAGTACATCTATTTTGTGCTGTCTTTTGTATTGAAGTGACGACTTCCGTCTTTCGTTGGTTGTCTTCTCAATCTTAGCCGTATACTTTTTATCAACACGATCTCTCTTTGCTACAAACTTTCCGGGGTCGTATCTTTTTTCACCCAGGTAATACATCCATACCAATGTGTTGATAGGTAGCCCAAGAAACCTCCGGTTGGTCTTTTGCACAAAGAGGTCCTTTTCGTTTTCTATCCGGAAACCTTTTGGTTTGTCAATCTCCTGTCGGTATAGAAGTTTTTCACCAGGGTTGAGATACCTTGTACCAAGGCAACCAGAAAGGAGTAGTGATAACGAACTGGCGATCAAAAAATATTTAAATTTCCCCTTCAAAGACAGTCCATGATTAGTAAGAACCAAGCCAAATTCATCAAATCCTTGCAATTAAAGAAATACCGTAAACAGGCACAATGTTTTGTCGTGGACGGAGAAAAGGGTGTGAAGGAGGCGATTCGGTCTGACTTTGAGTTGGTGCAAATTGTTTGCACAGAATCGTTTGCCGAGAGTAGTGAAGCATTGTTCCCCAAAGGTGTTGAAGTAATCATGGCAAGCGAAAAGCAGTTGTCTCAAATCAGTTCCTTCCAAACAAACGAAAATGTACTGGCAGTATTAAGGCAAAAACCAAACCAGATTCCCCAAATAGGAGCGAGTGATTTTGTGTTGGTGCTTGATGATATTCGTGACCCGGGAAATCTGGGCTCGATCATTCGCTCCGCAGATTGGTTTGGCGTGAGAAAAATTATTGCGTCTCCTGAAACAGCAGATTTTTATAATCCCAAAGTAATCAACGCTACGATGGGCTCATTCAGCAGAGTAAGTTTCGGTTATACAGACCTTGTAGAATTATTTTCCGACACCGATGCCAAAGTTTACGGAACATTTATGAAGGGTAGTGATGTGCATTCATTTTCTTTTGCTGGTCCGGCTTATATAGTTATAGGAAATGAAGGTCAGGGAATCTCTCTTGAGGTCGAGCGTTTTGTTACCGATCGAATCAGTATTCCAGGTGTTGAGGGAGCCGAATCATTGAATGCCGCGGTGGCAACGGGAATCGTGCTTGATAATCTTAGTCGACTAAAAAAATGATTTGCTCTGATGACTGGCTTCATCAGATATTCTCTCTGCGTGCTCCTTACCAAGATAGCGATCGATGAGGTAATGCCCACCGTAGATTAACGGAGTGAGTAGTATCGCTACGAGAAATTTGTAAATGTAATTGGTGATCCCAATGGCGATGATTTGCGTGGTGCTGAATACGCCAGTGAAGGCAATGAACAACACCAAAAAACTATCAACAAGCTGTGATACCAGGGTCGAGCCGGTAGCTCTTAGCCAAAGCATCTTAGCTCCGGTTACATGCCTCAGCTTTTGAAAAACAAAAACATCGACCAACTGACCGAATAAAAAAGCAGACAACGACCCGATAATTATTCTCTGACCTTGCCCGAAGATTTTGTTGAATGCAAAATTGATATTGAAGTAATTACCTTCGTTATCAACACTATTGGCATCAAGCCACCACGAAGCGGGAGGGAGATTCATGGAAAGAAAGATTACTACAAATGCATAGGCGACAAGCGCTGCAGTTAGGTAACTGATTCTCTTTACACCAGGCTTTCCGAAATATTCATTGATAAGATCTGTTGTGATAAACACCACCGGCCATATAACCGCACCTGCTGTGAGATTGAAATCCATTGTGAAGCCAAAAATGTTCAGGTTGGCCGGAGCAAGACCCAATGTTCCTTCACCTGAAAAAATCTTAACACCAATCATCTCCGCGATCAATGCGTTGGTAAGAAAAATGCCACTAAGGACAATGAACAGGTTGTTCTTTTTTCGTGTGAGGTCAGCACTCATAGCCTTTCAAGATCAAACGTTTCCCCTTCAATCGCAAGATGGGTGGATTGAAATTCTGTTTTGGCTTCTGCCCGCAAAGGTTCAAGCTCTTTGTACCGAGCTGAAAAATGGCCGATAATAAGATTTTTGGCACCCGCGTCTTTTGCAATGCGCCCAGCTTGACTTGCAGTTGAATGAAGCGTCTCCATTGCCTTGTCCTCATGCTCTCGTGTAAATGTAGCTTCGTGATACAACAAGTCAACTCCATTTATGTGCTTTAGTAATTCCGGACTGTAGGCAGTATCCGAACAATAAGCATACGAATAGGATGGCCTTGGGTCAAGCGTGTAGTCTTTGTTTTTGTATAGAAGAGTCCCGTCTTCATTGATTACATCTTTGCCTTGCTTTAACAATGCAATGTGTTGCAACCGCATTCCGTCAGTAATCTTGTCCTTGTCAATTCGTCTTGGTTTGGTCTTCTCTGAAAACAGAAACCCCGTGCAAGGTATTTTGTGAATAAGCGGAAATGAATGAATAGCTATGGAGTCATCTTCATATAGTAGACTGGATTCAGAATAAGGAACCTGATGAAAAACAATTTTAAAATTCAGAGCAGACCTTGAATACTTTAACTGCAAAGTGATGATTTCATCCAATCCTCTTTGGCTATAGAGATGGAGATCTGCTGTCCGCTTGAGCAAGTGCATGGAAAACAACAGCCCCATCAGTCCGAGGTAGTGGTCGCCATGCAAGTGGCTGATGAATATGCGATCAATCTTATGAAAGGGAACACTGAATTTTTTGAGTTGCATCTGCACTCCTTCGCCACAGTCAATCAAAAAGTGACTTTGATTGATGTTCAAATATTGAGAAGAGGGAAACCTGCCATAGGCTGGCAGCGCTCCACTTGATCCGAGTATCGTTACTTGAAAAGCCAAAACAGGTTTATAACAATAAATCCCAACGGGGTTGGGATTTTATTTTGTTGAGTTAGGAGAAAATCAGTTGTCTCCGTCCTTCATATCTTTTTCGATCTCGTGCATAAACACCGCGTCCACCGCCTCTTCTACAGAAGGAAGGATGTGTAGTACACTGTCTAGCTGTGAAATCTTTATCAGTTTCATGGTGTGATCAGACAACCCCGCAAGAACAAAAATACCTCCCTCTTCCTGGAAAATACGATTGCCTACCAGAAGGGCGCTGAGGCCGGATGAGTCGGTATATTTCACCTCCGACAGGTCAAGAATGATATTCTTTACACCTTCTGCGTGAAGCGTGATCATCTCAGACTTCAGGCTCGGGGCAATGCTCGAATCCATTTTTTCCTCGTGCAGGCCCAGAAGGCTATACTTTTCTTGCTTATCTATGGTATACTTCATAAGTACAAATTTCAGAGGCTAAAATAACTCAATTTATGGAATTAACGATGCTCCCCTCTATTCGTTCCGTCAGCGAGGAATAATCGATGGGCTCAAGCTGCTTGCCGGTCATCTGCTGATAAAGCTCCTTATATCGATCAGAGATCGACTTCACGATGTCGTCTGTCATTTCGGGCACCTGCTGACCGTCTTTGCCCTGAAAGCCATTTTCAATTAACCACTGCCGCACGAATTCCTTTGAGAGTTGTTTTTGCACTTCACCGTTCGCCTGCCTTTCGCTGTACCCTTCCTTATAAAAATATCGCGATGAGTCAGGAGTATGCACTTCATCGATCAGATAGATCTTGCCATCATGTTTTCCGAACTCATATTTCGTATCAACCAAAATGAGACCCCGAGCTGCAGCAAGTTCAGTTCCTTTTTGATAAAGTTTTAAAGTGTAATCTTCCAGGGTTTTGTAATCGGACTCGGCTACCAGATTTCTGCTTAGAATTTCTTCTCTTGAGATGTCTTCATCATGACCCACCTTGGCCTTGGTGGTAGGGGTAATGATAGGCTGAGGTAAACGGTCATTTTCTTTTAGGCCCTCAGGAAGAGGTACACCGCATAGCAGTCTTTTGCCAGCCCGATACTCGCGCCAGGCATGACCAGCCAGATAGCCTCTCACCACCATTTCCACAGGAAACGGCTCACACTTAAAGCCGATAGTTACGTTAGGATCGGGAGTGGAGAGGACCCAATTGGGGACAATGCTTTTAGTGGCCTCAAGATTAGATGCTGCAATTTGATTAAGCACCCGGCCCTTGTCAGGAATAGCGCGGGGAAGGATCACATCAAATGCCGAGATGCGATCAGAGGCAACCATCGCCATCTTGTCACCGAAGTAGTAAACATCGCGAACCTTTCCTCTGTAAAAGCCAGTCTGATTAGGGAACTGAAAGTGGGTTTCTTTGATAGCCTGCATTTTCGCGAAGTTGGCCTGCAAAATAGCAACCGCCCCCTGAACACCCAACAGGCGTAGTTACATTATTTCTCCTCTACCAGTATGCCCGCTTTAAAGGTGAGGACTTTGGTCACATTTCCCTGCTCGTCAAATTCTTTCCACTCCTTGTGCTTCTTATTGGCTACATATTCGCCTTGCTCTTTGATTTGCCCATTGGCGTAATAGCTGGTGTACTGGCCATGCTGGCGACTGGCTCTGTAGTCGCATTCCCATTGCACCTTCCCTGACTCATAATAGCTTTTGACCGGGCCCGTGATTAGATTGAACTGGTACATTTCCTCGAGCGACTTCTTGCCGGACGGATAGTAGCTGGTTCGAAGGCCATGAAGCTTACCATTTTCATAGGTTTCTTTCAGCTTCACCGTTCTTCCATCATCCGCATAATAAGTCCACGTTCCCTCGGGTTTTTCCTTTTTGAATTCTTTTACACTTATCTTTCGCCCCTCCTCATCATATTCCTCTAAAGTAGTAGACACACCGTTCAGTGATACCAGCTCCTTTATGTGTTCAGTGCCATTCGGAAAATAGGATACGTTCGTTCCCGACTTGGCGCCTTCCCTGAATTGGAACTTGTGCCTGATGCTGCCATCTGCATAATAGCCGGTATTGCTGCCGTGTAGTTTTCCGTCAAGGAAATTGGCATCTAACAAAAGATGACCTTGATCATCATAATTTTTGAAATTGCCGGTTCGCTCCCCGGCAGTCATGGTAGAAATAGTTTCGAGTTGTCCGTTCGGATAGTACGTCTTGTAAAAATCCGTAAGCACTCCGTCTTTAAAATTTGCTTCCGTTTCTACTATCCCTGATTCATAATAAGTAGTAGTCAACCCATTCGGCTTCTTGTTTTTGTAGTTGATTATTTTCTGAAGCTTGCCTGATGGATAATACTCCTTCATAAGGCCGTCCGGTTTCCCTTTCACAAAGAAAGTTTCACTCTTGATTTTGCCCGTTTCAAAGAATGACCGGATGCTATCGACCAGAAGATTGTTTTGATAGTATGCCCTTTGCACAGGCACACCATTGTCGTTAAATACTTCTACAGCACCGTGGCGTTTTCCATCCAGGTAGTTGATTCTCCTTATGAGAATTCCATCCTCATTATACTCTTGAAATTTTCCTGAGCGATAGCCGTTTACAAACGTTCCCTCAAGTTGCAGATTGCCGTTTTCGTAGTAGCGCTTATACGGACCTTCCAGCGTCTGATTGTCGCTTGCTGAAACAGTGTATTCCTCTTCCATATGCTGGCGCAGAGGATCAAAATAACGTCTTACCACACGCTGTGCATGTGCACAGTGGATGCCGATAAATAGTGAAAAGAGGATAATACGATACTTCATACTACGAATGCCAATAACCAAACGAGCATAAATCGTTGATGTTGTACAAAGGAAAAGATCGTACTAAATATGGACGGTCTATCAAAGATTTTCGATGACAATCGCTGAGGCTCCTCCGCCTCCGTTGCAAATGCCAGCTACTCCGATGGAGGCGTTGTTTTGTTTCAGGACGTTGCTAAGCGTTACGGTGATTCTTGCACCCGATGCTCCAAGAGGATGACCTAACGCCACAGCCCCGCCATTCACGTTTACCTTGTTCGGGTCGAGTTCCAAATTCTTATTGTTGGCAATCGCCACCGCGGAGAATGCTTCGTTGATCTCATAAAACCCAACGTCCTTTTTGTCTACGCCTGCCATCTTCATCGCTTTCGGTATAGCGAGTGAAGGAGCCGTGGTAAACCACATGGGATCCTGGGCAGCATCTGCAATACCAAGAATTCGCGCCAACGGCTTTACTCCAAGTTCGGTCGCCTTTTCCTTGCTCATCAGGATGACAGCTGCAGCTCCATCGTTGATGGTCGATGCGTTGGCTGCAGTTGCAGTGCCCTCTTTTCCAAATACTGGTTTCAACCCGGGAATCTTGTCGAAGTTTACATTCTTGTACTCTTCGTCTTCAGTTACCTGAATGACATCGCCTTTCCTTCCTTTGATTTCAACAGCAGCGACTTCGTCTTTAAATTTTCCTGCCGCCCAGGCCGCTGCCGCCCTCTTGTACGAGTTTATTGCGTACTCGTCCTGCTCTTCACGGGAAATCTTCATTTCCTTCGCAGTGTTATCCGAACACACACCCATCGCGCAGTGATTGTAAATGTCAGTTAGCCCATCGAAAGACAAACCATCGAGTAATTCACCGTTGCCAAACTTGTATCCGAACCTTGCCTTGGGTAGGTAGTAGGGAATGTTACTCATGCTCTCCATTCCACCAGCTACAACTACGTCATTTTGACCTAGCATAATAGATTGCGCACCCACCATGATAGCCTTCATTCCGGAAGCACACACTTTGTTTATTTGCGTGCAGGGAATTTCAAAACCAAGCCCCGCGCCAGCCGCAACTTGTGTAGCAGGAGCCTGGCCCAATCCGGCAGAAATCACATTGCCAACATATACTTCGTTGACAAGCTTTCCTTCGAGATTGATTCTTTGCATGGCGGCTTTTACCGCGCTCGCGCCAAGTTGAACAGCCGATAAACCGGCCAATACTCCACCAAAACTTCCAATTGGCGTTCTGACTGCAGATACGATGTATACTTCCTTCATATAAATGTCAAATCTTGATCTTAAATTTCTTCGCGCCTCCCGATAGCTATCGGGAGCGCCTTTGCGGTAAAACTAAATCTTAAACCTTTGAAATTTTGAACCTTGAACTTTGAATATTCTAAATTCTGCATTCTAAACAAAATCACCAATCCGGTTTTCCTTTATC
>JAGQYM010000025.1 GCA_020436085.1 Cyclobacteriaceae bacterium
ACTAACTAATCAGACGCATGCTCATCCTCAACCACCAAAGTTTTAATCGCAGTGTGATGCCACACCGCAATGCTATGGAGTGTTAATCCGAGTTTCCCCGAGCTATACTCCTGTTGAGGGCAGATTGCATACGTGTTACGCACCCTTACGACACTCTCAATTCAGTATTGCTACCAAATCTACCGTTCGTCTTGCATGTATTAGGCCTGCCGCTAGCGTTCATCCTGAGCCAGGATCAAACTCTCCATAGTATTAATCCTTATCGCTAGTCCTTAGTCTCCAGTCTTTAGTCCATAGTAAACTATCTCCCATTTCCTTTGACTATCTCCTAGCTCACTGTCTCTTTATAAGCCCGAAAGCTCATTGGACAGATAAATCATTTAACCCTTAGTCTCATCGATTTCCTTATTCAAAGAATCGACTCGTAACAACCCTCTATCGAGTTGCTACGGGTCCGCTATCAAATTACATCCATTCAAAGAACGTTTTGAGTCTTCTAAAATGTTGATTCTCAGAAGATTCAATCGTGTGCCTCTCTTTTCAAAAAAGAACCAACCCAACTGGTTGGCCTGCACTTCCCCCAAAAGGGAGCGCAAAGGTAACTTTTAGTGGATTATCCGCAAAGGGTGAGTAAAAAAAATCAATAATTATTCCTCCCCTAATTATCCACAAAAAAGCTCCATTTGGCCCCGAAACCGGATGAGGGACACCTTCCCTTCGTCCAAAGCTTCGGCAGGGAGGCCCGATCATGTCGGGAGACGCCTAAAACTTAAGATCGGCCTTTCTTAAAGATGGGCACAGTACTGCATGGTTCGCCAAACATAATGCTGGACGCCTGACCGCGAAGGCGATTAGTAGCCTCAACATAAACAGCGACTGGCACTTCTACTTTGCTGCAGCCTTTGATCACAACCTTCGCATCCTTGTAAGCAGACCAATCCACAGTATCGAGTTTCTTTGTGAATAGTGTAGTCTCCAATTGCTCACTTGAACCAAAAATAACTGTGGTCACGAAGGGTTGAAGTGCTGAACTCAAGAGCATATAAGCCCAAGTTGGCACAATTGCATCAGCTGAACATTGAATGCTCACATGCTTGCCTTTGTAAGCAGACCAATCGTGAGACTTGATGAAATCTCTAAACTCCTTCTCCCTTAAGACCAACCCCTGATAAAGTTGATCTTTGATGTCGAGCACCACCCTATCTCCCGGTGTATACAATTCTTCCAGGTCAAAAGTCTTTAGTGCACTATTGGCAACCTTATTTACGATTTCCCCTTCCATGGCTTCTACAACACGATCAATTTGATTTTGGTTTTTTCACAATAAAATCTTTCAGGTAAAACGGTTCAAAACCAGCCAGGTCTTCAAAAGATTGACTTTCGAATTTGGCGAAGGCCAAGCGACCGATATCTACAGCTGACGGAAAAATATTGTCAATAAAAGCTGCATTCTTGTGTTGGATCACATCTCTACATTTTGCTGCCCCGCTCCCAAAAAAAATAATTTTATTCTCCGATAGTTCAGATTGAAAACTCGATTCATCAATTACTTTCGCCTGTGTTTCCTGAATAACTCTTCCATCTGAAAATGCTAAAAGACAGTACACTTCCATTCGTCTGGCATCCAGCATGGGGCATAGCAAATCTCCTTCATCGAAACGATCGGCAACCTGCGACACCATGCTCTCTAATGTATTAACTGCAATGAGAGGAATTGAAAGTGCAAAACAAAGTCCCTTCGCAGACGCCACACCGATACGCAAACCAGTGTAAGACCCGGGACCTGAAGACACAGCTACCGCATTCAATTGCTTCGGAGACACATCGCATCTTTTCAGCACTTCATCGATCATAACCGCCAACCTGGATGAAGCAGATTGAGGAATGTGTAGATGTGAGCTGTCCAACAGTTTAGAACCTTCAAACAATGCAACAGAACAAACTGGTGTGGCCGATTCCAGGCTCAGGATAAGGGCCATTAATTAGAAGACAGTAATGATGTGTATCGATCCTGTTCGTGCAGGAACCTTGCCGCCTCATTCAGCTCGTTGTCATTGCGGAAAGACAACTCAACACGCGCTTTAATAAGTCCGGCATGGAAGGCAATCTCCTCACTCAGCACGCGAGAAATCTCTGGCTTATAACGATTAAGATCTTTTGATCGATTTTGTTCAATTTGTTTCTCCAATGTGGTGAGCTGTGAGACCAACTCATCATATGATCTTTCTTTTTTGGCCACTTCAATCAAGTCATTCATTCTTTCTTCCAGCTCAGACGAGAACGTGAATTTTTTCTCTTTCAGCCACTCGCCAAATTTTTTGTAGTCGTCATCTGAAAGAACAAAACTGTCGTCAATTTTTATGTCAGCATGATTTGTACAATAAATGGTAGCGTAATCGAAAATCAACCCTGACGTTATCAGTTGAATTGTGGCTGGGCTTATTCTTTCCTCGTCCACCTTTACGTCTGGATCAAGACCTCCTCCATCATATACTTTACGGCCGCCTTTTGTTAAAAATTCTGATTTCAAGGAATCCGCCACGCGATCGACTGAACCATCCTCATTGCGATGAGAATAATCAAGTGCCTGAATACAGCGACCACTTGGTATGTAATACTTTGCCGTGGTTACTTTAAGCTGGCCATTGTAAGAAAGAGGTCTGGTAGTTTGCACTAATCCTTTTCCAAATGTTCTCTGCCCTACTAAAATTGCGCGGTCATAATCCTGAAGAGCACCAGCTACGATCTCAGAGGCCGATGCACTTCCTCCGCTGGTTAGTACTGCTAACGGAGTAGTGGTATCCACTGGATTATTTAGCGACACATAAGTTTTGTTCCAATCTTTGATCTTTCCTTTTGTTGAAACCACCTCCAAACCTTTAGGGATGAAGATGTTCACAATATTCACCGCCTCGTAAAGCAATCCTCCCGGGTTATCTCTTAGGTCAAGTATCAATGCTCGGGCACCTTTACTTTTTAAGTCAACCACAGCAGCCTCCACCTCTTTGGCTGCTCCAGGTGTAAAATCATCCAACTTGATGTAGCCGACATTTTCCTTAACAATGCCACTGTAAACAACATTGCTCAATTTTATTTTTTGCCGCGCGATATTAAATGCGATTGGTTGTTCCTGGCCAGGTCGTCTGATCTCAAGTTTGATTGAAGTATTGGGCTTGCCCTTCAAAAGCGTGCTCACCTGTGAAGTTGTTTTGCCTTCTACATTAATACCGTCCACTTGTATTATTTCATCACCCACGCGAAGCCCAGCCTTATTCGCTGGAAAGCCCAGGTAAGGATTGGTGATGACAATTTTGTTGTTGATGTTTCCTATAAGGGCACCGATGCCAGCATATTGGCCGGTAGTTTGAATACTAAAATCCTCCGCATCCTCCTCAGCGATGTAGTCGGTATAGGGATCCAATGATTCCAACATCCCGGAAATGCCTTTGTCGACTAAATCTTTTGGATCGATTTCATCCACGTAATAGGCATTGACTTCTTTAAAAAGAGTGGCAAAAATGTCGAGGCTCTTGGCGATGTCGAAGTACTTTTCGGATGGTGCGGTAAATGAAAAGCCAATCGCGATTGCAGCGACTATTGCAAATGCTAAAAATCCCCTTCTTAGTTTCATTGAGTCGTCTTTTAGATCATGATCTGAGAATCATGTGCGGAAACACCTAAAATCTCATTTAGTAAATATACGAAACAACGGTTTTCTCGGTCATTCATTTCACCCCGAGGGCGGAATTGAGTTCAATTTCTCAATCGCGCGGACGACTGCGGTCTCTATTTTACTGTAATCTGTAGTTTCCCTGGCGGTATAGATGAGGCCAATCATCCATTTTTGAGCATCGAGAAGGGATGATTTGTTCAGCCGATAGGCCTCTCTCATTCTTCGTTTAAGCCTATTTCTATCTACAGCTTTTTTGAAAGTGCGTGACGGAACCGAGAACAGAATCTGGTGGCGTTCGCTAGCCGAGTTTGGAAAGTACAAAACCCGTAATGGATATAAATTAAAAGAGGAACCCTTATTGAAGAGTTCCTTTATCTGCTTTTCCTTTTTGAGTCTTTCGCTTTTGTGAAAGGAGAACTGCCCCATGAGGCCAAATTTATTAAACCTCAAGGCAATGCTCTGAGGCGGAAATTAGTGTTTCAGCGTCTTTTCGTCAGAAACAGTCAATTTTTTGCGCCCTGCCCTTCTGCGAGATGCCAGCACCCTACGACCATTGGCGGTAGCCATTCTTTCGCGGAATCCGTGCTTATTCTTTCTCTTTCTTTTCGATGGCTGGTAAGTCCTTTTCATTGTATTTGCTCTTTACCTAGTTAACAAAGGGCTGCAAAGATGCTACTATTTTCAATAATTCCAAAGGGCCGAAAAGTCAATAATAAGGGCACCAGGCCCTAAATCATTTAAAAATAGAGTTCTCTAGTTTAGGGTTCACCTCCACATCCTGCAATTCAAAAGTGAGACTCATGGGCCCTTGTTGTTGAATTAATTTACTGGCGAACTTTATTCCCTGCACTTCCTTGTACCCATCAATGGTCAAAGGAAAGCGTTTGGGCCCCTCTGGAGTAGAAACCTCATTTTCAGTTCTCAGCTTCAGCCCAGTCTCCACATCGTAGTAGTCTACTTTTCTGGTTCCTTTCGGAAAATTTATTTCAACCACATACACATCATCTCCATCCAGTTCATCCACCGAAATCAACCAAGGTTTAACTCCTGCGAGATGTAAATCAGGGAATACCTCACTCTCATATTTGATCCGCTCCTTCTCACTCTCGTCAATCTCCTGTTTGTTTCCCATCACCATCATGGAAACATCGTCTCCATTTCTGAGCACTTTTTGAAAGATAAAATCTCCTCCATTTGAAATTTCCATTAACGATTTGCCGGGTGACTTATAGATTTTCATAAACAGTTCCTGACCCATGGCGCTAGCTTTATAGGTCAATTTCACTGTTTGCACTTTTTCTATTTTCTGTCGCCCTCCAAGAGCAGATAGATATTTGTCTATAACTTTTTCAGCGGTCAAACCTGCTGGCAATGGTTTTGAATCCTTAGGTTCGTATTCCACAGCGTTAATGTCATAATATTTAACCTCGCCAAACTGCTTCAGTTTTTCTGCGACCTCGCTACCCTTGCCTACTACTTCTATATAGGCATGATCGGGCTGGATATATTTCGATGCAATTGATTGAATATCTTGAATTGTAACCGCATCTAGTCGTTGCAAATAACTTGAGTAATAATCTTTCGGAAGATTATATCTGGCGGTGTTCACAGCAAAACTGGCGATAGTTTGCGGGTGTTCCAGAGAACGGCCAAATGATCCTGCGATGGATGCCTTTGCGGCTTTCAATTCATTATCCGATACAGGTTCCCTCATTATGCGTTTTAATTCGGACATGATTTCAAATACAGCACTGTCGGTGACTTCATTTCGCACGCTGGCAGAAGCTGTGAACCTTCCAACCAACCGATCACTGCTGATCTGCGAGCCAGAACCATAGGTATACCCATGCTTTTCTCTTAGGTTTTGATTAAGCCTTGAAGAAAAATCACCGCCAAGAATATGATTCATCACTCTTGCCTTCATGGCATCATCGGAACCGATCTCCAGATTGACAGGATAAGCGACATTCACAATTGACTGCACTGACGCAGGCCTGTCTACAAGGGCGACAAATGTCTTCTCAGGTTGCTTCGGCACATCATACTTTATTGGCTTAACTTCACCTGACTGCCAGACCTCAAAGTTTTTTTCCGCGGTACGCTTTGCTTCTTTCAGGGAGATATCCCCTACCATTACAAGGTAGGCATTGTTGGGCTTGAAATAGGTTTGATAATAATTCTGACAATCCTCGATGGTAATAGCATCCACGGTGGCCTCTGTTGCTATCTCCCCGTAAGGATGATCCTTACCGTAAATCAACATACTTCGAACATTAGCCGCAATGGCTTCAGGATCATCCTTGCTGGCTGCAATTCCAGATATGGTTTGTGTTTTTAACTTATCAAGTTCTTCCTGACGAAATGCCGGGTGATATAATACGTCCGTAAATAGCTCGAGAAGTTTCTCAGAGTGCTTCGTCAGGCTGGAGCCATACATGCTATAAGAACTTGTGTTTAACGAGGCTCCGATAAAATCAACTTCTTCGTCCAGTTGAGACTTTGATCTTGATGTTGTGCCGGTACCGATCAGGTCGCCCGCCAACGACACGTACCCTGCTTTGTCTCCCTCTAGTATCGGATCGTGAAGAAGTTGAATAGAGACCTGAAGCCGTGGCAACTTGTGGTTTTCAACAACAAAAACCTGTAGTCCATTTTTGAGCGTAAACGACTGGTATTCACCAATTTTGATTTCCCTGGCAGGCTTTGGAGCCGGAGCCTTTGACCTGTCTACCTGGGCTAGTACAGTCGAACTAACGAGTACAAGTGTTGAGAGAAAATAAACTAAACGCATGAGTTTCTTCAGCTTAATTGTCAGACTTCAGTTGAGTGTCTCCGGGCTTCTGCTGAGCAGATTTAGGAAGGTAATGCAACACCACGCGATTTTCCGGAACCAGGTATTTTTTTGCGACCCGCTGCAAATCTTCTCGCGTAATCTTCTTGTAACGATCCAGTTCGGTATTGATCAGGTTGGCATCACCATAATAAACATGATAGTCCGCCAGTTGCTCGGCAATGCCAATCATTGATGAGTTGCCTTGCACGTAATCGCTCTCGATCTGATTCCTAATTTTTTGAAATTCGTTTTCCGAGATCAACTCCTTCTGCACTTTTGTGATCTCTGCATTCATGGCTTCCTCTAGCTCTTCAACGGGCACTCCAATATTGGATAGGCCAAAAATGATATATAATCCTGGATCCTCTGATGCAAAAGGAAACGCCTGCACAGCATATGCTTTCTTCTGTTCATCAACTAATGCCTTATACATTCTCGAACTTTGGCCACCACTTAACAATGTACTGAGCATTGAAAGTGCGTAGGCATCATCCGTTCCTTGCTCAGGCATATGATATGCCTCAATCACGGCCGGCAACTGAATGTTATCAAACACTACATCACGAACTTCTTTCGTCTGAGGTGGTTCGATAACATTTGGCCGCGGCACTGGCTTCGATCCTCGTTTGATGTCCTTGAAATATTTATCAATCGATTTTTTAGCCTCCTCTATATTAATGTCACCCGCAATAGATAGCGTTGCATTTTCCGGCACATAATAGGTGTGATAAAAATCAATAAACTCCTCAAGTGTTGCTTTGTTGAGATGGTCGAGTGATCCTATTGTTGGCCAACGGTAAGGATGAACAGTATAGGCATGTTTTAAAATTTCTGTCAGAATGCTTCCATAAGGCTGGTTGTCCATTCGCTGCCGCTTTTCTTCTTTCACCACTTCACGTTGCGTCTCTACGCCTTCTGGCTCAATCTTCGCGTGCATCATGCGCTCTGACTCTAACCATAATCCGAGTTCGAGTTGATTGGAAGGGAGTATCTCATAATAAAACGTACGATCATTAGAAGTATTGGCATTGTTCGTTCCGCCCGCATTGGTAATGTATTTATCAAATTCACCACGTTTGATATTCTCTGATCCTTCAAAAAGCAGGTGTTCAAAAAAATGCGCAAAACCAGTTCGTTCAGCATCTTCATTCTTTGAACCTACATGATACAACACCGACACTGCAACAATCGGGGTAGTATTGTCCTGATGAAGGATCACGTGCAGTCCATTGCTCAGATCATATTCAGTAAACTCGATTTTCGGAGCCTGACCAAAAGCAACAAATGTCGCTACCGCAAAAACTGCAAAAAGTGTCCTTCTTAGTGATTTCATAATCCTATCAGGTCTTTCAAAACTTTCTTTGACTGTTTGGGTTCCAGCCGCGGTCCAAATTGTGACACCACCCTGGATGACGCCAGTGAAGCAATTTTCCCTGCCTCAGCGTAACTGTGCCCGTGTGTGATGCCATACAAAAATGCACCTGCAAACATATCTCCCGCTCCATTTGTGTCCACGGCTCTTACTTTATACGGTTCAATTTCAATAAAGGTGTCGCCATCATAGATCAGAGCTCCGTTGGCACCGAGGGTAATCGCAAACCTTTTAGCTATTTCTTTTAATTTTTGACGCGCTTCCTCCAAAGTGTCTACCCCGGTAAACGTGAGAGCTTCTTCTTCATTACAAAACAGTAAGTCAACACTTGCGCCAATAACCTGTTCAAAATTCTTGTAGAAGTACTTGACCATATTAGGATCGGAAAAAGTAAGCGCAGTGTGCACATTATTCTTTTCGGAAATCTTTTTCGCCTCAATCAAGGCATCTGTTCCCTTTGGACTTGCTACCAAATACCCTTCGAGGTAGACATATTGAGAGTTTATGATCGCTTGCTCATTGACATGCTCTGTGGTGAGAAAAGAACTCATGCCCAGAAAAGTATTCATCGTTCGGTCGGCATCTGGTGTGGTCATTACCAGACATCGCCCGGAATGTCCCGGAGGGCAGTTATCGTATGTTAGATTGGTGTCTACCCCATTTCTCTTGAGGTCTTCCAAAAAGAATTTTCCAAGTTCATCGTGCGCCACCAGGCAAGTATAAAAGCCACTGCCCCCGAACTGATTCAAGCCGATAAGCGTGTTGGCTGCTGATCCACCGGCCGACATCCGGCTCTTTTTCATGTCAATCACCTTCATCAACTCAAGCTGCCGCTTTTCATCCACCAGCGTCATCACGCCTTTTTCAATATTATTTTTTGCAAAAAAATCATTGTCCACTTCGGTGACGATATCCACCAAGGCATTTCCCATGCCGTATACGTCATATTTTTTCTTAGCCATAAATAGGTAATTGATTCGAAGTGCAAGAATACAGAATTCACTCGGTAATGCCGAAGGAGTTTCTATTTGCCCTTGGGCACAATATTCAATGTGTGCGTGAACTGCTTCGCTCGATTAGGGTAGTCAGTGATGAACCCATCCACTCCCATTCCCTTCAATGCCAACATCTCTGGGATTTCGTTGACAGTCCAGGGGATTACTTTGATTTTCCTTTTATGCAAAGCATCTACCTTCGATTTATTCAGCAGCTTATAGTACGGTGAATAAATTGTGGGCTCAAACCCAAGATCCTTGAGATTAGCGTCTACCAACTTAAGATTTTCAACAAGGGCTGCAAGCCTGATATCGGGATACTTCTCATGCCAGTATTTCAACACACGAAAGTCGAAAGATTGAATTATTACTCTTTCCATTGGTAAGTACTGATCTACTAGCTCATACACCATATCGGAAAATCTTGCCGGATCGGGATGAAATTTATTATCGCCCTCTTCGTCACTCTTGATCTCTATATTGTAGTCAACTTCATATCGGGTGTAACTTTTGATGTGATCCTCGATTGCTACGATCACATCACTTAACAATGGCTTGGTGGTGCTAATCTTCTCTTGTTCGGGAAATCGCTTATTCCCGCGCGAGCCACAGTCAAATTGTTGGACCTCAGCATAGGTCATCTGATAAATATTGTAGCCCTTCTCTTCCTTCGAAGTGATTTCTTCACCGGCAGGGTTCAGACAAATATCTGCCGACATCCACGGCTCATGAGACACAACCAATTTACCGTCTTTAGTAACGGCTAAGTCCAGTTCCACTGTTGTCACGCCAGAATCGAGGGCAAGAATAAAAGCTGGAATCGTGTTTTCAGGTTTAAGACCGCGCGCACCACGGTGACCTTGCACATCAAAGGTTGGAAGTTTTTGCGCCTGGAGTTCGGAATAATTTGTCATACTCAGTATGAAAACAAAAACAAGTATCAGCCTCATACTTCAAAGATAAGACTAATACTTGTTTTCGATCAAAGCCGAGACATGAACAAATCTTTATCTGCGAATCATATGCCCTCGTCTTCCATTCATAGGATTCAACTGCTTATTCAGAGCATACGTAAATGTGATCATGAAGAATCGGCCCAGGTTATTCGAAGTGCGTTGTTCCAGATAGTTGGTGTTTGCCGTTTGCACCACGCTGATGTTTCTATCCATCAAGTTTCTGACCCCGAACTTAAGTTCTCCACTATTGTTCTTCAGAAAAAATCTGGATACAGAAATATCTAACAATGGAACGGCTTGGCTAAAATCAGTTGTTTGACTGGCATAGTCCAAAAACCTGAAGTTTGGATTGAATTGATAATTCTTGAGAAATTTCACATTCGCCTCGGCTTCATAAGTTTTATTAAGAAACAATTGATCAGCCACATCAAAGTCGTAGACGGATCGCTGTTGCTGCACTGAAGTACTCAAATCAACGTTCACTTTCTCATCTAATGAATACGAATAGCGAACAGTACCACCAATGGTTTGTCTCCTCACAGTATTCTCCACATCATTCAAAAGGTTGATGCCCCGCTGAGAGGTAATATCGCTCATTAGCGTGAATCGGCTTTTTATTTTTTTGATAGGAAACCCAAAATGAACTGACGCATTCACCGACATATTGTCGCGCACATTAACAGGCTGAGTTGTTCTTACCAGATTGTTATCAACTCGTTGAGAAGTGGAGATGGCATTTGTTGTATAGTCTACTGTGACAAATGTGAACATGCTGATAAATGATGCCGGATCAAACATTGTGAAGTTACCCCTGATTTGATGTGAATACCCGGGTCTCAAATCTGGATTTCCTACTGAAATATTTAACGGATCACTATTATTAATCACAGGTTGTAGCTCCTGAATGGTAGGCTCCTGCATCGAAGTCTCGTAGTCGAGTCGGAAATGCTTAAAATTTGAAAAGTCATAATTGAACCGCACCACAGGAAGAACGTTTTCAAACGTCTTATTGATCTCAACTTCTTGATAGCGTAAATCGCCCGCTAGTGTTGTATTTTGCCATGCCGCACCGACCATGAGATTGAATTTCCGCCTGATCAGTCGAAGATTTATACCGGGTCTGTTGTATGTATACTGACTTGAGTATTTATTACTTAATAAGGAATCAAAAACGGGCTGACTTCCGGTTGCATCCCAAACTCGCCTGTCTACATCGTTCTTATTTACACGGTAGTTGTAGTTCACCTCAAGGTATTTTCTGCCGCCCAATGGCTCAGTGTAAGAAGCATTGACGCCATAATTAAGAGCATTATTGGCTTGCGTATTGTCCTGCAGAATATTTCTCGTCTCAGAACTACCTGTGTAAAATGAATTAAGAGATCCGATGTTGCCTGTGCTTTCGAAGTCATTAAATCCAAAAGTGAGGTTAGTAGAAATTGAGCGACCTTTCTTGGGGAAACGATGACGATAAAGAAAATCCGAACTTAAGTTATATCCCGACCCATCAGTTCGTGTGGTTCGCTCACTCTCGTTCTGCAATACGCCATCCGTGTCTGTTGTCTGACTTTGACTAAAAGTAGTATTGGTGGTCTCTGAGTTGGCCGCATTTAATATGAACTTAATCGAGTTGGCAGAATCGATGTTGTGATCAAGCTGAAGATTGACGCGTTGGTTATCACTCAAATTCTTTTGCCGACTATTTTGGTTGAAGATATAATTACCAGCAGGTAAATAATTAATCCTTTCAAGGTTTGTACTTACATCCTGATCGGTATGATTGAAGAAATAACTACCTCCGGCTTTCGTGTCCTTGTTAAAATCCTTGTTGAAGTTGAGGCCTCCTGCAAAATTGCTCGTGATTCCATTTTGATTGTTTCCCATTGACAGGGGTATACCATTAAGATTGTCGCTGTTCAATTGAATGCGCATCGTGCCACCACCGCCCATCATGTTCCGCGATCCTCCGGTGAAGTTCATATACTCATCCAATGAAAATCCTTGGTCGTTGGTATTGTTTCCCATGCCCAAAAATGAAAGCTGCTTTGTTTTACTGAATTTGTTGATGCTCGCCTTTCCTTCATATCGATCTGTGGTGCCACCTCCCGCCATAAGTGTACCGAAAGCACCATTTCGTTTTTCCTCCTTCAACTCGAGGTTGATTGTCTTCTCACGCTGGCCGTCATCAATGCCGGTAAAAACCGCCTGATCTGATTTTTTGTCATACACCTGAACCTTGTCCACTGCATCAGCCGGAAGATTTCTGGTTGCCAACTTTGGATCTCGTCCAAAAAATTCACGACCATCTACCATCACACGTTGTACCTCCTCACCTTGCGCTTTCACGGTGCCATCATTGTCCACTTCAACACCGGGAAGCTTTTTCAAAAGATCTTCCACGTTAGCATTGGGCTTGGTTTTAAATGACCCTGCATTGAACTCAATTGTGTCTCGCTTAACGGTAACAGGTGCCTTCTCCCCCTCAATAATAATCTCATCCAACTGACGTGTTTTAGGCAACATTCTAAGTGTTCCTGTATTCACATCGGCATTGGCAATCTTTATCGGCAATCGGTAGTCTTGAAAACCAACGAAAGTGACGCGCAGCAAATAGTTCCCATTTTGCACACCCTTGATCTGAAAATTACCCTCCTGATTGGTCACTGAAAAATTGGCGAGCGTTGAATCAGCCGCACTCAACAACATCACTGTCGATGAGGGCAACGATACCGCCAGCGTGTCCACCACCCGTCCGGTGATTGTAGATCGCTGTGCCAGAGCCGCTGTGGCCAAAAATATCAGCACTAAAAAAATTTGAAACTTCTTCATCGACATTCAAATAGAATTACAACCCTAGTTTCTGATTACCACACCACCGTGTCCACCCATCTGTTTTATTCTCTCATCCCGCATCTTCTGGAAACCTTCTTCAGTAGTCACTTCTCCCCCTTTGGGGATTTTTATTTCGTTCTTCTTCAATTCACGCAACTCTATCTTAGTGGCTACATACACCTGGTCTTCATTATTGATATCAAGTGCCAGAATTGCTCCAGGTAGTGATCCATATGTGCCTGGTCCGAGAAACGGCCTCAGCGCTGATGTGTACCATGCAGTAATTGTTTGGTTGGTGTCTTCTGTTGTGTAGTAAGCTTGTTTGCACTCATACCCGAGAATTGTTTTTGTTTCGTTGGCAAATTTCCAGGGCCGCACAATTAATGCGTCTTCGATTAAAAAGCTCTTGCCCATGAACTCTCGCTTTGATATCATTTGTTTTGTGTCACTATTCAGGTAGTTTTCAAAGTAGGGTTTAGCCATCTGAATGCTTACACCTCCTCCGTCAAACGTTTCCGGATCATCCTCGATAATAGGTTTGTAAAGCGACTCATTCGCTGAGAATATCAACTGTTCTTTTGAGACGCTGAATTCCGGAAGCATTTTTTTCATTTCCTCACTTTCCGGGGGTAGTCTACGATGCATGTTGATCTTTGACTCGTAGATAATTTCACCCTGCACGCTTTGTGCACGAGCGTTGAAAACTGTTAGCAGCAATGTGAATGCTGCGATGGTAAAAGGTACTCTCATGTTATTTCGGTTTTTTGACTATTTCTGTACTTCGAAATTTACGTGAGCACCACGCAGACGTTAGTTAAATGACCTGTAAGCAATGTTAATTAAGGTTAAAATCGAATCCACTAGATGAATTGAAACGTACCTTTACAAAGTGAAAAGCCGTTCGAATTCGATTACTCTTGTCGCTATTGTCTCCAGCATTGTGTTGCTGCTTGCGCTAGAATTGTTCTGGTTGCGAATGGAATATAACAATGAGTTGTCCCGATTCCAGCGCGAAACTCATATGCTGTTTCGCAATACAGTTTTCGAACTCAATGACTCCCTTCTTCAAAAAACACTTCTGAACGTTGACTTGACGTCACAAACACGAACTGATTCAGCCTGGATAAAACATGGGCGAATGATCCAGGTGTTGGTGGATAGCACGTCAAATGCACATGTTCTGATCGCCCCCACCAAGGATGACACTATAATTCCTCACCGGAGAAATTTCACAGTTCGTTTTAAAATTGACACCTTGGACCATAAAGTAATAGAGGAGAAATATCGTGAGGAATTACAGAAAGTCGGAATCGATCAACCTGTCCACCTCGCTCTGATTGCAGAAGAGGGCGCTGATCATTCCAGATTTATCTTTTCAGAAAGCACGATACGAACTCCCAGCGGAATTTTTAAAATCGAATTTGACAACATCAACTGGCTAATACTCGGCAATATCAGTCCTCAGATTTTATTTTCGCTGGCACTGACACTTTTGGTGATCGGCTCGTTCACCCTCCTCTATCGTAACCTGCTACTACAGCAAAGGCTTGTAGGTATCAAAGACGGATTGATCAGCAATATCTCGCACGAACTTAAAACTCCAATCACTACGGTCGGTGTAGCATTGGAAGGGCTTAAAAATTTCAAAGGCCAATTTGATTCTGATACATCACGAGAATATCTGGAGATAGCAGAAAATGAATTGCGAAGGCTAACGATGTTGACGGAGCGAGTATTAAGTGCATCACTGTCAGAAAACAGTGACACTGTATTTAATAAAGGACAACTCGATTTTGGTCAATTAGTAGAAGAGGTAGCGCAATCCTTCAGGTTAATCGCTGACAAGAAGGGCGCTAGCGTTTCAATTTCAAAGTCGGGGAATGGCTTTCAAATTTTTGGTGACAAAGATCATTTATCTAACATGCTTTTTAATCTTCTTGACAACGGACTGAAATATTCTCCGAAGTCGCCAACATTAAATATCACCCTTTCTGAATCCAAGAATGCCGTCACCTGCTCAATTGCAGACAATGGTATTGGAATTCCAGAATCTTATCATAAAAAAATATTTGAAAAATTTTTCCGCGTTCCAACTGGCGATCTTCACGCTGTGAAGGGATACGGTTTAGGTTTGAGTTATGTTGGTCAGGTCATCAAAAATCATGAGGGATCAATCTCCGTTCAAAGCAAACCTGGAAACGGGAGTACCTTCACCGTTACACTGCCTAAGCATGGGAAGAAATAAACTGTTGTACATAGAAGATGAGCCCTTCTTGGGTAGAATCGTTAAGGAAAGCTTAGAAAGCAGAGATTTTTCCGTATCGATGACCGATGATGGATCTGATGCGATAGCGCTATTCAAAAAAGTGGAACCAGATATCTGTGTGCTGGACGTTATGTTACCTGGCAAAGACGGATATGCAATAGCAAAAGAAATCAGAAATGTGAGGGCGGATGTGCCCATCATTTTTGTGACAGCAAAAACGCAAACTCATGATGTACTAAAAGGATTCGAATCTGGGGGTAACGATTATATCAAAAAGCCATTCAGCGTTGAAGAACTATTAGTAAGAATTAACAACCTGCTTCAATTAACGAACAACAAGTCGTCATCACTTCCGGAATCGATCAAGTTTGGACGATTTGAATTTCTGCCATTGAGATACGAATTGAAAATGGAAGGATTTGAAAGGAAACTTTCGCACCGCGAAGCCACACTGCTCCATCTTTTGCTGACGCACAAAAACACTCAAATACTTCGAAAGGACATTCTGATGAAAATTTGGGGTGACGATTCTTTCTTTAACTCTCGAAACCTGGACGTTTACATAGCCAAGCTGCGCGAATATCTGAAACCGGATCCCTCCATCAAGGTCACTACTATTAAGGGACACGGCTACCTTTTTACAGTTTCCTGAGCAACTAAAACCACTTGACTGTTTTGATGGTGGCTTATTTTATATACATTTAGAATTAAATAATGAAAAAATACCACTTGGGCGAATTTGAGGAGATCGTTTTGCTAACGGTTTCGATACTGGAGAACGGTTATGGCGTGTCCATTAAAAAGGACATTGAAAAGAGATTATCACGAACGGTAAGCATGGGTGCGCTACAAACCGCCCTTAGGAGAATGGAATCCAAAGGATTTGTGAAATCCACCCTTGGTGAGGCAACGGCTGAGCGTGGCGGAAAGCGCAAACGTTTTTTTTCCATCACTGCACATGGGAAAAAAGCCCTCACCTATACTATGAATGTTCGCCTGCAACTATGGAATGCTTCACCCGGTCTTTCGCTGGAGATCTAAAGGCGAAGTTTCATGAAAAATGTTGCGCTCTTCATCCTCAGGTGGGTGATAAAACCAGAATATCTGGAGGACATCGAAGGAGATATTCACGAGATGCATAGTGAATGGGAACGATCTCATGGCAGGAAGAGGGCAGATGTTCTGGTTCTTTGGGAAGTGCTAAAGTTAATGCGGCTGCCACTAATGGGCGGCAACGAAAATAAAATCAGAACAAATCAATTAGCCATGCTTATTAACTACCTGAAAGTTTCCTTTCGAAATCTGTTAAAGTACAAGCAAAGCAGCCTGCTTAATATTTTCGGGCTTGCTTTTGGTCTCGCGTGTTGCGCTGTGTGTTACCTCCACATTCAGTTTGAACTGGGCTACGATCGGTTCAACACCAATTATAAATCCATTTACCGACTTGTCGCTGGCGATCCCAGTACCGAACAATTTTGGGTAAAAGTAGCAGCACCTATGCCTCCACTCTTCAAGAGCCAAATCCCTGGCATTGATGATTATGTCAGATTTACTAATGTATCCTACAATCCGAACGTGTTGGTAACACATGAGGACGATTCCTTCCTGGAGAAAGATTTCCTCATGGCAGATCCATCACTGTTTAATGTCTTCAGCTTCCCTGTCATAAATGGCGACCCAATAAAAACGCTGACCGACTTAAACTCTGTAGTGATTACTGAATCCATCGCCCTCAAGATTTTTGGATCAACAGATGTGCTTGGAAAAATTATCTCCCTAAAAGATGAGCAATTAGACTTTCAGGTTGGTGCAGTGGTTGAAGATGTCCCTGAGCAATCTCATTTTACATTCAACTACATTATCTCTTTCGAAAACCTGGATCGAGTGCTTGGAGAAGGCTACTCGACTTCATGGGGAATGTATAATTACTTTGCCTATCTACTAGTAAACGACCAAACAAATGCAACTGAGCTTTCGCAAAAAATTCAGTCAGCTAAACACAGCCTGCCTGACTCCGAAGAGGTAACATTCGAAAGAATAAATCTCCAACCGCTTTCAGATGCTCATTTCAAATACAACCGCGGAAATCAAAAGCCATCATACGATAAAAAATACATTTATGTGTTTACGACCATCGCATTAAGTCTTCTTGCGATCGCGTGCATCAACTACATTAATTTGTCTATTGCTCTCTCTATCAGACGCATCAAGGAAATCGGAGTGAGAAAAGCCGTAGGTGCCAACAAGTCACAGCTCATATTTCAATTTATTAATGAAGGTCTACTGGCGTCCTTCATGGCTTTGGCTTTTGGTCTGCTCTTACTCGAGGCATTTCTTCCTTTTGTAAATTCCCTGTTCGACTCTTCCATCCAGACTAATTACACCGATTCAAACTTTTTACTTTTTATCATTGGGTCAATGGCCACCGTAGGGTTGATTTCAGGAAGTTATCTGGCTTTCTATGTCAATGGCTATCGAACTTCATCCATCTTAAAAGGCAGTCTGAAAAGTGAAAGTAAGGGACTGAGTCTACAGCAGGCATTGGTGTTCGTTCAATTCAGCATTTCAATCATTTTAATCGTGTGCAGCCTGATTATCAGCAGCCAAATGAATTTCCTTCAAAATAAAAATCTCGGATTCGACCACGATCAAATCTTAACGGTACCTCTGAGTTCATCTATTTCAGTCGACCAGACGAAAGAATTAAAAAACCAATTGCTTCAGTCATCCGATGTTCAAAATGTCGCTTCAACCAGTTTTACACCTGGCACCACCAACTGGAATCAAACGGTGTGGTGGGAAGGGCAAACCGAGCCAATGTCCATGTTTATCATTTCGGTTGATGAAGACTTCCTTCGAACCATGAACATCGATCTGCTGGAGGGTGATATAAAACAAATTGTTAATTCTAGTGAAGACGTGTACCTGCTCAATCAGGCAGCCCGTGACTACATAGGGTGGGATGTTGCCGTTGGAAAATCTTTTTCACCCTATGGAGGAAATAGGAAACAAGCAGTGGGTGGTGTAGTCGACAATTTTAACTACATGTCCCTACACCACGAAGTAAGTCCACTGGTCCTCATCATTACCGACAAGTCAAAAATGAACCAACTGGCTATTAAGGTTTCAGGTACTGATTTACAGCAATCGCTGGCTTCCGTGAAAAGTGCCTATGAGCGAGTACTCGGTGATATTCCATTCGAATATTCATTTATGGACGACAATATTAATCGGCTTTATGAATCGGAATCTCGGGTGCGAAGCATAGTGTCTACTCTTAGCGCCATCGCCATTTTCTTTGCCTTGTTCGGTGTGTATGGTTTGATTTCGTTTAGCATTGAGAACAAGACCAAGGAAATCGCCATACGAAAAGTACTTGGAGTTGCCGCGAAGGACTTACTCATCTTATTTTCAAAATCATACTACCGATTGATAGCGATAGCATTTGTCATTGCTATTCCAATTGTCTGGAATGTAATGTCGGATTGGTTGAACAATTTTAGCTATCGCACTGATATAAACCTTTGGTGGTTTGTATTGGCGTTTGCAGGAGTGATGGTAGCAATAAGTGGCATTGGATTCAGCAAATATTTTTCACTGCGTCAAATCAATCCAGCGCAAGCGCTAAAAAATGAATAAAAAAAAGGGGCGCACGCCCCTTTTTTCTGATCTAAGTCTGAGATTTCTAGAACTTGTAGCCAAAGCAAAGGCCACTTCTAACGCTGAAGCCATCAAATGCACCGGTATCAAATGTATCCGATCCAGATGTGACCTTCACGTTTCCCGAGGTGTAGATTGGTCCAATGAAAATATCAAGTGCAATCTTTTCCTTAAATATCCACTGCTTTCCTAAAATCAATCCACCTCCAAAAGCATTAAAGTCTGCTTTGCTGTTGGAAACGTCATCTTCTTCAAGTTTAAAATTCATGTACCGAACAAAAGGTGCAACGTAAACACCTTGTGGTGCTTCAGTGTCTGACAAGTAAAACCGATACTCTGGAGTAATGCCAAGACCTTTGAACGATGTGCCACCGGTTGAGTAGCCAGTGTAGAATACACCCAGTTGGAAACTGCTGGTAGCTGACACAGCTTGCTCGTACTGAACATTAAAGGTTTTCACAATTGGGCTAAATATATTGATCTTCAGCACCTGCGCGTTCGAAGTCAAAATACCAGCACCGACCAGGGTAAGGACTAGTAAGCATTTTTTCATGATGGTAAAAAAGTTGGTTATGCGGGTACAAGTACCACAAACTATGCCACAAAACCTATTCGAAAACGTTTGAAAAGGCTGTTTTACTTACATTATGAATGCTCTTGTCGAATCCTCCAGGTTTCTGTTTAAACAGTTAATTGAGCAGAAAATCATAGAAAAATCTGCTTTTCCTTATCTCATAGGCACTTCCATCACCAAAACCTCAGCATCCGATTCAGCTTTCAAAGTGACTTGCCCTACACCTTCGATGGCGATACCATCACGTCTTCCAAGTTTTTCCCCAGCTAGTGTCAGGTCGCCATTAAGAACAAAAATGTAGAGTCCGTTCCCTTTTCTTTTCAAATCATAAGTGATTTCCCTACCAACCTGCAAGCTTGTCATGTGGAACCACGCATCCTGATTGATCTGAACTCCTTCCCTCCCGTCCGGAGAAACAATCTCTTGAAGAGTATTAACACGAGCTTGTGGATCGAAGGTCTTTTGATCATAGCGGGGTTTGATGTTCCTTTCTTTAGGGAATACCCAAATTTGCAGAAAGTTAACTTTCTTGTCTTTGTTTCTATTGTACTCAGAATGTTGCACACCCGTGCCTGCACTCATGATCTGAACATCATTTTGGCTGATAACAGTGGTGTTGCCCATGCTATCCTTGTGTTCCAGGTCCCCCACCAACGGAATAGAAATAATCTCCATGTTGTCGTGAGGGTGAGTGCCAAAGCCCATACCTCCCTCCACGAAGTCATCATTTAGCACGCGCAGCGCGCCAAAGTGAATCCGCTCTGGATTGTAATAATGCGCAAAACTGAAGGTGTGATTGGTGTCAAGCCAGCCGTGGTTGGCATGGCCGCGGGTACTGGCCCTGTGAATTGTTGTTTTCATATTTCTGAAAGGTATTAAATGAGTCGAGTTTCAATGTACTTATATACAACTATTGTATATACAATTATTTATTGTGAGAAGTTCCAGCCCCACGTGGGCCGAAATGACCATTTATTATTTCTACAAATGTGAAACATACCTATTACATTCACGTTTGTAGAACTTATCTGCCAAACCAATATGAAAGGAACTTATTTAGGAGAACTGGAAGAACTCATCCTGCTGACCGTGGGTGTACTGTATGATCGCGCCTATGGTGTAAGTATTCAGGATGAGATTGAAAATCAGGTCGGGCGCAAGCTCAATATCAGTGCAGTTCACGCGGTGCTTAAGCGATTAGAGGAAAAAGGATTCATCAGTTCATCAATGGGCGGAGCGACAGCCGAGCGCGGTGGCCGTAGGAAAAGATTCTTTCACCTGACATCGATGGGTAAAAAGGCTTTGGATGAAGCCAACGATCTGCGCACTCAACTTTACAACCGGATTCCAAAAGTGGCACTTCAATTTAACACCCTCCCCGCGTGATCACCCCTCCACGATGGGCTGACAACTTCTTGAGTTGGTATTGTAACCCCGATATCGTTGAGGAAGTCCAAGGGGATGCGCACGAGCTTTTTCAAAAGAGAGTTCGCGACAGCGGCCCATTGCAGGCGAAAGTGTTCTTCATCTGGGACGTCATCCGATTCTTCAGATGGTCAAATATCAAACGATCAAAAACAACATACTCATCAAATACTATGACGATGTTCAAAAGTTATCTCACTGTTGGATTTAGAAATGCACTTAGACACCGCCTCAACAGCACAATAAATATTCTCGGGCTTTCACTTGCACTTGGTGTTACCATTACAACATTTGTGTTTGTCGACAACATGATAAGCGCTGACAGTTTTCATGTTAATAAACAGAGAATTTTCCAGTTAACTAACCGAATAAGAACGGATAACCGAATAAAAACTGAGGTTGGCCTTGAAGACTGGAGTGATACACCTATCGTCCTGGGACCTCTCTTGGCCGCTGAACAAACAGCAATCGAATCAGTTGTAAGAATTGAATTTGATGGAGGTGCGGTAAGAAGGGGCGAAACGGTGTTCAACGAATCCCTGTGGTTTGTTGATAAAGATTTCATGAATATGTTTTCCTTTCCGGTTCTCAAAGGTGACCGCGCTGCTTTAAATAGTCCTTCTCAGATTATCATCACCAAAGAAATTTCTGACAAATATTTTGGAAGTGAAGATCCTATCGGACAACAGATAACAATCAAGTTTGATGAAACACGTAAGATAGAATTCACCATTGGAGCGGTCATCGACAGGACATCCGGGTCAAGTCTTTATCCTCAAATTCTAATATCCATGCAAAAATTTGAGGATCTGAAGTTCAAAGAAAATTATGATTGGACATATCAAACTGATGCGACTTTCATTATGCTTAAGCCTTCTACGTCAGTTTCTGTAGTCGCTGGAGCAATGGACAAATACAAAGTGCTTCAAAATGAGGCTTCGCCTCAGTGGCAAATTGCTGACTTTCAATTTCACCCGCTCGAAGGACTTAATCTCAAGGGAAACACCATTGTCAGCGCGGTTTCAAATGGAGCCCATCCTGCTGGACTTATTGCACTAAGTGTAGTCTCGGGGCTACTGCTTTTGTTGGCGAGTTTTAATTACATGAATATTTCAATCGCCACGGTAGCAACGCGCCTTAAAGAAATTGGTATTCGTAAAGTTATTGGAGGGCGAAAAAAAGAAATCATTCAACAATTTCTGACCGAAAACTTTCTGTTGTGCAGTATCTCAATGGCTGTTGGATGTCTTATTTCTTATATATTCCTTCTCCCAGGTTTCAACTCGTTATACCCCGTGAACATTCCCTTCCATTTCTCATCTGGCAATGTCATTTTTTTATTTTTTGGTGGCCTGTTGCTATTTATAGGCTTCATATCTGGTGCGTATCCGGCATTCTATATCGCATCCTTTACACCAATTTCGATTTTGCGCGGAAAAGAAAAATTTGGGCAACGAAGTCTGTTAAGCCGAATCTTACTAACCTCCCAATTCGTTCTCGCCTTTACGACCATTGTTGGTGCATTTGTATTTATTGATAATAGCCTTTATCTAAAGAATAAAGATTGGGGATATAATCACGATCAAATCGTGGCAGTTAGGACAGGTGATAAAGAAAAATACCTGGCTATGCGCGATCGCTTTACTAACAATGAAAATGTGATTGGCTTGGCTGGAACCGCAAACCATGTGGGCCTCTATTATCAGCACAAACTCGTAACCCACCACGAGCAACAGCTGGATATAGTTGATTTCAAAGTGGGCTTTAATTACTTGGAGACGATGAATATCCGTCTTAAAGAAGGTAGATTCTTTGATGAACAAATTGAGTCAGATCATCGCGAGTCGGTGGTTATCAATGAAAAGTTTGCTGAACAAATGAACTGGGATGAACCACTGGATCAAACTTTTGAACTTGATAGTACCAAAATGTTTGTTATCGGAGTCGTTGAGGATTTTCACTACGATGGGTTTTACAATGTCTTAGGCCCCATCATTTTCCACATAGTGCCCGATGATGAGTTTCAATATCTCGCCATCAAAGTAAAACCGGGTCAATTGAATCAAACCGAATCGTCAATTAAGCAAGCATGGTCAGAAATTGCTCCTGACGATCCTTACAATGGTACCATTCAGGATGATGTCTTCAGCGATTTCAATCGCGATAACAATGCAAACCTGAAACTGATCGGGTTTATTAGTGGGTTGACGGTGATCCTTGCCAGCCTCGGCTTGTTTGGCTTGGTATCATTTAACATCACCCGAAGGCTAAAAGAGTTTAGTGTGAGAAAGGTCTTTGGTGCAAATATTTCGCAAATTTTCCGCTTGATGAACAAAGACTATGTATGGATTCTTGGAATATCGTTCGCTGTAGGAGCACCGCTTGGATTCATATTGATGAATTCATTGATTCAAACTATTTATCCTGATCCGCAAGCTGCAGGACCGATTCCTTTTATGGTGGCTGTGGTAATTATGTTAATTACTGTTTCAATTACAGTGGGGTCACAATTAAAGAGAATTATAAAAGAAAATCCCGCGTCAACACTTAGAAACGAGTAGGATCACTAGCAGCGAAGCCTGCCACCGATCTTATTCCGAGTCGATCTTAGCCATTAGCTTTTTACCATCAGCGATGAATGAAGATCTGGGTTGATAACACGAATTTAATTAAGATGATAGTTTCCTATGATTCATCACTGCGCGTAGTCGTCCATAACTATACTTTCCCCCGAGCTTATTGAACAAAGCTTTGGATTCAAAACCTTCTTGAAGGTCATCGATAGCCGTATTGATTTCATTTACTTCCAGCTCTGTCATAAAATCCGAGATCTTTATTTTCCCGGCTTCCACCGCCCTTGCCAAATGGCCTTCTATCGTCCCAACTACCAGTCCTCGCTCGCTGGCGATGGCCTGAGGGGTCATGCCTGCATGAAGCATTTGAAGCGTAACGTCATAGGTACTTAGCCCATCTTTTCGTTTACCCGACTTTGATTTACCTCCACCCCGCTTCCCTTTTTTCTGAGTCGGAGGGTATCTACTATTCAAATCAGATAGCAAGGCCTCCCGTTCTGCTTTTATTCTTGTCAACTCTTCATTAAAATCAAATACCTCTTTGTTCTGTACAATAGATTGAATAATTCCCTGCGTTTTGTCAATCTGATAAATTTTTTTCATCATCAACTGATCCAGCTCATCCAAGCTGTTGAGATAGACTTTCACTCTTTTGTGCTGACGCATCTCGCCAATGTGTTGAAGTAAACTTTTCTCATTCTCCCAAAGCAACTGCCTGTAGTAAGCACTCCCTTTCTCTATCCGGTTCACCAGTTCCTCAGAATCATTGGCACTTAGCAATCCCGCAAGCTGCCTTCGAAACTTGACAGTATTCTCTTTTTCTGAAATAAGTGCTCTGGAGATCTGTTCCAACACCGGCTGCATTGAAGCCTCAGCCAGGGTGGCAACCTCATTCTTTGACCGATTGATAACACCTATTTCTTTAACAACGGATTCAAAATCAAATGTGGAGTCGATAAGCTCAGCTATAAATTTAATTTGTTGATCTTTGATCACCTGTGGCAACTGTTCGGGTAAATGATTGGCTTGACTGAAGGATACCACTGATCGATCTGTACTGATCACCTCACGCCTGATCTTGTTTCTCAGAACGAGTCCGTCAAGACTTCGCAGTCGTGAGAGCGCTACATACACCTGACCATCTGCAAAGGCTTGCTCCAGATCAATGATCGCCCTATCAAAAGTCAAGCCCTGACTTTTGTGAACGGTGATAGCCCAAGCCAATTTTATCGGAAATTGCTCAAACGAACCGATGACTTCTTCCTCCAGATTTTTTGTGTTTGGATTGACAGAATACTTCTTGTTCTCCCACTTTTCCGTCTTCAGCGTAAATGTTGCTCCCTGATCAGACAATTTTACAACGACTTCATCATCCCCAATCGATGTGACAGTCGCCAGCTTTCCATTAAAGTACAACTGGTCTTCATTATCATTTCTGACGAACATGATCTGAGCCCCCTCTTTCAGTTCGAGTCTGGATAGCACCGGATACATCGACTCCGGAAAATCCCCTTCTATATGCGCATCAAAAAAGTGTGACTTAGTCGACAAATTTCGAAGCTGGCGGGCATTTAGTTCATCCGCCTTATAGTTGTGTGTGGTAAGTGTGATTACCTCATTCAGGCTATCAATTTGTTCAGCAGATTTGAATTGTCGATTGAGAATCTCCACGTCTTCATGAGAGGGAGTATTGCACCTGAGGTTATTAAGAATGCTGATGAAACTTGTATCACTCTGTCGAAAAATCCTGTCTAATTCGATATAAGTGAAGTTATCCTGCTTTAATGCCTTCGATTCGTAGAACCACGGGGTGTCATAGAACTTACTCAACAGTTCTGCATCAGCCCTCCTTACTACCGGTGGCAACTGGTAAAGGTCACCAATCATGAGTAGTTGCACTCCTCCAAAGCTTTGCCGGAAATTTCCCCGAGCAGATCTGAGTCGATAGTCAATGGCATCAAGCAGATCTGCACGAAGCATACTCACCTCATCGATTACCAACAAATCAAGGGATCGCAAGACCTGCTTTCTCGCACTATTGAGCGGATGTTTTTTGGCCAGCATATCCTGGGTATAACAATTGTCACCATCCTTCAGGTGAATACCTCCATCCCTACCAGGTAAAAACAAACCCAAAGGCAACAAAAATTGAGAATGAATAGTTACACCACCTGCATTAAGTGCGGCTATTCCAGTGGGAGCAACCACAACAAACTGTTTGTGTGTGCGACCGGAAAGGTTCTTTAAGAAAGTGGTTTTTCCTGTACCCGCCTTTCCTGTTAAAAAAATATGCGTAGACGTGCTGTTTACAAATCGCACAGCCATTTCCAGCATATCCGTAGATACCGTACTCATCTAAAAATTGTATTTTCCCAATTTAGCAATGTAATGGAGAAGTTCCAGTGTTATCGAATAGGTTTATCCCTCAATTTATCCAATAGCCTATTCAATTCTCGGGCTTCAACCTCCGAAATGCCATGAAGCATAGTCAGCCACTGGTCGTACTCGCGATCGATTTCGCTCAGAACTTTAAGGCCTGGTTGAGTAATCGAAATTTCAACCTGCCTGCGATTTGAAGGATTGATCTCCCTTTTGACTAACTTCTTGACCCGAAGTTTTTCCACAAGTCGGGTGCAGTTGCTGTTCTTTTCAATCATTCGATCGGAAATGTCAGTGAGGCGCATGGGGTCAGGATGACTTCCTCTCAAAATTCGAAGCACATTAAATTGCTCTGGCGTCAGATTGTATTTCTTCAAATGCCCGCTGTTCTTCTGGTTCAACCAACTGCCGGTGAACAAAATATTTACCAATGCCTTTTGATATTCATTGGTAAATTCCTGTTTTACATCATGCTCCAGCGACATAGAATCACAATTTAACTAAATGTCTAGACTATTGTGGTTGATACAACAGTTCGAAAGCCCGTGATCATTTATAGTTTATGAACACTCAAGCATATGAGACAATTCCTGTTACTATTTCCCGTGCTATCCGTCCTTTGCTGCAGCCAGCCCAAATCCAAAAAGCTTGATCAGCTTGACTGGCTACGGGGCTCATGGAACCGAACTAATGTAAAGGCTGGGAAATCTGCACACGAGCGCTGGGAGCAAATGCCCGATGGTACCTGGCAGGGCTGGGGAGTTTCCTTTACAGGATCAGACACATCCTTTGTTGAAAACATAAAAATCATCGAACAGGATAACAAGCTTTACTATGTGGCAGATGTCCCGGAGAATAAAGAACCGGTTTACTTTGAATTCACCGCGTTGACACCCTCAGGCTTTGTTTGCGAGAATCCAAGCCACGACTTCCCCAAAAAAATAGAGTACAATGTCAAGGGCAACTCACTTGAGGCTGTAGTTTCCGGACATGCCAAGTCAATCTCTTTTCAATTTGAAAAAGGGCAATAGTTCAGCGCTCCACACACCCGGGATAAAACACGCTTAGCTTCTGGATGTCTGTATTGAATAATTGATTAGCGATGGCTTGATCACTGGCTACAATCTCCTGCGCGTGTGAAAATGATTTCGCCTTAATAACAATTATCCCTTTATCCGCATAGCGTGCCCCCATTGTAATGACACCCTCTTTTCTAAGAGAAGACAAGTGTTGAGAATGCTCTTTAAAGAAAGTTTGTTCGCCCGGGCCCTTTGATGAATCCCATGAGGCGCCAGTGGTGTACGTTACTATGTAAAGACTGTCTTTCGCAATTTCTTGTGCGCTAACAACTGAGACTGCTGCCAATATGATGATCAGACTAACAACTAATTTCATATTAATGAATGATTAGAAATTTTAGAACCCACGAAAAATTGAAATTCTGAAAATTTTATTCTACCCCAACGGCAGCCAACGGGTCGCCACTGACGATTGCAAGCGATGTAACTAAATACAAAACGACCCCTCCGCTTTCTGCGAAATACTCTTCAATAACATTGCCAAAGAAATCTCTGATTTCGCCCAATTTGTCGCCCTTGCTAACCACATCCTGCAATTTTATGGAAGGATACCAACAACCATCCTTTCCGGCAAAGGACACCTGCATCTTGGAGAGAAATGCCACCTTATCGTTAACGTTCGGTTGCGTTTTCAGGACTTTAAGGTGCTTCAACACATTCAGCGTTGCATCACAGTAGGTCTTAACTTCCTCGGGGCGCCAGCGCCCGCCTTGCCCCAACTCGGCCAAAAATCCTGGCGTACCCGCCACCGCTGCCGCACCGATAGAACCATTGTCAGACACGGAACCCACCACATAAGGAAATCCCAAAGCCGCGCTTGCTGCCTTTGATTGCTCAGCTAGCTCGGGGCCGCCAAGATTCGAATAGATCACAAACGGAACCAGTGATTCGTGAATGTCTCCACCATGCAGATCGATAAAAAAGTCTGCGGCTTTTTGAAACTGATGGACAGTATAGGCAATTCTTTCGCTTGTTGTACCCAAAGCTTTTCCCGGAAATACGCGATTCAAATTCTTTCCATCATAAGGTCCGTAGTATTGTAGCTTTGCGAGGAATGCCGGCACATTGACGGGATGAATAATTAATATGTTTCCTGACACATCAGCAGGATCGATTTCTTTTGCTAATTGAATCGCAGTTTCGATACAAGGATACTCGCCACCATGAACCCCTCCGGTAATCAGAATTTGTTTTCCTTCAGCCGCGCCATTAATCATCGTTGCAGGCATTTTTACTTCCGTTCCTGGAACTGAAATAAAACCTGAAGATTTGCCTTTGTCAGCCGCCCTGAATTCAGACGACTCTATTAGAGAATGAAATGTCATGGTTTTACCTGGGGGTGTTCGCAACAAATAATTTGATCAAATAATATGGAGTTGAACATTGCAGTCTGTTCCATATGAGGCAGGTGGCCCGCATCAGGTAACACAAACAACTCCACGTTTGGTATTCGCTCATAAAGGTTGGCTTTCACCTCATCCAACCTCACGACAGTGTCGTGCTCACCCCAAAAACAAAACACCGGAATGCCAGAGGCAGCGATTGCTTTATGTTCATTCTCCATCGATGGACTGCTTCTTCGAGTCGACAATAGTGCCCTGGCAAAACCTTTGAACTTCATCATCTCCTCGTATTTTTTATCCCATCCAACAAATGAAATTGAATCATAGAAGTCCGTGAGCTGTCCCTTTGCCAT
This sequence comes from Cyclobacteriaceae bacterium, assembly GCA_020436085.1. Taxonomy (GTDB): domain Bacteria; phylum Bacteroidota; class Bacteroidia; order Cytophagales; family Cyclobacteriaceae; genus ELB16-189. The sequence continues at coordinate 28,311 of JAGQYM010000025.1, forward strand.
ATACTTATACCCATCGGTAGCCTTGAATGCTGCAACATCCTCCTCTGATACCATTGCAGGATATTCACCACCAGGCGTTACTGTCTCGAAGCCAGCTGGATCCACGTAGATCAAATTTTGAATGCGGTCAGGATACTGAAAGGCAAATGCCGAGATAATACGGCCGCCATATGACAGACCAAGCAAATTAATTTTATTATCGATGTGAAGGGAGTCCAACAACTCCTGGAGTTGACCAGCGTATAAAGCAGCATCATACGCCACATCTGGATTATCAGAATAGCCGCGGCCGTACACATCATAGCGAAGTGCGGCATATCCTCTCGCAATTGCGGCATTATAAGTTGAATCCCAGATATAGGAGGGCACAGAGAACCCATGTACCATTACCAGAACAGTGTCCGCATCCGGATTGTCATAAGTATAATACGTGTGGCCTGCACTTAGCTTGATGAACTTCCCTTCAGAGATGCTATTTCTGAAAGCATCATCCTTTACAAGCGTTTCATAGTCAACAACCGTTGATTCTTTTTTTGATTGACTACAGCCAATGAGCAGCATTGAGCTCACGACTGCGACTAACAGATATCGTACCATAAGGATATTTCAAGATTGAGAAGCTAAAAGTAGGCATAATTGGCAAAGCAACCATTTGGCTCAAAATGTAAGTAAATGGCCCTTTTCGGCAGATGAGCAGAGGTGACGCTGAGAAACGAAGCGTGACAAAACAGCCACAAACAGTACGAGGTAATGTTAGATTCATTCATCATAAGAAAATTCCGCTCGTACAACCCGTGAAGACCATTTTTAAAATGTTTTTGAAGGTAAGAGTGATGTAATAAATACAAAAAGGATGCACAATTATTGAGTATTAAATGTTGCATTTTTACGACCGCTATGTGGAAAACAATTCTGTTGAAAATAAAAGGCAACGATTTCGTGCGTGAGTGCATGCTCTTCAACTGCAACGTTCCTTATTATTGGTTCCTGGGTCTGATGGTCTGGGGATCCCTCATTATGTTTGTCTATGCAGGCCTTGCGCTGGTGAGACTGGGAATATGAGTGAACTCCCTCCTAGCATACAGGAACTTATAAGCACCCCTATCCGCAAAGAAATCTTTAAAATGGTCAACCTTCAAAAGGATGGGTTTACTTTCCATGAACTATATACTTCATTGGAAAAGAAGAACATCAATGTAAGCGTTACCTCCGTTCAAAATTTTCTCAAAGCCCTTCACTATCGTGGATACCTGAAGGAGTATGCCCTCAAGGAGAACAAAACCCCGGGCCGTTCTACCATTCACTATAAGAAGCTCTACTAGCCCCAAAGAGAAAATTATCTGCCTTTTTGGGTATTTTTTTGCACAAATTGAAATCTCTTCTACATTTGCAGTCCCAAATCCTGGGAGCTTAGCTCAGCTGGTTCAGAGCATCTGCCTTACAAGCAGAGGGTCGGGGGTTCGAATCCCTCAGCTCCCACATTCAAAAGCCATCGATAGATGGCTTTTTTTGTTTGATGAGATTGCTAAGCTTGCTTAAGCAATCGAAGAGAACAAAAAAATGAATCGCGAAGCGAGGCTTTTGATTGTAACCCCAAAAAGGGATCAGCGTCAGCTAATCTCTCCTATACTACTTCTACCTTTTGCCCTGTCACAAAGTCTTTTACCATCGCCACCACCTCTGGCGATCTCAGGTTGTGACCGAAGCCTGTTGTAGTAACCAGTTTTGAATGAGGCCATGCGGAATGAATTCTCACCGCATGGTGATGAGGCGCTTCGTCATCATGCTCGTCATGAATGATCAATCCGGGCACACGGACAGATGACGCATATCGCGGAGCCGAGAAATCCTCCGGGGTCTGGTCAAGTTGTTCTTTGAAGTAATCCAGGATGGTGCCCATGGTGCGGTCGTTGATTCCTGTAAGTGACTTGAAAAAATCTACAAACTCATTGGCCTCTCCTGGTGCACCCATCAAGATGAGTTTACCCAAATCCAACCCTGGTTGGTGATGGATAGCATGAAGGACCGAAAAGCTTCCCATCGAATGTGAAACAACGGCATCAAAACCTCCGGCCTCCTTGAAGAACTGCTGAATCGCCTTACTGTAGATAGGTATGTTCACCAGCTTTCCTTTAGATTGCCCATGCGCTGGTGCATCAAATGCAAAAACTGAGTATTCATCTTCAGGGAATACTTCAATGTATTTCTTCCACCGAAACGTGTGGCTTTGCCATCCATGGAGAAACAGAATTTTTTTGCTGCCTTCACCCCATTGATACGCTTGCAAAGTAGCGCCATCACTTGTGAAGTTGAACTGCCTGGCTGTATCTAAAAATTCTTTATGGTGTGGCTTCACAGGCGGAACCTGCGGAGTACAGAACACATTAAAGCCAACTCGGCCTGCGGTGCCCGGTGACACAAGAGAAAGCGTGTTCAGATATGTTCCGACTAGCTTCGGTATTAGTTTCTTTATCATCAAATTATTTAGATACCAATTGGTATCATAGGATTCAAAATTTTTTTAAATCATAATTTCCTTCATCATCGCATCCAGGTGCAATATCACGCGCGCGATATCGCTATCGTCACCTCTAAGCTTACTCATCATGATAGCACCCTCCAGCGCAGCGATAATGACAGTAGCATAATGCTGTGAATCTATTGTTGGTTTCACCTGCCCAAATTTCTTTCCGTTTTCCAAAATGGTAAGTATCGAATCGCGAAGGACATTCAATATGGTCACGGCTCTTTTACGTAAAGCCGGATGAGCGTCATCGGCTTCAATAGCTACATTCATCAGAGGGCAACCACCTTTCACTGGTGGTTTGGTTACATAAGTTTCAAAGTAGTGGAATATCGTCTTGAGTTTGGCTTGTGCATTCTTTTCAGATTTAATCCGATCTCGAAGATGCTCAAACATGATTGATGACAAATGTGACAACGACTCCATCTCCAGTTCATCCTTGCTTTTGAAGTGACGGTAGATTGCGCCTTTCGTGTAGCCAGTTGCCTTTGTGATGTCGCTAATGGACGTGGCCTTGTATCCCTGTGTGTTGAACAAGTTGCCAGACTGCCGAAGTATCTTTTCCTTGGTGGCTTCCGGATTGCGCATACGCAAAGATACCGATCGGTATCTTAACTTTGCAAATGAACTTGTCAAAATCCTGTCGATTCCATCGCAAGTCTTTGTTTTTCAATCATATTGGATTGAATTTTGCGTTTAGGAGGAACAATCATTTTTTCATTTGAAGCTGCTGAAACGCCTATTTTTTTACCTTCTTCTGATTGTTGGGGTGCTCCTGATTGCCTCCGGTGTGTCTGTCTACTTATACAAGGATCAGATCATTCAGCGCTTTATTACCGAGGCCAATAAGAACCTCAACACTCCTGTTAAGATTGGTAAGATTGACATCTCGATGTGGAGTGACTTCCCCAACCTGGCCATTGAGTTTACTGATGTATACATTGAGGACAGTCATCCAGGCAATTATCCTCTGCTCACGGCCAAAATGGTTTCGTTCTTTTTGAATCCATTGGAAGTTTGGCAAGGCAAATATTCCATTCGGGGACTGCAGATCACAGGCAGTGAAACGAATTTGAAAATAAACAAGGACGGATCGGCCAACTACATCATACTTAAGGACAGCAAAGAAGGAAACGGTGGGAACGCTATTGTGTTCGACTTAAGAAATGTGCGTCTGCAAAACTCGCATGTTATCTACCGCGATGTCAGTCGAGTCCAGGAACACATGTTTAACAGCGAAAAACTTGTCGCCTCTATTCATGCCAACGCTAATATTTATAAAATTCTGGCCAAGGGCGATGTAACCACTGAGAAAATCGGAGTGCAATCAAACACGTTTTTGCAAATGAAACGATTTGACGTGAATGCTGACCTGCTATATGACGATCGGGAAAAGAATCTAACAATCAATCCGTCTCAACTGGAATTACACTCGGCCATGTTTGAGCTCAGTGGTACGTATGCTTTCAAGGATAAGAACTTAATCGACATCCACTGTGATGGAAAGAACACTGACATTCAAACGCTGCTCTCGTTGCTGCCAGAGAATGCAAGTGGTAAAGTTTCGAAGTATGAGAGTGATGGCGAGGTGTATTTTAATCTTGACGTGAAGGGCGAGATCAGCAAAAGAAGCGATCCTTCTATTTCGGTTCGATTCGGTTGCGCCAACACAACACTCTATCATCCTGAATATAAATCTAGAATCGAAAATGCAAACCTGGAAGGATCGTTTGCGAGTCCATCGCCTACGGATATGGCCAGCGCAGTTCTTTTTCTAAAAAATGTTAACGGAACGCTCAACGGACGATCGTTTCAAACAGACTTATCGATTCAAAATTTTGAGAACCCGTATGTGTCTTTTGTATTTAAAGGTGATTTGGAAGCTGCATCGGTTACTAACTTTTACCCTATCGACTATTTAAGTGAACTGTCAGGAGAAATAGGAATTGATATTTCTTTCGAGGGTCAGACAGCTTTGTTAAAGAAGAAAGCAACCGCTCAGCAGGTAACTGCTAACGGCTCAATCGACATGCGTCATCTTGATTTTAAATATGGATCACAACGAGTTCAGTTTGAAGACTTAAATGGGTCACTGCAATTTACCAACAATGATCTTGCGCTGAGCAATGTGGTAGGCAAGTTGGAGAATAGCCATTTTGAGCTAAACGGGTCCTTCAAGAATATTATCACATTCTTACTCTTTGAAAATCAACCCATCGGAATAGAGACGGACCTAAAGTCAGACTTTATTGACCTGGACCAACTTTTTGAGATTGGGTTTGGGAAACAAGGATCTTCAGATTACAACTTCTCCATCTCGCCTAATCTCTATCTGAACTTCAATTGTGACGTGAAGTCCATGCACTATAAGAAATTCAAGCCAACTAACATCACGGGCAATTTGCTCATCAAGAGTCAGACAGCTGCCGCCAGAAATATCGAATTTCGCGCCATGGGAGGAAGCCTGTCGCTCAACGGAATTGTTGATGCAAAAAACAACAAGGCAATAGATGTCATCAGCTCCTTTAAAGTGAATGGTGTAAATGTCGACTCGGCATTTTATGTGTTTGAAAACTTTCAGCAGGACTTCATTCAGGACAAGCACCTGAAAGGTCGAGCCTACGCTGATGTGGAGTTGGAAATGACTTTAAATGAAAAATTGCGTTTGTATCAAGAGACATTGGTTGCCAACATCAGCACTACGATCCGTGATGGCGAGCTCAATAATTTTGAGCCACTGCATAAACTAGATCGATATCTTGAGGACGATGGATTGAATCATCTCCGGTTTGCTGACCTAAAAAATGACATTCATATCGAAAATAAGACCGTTTATATTCCACAAATGGAAGTGAGAAGTAACGTCACCAACATTCAAATCAGTGGGACTCACACTTTCGATCAGCATATTGACTATCGCGTGATCGCGCCATTGCGAAGTCGCAAAAAAATTGACCCGGATGAAGCTTTCGGTGCAATTGAAGATAGTCAAACAGGTCAGGCAAAAATCTTTCTCAAGATCATCGGTACCACTGACGACTATAGAGTGATCTATGACAAAGATGCTGTAAAGAAAAAAATAGTCAATGACCTTAAGAAGGAAGTTCAGGAGCTTAAAGATGCCTTCAAACTAAAAGGGAAGATCAAGAAAAAGGAGATTGAGCTTGAGGAGGACGATTATTTTGAGTGGGGCGACTCCACGAAAGTGAACAAAAATCATCCTTAGCTTACTTGTTGAGGATAACACTAAAAGTAGATCCCTCGCCTGGTGTCGACTTTACCTCCACTTCTCCACCGATCTTTCTTGCCATTTCATTTACGATGTAAAGCCCTAGTCCCGAACCTTTGCCGTGTTCTTTCGACATATAAAACATCTCAAATACCTTGTTCTGATCGTGAGTCTCAATACCGATTCCATTGTCCGAGACCTCGATCTTGACTTTGTCCATATACGATCCTGTTGAGACAGAGATAAACCGATCATCCTTGGCAGGGTCGTGATATTTGATTGCATTTGAAACAAGATTGCTCAGAATCACTTGCAAGCGATGCTTATCCGTGAAAATTCTGTAAACCCCCACATCAATAGTGAACCTGATTCCCTGCGCATCTGGCATGTGCTTATGCAACGAAATAATGTGATCGAGCATTTGAGACAGGTCGACAATCTCCTTCTGCACGTCTCTTCGGTTTTCCCTTGACATCTCGATCGTCTCCTTCACAAAAGATTCTTGCTTCTTGAGGGTTTGCTCCATCATATCGAGATAAGTACTCATCTGACTCATCTCCTTTTCACGCTGCGCTAATCCGACCAGCCCCATCATAGAGCTGATTGGAGAACGAAGGTCATGCGAAATTGTGTAGACTAACCTATCCAGCTCTTTATTGGCAAGTTCCAGGTCCAAGTTCTTTTCGTTCAATTTTTTCAAAAGTTTGAAAATATAAAGCGAGACCACTCCGATAATTATCAATGTAAGTACAACATTCGCCACGAATAGGTAAGAAGTTATCACTCGTGCCGCATTGCCGAGCAATGTTGAAAACTTCTTCTCTTCGATTGTCAATTGAACCATATTGACTCTCAACTCTTCTGTTAGCTGACTTTTTTCTTGCGCTATTGTTCCCCCATCAACGGCCGATTTTATTTTCGAAGCCACCATTTCCTTTTGGCGGATCAGTGAATCTCCTCTCCTCCAACTCTCAATGGGTTCCCGCATTAATGACGAAGTTTCAAAGTTGCTAAACAACCATATCATATTGTCGATATCACTTTCGTGATTGCCCCCTTGCAATAACCCCTGACGAATTGAATCGATCGATCCATCAACTATTAACGCCTCTCTCGCTCTCCTGTCGCCATTGGGAATATTGATGTTCTCTTTGTATCCATTCCAGTCGGAAATATCCCCGGAATTAATAAAAGTCAGCAAGTTTTGTGAGGCATCTTTTTCACCCTTTGAGTACTGTGACTCGCCATAGAGGTAGGCACGAACACCAGACATCACACGTAATGTAAAATAGTTGATTAGAATCAACGTGATAAAGGAAACAACAATCACCACGATCAGGCCAGTGATTGATGTAGTTGTAATTCCCGCAGATTGCTTATTCCCCTCTTCCATATGAGATATAACCGTGTCAAATTAGGGCAAAATCACTCGGCAAAACGGAGAGTGTAAGGTTTAGCTTAAAATTGTTGAAAAAGGATGAGTGGCTAGCGAATTCCTTTAGCTTTTTCCCAGTATTGATCCATTTCCGTAAGTGTCATTTCACCCATTTTCTTGCCGTCCTTGGCAGATTCAGATTCGAGGTATTGGAATCTTTGAATGAATTTCTTGTTGGTTCGTTCAAGTGCCTCTTCAGGATCGATCTGAATGAACCGCGCATAATTGACAAGTGAAAATAAAAGGTCTCCAAACTCTGCCGTAGCTCTTTCTTTGTTGATGGTATCGGCAGAACTGGCATTGAACTCTTTTTTGAATTCATTCATCTCCTCCTCTACTTTTTCCCAAACTTGTTCTTTCTTTTCCCAATCAAAACCCACACCCCTAGCTTTATCCTGAATCCTGATTGCTTTAACCAGGGCTGGTAGTGACTTCGGCACTCCTTCAAGCACCGATTTGTTTCCGTGCTTGAGTTTCAGTTTCTCCCAATTGGACTTCACAACTTCTTCGTTCTCTGCAATCACATCTCCATAAACATGAGGATGCCTTTCGATTAGCTTATCGCAAATCGCATTCAACACATCAGCCATATCAAATGCTTGCATCTCAGAAGCAATACGCGAATAGAATGCATTGTGCAACATCAAATCACCAAGTTCTTTTTTGATTTCCTGAAGGTTACCTTCCAATATGGCATCCGATAACTCATAGGTCTCTTCAATAGTGAGATGCCGTAGACTCTCAAGGGTTTGTTTTTTGTCCCATGGACAATTTTCCCTGAGCTCATCCATGACCGTAAGCAACCGATCAAACGCTTCAAGTTTTGCAGCTCTATTGGTGTCTTCGCTAACGGGTGGTTTTCTCATGGTCAAATAAACTTAATTCACTTAAGATGTGTTGGAGAGATACAGTACTTTTGTCCAAAGTTACACAACATGGCCATTCTTCTGTTTTCCATAGGGTTTATCGCGCTCTTCTTCATTCTGATGTCTGTCAGACTTATTTTTTTGAAGAATGGAGAATTTAGAGGCACTTGTGCATCTCAGAGTCCGTGGCTCGTGAAGGAAGGAACCACCTGCGGCTATTGCGGCAAGACGCTTAGCGCAGGTGAGGCTTGCCCCAATCCTGAAAGCAACGACTCCTCCGACTTTCCACAGATCAAGAGGTCGTAAAAAAACAGTAGTCTATTTCTTTAGTGGTTTAGTAGATCAATTCTGCGAGAGGACTCTGACGAAAATCACTGTTCAATCACCCAATTTCAGTTAACTTCGCGTTCGAAAAATCTGGAAATCAGAACGTGGCGTTAATAAAATCCATTTCAGGAATTCGAGGAACCATCGGGGGCCATCCTGGTGAAGCTCTTACTCCGATCGATACTGTAAAATTTGCGGCCGCCTACGGCACATGGCTGAAATCTAAAAAAGCGAAAAAAGTTGTGATCGGAAGGGATGCACGCCTCTCCGGTGAAATGATCAGCAACCTGGTGAGCAATACACTACAAGGCCTTGGTCTTGATGTAGTTGATCTGGGACTTTCTACCACCCCAACTGTTGAACTTGCGGTTCCTTTGGAAAAAGCCGATGGAGGAATCATCCTTACCGCAAGCCACAATCCCATTCAATGGAACGCGCTAAAGCTTTTGAATCGTGAGGGAGAATTTATTTCTGCCGAAGATGGCAAGACGATTTTGGATTTGGCAGCTAGCGAGTCATTTGATTTTGCACCGGTTGAAAAACTCGGAACGTATAAAGTCGCTAAAGACTATTTCAAAAAACATATAGCATTGGTAAAGAAGCATCCGCTCGTGGATGCGAAGGCGATAAAGAAGGCGAAATTCAAAATTGCTATTGATGCCGTAAACTCTACTGGTGGAATTGTAATACCCGCCTTGCTCGAAGAACTCGGTGTTAAAAAAGTAAAAAAACTCTATTGTACTCCCAACGGAGAATTCCCTCACAACCCAGAGCCGCTTCCCGAAAACCTAAAAGAGATCAGCAAACTAGTGGTGAAAGGAAAGTATGATCTGGGTATTGTGGTCGATCCGGATGTCGATCGCCTTGCACTGATCCAGGAAGATGGAAAGCCATTTGGAGAAGAGTACACGTTGGTTGCGGTAGCAGAATATATCTTGTCGAAGAAAAAAGGAAGTACAGTCTCCAACCTTTCGTCAACCCGTGCGCTCCGAGATGTGACTGAAATGGCAGGTCAAAAGTATTCGGCTGCAGCTGTGGGGGAAGTAAACGTAGTGAGCGAAATGAAACGAGTGAAGGCAGTGATTGGAGGCGAGGGTAATGGTGGCATCATCGTTCCTGATTTTCATTACGGCCGTGATGCACTCATTGGCATTGGTCTTTTCCTAAGTCATCTTGCTAAATCAGGAATGACAACTTCACGACTTCGTAAGTCTTACCCTGCCTATCATATCTCGAAAAATAAGATTGAGCTTACCCCCGATATCAATGTAGACGAAGTTTTGGAACGAGTAAAAAGAAAACACAAAAACGAAAAGGTCAACGCCATTGACGGTGTGAAAATTGATTTTGAAGAACAGAAAGAGTGGGTTCACCTTCGCAAATCAAATACGGAACCTATCATTAGAATCTATGCCGAGTCTCAGAGCGAAAAGAAAGCTGATGCTTTGGCAGAAAGAATGATTGCGGACATTAAAGAATTGATCAACAAAAATTGATGTACTATGAGCATCTATCTTGATAACGCTGCCACCACCGCCCTTGATCCAGAAGTATTCGAGGCGATGAAACCATTTATGCTGGAAGATTTCGGAAACCCATCATCTACACATAGTCATGGGCGAAAAGTACGCTCAGCCATTGAGATGGGAAGAAAGAGAATTGCTGAGATACTCAATTGCACACCGGGTGAAATCATCTTTACCTCAGGAGGCACAGAAGCTGACAATGCTATCTTAGTGAGCAGCATCTCTACTTACAAAATCAAGCACGCGATTTCTTCCCCAATTGAACATCATGCCGTAAGCCATACACTGGAAGTTCTAGCTAAGGAAGGGGCCATTGAACTACATCTGGTGAAGCTTGACGAGAATGGTAGTGTTGACTATGAAGATCTGGAGAGGCTTTTAAAAGCGTATCCAGGATCTTTGGTATCGCTGATGCATGCGAACAACGAGATAGGAAATCTATTAGACATTGAGCGAGTGGCTGAACTGGTGGATAAATATAAGGGCTATTTCCATTCTGATACAGTACAGTCGATCGGCCACTACCGTCATGATTTAAAAAAATTGAAAATCCACGCGATGACAGCAGCCGCACACAAATTTCACGGACCGAAGGGTGTGGGCTTTATGTACATTAATAAGGACAAGAAGATCCATCCGTTCGTTCATGGTGGTGCGCAAGAAAGAAGTATGCGCGGTGGTACAGAAAATACATTTGGAATCGTGGGATTGGCAAAGGCGATGGAGATTGCATATCGCGAGCTGGAGGAGCATAGAGACTACATTCTTGCGTTAAAGGCAAGAATGATCGAACGACTTACAGAGAACATCCCAGGTATTTCTTTCAACGGAACATCCGGGGAGCTCAATAATAGTTTGTACACTGTGCTCAACGTGAGTTTTCCTGAATCAGAGGAGAACGAAATGTTGCTGTTCAATCTCGACCTTGAAGGTATCTCAGCCTCTGGGGGAAGTGCTTGTTCAAGTGGAGCGCAGGCGGGATCACATGTGCTCAACGCCCTCTACCCTGGATCAAAAAGAGGTGCTGTTAGATTTTCATTCAGCAAATTCACAAAACCGGAAGAGATAGACGCTACGGTCGAAAAGCTGACTGAGTTGTTCGGAGTGAAAGTTTAGTTGTTAAGTACCCCATCATCTACCCAGCAGGCAATCAATTGAATCTGATCTGCAGGCATGGGTTCGTCAAAGGGCATCGACTTGTTTTGTGTTCTTGTCCTGATTTCACTAGCCAGTGATTTCACATTTTCAAACTTCGACAGGTCGGCCCTTCCGGTACCTGCAACATGGCAGGTGGATTTGGCACACCGTGTATCAATAATGGGTTTGATGTCCGTGGCCCAGGAAACTGAGGTGTTACCGCGAGGCACATTTACTCCCAAAACAAACTCGCAACCCTCGGCATCAACAACAGTAACTTCATGAATGCCAGATTTCAATGACACAATTTCAGGATTGCTGTTCACCGCATTTTTATATCTGAACTGATATGGAGCGGTTCCCCCTGTTGGGGAAACCTGAAGGCTGCCATTTCCTGCGAGACAGTCCGTATCTGCAGTCGTAGTTGCGCTAGCTGCCAATCCCGAGTTGAAATTCGTTAGGTTGATCTCCACGGACTTTGTGCACTGAGCCACATCGATTACTTCAATCACAAATCTCCCACCTTGCAAACCTATAAATGCGCTATCTAGTTGCGGTGTTTTATTGTTAAGACTAAAAAGGTACGGTTTGTTGCCACCAAAAGCGGACACACTTATTTGACCATCCGCGGGAGAGCAGGTAGTTGGATCAAGCTTGCTCTTCAACTCAATTCGCAATGTTGAGCAATCAACTTCTTCCTCCACACCATCGGAACAACCTGCTAGCACAACTAAAAATATCAGTAGCCGCTTCACAAAACGAATTTAGTAACGGGCGAATAACGATTAGCAATTTCAGGCGCATCCATGTAACACTTAACGAAATCTATCTGGCTATCGTACGAAGTGATTCCTGCTACCAAATCTTTTTACCACTTCCGCCTCCAGGGCATCTCTATGGTTGGGGTGAGCAATATTTACCAACTCCAAAGCACGCTGATGAAGATTTTTCCCATAAAGGTAAGCCACCCCAAATTCGGTAATAACGTAGTGTACGTGAGCACGCGTAGTAACCACACCTGCGCCTTGCTTCAGAAAAGGCACAATTTTAGAATCTCCTCTTTTGGTTACTGACTGCATGGCAATAATCGGTTTACCCTTGTCAGACAGCGATGCACCACGAATGAAGTCCATCTGTCCACCTACTCCTGAATAGTGATAGGTTCCGATAGAATCTGAGCACACCTGTCCAGTAAGATCAATTTCCAATGCACTGTTAATTGCTACCACTTTTGGATTTGTGCGAATGATGCGGCCATCATTTACATAGTCTGCTTCTAAAAACTCAAATACAGGGTTATCATCCACATAGTTGTAAAGCTCGCGCGAACCGATCGCAAAAGCTGATACAACTTTTTCTGGGTGCTTCTTTTTAAACCGATTGGTAATCACTCCCTTCTTTAAAAGATTGATCACTCCATCAGAAAACATCTCGGTATGTACTCCCAAGTCTTTACAATGACCAAGGCTTTGCAATACCGCATCAGGTATACATCCAATCCCCATCTGTAGCGTAGCTCCGTCTTCAATCAATCCTGCGCAGTATTTTCCGATCACCAGATCGCTCTCTGTTACTCTCGATCCATAGATTACTTCAGGAAGCTCGTCTTCACACTCGACCATTGCACTTATTTTGCTCATATGAACAAATCCATCACCGTGTGTGCGTGGCATATTAGGATTGACCTGAGCTATCACTTTTTTAGCATGATGAACAGCAGACTTTGCCACATCCACAGACACCCCTAGCGAACAATAGCCGTGCTTATCAGGAGGCGACACATGAATTAAAGCAACATCTAATTGCAGAATTCCCTTTTCAAAAAGTTTGCTGATTTCGCTGAGGAAAATAGGAATGTATTCGCCTCTTTCAGAGTTGATGGCTTCCCGTACATTGTCGGAAACAAACAGTGAATTAAAATAGAAACTATCCCTATACTCCTCCTTTGCAATCGGCAGTTTACCAAGTGTGCTAATGGCAACCAATTCTACACCTTTCAACTCCGTTGCTCTTGCCTCCAGTGCGCGAAGCAAAGTATGGGGTGTTGCTGCGCTGCCATGAATAAAGACCCTATCGCCCGATTTTACTTGAGCAATTGCCTCCTGGGCGGAAACGTAATTAATCATTCTCTTCCAATTTTCGCGAGCAAGTTACTGATGTGTTTGATTAGTTGCAGCCAATACATCGGTATTTGACTAATTTTGGCTCCCAATGTCGAAGCATTCTGTGTCATTTATTGGTTCGGGTAATCTTGCGTGGCATCTCGCTCCCGCACTTGACAATATGGGTTATGTGGTTCGGGAGGTATATAGCAGAAACCCATCTCACGCGAAAGAGCTTACCAAAAGGCTATACCAGGCAGAAACGAAAAATAGCCTCGACTTTTCGTCAAGTAGTTCCAATATTTTCATAATAGCTGTGGCTGATGATGCCATCCAATCGATTGCCCAGGAATTAATTTTACCGGATGATGCGGTGCTTGTTCATACTTCCGGAAGCCAACCGTTAAGCTTATTAGGATATGCAGCTACCCCAAACATTGGTGTCTTCTATCCACTACAGACATTTTCGAAAAACAAAAAAATTGATTTTCAGCAGATTCCAATTTTTATAGAAAGTGAAACGAAAGACACAGAGCGCGAACTGAGGAGAATGGCTGAAACGATTAGTAAAAATGTAAAAGCAATAACCTCAACTGAACGAAAGGCCCTTCACGTTGCTGCGGTGTTTGTTTCAAACTTTACCAATCATATGCTCACCATTGGAAAGGACTTGTTGGAACAACATCATCTGGATTTTAATATTTTAAAACCGCTAATTTCAGAAACGTTAAATAAGAGCTTAGTCATCGGACCTGATCAATCACAGACGGGTCCAGCCGTTAGAGGAGACCTGGAAATTTTGGACAAGCATCTTGAGTTTCTGAAAAATAACGAATCACTGGCTGCGATCTACAAATATGTAAGCCAACACATCATCGACACCTATGATGTGGGAGAATAAAAAAGGGTAACAGTGATCTATTACCCTTTCCGATTATGCTTAAGTCTTTCTATTCCTGAACAACAACTTCTCCTTTGATGGAGAGCTGCTTGAACCCCTGGTCAACGTTGGCCATCACAGTCACCGACTTATTGAATGCGCCCATTGCTGCAGCGTTGTAGGTTGCTTTGATGAAGCCCTGACCTCCGGGAGGAATTGGTTCTTTTGACCAGTCAGGTGTAGTACATCCACAACTTGCCTGAACGTTGGTAATCACCAGAGGAGTTTTTCCTGTATTGGTGAATTTGAATTCGTGAGTCACAGGTACGCCTTGTTTGATTTTTCCAAAATCGTGCGAAGCCGCATCCCATTCAAAAACGGCCATAGCTGAAGATGACCCTTCACTACCTGCCGCAGCAGATACTTGAGCAAAGCTTGTGGCAGAAGCGAAAACCAAAACTGCCAGAACAATCAAATTTCTCATTTCTTTAGATTTTTAAAGGTTAAACTTATTTGCCCAACCTGAAGTTCAAAAATATCGAAAAATATCCTGATCGCCAGATTGTATGTTACAAACATCAATAGAAGTGCCAAATGTGGCTGTTAATGACTTTGTAATAAGTGTTAACGACTTGTTAAACTTAATTTTAGGCATAAATACTCTCTAACTTTGTAAGGTGAACAGGTCTACGCTGAGAATTGTTATCGTGCTGGCAGCCCTAAGCATTGTGGGTATTGCGGTTACCCAAATCTATTGGGTGAGGCGTGCGTTTGATATTCGCGAAAATCAATTCAACCGGGACGTAAATGCCGCATTAAGAAATGTAGCCGGCCAGATTTTCGAAATCAACAAAACACCATCGCCTGCCAACAATCCAGTCAATCAGCTATCAACCAATTACTTTGTCGTAGCGATAAACGGGACAATTGACGTCAACCTGCTCGAATTTTTGTTGATCACAGAATTCGAAAAGAGGAACATCAATGTAGACTTCGAATACGGTATTTATGACTGCAGTGATCGCTGCATGGTGTATGGCAACTTTATCTCTGTAAAAAACAGTAAAAACGCCAGCTTAATCAAAGACCTCCCACCCTGGAAGGACGAGGGGTATTATTTTGGGGTTCAATTCCCGTATCTGCAAGCCAACCTCTTAAGTCAGATGGGGATTTGGGGTTTTTCCTCAGCGGTTTTGCTAATTGTGATTTTCTTTTTCGTGTACACGCTATTTGTCATACTCAAACAAAGGCGATTGTCCGAGGTTCAAAAGGACTTCATCAATAACATGACACACGAATTCAAAACCCCGATTTCTACGATTGCAATTTCAAGTGAGGTGTTGAAAGACCCGGGAATCTCTCGCGAACCCTCCCGGCTTCTCAAATATGCCACTGTTATTGAACAGGAAAGTCAACGCCTCAAACAACAGGTAGATCGTGTGCTTCAAATGGCGCGACTTGACGAAAAGAAGATTGAACTTAATAAGGAGCAGGTAAACGGCAACGAATTGATAAAAGAGGCCATTGAACAATGTCAAATGACGATCGAACAAAAAAGTGGGGATGTTAAACTGCGGCTAAATGCCGATCATGACGGTATAATTATTGACAAACTCCATTTTACAAATGTCGTGTTCAACCTCATTGACAATGCTTTAAAGTACAATCTAGGCAAACCTGAAATTGAGATTGACACTTACAATGCGAAGGGGCAATTCTGTATTTCCATCAAGGACAACGGGATTGGTATTGCATCAGAAAATCAAAAAAAGATCTTCCACCGATTCTTCAGGGTGCCCACCGGCAACGTGCATGACGTAAAAGGTTTTGGCCTTGGCTTGAATTACGTCAAACTAGTTGTTGAAGCTCATAAGGGTTCGATTAGTCTGGAGAGTGCTCCTGGTCAGGGTTCAAAGTTTCACGTTTTCATTCCACTTTCATGAGTGCACGGATTCTTTTAGTAGAAGATGATCCCGGTTTAGGATTTGTAATGAAGGATAATCTCACGCATCGTGATTTTCAGGTTACGCTGTGTACTGACGGTGAAGAAGCGCAAAATGCATTTCGAAAAGGTCTCTTTGATTTGTGTATTGTGGATGTGATGCTCCCGAAAAAAGATGGGTTCACTTTGACACAGCATATTCGCACGATGGATGCCGATGTGCCGATTTTGTTTGTGACGGCCAAAACGATGCTGGAGGATAAGATCACCGGATTCAAGAGTGGTGGAGATGATTACATTATTAAGCCATTTAGCATAGAGGAATTACTCTGCAGAATAGATGTGTTTCTGCGCAGATCTAATGGTCACTTAGAATCATTTTCAATTGGTGAATATGCATTTGATTGCCAGCGGCTGGAGCTGGTACATGCTAACGGCTCAAAGACACTAACACAAAAGGAGGCAGACGTACTCAAGTTGCTTTGCAGTAACAAAGACCGGGTGTTGAAGCGAGAAGAGATCTTGAAATCGATTTGGGGTGACGATGACTACTTTATGGGACGTAGTCTGGATGTTTTTATTTCCAAGTTGAGAAAATACCTGAAGCACGACTCATCGATCAATATTGTCAACTACCATGGAGTGGGATTCCGGTTGGAGTGTGAACCCTCATTAACTTAGTATTTCACGAAGTACCGGCACGGATTTAATTGAGCCCATGCCATCCACATGATTGCCATAGAACCTTAGGAGTGCGTCAAGTAAGTTTCTGCGTTGTTCATTTTTCATTTTCACTAAACGGTCGTATTCATTCGTCTGGAGTAATTGATCCAGCACTGCATCTTCATCTTCTGACAGATGCCAGGCCGCAAGTTCTGTTTTGTCAAATGGCCCAAAGCCGAGATACTTGGTCATTTGGATCAGAAACTGTAGATGAAAATTTTCCGGGTGATCCAGTTTATCTAACCTGACCAGCGAATCAAAAATAAAATCACACAACTCATTGGCGTGACTTTGTTCTTTCACGGTTCTGTTGAGGATTTCATTGATAAATAAACCAATCGTGGATTTAACAGGATCTGATTGTAAATATTGAAATGCATATGAACATGAGGCTTCCTTTATCCTTAGAATACTTGCATTCTCTTTATGGTATACCACCAAATCCAACAGCATCAACGGCTGATAGAGTGCCATCTTATTTTTGCCGGCTTTGGAGCGAACACCATTAACTATGTAACTCTGAAGACCAAAGGTGGCTGTGAAAATATTGACAATAATTGATGACTCACCATAAGGCGTGAAGCGAAAGACAACACCCTTTGTTTTGTGAAGCATCCCTTTATTCGATTACAGCAATTTTTCCAACGTGGCGTTCAGAACCATCTTCCGAAGTCGCAAAGACAAGATACATACCTGTGCTTACGCGATTACCGTTCAACTGCCGCGCATTCCAGGTTGCAGTTCCTCCATTGGCTCGAGTTTGCCAAACCAAATGGCCTCTGATATCCGTGATTTTGACGATCGAGTCAGTGTAGAGTCCATTGATGGCCACAGTTCCAGTAAAATTTGAATCCACAGGATTTGGGAAAATCTTCACATTGTTAAATGCCGGGGTACTTGCGGTCGCATCTGATCGAAAAGAAGAAATCCCTCTATTTGTTGCAAAAAATACTTCCCCACTTACAGGACTTATCTCTATGTCGAGAATCTCATTGGATAACAGCGGACTGCTCTCCTCGGTAAAATTATAGATGAGTTCATCTCCATCAGGGGTAAAAAGCCAGGCACCATTCAATGTGCCAAGCCATTTTCTGTTGCCACCATCAACTGCTATCGCAGTCACTGTTTCATCACGCAACAGAAATCGGTTTTCAAAAATCGGTCGTTCCGCATCCACACTTCCTGAGAGCACACCCCTTGGGTTGGACAAGTAAACAACTCCTTCATCTGTACCAATCCAGATTTGGCTGTTCCTGTCTATTACCAACGCTTCAACTCTTAGCGATGGCAGACCTCCAGAGCCGGCAACATTTGTAAGATACCGGCTTTCATTAGTTGAGGGATCAAACACAACGATACCTCCACCACGGGTTGGATCAATGGTCAGCCATAATCTACCAAATGCATCTGGAAGAACATCAACGGCAAAAGACGCAAGCGCCTGAGCTGGCTGAAATGAATCCCAATTTCCATCATTCTTTAATAAATGAATTGGCGATGTCGCACCGTAGTTGACTACCCAGAGGCCTTGCGATGAAGGAGCGATGGCTGATACCAACACAAGATTGTCGGTCGAGTTATTTACAGTAAGCGGGCTATTGCTTTCGTTGAAAATCGTGACCTGTACACTAGAATTTTTCTCAAGGCCTTGTTGAAATGACGCAACATACGCAATGCCATTCAGCTCGGCATAGTCAACTATATCTAGAGTAAGAGACGAAATGTAGGATTGCCATTGACCTAGCTCGAATCTATCTACTGTTCCAAGCCTATTAAGTGGAGTCGAATTGGAATACCCTCCCGGGTAACTGACGATTCGACCATTGTAATAGTCGACTCCCCAGGTGGTATTTGCAGTGGGAGCATTGGGTTTGTAGGTTGTGGCTATTCCGTTATCAAGTTTAACCAGTCCGGATTTGTCATCCGCTATCCAAATAACTCCGTTGTCGTCTTGCAGCGCAAAATCAGATTGAGACAGGGATTCAACACCAACTTGTGTTGTAGTCAAACCATCAGACAAGAAAACGCCTTGGGTAGTTGTGATCAAAAGACTTGAACTGGATGACTCAAGACTTTTAAATTCTTCATTTGTTAGTAACGCTAATGATGTCCATGATCCATCGTCCAGTCTGAATAGCCCTTGCCCATCTATAGCTGCAAAAAGCTCATTGTTGAATACTGTGATCGAAGAAATGCGATTATCAAGCACGCCTGTATCATATCTGTTCCAACTCCGAAAGTCAAGCAAATTATCTCCATTCGTTAGAGAACCTGCCAACACACCGTGGTCAGTTGCCAGAAAAAGTGAATCCTGAAAAATTACAGATTTGCGAATGACCAGTTGCTCGCCATCAGCTCCAAGGTCGCGGTAGGTTTCGTTTACTTGCCTGTTTGCAAGATTAAGTACAACTACACCAAAATCAGTCGAGAGGAAACCTCGCGACCCATCAATTAATATATGATTGATCTTTCTTGAACCAGATATCGATGACGCTATCGACAGACTATTGATTTCAAAGAGTTTGTTATCATTAAAAAGTGTAACTAATCCATTCCCGTGGCCAACAACCAACTGCTGTTGTGATGAGGCTAATGCCGTGATCTCAAAGCTGCTCAGCCCATCGATTTTAGATATCGAGGATAATTCGCTTGTAGTTTTATCTAAAATGAGAATGCCATTTTGCGTGGCACCAAAAACCTGAGTAGAGGACAGGGAAATTTGATTGACGTCATTGTAAGAGAGATGTTGTCTCCATGTTCCAACCGGAATCTCTTGTGCACTGCACCAAACCACAAACGACATCGAAAACATTATGAAACCAGATCTCATTTCTCATCAGATTTTCTGGTTCCTTTATTAAAGGCAGCTCTGCTCCTCGCCTCATAGGCATCCTTTTCACCGAGCCTCACTTGTTCAGGATCATCCGTCAGTCTATAAGAATATGACGCCAACTCGCCAGTTTGCGCACAGATCGCATGAAGCTTAGTCACAAATTCTGCCACCGCCAAAAGGTTTGGCATGGGTCCAAACGGTTTCCCTGCAAAGTCCATATCTAACCCTGCCACGATCACTCGCTTGCCGTTGTTCGCAAGCTTATTGCATACATCAACGATTGAGTCGTCAAAAAATTGAGCCTCATCAATTCCAATCACATCACAACTTCCAGCCAGAAGCAGGATATCGTTTGCAAAGTCCACTGCAGTGGACCTTACCTCTCGCTCATTGTGTGATACCACATTGCTTTTGTGATAGCGCTGATCGATTACAGGTTTAAATATTTCAACCTTCTGCTTTGCGATGACCGCCCTGTTAATTCTTCGAATAAGCTCTTCGGTCTTACCGGAAAACATACAGCCACAGATCACTTCAATCCACCCAGCGGATGGCGAATTCATACTTCGCTCAACGAACATGAAGCAAATTTAAGATTTTAATGCTGCTCAAATCTGGTTAGTCTGTGTAGGTAAGATGGGGCAACTTAACTTCATGGGGTACTCGGATGATGATGTCGCCCATCACGCGTGCCTGGCATGCCAACCGTTGCCCTTCCTTCAGTTCATTGACAGCTTTGTACCGCATTTCCGCGTGAGTCATTTCGCTCAGATTCTCGTTTCCCGAAAGAACAGAAAACTTACAGGTCGTACACCTCCCTTTTGCTCCACAGGCATGCATCCAATCTACGAAGTGAGTCTGAACGCATGACAACACGGTGTTGCCCGTATTGTTAACTTCCAGTTCTTTTTTGCCAAGGTTTTCTATTGTTATCTTTACCATAACAGGGCAACGTCCTGGATTTTCCAGCGTTTACAAGAAAGTCATTATAAGTGAATCCAGATCAACAGATGGACGAAAAAATCAGTTTAAAGGCGGTTGACGAATACAGTGCGGCATTTTCATCCAAGGTGGCTGAGTCCTTCTTTTCCAAAAAACAAAAAATAAGCGGCTCAGAGATCCTTAATCTTTGCGCTACCCGACAAATCAATCTATTTGTTATTCGTGAATTGTTGAAGGCATGGAGATTGGAAACCGCCAAATACAAAAGCCCATACTTCGATTACGAGGCAACGGAAGTCAAAGAGGCCCTCACAAATTTTCAAAACGTACTCTCCAATCACATCTCCATTGCGCAGGATCATTTCTTGCCTCTTCTAAAAAAGGGTGTAAGCCTGACTGTTTATCTTATTGTTGATCCTTATGATTTTTATTCAGATACGTTGGATAAGTACGGCAATGGAACACTTCGGCTTGCTGATCTTAAAAACGAGGTGAAGTATACGAAAATTAACCAGCGGCCTCTTGAAAAGTTGATTGAAAAATTGGAGAATAAAAATCTCCAGACCATTGGCGGCAATGAAGCCTTTGCTTTGTTGGATCAAATTCTGGAAGAAGTCAACTTCACACCAGAGGACGTTGACCCCTATGTTGCTCAGCTGAGTGAAGTGGTTCCTCTTCAGATTGAAAAACTGTACGAGAAAAAGCAGCAACCCAAAGAGAAACCGAAGGCAACCAATACACCCAGACCTATCATCAACGAACAATTACAGAAGGAACCAGTGGCCACTATCGGTGATGACTTTCAAAAAATACCCTACCTAAAGAATCGTTTGACGATCAATCAAAAGTTCATGTTCACCAAAATACTTTTCAATGGAGACTTCGATTTGTTCAATAATGCAATATCTCACATCGACACGCTCAACTCATTAGACGAAGCAACAAGCTATCTTGATGCCCACTACTCGAATTGGGATAGGGAATCTGAGGAGTACGAAGAATTTATTGAATTGGTGACCAATCGCTTCAGCTAACTCAGAGACGTTGTAAAACCTGGCCACGGTGGGCGTCCAACTTGATCAGAATAAAAAGAAGTGTTGTAAAACCCCAAAGTGCTGAACCTCCATAACTGAAAAACGGAAGTGGAATTCCGATCACTGGAAATAACCCTATCGTCATCCCAATGTTGATGGCAAAGTGAAAGAAAAAGATACTGACCACTGCATAACCATACGCTCTGGCAAATCGACTCTTCTGTCGCTCGGCTATGAAAACAATTCGTAGCAGGAAGGCCATGAAAAGTATGACCACGATAGCGCTACCGAACCAACCCCATTCTTCACCAATCGTACAAAATATAAAGTCAGTACTTTGTTCTGGAACAAAGTCAAATTTCGTCTGAGTACCCCTTAAAAATCCCTTACCAAAAAATCCGCCACTACCGATGGCGATTTTTGATTGTGTTACATTCCATCCATAGCCTAATGGATCCGCATCGGGATTCACCAGAGCTTTAATTCTGTTTTGCTGGTGCGGCTTCAGTACGTCAGTAATCACATAGTCTACACTTTCTATCACTCCCATGATAATTAAGGCTCCAATCGAGAGAATTGCTATGCGTTTGAATTTTTTCTTTCCGAGAATTATCAATGCTGTCAGCGCGATGATGATCCCACCATGCAGATAAAGTTGATTCGGAATCAAAAGCGTGAGAATGAAAATAAATGCCGCACATATGCCCACGATCATCAGAAAGGGAGACATACCCTCGCGGAAGAAAACCAAAACAAAAGAAGTGAACACTAATGCGGTACCAGTATCTTTTTGAAAAAGTATCAGTACCATTGGCAAGCCGATCATTCCAAAAAGTACAATCTGATTTTTTAAGTTGTCCATTCTAAACCCAACTGACCCCATCATCTTAGCGACAGCGAGAGCAGTGATAAACTTAGCAAACTCTGACGGCTGAACACCAAACGACCCAATCCCAAGCCATGCTTTGTTCCCACCAACCTCCTTTCCGATCAAGGGTACAAGTAGGAGCATTACCAGAATAATCCCGTAGGCAACGTAGGCAAAAGCTTCATAGAAGCGCATGTCAATGATGATAATACCCATTATGATGACCACAGATGCTAGAATAAAAATCATCTGCCTTCCGGAATTGAGTGAGAGATCCCACATCGATTGGCTTACCGTTTCATCATACACGGCTGCGTAGATGTTGAACCAGCCCAAGGCTACCAGGGCCATGTACAAAAATATGGTTGGCCAGTCGAGATTACCCGATATGTCGCTACTTCTTCTCAATACAGAAATTGTCCGTTGAGTACATACTGTTCGATGTAAGGTCGCTTGGTCTCACCGATCAAATATTTTTCGATGATCAAACTGGCGATTGAAGCCGCTGCTCTCGCTCCTTGCCCCGCGTCCTCCACGTACACAGACACGGCAATCTTAGGATTGTCCCTTGGAGCAAAGGCAATGAATACAGAATGGTCTGGCAACGGATCGTTTTGCACGGTACCAGTCTTTCCACAAACGATAAAATCCTGAAGCTTGGCGCGATACTGGCCTGTACCAGACTCCACCACTTGCTGCATAGCATCCACAGCGATCTCAAAATACTGCGGATCGATAGTAGTTGAAAGTTTCTCCTGATACTTTGGTAATGGTCCTTCAGAGCCAATATTTTTAATTAAGTGCGGTCGATAGTAATAACCACGGTTAGCTACGATCGAGGCAAAGTTTGCCATCTGAAGCGGCACTACCAGATTTTCTCCTTCTCCAATGGCAAGGGAGTAAATGTTTGAAAATTTCCAGGGCCGGTTGTTATAGGCGCGATCATAATACTCAGGTGTAGGAATCAATCCTCCTTTTTCGTTTGGCAGGTCTACACCAAGGCTTCCGCCAAACCCAAAACTCCTGATGTGCTTATTCCATTCAGCAAGCCCAATTCTTGTGTCTTCGTAAGGATCATTTGATACCCCTTTGTTGAGCATCCTCCTAAGCACTCCATGAAAATATGGATTGCACGAATTTGCAATCGCACCCCTCAAGTCTTCGTTAGAGTGCGCTCCATGACATCCAATGATTGAGCGGTCACAATAGATTCGTGTCTCTGGTCTTATCACACCCTCTTGCAACGCTGTCATCGCCTGCGCAATCTTAAATATCGACCCGGGTCGATACTGTGCCATGAGTGGTCGGGTGAAGAGAGGCTTGTTCGTGTCGTTGCTGATCAGCACAAAGTTGGAACTGTAATTTCTCCCTGTCAGAAGATTAGGATCATAAGAAGGCCCTGAGATGAGAGCAAGTATTTCACCTGAAGATGGTTCTATGGCAACCACACTCCCAGCTTTCCCTTTCATGAGGAACTCACCATATTGCTGCAGATCAATATCAATACTGCTTACCAGATCTTTCCCAGGAATTGATAGCGTGTCATAGGCTCCATCTTTGAAAGAGCCTTTTTCGATTCCGCGCACATTCCGCAGTTTGAATTTTACACCACGCTTGCCTCTCAACTGCTCCTCGTAATATGCCTCGATTCCGCTTTGCCCAACATAGTCGCCCTGGCGATATATTCCTGACTCATCCCTCGCCAGTTGGTCCTTTGAAATTTCACTTACATATCCCAAGGCATTGGCGAGGGCAGATGTGGTGTATGACCGCGTAGTTCGTGCCTGCACGTACAGGCCAGGGAATTCATCCAGATGATCCTGAATGCGTGCGAACTCCGGATTCGAAAGTCGGTCAATAAAAAGGGTAGGCTTGTATGGAGAGTACTCCTTTCGGGCACGCATCTCTTTAAACCTTTTGCGAAGCTCTTCCCTCGATATTTGAAAAACCTCACAAAATCGGGCTGAGTCAAATTCCTTAACCTCTTTGCGAATAATATTGATGTCAAATTCAGGCGTGTTGTATACAATCAACTTTCCATTGCGATCATAAATGAGACCACGGAAAGGATATTCTACCTCCTTCAAGATCGCATTACTGTCTGCAAGCTCAGCATACCTGTTGTCAAGTACCTGGATAGAGAACAACTTGACCAGGAAAACCAAGCCGGTAATAATAAAAATGATTTGTAGTATTTCTTTCCTCCCTTCGTTCATGATCTTCTTTGCCCAGGCAGTAGGTACTGCATCAACAGGATGATAGAGAAGGTAAAGATAGTGCTAAAAAAAACTTTAGAAAAAGTATAACCCGGAAGTCCAAACCCGCCTGCTTCGATGAAGAATAAGGCGAAGTGGTGAACGAATATTATTGGAAGAGAATAGATGAGGAACCATTGAAAGCCATTTGCCGCCAGCGTGGGGCCCTCACCAGCGTCATAGCCTCCCTGCGGAGTGATCCGGCCCAGCCAAAAGTTTCTCACAAAGCCAACCAGCACCAAAGTCGCTGCATGCAAACCAAGGCTGTCATAAAAAATGTCAATCATGAATCCCAACAGGAATCCAAGGACCATCAATACCAGCGTGTTGGTTTCAATGGGTAGAAACAAGAGAAAAGCGACATAAATAAAGCAAAAGGCCGTATTGAACAGCACCAAATGCCTCATGAGTACCACCTGCAGAATCAGATAGACGAAGAAGGAAAGAAACTGCCAGATGGATGCTCTGCTCATTTTGGATTTCCAATGGTTACCTGTTCCAGCGAGTCTTTCTCTGCTTTCAAATTGCTACGTACAATCTCAACAAATGCCAGCTTGGTGAAATCCTGCGCGAGTCTTACTGTGATTTCATAAAACTGCGCCTCCGGACCAAGCTTCACTTCGCTGACCACACCCACGGGTATTCCTTCTGGGAAGACAGCATTGAATCCAGAGGTCACCACGCTATCTCCAACTGCAGGATCGGCATGACGCGGAATAAAATTGAGTTGGCTATATAAAGGGTCTTTTCCATCCCAGTTCACCGACCCAAAGTGATTTGTTCTTTTGATCATGGCTGACGTGTACTCGTCAGTATTAAGAAGTGAAATAAGGACTGCATAGTGTTCCGACACCGATTTTACTTTGCCCACAACACCAGCAGGGCTGATCACTGCCATACCAGGAGCAAGTCCGTCCTTCGATCCTTTATCAATTGTGATGAAATTTTTGAAATGCTCCACGGAGTTGTTGATCACCTTTGCACTTACGTAGTCGAATCGGTTGATGATCTGTGGATCTTTGATTTCGCGGACATCAAGCGAAAAGAGACTTTGATTTCTCTGCTCAAGTTTTGTTCGCAGTTCGGAATTCTCAGCGGCTAGCTCCGCATTAATTCTTCTAAGTGAGAAGTACTCCTTTATTCCCTGTGTGGTACTAATGATATTGGCAGCAAAACTATTGGAAGAATTAAAAAACTTTGTGCTTTGATATTGATTGTTTTGAACAATCAACCATGCTGCAAAAAACTCCAATACCAGAAACGTGAATAAAGCCCTATACTGATAGAAAAAGTAAAAGAGCCTCTCCATGTTATCAAGTCATCAATACAGATTTGAAGTGATTTAGGTTTTTCAACGCTTGACCGGTTCCTCTCACCACGGCACGTAGTGGATCATCAGCCACATGAATTGGCAGTTTTGTTTTCAATGCAAGTCTCTTATCCAACCCACGCAATAGAGCGCCCCCACCTGTTAAGTAAATACCACGCTCGTAAATATCGGCTGACAACTCGGGGGGTGAAATCTCCAACGCCTTGAGGACAGCTTCTTCCAATTTTGAAATAGACTTGTCCAACGCGAAGGCAACTTCGGAATAAGAAATCTTAATAGTTTTTGGAATACCTGTCATGAGGTCACGACCACGTATTTCATAGTCATCAGGCCCGTCATCAAGTTCGGTTAAAGCCGAACCCACCTCTATCTTAACTCTTTCAGCTGATCGCTCTCCAATCAAAAGATTGTGCTGGCGTCTCATGTAGTCAAGTATGTCGCGGTTGAAGGTATCTCCAGCAATCCTGATCGATTGGTCACACACAATGCCGGATAGCGCAATCACGGCAATGTCTGTAGTACCGCCTCCGATATCAACAATCATATTACCGACCGGCTGCTCAATATCAATTCCAATACCAATTGCCGCAGCGATCGGTTCATGAATCATGTATACCTCCTTCGCATTCGCATGCTCGGCAGAGTCACGGACAGCACGCTTCTCAACCTCAGTAATACCCGAGGGAATACAGATCACCATTCTCAGTGAAGGTGGAAAAAGACGCTTTCCAGTGTCAATAAGCTTGATCATGCCGCGGATCATCATCTCCGCAGCGTGGAAATCTGCGATCACCCCCTCCTTCAAAGGGCGGATCGTTTTGATGTTGTCATGAGTCTTTTCATGCATTTGCATCGCCTCACGCCCAATCGCCAGCACCTTATTAGTGTTCTTATCTATCGCAATGATAGAGGGCTCATCCACCACGATCTTGTCTTTGTGGATGATGAGGGTATTGGCTGTTCCCAGGTCAATGGCTATGTCACTGGTAAAGAAGTCGAAAAGTCCCATTGATGCTTATATGATATTCAAAAGGTCGAAATTACACAAATATAGGTTTCATCAACTCAACAAGTCCAAAATATTGGAAGCGGCACTTGTCGACTTGTCGAATGTTCTTGAAGTCCATTGACGGCAAAGCTTCCGTCCTCGATCAGTGCTTAAAGTGCCTGAAGCCAGTCATGGCCATCGCCATATCATGCTGATCGCAGTAGTCGATCGAATCCTGATCCTTGATAGAACCACCAGGTTGAATGACAGCCTTTATCCCCGCCTTGTCAGCTATCTCTACGCAATCGGGAAAAGGAAAAAATGCGTCTGACGCCATCACCGAACCCTTTAGATCTAAGTTGAACGATTTAGCTTTCTCTATGGCTTGACGCAAAGCATCCACGCGTGAGGTTTGCCCTACTCCACTGGCCAGCATCTGACCCTCTACTGCCAATACAATCGTGTTTGACTTTGTGTGTTTGGCAATTTTGCTTGCAAAAAGCATAGCTTGAACTTCGGATGACGTGGGTTTCTTTTTGGTAACGACTTTCAAATCTACTTCCTCGTCAGTTTTGTTGTCAAAGTCCTGCTCGATCACCCCATTCAACAAACTCTTAAACTGTTTATCAACTTTCAGTTCACTTCTTTGCTTGAGAATATTTCTATTCTTCTTAGACTTCAGTAAAGTCAGTGCATCATCATCGTAGTCCGGTGCAATCAAAATTTCAAAGAAGAGTTTGTTGATTTCTTCAGCTGAACCAAGATCAATTTTTTGGTTCGTTGCCAGAATGCCTCCGAAAGCCGAAACGGTATCAGCTTCAAATGCTTTCAGGTAAGCTTCCTTCACCGAGGTTCCCGTAGCCACACCGCATGCATTAGTGTGTTTGATTATAACAAATCCGGTTTCTCCTTTGAACTCGCTCAACAAATGAACGGCCGCATCAATATCTACAAGATTGTTGTAAGAGAGTTCTTTTCCATTTAGTTTTTCAAACAATCCATCAAGGTCTCCATAATACACGGCATGCTGATGAGGATTTTCTCCGTAGCGAAGCGTCTTTCCATCCTGAACACTCGATTTAAAGCTTACGATATCTTCACTTCCGCTGAAGTATTTGAAAATAGCAGTGTCATAATTTGAAGTAACGTCAAAAGCCATTGCTGCAAACCTCCTTCTATCTTCCAGAGCGGTTGTGCATTTTTTGTCTTTTAGCAATTGAAGAACTTCTGAGTATTGAGTTCGGGACGAAACGATGAGTACATCTTTGTAATTCTTTGCCGCACCGCGGATTAGCGAGATTCCTCCGATATCTATCTTCTCGATGATTTCCTCGTGAGTGCCTCCTCCGGCAACGGTTTCTTCGAAAGGATAAAGGTCAACGATAACAAGGTCGATCGCAGGTATGTTAAATTCGCCCGATTGATCTACATCCGAAGCATTGTCTCTCCGATAAAGAATGCCTCCAAAAATCACGGGGTGCAACGTCTTAACTCTTCCTCCAAAAATCGAAGGGTATCCTGTTAGCGTCTCTACGGGTGTAACCTTGTGTCCGAGTCCCTTTATAAACTCTTCTGTGCCTCCTGTAGACACGAATTCTACACCTTCGGCCGCCAGAGCATTTACGATAGGTTCCAGATTGTCTTTGTGATAAACCGAAATAAGGGCTCTTGTGATCTTCTTGGATGTCATTGAAAAACTTGGATCTTTTAGAATCAGCCGGCACGACTGCGTCATACCACCTTTACGAAGCTGCAAAAGTAGGGCTATTTTAAAGATGCCGAAATGACATCAGTCGAAATTTCGAGAAAGTAAAAATTGTCGGGCTAGAAGTCTACTTGAGGTATTGGCTCAACCTCAACGCTGAAGTCATCCGCATCCAAAAAGGCAGGAAATTTATCCCGATAGGCTTGTAAGGCGTTGCCACCAATTTCAACCGTTTTAATTGCTTCCATTCCTTCCACGGTAAATACGGGTTCTCCCTTTGGATTTACGATTGTTGAAAGGCCATTGTACTCAACCCCCTTTCCATCAATGCCGATTCGATTGACACCAACCACGTAAGAAAGGTTTTCTATTGCGCGGGCTTTCAGCAAAGTATCCCATGCCTGCACTCTTACCTTAGGCCAGTTGGCAACGTAAATGGCGAGGTCATAGGTCGGTTTTTTTAATGTAGAGTTCCAACGGTTTCTGCTCCAAACTGGAAAACGAAGGTCATAACATACAAGCGGGCAAATCCTCCAACCCTTCCAGTGACCTACCAATAAGCTTTCACCAGGAGAAAACACTTGATGCTCTTCGGCCATCCTGAAAAGATGTCTCTTGTCGTAGGTCTTGAAATTGCCACCCGGCTCCATCCACAACAGCCTGTTGTAGTATCTGTCGTGAACCAGGGCGATGAAACTACCAAGAACAAGCGCGCCTGTCTGGTCCGCCATCTGACGCATCCATTTGAAAGTGCGCATATTCATCTGCTCAGCCAGACGGGGAGCCGCCATGGTGAACCCCGTAGTAAACATCTCCGGGAGAACAATAACATCAGTAGATTGACCAATTTGCCAGATTTTCTCCTCAAACATGGCCAGATTGGCCCCAATGTCCTCCCAATGTAAATCTGACTGTATTATGGTAATCTTTAAATCCTGCATGCCTTTCTAAATCTGCTGCAAAGAAAGCGATCCCCGTTCAAATTGGGAACCCTTGTTGATAACAAAATCAGAACTAAAAACGGTTCAATATCTCCGCGGCAGCCTGCAACGTTTGATCACCCTTGGCAAAACAGAAGCGAAGAATCCTGTTATCAGTCTTGTTCTTATAAAACACTGAGATCGGTATTGAAGCAAGCTTATGCTCCACCGTCAGCCATTGCGCCATCTCCATGTCTGACTTATCTGAAATCGCTTCGTACGACAGCAACTGAAAATATGAACCGTAGCAGGGCAATGGCTTGAAGGATGATTTTTCAACCAATTTCAGAAACATGTCCCTTTTCTCTTGATAGAAACCGGATAACTGAAGGTAGTGAGATGGCTCCGTCATGTAGTCGGCCAGCGCATATTGAACAGGTGTGTTCACACTGAATGTGATAAATTGGTGTGCCTTTCTGATCTCCCGGGTTATAGCTTCAGGAGCAATTGCATATCCCACTTTCCATCCAGTGGCGTGAAACGTTTTTCCGAATGAATACACCGCAATACTTCTGGCTGCCAAGGCTGGGAAGCGCAAAACACTTTGATGAATTTTTCCATCAAAAATGATTC
>JAGQYM010000026.1 GCA_020436085.1 Cyclobacteriaceae bacterium
TAAGTAGAAAAATAAGTAACGAAAGAAAGTCCGCGAGATGTCTTCTCAAGATACTTAATGCCTTACTCATTTGTGCCTCCACCGTTTTCACTGAAAGTCCCAACTTGTCAGCTATCTCTGCGTACTTCAGCTCTTCAAACCGACTCATTTCAAAAATAATCCTGCACTTCTCAGGAAGAGAATTAATCGCCATTGTAATCTCCCGTTCAAGTTCATTGGAAATGAGTTGATCACTTGCGTTGTCCACCGCGTGATCCTCCACAGTTTCCACTGAAAGATGCATTTTACGGTCCCTTAGGTAATTAAGGCTTTTATTTCTGACTGAGGTGTACAAATAACTGCGATAGTTCGTGTCCGCAGGTAACGACTCAAATTTTTCCCAAAGGGCAACGAAGGCTTCATGTACCAGGTTCTTTGCCTCGTCAAGGTCACGGACGTATTTCATCGAAAATCCGCAAAGCGGAGCAAAAAGCTCTCGAAACAGTTTTTCAAATTGTGCCCTATTGCTTGAATTCAAACCAGAGTTAATTTCTATTACAATATCGCTATATCAAATGAATCCTCCCTGATACGGATACATATCTAAGGCTGCGACCACGCGTATAAAAGACGCATTGCAAAGAATTGATAAATATTATATTCGCCCGCCTTTAATACCCTAAACTTACTATGACCTTTTTTCGATCTGTTTTACTGGTGACGTGCACCTTTTTTGCGCTCAGTGCGCAGGCACAATCCAGCGGCACCATGCCCGATGTAAACGAACGACCGGTTGCCAATGCCATTCAGCTAAACGGTGATCCGGTAATTGACGGTGAAATCATCAACGAAGACTTTTGGAAAGACATACCTTCTTTTGACGGGCTTAAGCAAATACGACCGTATGCCGGACAGCCCGCCTCAGAAAAAACGGATATCAGAATCGGCTATACCGAAACGATGCTGTATGTCGCGGTGGTTTGTTATGACTCACAACCCGACAAACTGGTGGTATCTGATGCCAGACGAGATGCTTCACTTGATGGAACAGATAGTTTTTTGTTTATCATCGATACTTATCATGACAAACAAAATGGTTTTGTGTTTGGCACCAACTCCTTGGGTATAGAATATGATGGGCAGGTGGACAACGAAGGTCAGGGCAATCAAAACAACAATCGACAGCAAGGTGGAACCATTGGAGGTTTTAATCTAAACTGGGATGCCTCATGGGAAGTAAAAGCCAAAACCGGTGACTATGGATGGAGTGCTGAGTTTGCTATCCCGCTACGCACCATACGATTTGCTTCTGGCAGTGATAGAACCTGGGGTCTGAATATTCAAAGAAACATTCGTAAGACAAACGAAGTCGCCTACTGGGCACCGCTTCCAATTCAATTTGATATCAAACGACTTTCTCTTGCTGGTGAACTAAAAGGACTCAACCTGAGAAACCCTGGCAATTTAAAGTTGATCCCTTATGTACTTGACAATGTGAACCGTGATTTCAATACAGATCCTAGCAAAGCGAAAAATAGAGTGGATGCAGGCGCGGATGTGAAATACAGCATCACGCCATCACTTACACTCGATCTTACTTACAACACCGACTTTGCACAAGTGGAAGTGGATCAACAGCAAATTAATCTTGATCGCTTTAATTTATTTTTTCCTGAGAAGCGACCCTTCTTCCTTGAGAATGCAGGGTTCTTTACAGTCGGTAGCCCCGGTGAAGTTGATCTTTTTTTCAGCAGAAGAATTGGCATTGCTAACTCGGGTCAAATTGTACCCATACTAGGTGGCGCTAGAGTGTCAGGCCGCGTGAATAAAACCAACGTTGGAGTTTTATCAATGTTCACGGATGATGCCACGTTTACCACTTCTACCGACACCACAATAGTTGAGCGAAACAGTTTCAATGTGGCCAGGGTAAATCAGCAAGTAGGGCAGCGATCAACAATTGGTGGAACATTTGTAAGTCGTGAAGGAAGAGGTGATATCGCTAGTGACTACAACCGCGTGTTTGCCATGGATGGAAAATGGGGCATCGGTAAGAAAGCACAAATCTCTGGGTTCTATGCGCATTCAAACTCTCCTTTGGAAACATCAGAGGGTAACTCCTTTAAAGTACAAGGTCAGTATCAATGGAATGGACTAGACATGAACCTGGCCTATACACAGGTGGATGAGAGTTTTGACCCTCAGGCTGGCTTTCTTTTTAGAAAGGCTTTTCGCAAGCCGGAATTCCTTGTATTGAAACAGGTACGTATGAACGGACGACTTGGCAGCCTCATGGAAATACGTCCTCACGTTTCATACCGTGGATTTTGGAATTTCCAGGATTTTCAAGAAACCGGTTTCTTACACATAGATAACCATTGGGTTTGGAGACAAGGTTTTGAGATTCATACGGGCGTGAACTTTACGACTGAGGGTTCGCTCGCTGATTTTGATATTGCGGGATTAGGCGTTACACACGCTGCCGGAACATATAAGAATAGTGAAGCTCAAATTGTATTAATTACAAATCCAAGCAAGAACATTTACTTTAATACCCGACACGTTATGGGTGGCTATTTCTCAGGGTCCAGATCAGCACATAGTGGAACTATCGGATTCAGGCTAGGTGATCGATTCAATTCAGAATACACCTTCAATCACAACGACCTGCATTTGATAATTGAGGGAATGGATAGATATTTTGGTACAGATGTTTTTGGCGCGCGACTTTCCTATGCCTTCAAACCGCGGTTGATTCTGCAAAGCTTTTTGCAGTATAACAGCGCAGCAGATATTTTTTCAGCCAACATCAGATTCAATCTATTGGAACAGGCCAACACTGGATTGTTTGTGGTGTACAATGAAATCTGGGAAAAGAATTCCGTCCTCAACAGAAGCTTTACGGTGAAGTATACGCATATCATCAACATTCTTAATTAGTAATGAAGACGTGGCATATCCTTCTGTTAATATTAACCGCATGTGGCTCTAACAATAACGCTGTCAAAGAACAGCACTATCGACTGGGTGCCATTGGAGCGTTTGGCGAAATGGTGGATGCAGGCGTAAAACAACTTGCGCTAAGCTCAGTGATGTCAAAGGAAGAAATGGATTCTTTCTTTCCGGAGGCAGAGAAAATTGCGAAGAAAAACAACGTTGAACTTTACAGAGAGTCAGACCTAATTGTGACAGATCTCTTTCCGGCTGATGTTGCTCTAAATAAAGAGGTACTGATCATCTACAAGGGAAGTGTAAAAGATCAATATCTTCAATTAAAAAAAGAGAAGGCTACACTGGAAGCCTCTGGGCAATACAATAGTAAAGCCCGCGAAGCGATTGCGAGAAAATTTGGACGACTGCTCAGCTACCCAACGGACAAAATCAACCGACTGTTGAGTGTGAATACTTCATTCAGAACGATGAAAGATTTTGGCATCAATGCCACTAACCTGTTTCTGTATTACAAGGATCTTGATAAGGCAACACAGTTTTACACTTCAACACTAGGTTTTGAATTATTGGCCGACTATCAAATGGCCAGAATACTTAGACTCACTGCCGATTCGTATCTCATACTGGTAGATGCAACCAAAGGCATGCACACCGCTGAGGAACCCAAGACAGTGGCAGTTGCTTTGCTTACCGAACAACTCCAGGAATGGTACAATTACCTTAAGACTCAAAATGTCAAAATCAAATACGATTATAGACCAAAAAATGGCGGCCCTCATGACGGCTTTGTCGTAGTGGACCCGGAGGGCTACTTACTGGAATTCGAGCTTTTCAAAAACCATCGGGAGAATGAGAAGTTTACTCCTTTGCTGAAACAAAGCCCTCTCATTACTTCGCAATCATCTAGCGTACCAGCTGGTCTGGGATTTAGGGCAACTATCACCTGGCTCTATTACAAAGACATGGTTGGCATGCAGCAGTTCTACGAGGAAAAACTCGGTCTGGAACAGGTTGTTGATCAGGGTTGGGCAAAAATCTATCACGCTTCTCAAACAGGATATGTCGGACTTGTGGATGAGCGGAGAGGTATGCATTCATTTACAGAAACAAAAGCTGTCAATGTTTCATTCTTGATAGATGACATCGATGGATGGTTTCAATATGTAAAAGAGCATACCTCATTTGAGTTACGCTCTGAAGAGGTCAATACCGGGCCAGAAACTAAGTACCGTGCGTTTGTCGGATTCGACCCTGAAGGTTACTACATGGAGTTCGATAAATTCTACCTCCATGCTGACAACGAAAACCTTGGTCGCTATTTAAAACTTACCAAATTTTAACGTGAGGTTGAAATTGTTTCCACTCAATTTTGAGTCGCTCAATCCGTCTGCGCTGCTTCCATAAACCGCGCGATAAGAATAACCCGGAGCAAACCTCATCCACTTGAATACGTTTACTTCCAATTGCACACCTGGCTCAGCTACAAAAAACCAATCGTCATTGTAGGGGCGATCACGATGACTGCCAGAGTACTCTCTATAATAGTACCTGTCATATTGTAAGGTAAATCCTGCGCCAGTCATTAAATCAAACACCACATGGAAAGTTCGGTTCGACCCCAACACATATTCAGTTTTCAAACCAAATTGTCCGTACATGTAGCTAAGATTTTCTCCGGGGATGGCTGCGTATTCTGCAGGTACCGGTAAGTCATTCGTTACTGCAGCACCACTAAGTCCGAGCAAGAAGCGATGATTGATAAACCAACCACCATACATTTCCACAAGGTTTGCATACTGGCCGTTAATTGAGGTGAATTTATTGGTGACCGCACCGTAACCGCCCGAAGACCGAACGGGATTACTGTTAAACAAAGTGTGTATTCGATCGGTGTCCCAATCTTCAACATCCTGGGCGAACGAGCTTAGAGAAAAGGTTAGGAAAAGGGCGAAAACTGCTAAATTTTTCATGATTCTGTCTTGTTATTGCTTTTACGCCTTCAAGACAATCACCCCGTTACTTACCCCTACTCGACCTTAAAACTTTTTAGAAAAAGTCCCTTTTGATGTCGAATTGGTCGAAATTCTTGAGTTTACCTTCTGTCGTCTCAACATTCTCCACCTGGGCATTTGGCGGGCCTTGTTTGCACCAGGCTACGAGCTGATCCAGCTTTTCTTTATCACCCTCAGCTTCAATATAAACACTGCCGTCAGTTTCATTTTTCACAAAACCGCAAATGCCTAATGATCGTGCTTTGTCTCTTGTTGAAGCACGATAAAACACTCCCTGGACTTTGCCAGAAACTCTAATCGAAAGATGCATCTACTAAACTATATAGTCTGTACTCAAAAAAGCAGACTCACGATTGCGAATAATTGATCCTATGATTTGCTTGTTTGCATCTGTACTCTTGGTAGCAACTAATGTGCGTATCGAAAATACACGCAAGGCATCTGCAACAGATAAAGTACCTTCTGCTGAATCCTTTCTTCCATTAAAAGGAAAAGTATCGGGCCCACGTTGACATTGAGCATTCACATTGATGCGGCCTACCTGGTTACAAAATGCGTCCATCAACTTCGCCAATTCTTTGGACTCGCTTCCGAAAATACTCACCTGCTGGCCAAAGTTCGAGTTCACCACATAGTCGATTGCCTCCTGTGCTCCATCAAACGACATAATTGGTATTACAGGCCCGAACTGCTCTTCATAGTAAACTCTCATCTTATCATTCACCGGGTAAAGCATGGCCGGGTAAAAAAACGATTCCAAATACTGACCACCGTTTTCATTAATGATTTCCGCACCGTGTGTTTTTGCATCCTCTACTAGTTCTCTCAGGTAGTCAACTTTTCCCGGTTCAGGCAATGGTGTAAGGCTCACACCATCTGTCCACGGCATGCCTGATTTTAGTTTTGCCAGTTCTGATTTGAACTTCGAAATAAATTCTTCTAAGACTGATTTGTGGACTAAGAGAATTTTCAATGCTGTACATCTCTGGCCGTTGAATGACAATGAGCCGGCAACACATTCTTTCACTGCATTATCAAGGTCAGCATCAGGCAACACGATCGCGGGATTCTTAGCATCAAGGCCAAGTATAGCTTTCAAACGATGAAGTTTTGGATGAAGCTTTTTTAAATCGTTAGCTCCCTTATTGGTGCCGATAAATGCAAACACATCTATTCTTCCTGTTTCCATCAAGGCACCCACAGTTTCGCGGCCACGGCCGTATGTGATATTGATTACTCCTGCCGGAAAACTCTGGCGAAATGCTTCAAGCAAAGGGCGAATAAGAAGGACTCCATACTTCGCGGGTTTGAACACAACCGTGTTGCCCATGATAAGCGCAGGTATGAGCGTTGAGAAAGTCTCGTTAAGGGGATAATTAAAGGGTCCCATACAAAGCGCCACACCGAGTGGCACTCTCCGTATCTGCGCCATGAAACCCTGCTCCTCGACCAGCTTGGCAGAATTTCTGTCAAGTTCTTTCAATGATTTAATTGTGTCTTCGATGTAGTCACAGGTACGATCAAATTCCTTCTGAGAATCTTTTAAAGGTTTACCAATTTCCCACATCAAAAGTTTTACCACTTCGTCTCTTTGCTTTCGCATCTCTGCAAGAAACTTTTCAACATGTTCAATTCTGCCCTCCACACCTAAAGTAGGCCAATACCCATGGCCTTGATCATAAGCCGCCACCGCGGCATCAAGAGCCTGAAGAGCTTCCTTCTCGGTAAGCAAAGGCGTGCTTCCAATTACAGCTTGTGCTAATGTATTACCATCGTTAATAAAAACGGGACTAAGAACGGGATTCAGTTTACCTTCCCATGTTCTCATCTCTCCGTTGATTAGGTATTCTCGTTGTTCGATTGGCTTTGCAATTGCAAACTGAGGAGGTATCTCTTCTTTGCGTGGAAATATATTTTTTAGATCATTCATACGACTTTGATAAGGGTTTAAAAATCCACAACCTCAATATCGACTGTTGCAAAAATGCCGCTCCAAAAGCGGCATACTATCCTTTGTAAGTTACACAGTTTTCGATGATGAACGATTATAATTCATTGGGTTCAGAAGTCAAGAAACAAAGTGCCAACAAAAAAAAATTGCGCGAAAACGTTCGCGCAATCGGTAACAACTAGTTCCAGACGGCTTTATCTTTTTAAGTAATTCATAATCATTTCCACAATAATTGTGGTCAGCACTACTAACAAAAGATATAGGAATACCGTGAATCTTCTATAATACCATCTATTCATAGCAAACTTTTCCATACCACATTTCTATCTACAAACCACATCTCCCAGAAAGTGATCAAATGACTTTTAGATGGATAGGGCTAGAAAATGACTCATTGCCCCACTGGTCCACAAGTCGAAAAACAATGGAATGATTTCCTTTCATCGTCAACCTGATAGGTACAGTGTAAATTGACTCTCTTGCATCATCAATTTTTACGAATACGGACTGCAGTCCGGCATGAAATTCCGACATATTCAGGGAGAGGATTGACCCCGAAGGATAAACCAATTTTCTCTCCTCCATTTTCTCGGTATCATTTGTAAGTGGAAGCCTGTCTAACTCAATAAAGTTGTAGCTAACATTCAATTCAAGTTCAAAATCGGCAATCACCTTGACCGCAAGTTCATTAGGCAAGTCCAATGAGTCTGCTGGCAAAACCGAACTCGGGTGCGTATTTGATTCATGAAATGCAGATAGTGAGGAGACCAGAAAGCTTAAAAAAATTATTCTCATTATATCTTAAAATTTGATCTAAAATATTTTTTTGGTTAACGTTTAAATCCGAGCGCAGCGCCACCACATCTCATATAGCCTGGATCAAACGTGTATTGTATATAGTATATCCCGGTTGCGTTGCAGGGAAAGGACAGTGCCGATGCCAGTTGACTTCCTATTTTGTTGGTAGCAACCTTGTTACGTTGACTATCGAACAATGTGACAACGGTACCCAAATCTTTGTTCCTGTCCCTTAGCGTAAGGATATAGCTAGTTCCGCGAGTGAGCACATAGGAAAACTCAATTTTCTCCAAATCAGGTTCGCCATCTATTTTATATGACTTTAGAAAATTGTAACCACCGGGCAGTCCGGTGACGGAAGAGTTAACCAGCTCATCCGGATTGCACTGTGCATTTGCCACCTGCACTGAAATTGTGAGAATGGCGATGGACAAGAAATATCTTAATAATGATTTCATAGTTCTAACTGATTATTTTATTGCGAATAATATTTGTGTGATTGCGAATTGCGGCAATGTCTCTTTCAGTGATATTGATTGTAGTTGTGCTGTTATCCTTGATCACCGCTATCCCATCAACGATTTCCATGGTTGAGGCTTGATATGTGTAGGTGATATCAATACTTTCATAGGCAGATTCCAATTCCCTGAAGTCAGCCATCAACGCGCTAATGCTGGCATCATGTTCGTAAAACGAAAGCAGCAGCATGATTTGCTCCAGGATAATTTTCTGGGAGCCAATGGTCTCATGTAGTTGCTTATTGGACTCATCCAAACTAGCAACCTGGCAAGTAATGTCCATTGCCTCAATCCATCCACCTATCAGCAGCAACACACTTAGGTTCGCGCGATTCTGAGTTTGCAAATAGTTATTAATGGAATTAAAATTTTGTGTGGTCAACAGGAGCAGAGAATCAAGATTGTTGCTATTGACTGCCAGTCGCCCGATAGTCTCTAGATCAAAGAACTGACCGATATTAAGATCTTCAGCAAGGAGCTTAATCGAGCTGAGATACTTGATCCCGTCAAGGTTCTGTTCGTAAATGTTAGTGTAACCTAAATCTGTTCCATACACACCAAGGTTCAAGGCTTGCTTGTAACTAGTATTATACTTCTCATGATTTCGAGGTGCATTGAGAAACCTACGGTCGTATCTTGTGCCAGAAGCTTTGAGTAAAGCTGAGATTTCAAGTGGGCTTGGAATCTGACCAAGTATACCCCCGATTAATTCGGGGTCGACAATTGGACCGCTGCTATTTGCCGAATCCAAACTCTGCTCGAATGCCAACTCATCGGGCTTGTGGCCAGAACTGCATGCTACGCACGACAGGAGGGCTAGTGAATAAAAGATGTTTTTCATTTAATCTGTTGTTTTAAGGTGTTCTATTTCAAATTGTGTAGTTAAATTTTTACAGTACTGATATGTTCAAATGGTTTTTTAGCCTTGAATCTTTTTGTTTTGTGAGACACCGGATGAACGGCCCGATCATAAGTATGGCAAGGCGAGATATAACTCGAACAAGAAGCGAGTAACATCACAGCAGATAACATTAAAGTTGTAGCCTTGACCTTCGGTTGTACTCTTAATCTCTTTATTTTTTTTATGTCCACTCGTTCGAACAAGAGCAACCCTTTTCGTAGCGTCTCGAAGTAAAGCGTGATGCATAGTACTAGAGCCATCGTCCAGATTACTCCGAGGTCAAACCAGTAAGAGCTCAACTCTACTCCAAGCCAATTTTTTACCGGAAAGAAAAATCCCGTGCGATAATCAAATGCATGTGCCGGTGTCGCATCCTGATAGATTGGATCTATTTGCTGAATCAACTCACCCCGGTATTCAAAAAGTCTGTCTTTGACATTTACATTTTTGAGCAGGTCCGC
The DNA here is from genome assembly GCA_020436085.1 of Cyclobacteriaceae bacterium. Lineage (GTDB taxonomy): Bacteria > Bacteroidota > Bacteroidia > Cytophagales > Cyclobacteriaceae > ELB16-189. Next base: position 9,573 of record JAGQYM010000026.1, read on the forward strand.
GAGGCTTTCATTGTAATAGAGATTTTTATTCTCATTTATATTCCATCCATTTTTCTCAAAGAATGCCATCTTCTTTTCGAGCAAGGCAGTGTGGTGATTATATTCTTCCTGATAGTGATGTTTCAATGCATCAATGAACGCGGAAATCTTTCTTCCTTCGTCACCTGAGTATTCGCCATTTCTAATGATCGCTTGGATGCCCGGATCTGCGTTTGAGATGAAATAAGGGTCACTTCCGAGGTACTTTTTTAAAACTCCAAGGTTGTGGGTAACCAGGCCTCTGACGCTATCGTCTGCCGAGTTGAAATTGGCGAGCACAAACTCATTTTTTCGTTTCAGTTCATCCGCAAGGAAAGCTGATTTGTAGTCGGCTTGGGACTGGACCTTTTCATAAGTATAGAATGATTGTCCATATTCATTGCCAACAAAATATTGTGTTGCTATTGCTTCGTATGCCCAGCGCGATGCCATGAGATCGGCCACCAACGGCACTTTACCTTTTGTGCTGATAACATCATTGAGCTTATCAAAACTAAAAAGCAGACCACTGAGGATCATTTGAGGAATAAGCAACAGCGGAATAATTACATAAACTGTAACTGCAGACTTGAATGCCGATGAAATATTGAGACCGAGAACATTGGCAAAACATGATGTTGAGAACAACACAAGCCAAAATGTGAGCACCATCCCCCTTATCTCCAGAATCGCGTTTCCAACAATGACGAAGAGAAGTGTTTGAATTGCGGAGAGCGTAAATAAAATACCCAGCTTTGAGCCGAGGTAGCTACTCCAGCTAAGATTGAGAAAGGACTCTCTCTTCAATATTTTTCTATCGCGAATAATTTCCTCCGCGCTGACGGTGAGCCCCATAAACAGCGCCACGATAATGCTCATCAGCAGATAGGCGGGGAAGTTGTCATTGAAGCGGAATAAATACTCCTGATTGTTTGAAGCATTTTTGTAGCGGATAACAAACGCAAGAATAAAAGCCAGTACTGGTGCCTCGAGTAGGTTGATCAGCAAATATTGTTTGTTGCTTATTTTGGCCAATACATCTCGCACCGTGTAGATCATTGCCTGCTTTACTTTTCCAGGCAGGTTCAGCGTCTTCGGTGGCTCTTCCTTCACATCTTCAATTGGAGTAACATTGAAATTCTCCTTGTACATGCCGTGCCATTGTGATGGCGCAACTTTTCTTTTATTTGTTGGCTGCCCGTACTCATCTACCACCTGCGCTTCGATGATGTTAAAAATTTGTTCGGGGTTAACATTTCCACAGGTCTCGCATTGACCACGATTGCTATCGATTTGATGAGTGGCCTTTTTGAAGTAAGTAATGGCCGCTACCGGAGGACCGTAGTAAGCTGGAAAACCACCAGTATCCATGATGACCATTTTGTCAAACATCTTATAGATGTCGGATGACGGCTGATGAATAACAACGAAAATTAATTTCCCCTTGAGGGAAAGTTCTTTCAACAAGTCAATGACGTTCTCCGAATCACGCGATGACAGCCCTGAGGTAGGTTCATCCAGAAATAATACTGCTGGCTCGCGAATAAGCTCCAATGCAATGTTCAGTCTCTTTCGTTGGCCTCCGCTAATTGTTTTGTCCAAGTAACTCCCAACTTTTAAATCTTTCCGTTGATCGAGACCAAGACTCTCAAGAACTTCCATTACCCGATCGTGCAGTTCCTGCTCAGAGTATGTGGCAAAGCAAAGTTTGGCGTTGTAATACAGATTCTGATAAACCGTTAGTTCCTCAATCAGCAAATCATCTTGCGACACATAGCCAATCACCCCTTGCACTTTCTCTTTTTGCAAATGGATATCAAATCCATTGATCACGATCGATCCTTTAGATGGCTTTTCTAAACCTGCCAGTACATTGAGTAACGTAGTCTTACCTGCACCACTTGCACCCATGATGCCAATCAATTTTCCAGGCCCTTCTGCGATCAATACATTTCGCAGACCTACAGCCTTGTTCGGAAAAAGATATTCTTCTACGTTAGCATTGAATGAAAGCTTTGTTGTCTTTAGCTCTTCATTGAAATCTGCGATGAGATCGCTGTAGTATAGGGCATCTCCTCTTTGCGTTTTGATCGTGCTTCCATGAGAAAAAAGATAGACCCTTTGCGGTTGCATTGTAAATCCATTGAGCAGATTGGCGTCATCTCCCAGGTACTTGACAAAGTACATATCCACACTCCGAACGCGCATAAAAACCAATGCTCCACCCAAATGGGCCTGCGCGTGTTTTTGCAGTTCTGTCGTCTTACTCTCGTTGGCATCTACCACTAAAAAATTCGGAGAATTGAACTTGCACGTTGATTCTGATATGACAAACGCCTCGATCAATTCATACTCGGACGACTGAATATTAAATACAGTTGAAACTGTATTTATAATCTCCATTCGCTGAGCGGCAAAGTTTCCATCGGAAGCCATCAACTCCAGGAGCTTGATTAACACAACAATTTTCTGCTTTTGCGTAAGTGTCTTATTGATCTTACGGCAAATGCCGAGTGTCTTCACGGAGTCTCTTACAGAGGTTAACTTCCGCTCACTACTATCATCGCCTGCTGAATTGTATCCAGAATACTTGTCATACAAATCCAGATATTCATTGACGGAAGCATGGTCTAGTTCCTGTTGGAAAAAGCGAATTACAAAATCTCTCTCATTCTTGCTGACACCACCGTCTTGCTTAGTGATGATGGCAAATAATTGAGTTATCGCTTTTAGAATTTCTTCACTCATGTCTTTTCACTTTAAAAAAATCGTCTCGTTCTCATTTTTCAGAGCAAGAGATATCCCACCAAGGCCAAAAAAATCGACCTTGTAAAATCATTTCTCCTCTGAAAGTGTTGCTTTTTACATTGCCTGAATCTCGATCATACTTAGGTTAATCAGCTGTAGTTCTTCACGTCCTATACTTCCAAACCCGAGTATTCCACCTGATGCCGCAGCGATGTGCCGCGCCAGATCTTTTAAACTTTCAAGAAGTGCCGATGCGCATTGCTTATCAATCTTTTTCAGCACTCCGTTAGCTTTGCTAATTTGAGCAAGCAGGAATTCCATGCTTCTGTCGGCTTGCACAGGCAAGCTTGCAATCACCACCTTAAGCTTGTCCTCAAAATCCTTACCCGCCTCTTCAAAAAATTCAGCAAGCTCTTTACCCTTTCTGCTGTTTATCCAACTACTAAAGTCAGCTGCCTTTCTCATCTCATACTGATCGATAGTACCATCAGCACTTGCAATCAGTACGCTTATGTAGATTGGTAGCGCGAGGAGTTGTTCTCGTTCCTCCTCTTGTAGCATGCTTAAATTCATGTCAGTAGCAAACGTGGTTAGTCTGGTTGTTAATAGCTTTTCAGCTCAAATGGCATCTCAACCAAGTCACGATACTCCTCGCCTGCTTCCATCATATCTTCATCATCTTCCTGATAATGCCAGAATACGGTTGTCCCTTTTACATCATTAAGTGCCGAGAGGATATCCAAAATCAGTTTTGATGAAGCTGTGTTGAAATATTCAAGGTTGAATACAAAATCTGTCGATGCATTGGAATCTCCAGAGTAACTGCGAATCCATTCAAGCACAGGCTTGTAAAACTCTGCACAGTCCTCTGGAAGTGACCTTCCTGATATTTCAAATATTCCATTTCCCTTGTCAAGGATAATCTTAGGTGTATCTTCAGCTCCCTCGATATTTAAAATTTCCATGTCTGTATTATTTAATAATTAGTGAATCGATTTATTTAAATCTTGCGATGTTTACTTTCAAGCAGAAGAATGCGGATTCAGCGTCCACGTCTACAAAAGACCATTCGAGTTTTTCTCCTGATTTTCTCGCCATATCTACAAAGCCTAAACCAGCCCCGCCTTTATCCGAAAGCGTGGTGCTCTTAATAATTTCCTTGTAGAGTTCTTTCAAGCCTTCTTTGTCCAGGCTGTTAATCTTCTCCAGCGAAGCCTTCAAACCAGGCATGTTCTCCTTGCGAATCGGATTGCCCGACATAATTGAATACCTGCTTTGTTCGTTTCCTATCAAGAAGATAGCCGAGTGGTGTCTTCCTCTTTCGGGGCACTCTGTCTCATCACTGTGTTTTACAATGTTTTGGAGTGCTTCCACCATCACATTAAAAATTCTTTTCTTAATAGTTGACTCTTCTCCTGATGACTCCAAATTTCTCTCCGCCATGGTAAGTATAGATTTGGTGGTCTCCTGCGTAAAGTCTCCTTCGTAGATCAGTATGACGTTGTTTGTCATCATTGACTGATGCAGATCATAGATGAATTCCATTCTGTTTTTCTGTTTTGTTTAAAAATTAAATTGTGTATTTGTTTTAGTTCTAAAATTTGATTCCGATTAATAGTACATCGTCTGTTTGTTTTTGGTCTCCACGCCACTCTTCCCACTCTTTCTCAAATATTTTTAATGATTCATTTGCAGGCAGATGATGAATTTCTTCTATTAACTCACGCACGCGCTTTGAACCAAACTTCCGCACTTGCGGTCCACCAAATTGATCTGGGTATCCATCTGAACTGAAGTAAATCGAGTCACCTTTATGAAGTTTGATCTTTGAGGTGGTGAAATTGGTCTGGTTCTTCGCCATTCCTCCGCCTATAGGAAACTTATCACCCTTCACTTCTTCCATCGCATTGCCTTTCATTACGTACAACGGACGATGCGCTCCCGCGTACTCGATTGCTCTGGTTTTAGTGTTGATGCGACAAAGTGCGATATCCATACCATCCTTAGTCATCGAGTTGTCCCGATCCTGACGCAACGTTTGTGTCACGCCTTCGTCTAGCATGTCAAGAATTTTTCCAGGGTCAGTTACCCCTCTACTTTTGATAATGTCATTCAACAAGAAGTAGCCAATCAGCGACAACAATGCTCCTGGCACTCCATGTCCAGTACAATCAACGGCTGCGATAAAAATGTTCTCGTTAGATTGAACAAACCACGGGAAGTCACCACTGACTACATCACGGGGTTTGTAAAGAATGAATGAATCAGGAAGCGCTTTGCTTATGATCTCAGAATCAGGAAGGATCGCGTTCTGTATCCGCTTTGCATAATTTATGGAATCATTGATCTTCTTGTTTTTGTTCTGAATGTCAAGTTCAATCAACTTGCGTTCTGTAATATCATGTGACACCACAAGCACTGATTCAATTGCCTCTTGCTCATTGAATTCAGGAATTGCGCTCACTTGCATTACACGCTTGCCAAGCTCGGACGGGAAATCCATTTCCGCAGAAATCTTGTCACGGGAGCCGTTCACTTGTTCTACAATCTGCAACCATGACTCAAGCACAGAGCGATCAAGTGAGGTTTCATCCACTTTTTTATTAATAAATACTCCCGCCTCTTCGCCCGTATATGTTTCAATCACCGGATTGATATAACTGATTGCGCCCTCCTCCAGCCTGGCGATCAAGTCTGGTGAGTTTTCAGAAAGCGCTTGCATCTTGCTTCGCATCCTTTGCTCTTGCTCTGCCCTCCTCCTTTCGGTGATGTCTCTGGAGTTTAGGATGTAGCCACGAATGGCGGCATTAGACATAAAGTTTGTTCCGGTAGCTTCAATCCAGATGTACTCACCGGCTTTGTTCACATATCTGAATTGCGCAGATACTTGTTCTCCTGGCTTTTGCTTTAGTTGAGAAAAAAGGTTTTGATATATCTCGCGTTCATCCAGATGAACATTGTTTACGTCATTCTGTCCTTGAAGCTCATTGGAAGTATAGCCAAGGATTGACTCTACTGACGGAGATATGTACCGAACCGTACCATTCTCCTCGTAGATCGTAATCACCTCCGATGCATTTTCTAAGAGCAATTGCATCCGGCTTCTGGTATTGTTTACTTCCTCTATTTGTTCACCCAGTTTTGAGTTTGACCTCTCCAACTCCTCCTGGGTTGCTTGCATTTCCTCGGCATTTTGACGGAGCACTTCTTGTTTCTCTTTCAAGTCGCTACTCATCTCTTGCGACTCAGCGAGAAGTCTGCGCGTGCGCTCGTTAACTTTGATGTTGAAGATTGTTCTGGCAAGCATTGCACTCAATTCCCGAACAAACTTGATTTGTGACGAATTGAATTTTTCAAACCCCGCTAGTTCGATTACACCATACACTTCTTCATTGGCAATCAGCGGCATGATAAGAATGCATGATGGTTTCTTATCGCCCAAAATTCCAGAGGTGATGGATGCATAGCCATCCGGGATCTCAGTTCGCATCACCATCTCCTGCTCTACCGCAGCCTGTCCCACAAGTCCTTCCGCGAATCGAAATGATTTTTTCAGGTACTTCTTTCTATTGTAGGCGAAAGAATTACACAAGTCAATCGTCTTCTGTTCGTCATTCACCACATAGAATGCGCCTTGGATCGCATCCGTTTTCTTTACAGTAAATCGCACGACCTCATCTCCTAATACCTCCAGCGTATCACACGTACGAAGAATTTCACCGGCCTCTGCAAGACCCAACACAATCCAATTTCTTTCCTTCTCTTTGTTGTCGTTGTCCACAAGGTTATCGCGCATACCAATTAGTGCACCACCAAGTGAATCGTTTTGGCTGGCGGCCGTAAACAATGTGTCGTATTGACCTTCACCAATCTTTTGCGCAAACTCAACATTGCGCTTGAGCATTGCGACCAGTTCGTCTACGTTGCTTTGAAGATGTCCAAACTCGTCTTTTGTCTTCCGCTCAGGGCTTTCAGGCAACTCTCCTCTGGAAACCATTCCGAGTGTGTTGCTCATATAGTTAAGAGGCTTGACCAAATGGCTTGCATAAAGCACAGTAGCCAAGCATGCGAATCCGCATATCAAAGCGACTGCATAAACCAGGTTACCTACCACATTCTCACTTGAGAAATAAAAGGTCGTGGTCGCTATGGCTGATGCCGCGATCGCAGTGATCACCAGCACCAGCATCGTTATTTTGAAATTAATTGTCGTGAACCTATACATAGTCAACCATTTTCTCTTTGTGTAATACTTCTGTCAATTTCCCAGCGATGATGTTCAACTGCTGTAGTGTCACCTTATCAATTGCCTGAAACGTTGATACCTCCAACACTCCTTTTACTTTGGTTCCTTCGATCATCGGCACCAGAACCAGAAATGAAGGCGAAGAAGAGCCTAACCCAGAGAAAATAGTCATGTAGTTTTCTGGGAGCTTGTCGATATATAACATGCTTTTGTCTGACGCCACTCTACCTACAAGGCCTTCACCAATTTTAAATTTGGTAGTACCTTCATCGTATGGCAGGGCGTAACCGTATTTTAATTCTAGTTCTTGTTCACTTTCGAGATAGATCGCCCCTTGTCCGGCCTGGATCTGATTACAGATCTCATTCAAAGCACTCTGTAGTGAGTCGTACGGGCCCTCGATAATTTTATCAATAGCCTCAATGCTCAGCATCCCTTCCGCATTCAACCTTGTTGTATCGGTTGACTCTACTTCACGAGATTTTTCCAGATAAACTACTCTTTCCGTCTTCGTAGTAGCCAGCACGTTCATAGCAACTGCACCAAAAAAGAATGTGGTGCCTATTAACACGCTGGCTACTCTAAATTCCTGCGATGTCGATTGTTGACCGGTCAGGAACAGAAAATAAGATGATGCAACTGCTCCAACGAAGAAAAGTGTTGGCATTAGTAGTGGCGCCTTCTTCAATATTTGTGGTTTGGTTTTCATTTATACTGATGGTATAATTCTTTTAAAAAATCAATAATTTGATCGATCCCCAGTGTGTAGTCAATTTTGGTTAAACTCAAAGCTGCTTTTGGCATCGTGTCTATCATGCATTCCGCAGGGGTTTGCACTATGGTAACTCCACCTCTGTCGTGAATGCTTTTCATTCCTAATCCCCCGTCTTTGTTAGCACCTGACAAAAGGATACCGATTAGTTTCGTCTTATAGGCGTAAGCAGCACTTGACAAGGTGATATCAATAGCGGGCCTTGAGTTGTTCAGCATCATCTCAGTCGAGAGCGAAAAATAATTTCCTAATTCAACAGACATGTGGTAGTTGGCTGGCGCCAAATAAACTGAGCCTCTCTTAATACTTTCTTTATCATCCGGCTCCGCTATTTTCAACTTGCTCTTTATAGAAAGGGCTTCAACAAATCCATGACGCACATGCTTCAACCGATGAAGGGCCATAATGATTGGCAAAGGAAAATCAGCTGGCAACTGCGAAAGGATCTTGATAATCCCTTGAAAGCTTCCGGCAGATCCACCGATCACAACGGCTTTAAATCCATTATGTAAGCTGTACCTGGTCATTCTATCTAGTCCCTGATCTTTTTGAAAATTCTTTCTTCCTGATTTACCACGATAAAGCGGTTGGCATAGTCGCACCAAATCATCGACTCTTTTGCACCGATGGCCAGATAGCCATACTTGTTCAAGCTGCCATGAAATTTTTTGAGCACTTCATTTTGCAGCGCCTGATTAAAGTAGATCATCACATTCCTGCAAAGAACGAGGTCAAATTTTGCAAAGGCCTCACCTAGCACGAGGTCATGCTTTTGAAAGACTACATTTGAAAGTAAATCCTTCTTCATCACGGCTCTTCCGTTTTCTTCAGTGTAGTAATCTTTAAGCGCTGTTTTGCCTTGGAAGCGAACGTAATTCTTTTCGTTGGTCTCCATATTCTTTAAGGAATAGGTAGCAGATCGTGCTCTGTCGAGAATTGACTTGTCAAGATCAGTTGCGAAAATTTTCACATTCTCTTTCACACCCATCTCATGAAGCATAATGTTCATAGAGATCACTTCCTCTCCAGATGAACAGCCTGCATGCCAAATCTTGAATTGCTTGTTATTCAACATTACACCAGGGATGATCTCTTCGCGAAGCAATCGCCAAAAGCCGGGATCGCGAAACATCTCTGTGACATTGACAGTCATTTCATCCAAAAAATCATCGATGAAAATGGTGCTGTCGGCTAACTTGTTGAGCAATGACTCGATGTTCAATCCCCACACTTCGAGTATTCTCAACATTCTTCGCTTGAAGGATGACATCGCGTAATTGCGGAAATCGTAACCATGTTTGGCGTAAACCAGGTCGGTTATCCTTTTTAAATCTTTTATATCAATATCCTGAATCACAATCGGTGTGTTATAAGTAGTGGTATTTCTATTTCTTCTTGTTTGTTGTCAATTGCTCAATTGCCTGGCTCCGTTTATAATTGTCGCTCCACCCATTAATTGACTTTCAGCTCTTCGCCTGATCACAATTTTGATCTCCTGATTTACAGCATTATGAAAATCAATTTTCAACAACGCACCCATTTGCATGGCGCGCTTTTGCGATACGTAATAATTGAAGAGGTATGGGTTAACCAGCACATCGTTGTAAAGTGATGCACTCTTGCGAACCAGTGATTGCACTTTCTGGCTTGCCAAAAAACCTAAAGAGACTATTCTTATCTCTATCCATTTTGCACTTACGAGAAAGTCGACAGTGATTTTCACTCGCTCTTCAATCACTGGTGATGAAATGGGCAGGCTGACGATGTACATGAGTATGCTACCAAGTAGTTGATAGAGCCGCTGTTCGTCTACCCCAGTGAGTTCACCTGCTGGTGCCTTAAACTCAAATTTTGCCTTGTCCAACTGGCAGTTGTCAACCAAAACTTTTCTCAGCACGCCTTCTAATTCTGAAAACCTGATCTGTTGCTCAGATGATTGTTCTTCATCACCATCAGCCATGTAGATCAGCTTAAAGAGACGATCGTCCAATTTGTTAGCGTGGATTTCTATCAGCGAGGTCAGCTCATCCACCTCAAAATCATCCTTACGAATTTTTAATAGATTCACCAGACCTTTGATTGTCGCCAGTGGTCCTCGTAGATCGTGAGCGGTTCTGTAGATGAAAGAATCGATCTCATTTTTCTTTGAGACCAACTCTTTCTTCATGAGGCTCACATTATCTACAACCTTTATCTTTAAGACAATGAAGCCGTTGATATCGCTGATCAATCCCAGGTAGAACCCGGAAAAAATTGCCTCAACCTGACCACCTCTCCTGGAAAGAAAAGTTCCCGGAACATTGTCGAAGTACCCAAACTTCAACCTTTCTCTGAGTTGATCGATGAGGCCCTGGGGCTCGGTTATACTACCTAGTGATTGACCTCTTAGATCATCGGAAGAGAAATTGAGAATCTTCTCCAGGTCTCTCCCGACTGCCTCTACACTGAAATCCATTCTGAGAATGATTGAGTCGCTCAGAATCAAATTCAGTTTTTCAATCGCTTCACTGACAGAAAACAACAGCGATGATATCTCTGGTAACTTTGTCACCTTAGTTTGTGTTTGAAATGTTACTTGGATACTTACCCGAAGACTATTTCTCCTCTAACACCAGTTCCTCGGTCCGTTTTGCGCTTTCCATAATGGCTGTGATGTCACGGGTAATTCCCGCCACGGCCACTATTTCTCCATCTTCACCTTTAAGTGGTGAATAGCAGCTTGACAGATGCATCTCATGTCCATTGATTATCGAAATGTCTGTGTGCTCTACACGCTCGCCTTTGAAAGCCCTTTGATAGTCCTGCTTACGCAGTTCTCTTTCTTCTCCGTTGAATAGAGACAGAATGTCAAATCCTTTCTTCACATTTACACCCATACCCTTTAGTCTCTCTGCAAAGTATTTGTTGAAGTCAGCGATCTTATAGTTCTTATCTATTGTGAAAATCGCATCAGAAGAAATATTGATGATTTCATTGAGATACTTCTCTTTGCTCTGCGTTTGTTTTAACACTCTCTCCATTTCTTCCTGAGTAGCTGAAAGCTCCTCCATGTTCTGCCTCAGTTCTTCTTCCTGCGCTTTCATTTCCTCCGCTACCTGCTGCGACTCAGCAGCCAGGCCTTCTGCTTTTTCACGCGCTTCAGCCATCTCTGTTATGTCTTTTGAGAAACAAACGATCGCATAGACTTCGCCTTTCTCATTCTTCAGAGGGGAATAGGTATTTACAGTATGGACCGTTTTTTCACCGGCTACCGCTGTATCCATTACTTCGAAGTGTTCACCAGTAAGAGCACGATGATACAACGCGCGTTGCTTTTCACGCTTCTTGCCGTGAAGAATGCTTAGCATTTCAAAATCCTTCTCTGCATGAAATCCTGCATCAAGCATTTGATCACGAAACGAATTGTTGAAGCTGATCAGCTTGAAAGATTTGTCGATGGTGCAAATAGCATCATTCGATGAATTCAACACTTCATTCAGATATTCTTCCTTAGATTGTGCGGCTTGCAGTACTCGTTGCATTTCTTCCTGAGTTGCAGACAACTCCTCCATGTTCTGACGCATCTCTTCTTCCTGCGCGCGCATTTGTTCTGCTTGTACCTGGGTTTCCTCCAGCAGCCTCTTTGTGCGTGTGTTTACTTTAACCGAAGAGATCGCGGACGCGATGCTCTCGCCTAGTTTCTGCACAAACTCGATTTGATGTGGAAGTATGGTCTGAAATGACGCTAATTCAACCACTCCAAAAATTGTCTCGTCTAATTTCAATGGAACGATCAAAAGATTTCTTGGTAGCGCCTCGCCCAATCCTGAGGTGATATGCATGTAATTTTCTGGAACATCGGACATATAAATGGTATCCTTCTCCAGAATGCATTGCCCTGTCACACCTTCACCAATTTCTATTCGCTTGTTTAAGAATTTCTTTCTGCTGTAAGCAAAGCACGCTACCAGTTCGATAAACTGATCATCAGAGTTATCGTCATTGATCAGGAACAATGCGCCCTGACTTGCATTCATGTACTTGACGAGGTTGGCCACAATATTGTCTGACAGCTCGCTCAAATTGTCATTTCTTGAACGTAGGATATCTGCAAATTTTGCAAGGCCTTCTGTTGCCCAGCTTCTTTTGTGATCTTCCTCTGCAGCTTGACGCAAGTTGTCACGCATGGTGATCAGCGCTTCTCCCATCGTATCTTCTTCACTCAGCAAGTCAAACTTGCTCTGATAGTTTCCTTTTCCAATATTTTCCGCGAACTCAACTTTAGCCTTCAAGCCGGTGAGCATATTTTGAATCGCCTCTGCCATTCTCCCGATCTCATCTCTACCCTTCTTCAAAGTAACCGACACAAATTTCCCGCGCGACACCATCGTAATTAGATCGCTGAGATCCCCAATTGGCTTGGTGATTGACTTTACCGAGAAATAGGAGGCATAAATACCTATGACAACAAACAACACGATGTTGCCCAGATATAGGTAGGTGAGCAGGTTAGAAAATGATTCCTTCCTACTACGGGCCGCGTCCAAAAGTTGGTTTTGGCGGTTAGTGGCTTGCCCGATTTGATTGATAACACTCTTGTAAGTAGGTGTTACTTTTTTATCAATTGCTGTGATAACTTCATCGATGATAATGTCATCGGCATACGATTCATCACTTGATAGTTTTTCCATCACCGGCACTTCTTCTATAAGTAGCTGATCAACAGTCTTCATGATCGCTCGTGCCTCCTCAACTGCTGTGATGTTGTCCAATTTTCCGCTCACCGAGAGGAACCTCTCCCTGAGTTCACCCGCATCGGTAGCATGAATTGTTTTGAGTTTCTCCTTTTCCTTGATGCTCGGCTGATACAGCCAGTTGTTTGTAAGTTTATAAGATTCTGAAGCGAGCATCTCCAACTCCTTCAATGAAAGAATCATTGGATAGTAAGCTTCGGAAACACTTCTGTCAATTTTTCTATTCTGCCAGGCCGTATACATACTGATAAGTGTTGTCACAAAGGCCAGGCATATCACCAGCGCGTAGCCGGTCATAATTTTTGCAACAATCGAGTTCTTGATCTTACTGAACATGATATTTTTATTTTGGGAATTCAAAGGCTGGAATTCAAGTTCGTGAAGGGTCAGAGCTGCGCTAATGGCAGCCCCGATCCCAACCCAAACCAACTAATCAACCTATGTTACTTTATTTGACGATCAGCACTACTTTCACCTTCGACTTGGCGTCTGCTGAAAGTGAACTCACATTCACAAATCCAATCGCGCCTACTTCTTGTGCTACGAAGTCTATGATCGCTGAGTCCGAAGCAAATTTGTCTTGAGGTTTCTCTGCATTCTCGTATTGCTTTTGTGTGAAGTAAGTCTCCACATCGCTTGATGACATTCCGAGAACCTTTTCGTAGAAAGAATCCTGCTCTTCACACTTAGACTTTCTGTCAGCAGGCTTGATATTCTTGTTGATATCTGGCCATCTCTTTTTGATCTTTCTCAACCAGTAAAGTTTTACTTCACCTTCTGTCAGCTTGTCAACAACATTCTCTTTGTTGATAATTACTGCTATCTCTGTACCCGCTGGTCTGAAGGCAGCCAAAACAACTGCGAGCAACGGTATTATGAATAATAACTTTTTCATGATTTTACTTTTTTCTGTTTTCTATTGAATTAGAACACAAACGCGAACTGCATACGAACCCTCGTGTTCTTCACTGAATTCACAAATCCATCGTCTCTCTTGCCAAGGCCTGGCACTACGATGTCCTGGTAAAAGGTCTTATTGTTTTCAGTCTCATACTCCAACTTGCATACGAAGTTTGAGTTCAGCTTGTACCGGACACCAAGTGTCACTTGATTTACCTGAACAGGAATTGGTGCGAAGTAAAGGTCTCCTTCTGTAGTGGATCTACCAGCTTGCGTGTAGTTATAGAGAACATAAGGGGTAAGCTTATCTGTTACTTTAAATCCTCCATACATGTAGTATGAGAAACTTCTGTAGTCACCGAGGTTATCAAACTTGCTTGTCTGACTTAAAATTTCTGCAATGGCTTCGATCTTCTTTTCAGGATTCATGTAGGCTACTGATCCAACCAAAAGTTGCAGATCGCCATTGTCTGGCAGCGAGGAGATGCTTCCATTTGGATTTGGCTTACCTTGCTCGATTCTGTCAAACATACCTGAGGCCATCACTTTAAGACCTTCTACAGGCTCAGCACCAAGTTGCACTGTTGTCGCCACGTGATTGTCAGACTTATCGCTTGAGCCATAGTAGCCAATACCATTTCCTAGGAGAATCTTGTAGGACAAACGTGCCTTACCAATGTTGTCTCCCTCAAATTGAACACCAATATCGCGATACTGAAGAGGGCCCCCTTCACTAATCGGGCGGATGGCAAACGGCCTTTGAATAGTAGGCTGAAGCACCAATCCCATGGTGTACTGATTGTTCCAGTACCCGATCGGGGTAAACATTTTACCTACACGCACACTAAAGTAATCCTGAAAATAATAGCGCACCATAAGACGCTGAATTTCAAAATTGTAGGTATTCTTCTTGTTATTGAAGTTGGCCTCTCCAAGAACAGATAACCTTTCGCTAAGCTGCGAGGTAACAAACAACACAAAATTGCCAGTGTTAAAGTTTGTTTTGGACTTCTGTGTAGAGTCGCTTGTGATATACTCACCTAGTCCGCTTACACCATTGAAGCGATTTTTTTCGGTTGTCTGGTAGTTCGTGATTTCCGGCTGACCAAAAAACCTGATTTTAGTATCCTGTGCGAAGATGTTAATTCTCCCAGCTACCAGAACTACTAACGTTAGAAATAGAATTCTCTTTTTCATGTTAAAGTGTCTTGTTTTACAATTGTTTTGTGCCGCAAGATTACTTCAACACCTCCGGTCGCTATACCGGTAATGAGTAGGTGGGAGTTTCAGTTAGTATCTGGCTGTGATCGTGAGAGGAGATCGAAATGAGGGATAGTGATCTGGAAAAAATAAAAATTGACTTGAATCAAAAAACAAACAATTATCTCGGAGAGAGAGACCAACTATAAAATAAAATTCTGAGATAAAAGGAATTAGTCTTTGATTCCAACTTTTTCGAGGAACCCTTCCTTTTTTCTTTTTGACACTGTAAGTGAACGGTCGTTGTTCATGATTACATACCCTCCTTCACCTCGCACATACTTTTTGACCGCGTTGAGATTGATCAGATAGGAGTTATGAATACGATAAAAATTGTGGTCCTGAAGTAGTTCGTCATACTCCTTTAGGGTTCGGCTCACGAGGTACTTTTTGCCATCATTTACATTGATCTCGGTGTAGTTGCTGGAAGCTTCACAAAAAATAATATCATTGACCTTTACAAAAATCAGCCCTTCCATGGTAGGAAGTGCCAATTTGTGATTTCCTGAAGGTGGAACTTTCAGGTTTTGGATCAAGCTCTGCAATCTCACTGAAAGGTTATCCTTTTTCTTGTTCACCTTTCCTATTGCTCTCTTGAGTTCATTAACATCTATTGGCTTCAGCAGATAGTCTATGGCGGAAAAACGAAATGCCTTTATTGCGTATTCGGAGTAGGCAGTCGTAAAAATGACATCAAAATTAACGTCTTTAATCCTCGTCAGTACGTCAAATCCTGTCTCCCGCTGCAGCTGAATATCAAGAAAAACCACGTCCGGTTGATGAGTCTTGATGGCTGCAATAGCCTCATCTACATTTTGGCACAGCGCGCAAACCTCAATGTCTTCACAAAAGTCTTCGATCAGGATACGTAAGCTTTCCCGGCTTTTGGTTTCATCGTCTACAATTATCCCTTTGAGCGCCATAGTCTTTACGAAATTAAACCTCTTTTCATGAGACGATCGAAATCAGTGGGGAATTTTCCTCAGTTTTTTAACCAAATCTTCACACTTGTCCCCTCGGGGCGTCCGTTTTCGTCAATCAAGTCAACCACTTCGAAAGAAACCCGGTATTGATTGTTAATCAAACTCAACCTTTCTTCGGTAATAGCGGTACCCATTGACTTATGACCGGGCATGTTTTTTTCACGTAATTTTCTGGCCGCCTCCCTGCCAATCCCATTGTCTCTCACTTCAAAAAGTATCGCTCCATCTTGTTGAACAATGGATATCTTCAAAAACCCATTGCCTTGCTTGTTGTACAGACCATGAATAATCGCATTCTCAACATAGGGCTGAATAAGTAATGAGGGGATTTCGGTCCCTTCCATGTCAAGTCCTTTGTCAACATCTATCTCATAGTCAAACTTGTCCTCGAATCGCAGTTGTTCCAGGGCAACGTAGTTTTTTAACTGTTCCACTTCATCCATCAAACTAATGGTGTTGCTTACCGAATGTTCCAATATACCCCTTACCAAGCGCGAGAAGGTCGACAGGTAAGTAATTGCATTTTTTCGATCATTTTGTGCAATGAAATATTGAATAGAATTTAATGCATTGAAAAAAAAGTGGGGATTCATCACCGAACGAAGAGCCATCAACTTAAATTCAGCAACCTTATTCAGAGCATTCTTTAGATCCTGCTCCTGTTTCATCCGCTCGGTTATGTCATCAGCAAAAATCACAATGCCTATGATCTGATCGTTGTCGATAATTGGGCCAAGACTAAACTCAACAAATCTTTCATCATAGCGTTCAGTAATTTTATACTTTTCACCACTGAGTACCCTTTCATAGCGCGGAAGCCATGTCTTTCTAAGCCTATCATCCAAAACCGGATCTTCCGGAGTTATTTTCTCACCAACAATCGCTCTTGCCCTATACCTGGTTTTCACATAGTCTTCAAACGGCTTGTTGGCTGTGATCAGTTTGTATTCAAGATCGACTGACCATACCAGGAGGCTTGCATTGTTGAGCACTGCATAAAGATTGGCCTCGCTCTCTATAACTCTCTGCTGAACCAACTTGCGTTCCGTAATATCTCTGACTACCACCAGCATATGCTTAATCCCTTGAAGGACGATTCTTCGCGAAGAAATATTCCCATAAAATCGCGACCCATCTTTTCTTAGAAAAATACTCTCCATAAACACTGATCCATCGCCAGACATGTACGTGGAGATGTGACGTTCTCTATCTTCAGGCATTGCCCAAAGCTCAAAAGCATTTGATGGTTTGCCAATCACCTCTTCTCGGGTATATCCCGAAAGTGTCTCCAGGTGTCTATTGCAATCAATCAACACGAAATCACTCTCTCTTAATATTAGAATCAAGTCCGGGCTCAAGTCGAACGCTTTCGCAAATTTCTCTTCGGCAGCTTTTCTATCAGAAATGTCCTTAATGATAATAATAGCGTGTTCGGCTCCCTCCAATTCAAAGTGTTCAAGGGAGATCAAAACATGTATCGTCCCGCCATCCTTACACTTCCACTCCGCTTCCATTTCAAATCTTTTGTCGCTATAAAAGGCCTGCCAGAAGATTTTTCTCTCGTGCGGATGTACAAATAACTTTAGGTCTGTCGCCACATTTCCCAGCATCTCATTGCGGGTGTAGCCGGTGATGGTTCTGTCATTAACATCCACAATGACCAGATCAGACTTCCGGATAATAACCATAGGATCCGGGTTGCTGAAAAAGACAGTTTTGAATTTCTCAATTGCAATTTTTCGATCACTGATATCTTTAATCACTGCGAGAATGCACGGTTGTCGGTCAATCTCAATTGTTCGGAAAGCCAACAGGGTGTGAACTGATCCTTCCTCCTTTTTCAGAAGTTCGGCCTCCATCTCTACGGTCTGATCGGCATCAAATGTTTCAAAGAAATGTTCACGATCGGATTGCTTGGCAAAAAAGCCAAAGTCCGTGGCTGCTTGTCCTAGTAATTCTTCACGCCTGTAGCCAAGCAGGGGGAACACTTGTTGATTAATGTCAACGATAGCCCAATCCTTCTTCATCAGAATCATAAGATCAGGATTGTTGTGAAAGGCCTTCGAGAACTTCTCTTCGCTAGATTTTAACCGCTCTTCAGCCTCCTTGAAGTATGTGATGTCATAGGTTAGACCGATTACAACGGGCAAATTCTTTTTCCCTGGCACCGTCCACGCGCATATCCTCAGCCACTTTGTATAACCCAATGGAGTTACTGACCTCAAGGTTATGTCGAACGGATCCAACATACCCTCCTTGGCTTTAGTGAGATACTCCATCAAAATTTTTTGACTGTTCTCATCATAAAGACCAATCGCATTTTCTATGCGCGAAAGATCAAAATCCTCACTCACGTCATGCATCCCATACAATTCCTTGGACGCTGTAAACTTTCCTTCATTAGGATCGTATTCCCAGTTACCAATTTTGGCCAGGTGCTGAAGCTTGGTGAGCACTTCATTTTGAGCTGTTAAGGTTTTGTTTTTTTGGGATAACTCCTTGTTCAGAGCTCTTAGCTCTTCTTCAGAGGCGGCCAACTCCTCTTCACGTTTGGCAAGTTTCTCATTCAAACTTTCAAGATGCCTGAGAGCTCTCTCCACGTGCTGTTCCTGTACTCTCTCATTTGTTACATCAACCCAGCCACCTAGCGCTTGTACGGGTTCGTTGTTTCTATTCTTCAGAATGATCCCTCGATCAATAATGTAGGCAATACTACCATCAGCCTTGATAACCCGATACTCATCATTGTAAATACCCTCTTCGGACTCTTGGGCACTCCGAAATCTCTCTGCGGATCGTTTGTAATCCTCTGGATGAATATGATTCCCCCAGTCGCTAACGTTGAAGTCCTTTTTCGTGAGTCCAAAGTCAATGAGTGTTTTGTTGCCTGCAGTCCAAAACAATTGACCCGTTTTTATATTCTCCTCCCACATCACTGCATTTGACAACTCCGAGATTATTCTGAATCTGTTTTTGTCACTCTCTAGCGTTTTCAAAAGACGTTTTATCTTTCTCTGCTCTGTCACCACATCAGTGATGTCTTCCCAAACACCCATTGCCTGGCGGGCAACTCCCTTTCTATCTCTAATAAATCTAACCTTGTCCTTTATATATCGCCATTTGTCATTGCTGCCTTTAAATCTATATTGTCTGACATAGTCACGTACATTGGGATTGCTCAGATTTGTTTCAAAAGTCTTTGACGTAAGGTCTTTGTCATTGGGATGTACACGACTGTACCAGAAATCCTGTCCAACGGTCTGATTGGGAATTCCAAATTTCTCTTGGTTAGCAGTCGATGCCAACCAAACAACTTCTTTTCCTGGCAGATCTCTAATCCAAGTCAATTCGGACGACATCTCAATCAAATGATTAAATACATCAGATTTAGAATAAGACGAGCGCGCCCTCTTCTGAAACATTGCTTTCATAGAACAGAAACAATTTGATGAACAACAAACTATCGAAAAGAGAGCCGAACAGGAAGCCGATCGACCTCAAACCGGATTTCTAACTTAATGTTTTATCCCACACACTTTGCAAACCTTTCGTTTGCCCATTGGCCGAATCTTTGGCGGTCGCTTATGACCAAAGTAAGGAGGCTGTGATTTGTCGGCCTTTCGCTCTCCACTGAAATTCTTTTCCTCACGTTCTCGCTCTTTCCAATTTTTCTCCATCCTCTCTTCAAAATCATTTCGCGCCTCGTAACTGGGACCTGACTTTTTTTTCTTGCTTTTGGCTGCCTTTGGAACGTACTTTTCCTCTAGCCGTCCATTATCCAGAGAGTTGGGCTCATTTTTGTCGGATTTCTTCTTTTGAGCTAGCACAGAAGTACTAGCAGAAAAAACAAAAAGAAAGACAATCAGTCGGCCAACCATGTGGCAAAGATAGGCATACCCGCGTAGGGCGGCAATTCAGCAAAAAATGTTGGCTATACAGTACGCTAGTGCCTGATATGACACTCGTGACAGTACTTCATTTTGTGAGGAGCTCGTCTCTTTGGTTTCCTTTTGTGACCAAAATAGGAAGGATCAGAAAATTGTGGCTTGGCAAGTTTTTTGAGAATTCTTTGTTTTTCCTTAGCCGCCATCTCTACTCGCTTGTAGAATTCGTATTGTGCCGTGTGTTTGACGTTTGGTTTTTTAAATTTGGTCGCACGTTTTGGTGCATAGTGATGTTTTTCGGGTTCCTTTCGTTGACTTGTGCCTGGGTCGAGACTGGTTTGTGCCAACGAGGCTGATGCAAAAAATGCCAACAAAGAGCCGAATAGAATTCCCAGGCGATTCATTGTAGACTACAACGGACCGAACTCTCTATTATTCTATACTTGCGAGAATTTTTATGACGTATGAAGGCTGACTATTTTTTGCAGTACTGATCAATGGAGAATCGCGCTTTCTCGTCCCCATATTCTACTGCTTTACGCCAATCAAAACAGGCTTTGTCCTTATTTTTCAATTGATAGTAAATATTCCCGCGTGCCTTGAAAAACGATGAATTGGTGCCGTCAATTGAAATTGCCTCATCCAAATCAGCTAGAGCTTCTGACAAATTGCCTTTTTTGGCTTTGCCATTTCCACGGCCATAATAGGCAAGCGCGTCCTTTGGATTTAGTTTGATAGCTTGTGAATAATCCAACACTGCTGCCCCTACATCACCAATCTCTTCCTTTATCACTGCACTATTATAATAGAGATTTGCGTCCTTGCTATTGTTCTTCTGCGCAATCTCCAAATCGCTAATCGCTTTTTCGTATTTTCTCATTCCTACATAAGCCCGCGCACGTTCCAAATACAAATCATCGGATTGCTCACCCTGAACCTCAGCTTTCTCTAACGCTGCAACAGCCGCCTCAAATTGTTTGTTGGCTACCAGACACTGCCCCTGAAGAAAGTAAAGTGAATACTTCTTTCCATTAACTGAATAGCTTTCTGCTCCTTTTGAAACAGCGTTGTTAACATCTTCCAAAGCACCCTGAAAATTTTTCAAATTGAACTTGGCAACAGCCAGCAACGCGTAATCATCGGTGCTTGGTGAACCCAGCGCCTGGGTCAACACCAGGTCGGTGACCACCTTTGCCCAATCATTTAATCTAACGGAGGCCTCTACCCTATCGCGATAACTGTCAGGGCTCTCAGGCTTCATTTTTACAACTTGATCAAAATCGACCAATGACTCTTTCACTTTTCCAGCACTGATTTTTGACTTGCCACGTGCTGTGTAAACTGCCGAGCCCGGATAGTTCAATTCAATTGCCTCCGAGTAAGCATCTATCGCACGATCAAATTTTTTATCAGCATCTAGACACTTTCCCAGTTCAAAATAAACCTTGCTGTCTCTGCTTTTCAGAGAATCTGCCCTACTCAAAAAAGGCAATGCTGAAGATTTTTTTTCATCAGTCGCATAGGCCAGGCCTAGTACTTCGTAGGTTTTCAATTCTGCCTTACCTGATTTTACTACTTTCGTGAGGTCCGAAATTGCGAGTTGATTTTCGCTAGCATAGTAGGCGCCAACTCCCCTGCGTTGGTAAAGTTGTATTTCTTTCTCTCCTCCCTTCTCGGCAGCATTCAACTGCTCGACAGATTTCGGATACTCATAACCTTCGTAATACAGATAGCCCAGATATAAATGTCCCTTACTATTTTTGAATCCGTTAGGAACTGCTTTTAATAAAAAATATTTGGCAGCCTCCCACTCGTGCTGCTGGTATTTACAAATACCTAGCATGCCAAAGACATCAGGGTCTTCAGAAGTAAGTCTGACTTTATCAAGGTCCTCTGCAGCCCCTTGGAAATCATCCAAACCAAATTTAGCCTCGCCTCGAAAGCGATAAAGTTTTTTATCCTGAAACCCAGTTCTTTCAAGTCGATTGAATTTATCCAAAGCCTCCTGATAAGCGCCACTTCTGAGGACTTTAATCGCAGCTTCAAAATCGAGTTGGGCGGAATTGGTGACTTGAGCTGAAAGATGGTAGCAGGAGAGAAAAAAAAGTAAAATAAATCCAAACCTCATAGTCACTTGTCGATACATAGGACAAAACTATGGAAAGTAAAAAGCGAGAACAAAAGGGAACGGCAGGCTAGATCAGCCTACAAACATTGTATAGAGGTAATAAATCAGGTATCCAAGGGCAACAAGGAGCATCAGATAGCCAAAAATCTTGGCTCTCCTGAAATATCCTTTGGTTGACAGTGCGTCTTTATGGCGTTCGTTGGCGGACATCTAGTTACCAGACTCCACGAAAACCCTCACCACCAAGTAAATAACCATACAAAACCCAAGCATCAGACCGAGTACCCTCACTCTGTGCATGTAGAATTTCATCGGAAACATTTTCATAACTGCGTGACTTTTAACCAATTAAACCTCTATATACGAAGAAAAAGTTGAAAAAAGATTAAAATCAGGTTAAATCAACAGATAGACAGGTCAGGCCCGCATTTTTGCCTTTGAATTTTTATCGCTCCGATCTGGCAAAGGTGACCACCGTTCGTGGAATCTATGAGGTCTTCGGCATGGTGCCAATCACCTGCATTGTGGCCATGTTGGGAGTAGGCATGCCGCCACGGGGCTCCACTGTCACCGCAAATGCGGAAGCTCCACTTACAGACTTCATTGCGAGTAGACCACCCGGATTCATATCAAAAACACCCGCATTGACTGGCTTTCCTTCCACAATGGCCCATAGCTGGTATTGACTTTCCTGGGTTAAGGTTTTCATTTGATGAATGCTAAGATAAACTTCCTCTGTTCCCGAGTTCCAGTACACAGACGCCATCGCATCGGGCGCATTGTCGGTGCCCTTCATGATAATTCTTGAGAAGGCCGCGCTGCCCATAATCGACAAATCACTCTGCATTTTATCCAGCCGTTTATTTACGACCGAATAATCTTGAGCTAATTGCTGGCTTTGCGCCACAAGGTTGCCAAGTGTCTGAGATGTTTGTTGAAATTGACCGTAATAATAATATGAGAGATAGGAAGTCAATAAAGCAATTGCAACTGATGCCGCCATGGCTAGTTTCGCACCCTGGCTATTGATGGGTACAACCTTTGCTTCCTTTTGAACTTCAAGCTTACTTAATAAAGCCGAGCGCACTCCGTCTCCCGGTTTGAATGCTCCTTTGTGTACAAATGCCTCAAGAGTAAGCTCAATCACCCTCAATTCTTCCCTCAACGCTGGTTCTTGTTGAAGTTTCGACTCAACATCAAGCCGCTGCTTTGGTGTCAATTCACCAAGCACGTAAGCTTCAAGAACTCCGGTCGATATGTATTCTTCTATGTTCACTTGATGTCTAACTGCTTTCTCAACTCCATCATCGCCAGCCTCAAACGTGTCTTAACTGTGCCTAGCGGAATATCAAATTCATCTGCCAACTCACGATGGGTATATCCTTTGATATACAGTTGCCTGACCACAAAACTTTGCTCTTCCGGCAATTTGTTAAGAACCTCATCCAGGCCGATGGCGTCTGTGGCCAATTCCTCATTGCCACGGGCCTCTATTGCAGATACGAAGCTTTCCAGTTCGCTGGTTTTTTTATCGTTTTTTATTTCGCGCGAACGAGTACGGTCAATGGCTTGATTTCTGGCCACATTGAGCATCCAGGTAAATAGGCGGCCCTTTTCAGGATCATAAAACGAAATTCTATCCCAGATTTTCAAAAAAACATCCTGAAGTACCTCCTCCGCAATTTTTTCATTGCGGATGATGCGGCTGATAACCCCAAACAGGGCTGCCGAATAATTGTCATATAGGTATTCCAGAGAAGACTTATCCCTGGCCTTCAATTTCATTACCAGTTCCGATTCGGTAATGTTTGGCACCTATTGGAGTTTAGAATGAAAAGACCGGATTGTACCGGTCAACATTACAGGTGAATTACTTCATCATAAGCAGCCGCTGCAGCTTCCATCACCGCCTCACTCATGGTAGGGTGTGGATGCACCGATTTGATGATTTCATGTCCGGTGGTCTCCAGTTTACGGGCCGACACAACTTCAGCAATCATCTCCGTAACGTTTGCTCCAATGAAGTGCGCACCAAGCCACTCGCCATATTTCGCATCAAAGATCACCTTTACAAAACCTTCGGTAGCTCCGGCTGCCTTTGCTTTACCTGATGCACTGAATGGAAACTTACCCACCTTGATCTGATATCCTGCTTTCTTTGCAGCTTCTTCAGTATAGCCAACTGACGCGATCTCTGGTGAGCAATAAGTACAGCCTGGTAAGTTGTTGTAATCGATCGGATCGGGATTGAGGCCTGCAATTTTTTCAACGCAAGTGATTCCTTCTGCAGAAGCCACGTGCGCCAAAGCGGGACCTTTTACGATATCACCAATTGCATACACACCTGGTACATTTGTCTTGTAAAAATCATCCACGATTACACGTCCCTTCTCGGTCTTCACTCCAACCTCCTCCAATCCAATTCCTTCAAGGTTGGTTGAAACACCAACAGCTGACAACACCACGTCACATTCGATCTTAATCTCACCAGATGGCGTTTTCACTGTCGCAACACAAGATTTTCCTTTAGTGTCCACACCGGTTACTTCCGAACTAGTGTGAATCTTAATTCCGGATTTCTTGAATGATTTTTCTAACGCTTTAGACACCTCTTCATCTTCAACGGGAACAATTCTTGGCAAGAACTCTACGATTGTCACTTCAGTACCAATCGCATTATAGAAATAGGCAAACTCAACTCCGATAGCGCCTGAACCCACTACCAACAATCGCTTTGGCTTCTCCTGAAGTACCATGGCCTCCCGGTATCCAATTATTTTCTTACCGTCAATTTTAAGATTGGGCAATTCGCGTGATCGACCACCTGTGGCCACAATGATATGCTTGGCTTCGTAATCCACCTTCTTCCCCTTATCATCAGTCACCTCCACTTTACCGCCTTTCTTCAGCTTGCCAAACCCCGCTATATGATCGATCTTGTTTTTCTTAAATAAAAACTGAATGCCTTTACTGTTACTATCCGCCACGTTGCGGCTTCTTTTCACCATTGCCTTCAAATCAGCTTCCGCACCTTTTACAGTTATGCCATAATCCTCTGCATGCTGCATGTATTCGAATACATTCGCACTCTTGAGCAATGCTTTGGTGGGAATACAACCCCAGTTCAAACAGACACCACCCAGTTCGGCCTTCTCTACTACGCCCACTTTCATTCCCAATTGAGAAGCGCGAATAGCGGCAACATAACCTCCGGGACCGCTACCAATTACAATCACATCATATTTTGACATAAGAAGCTTTTTAAAATTCCGCTCAAAGATAAAGGCTGAGCACCCAATTGAAAAGACTATACGGCAATTGGTAAGCCCTTATTCAAATGCATTTTTTTGAAAGAAATGGCTATTTTTGATCGATTACCCAACAAATCAACCTACTGACAATGAAACTACTGGAAGGAAAAAATGCACTGATCACGGGTGCTTCAAAAGGAATCGGAAGGGCCATAGCGCTACAGTATGCAAGCCATGGTGCCAATGTGGCATTTACTTACCTCTCCAGTGTGGAACAAGGCCAGGCACTTGAAAAGGAACTTCAGGGCAAGGGAGTGAAAGCGAAAGGTTATCGTTCCGATGCCTCCGACTTCGCCCAGGCCGACAAACTTATTAATGATGTCGTGGCAGACTTCGGATCCTTGGATATCCTGATCAACAATGCGGGCATCACATTGGACAATCTTTTGCTTCGCATGACCGAGGAAATGTGGGACAAGATCATGCAAGTGAATTTGAAGTCGTGCTTCAATACCGTGAAAGCTGCAGCCCGCCCCATGATGAAACAAAAGGGAGGATCAATAATCAATATGACTTCCGTTGTTGGCTTAAAAGGCAATGCCGGTCAGGCCAACTATGCGGCATCCAAAGCCGGCATTATAGGGTTCACCAAGTCCATTGCGCTTGAACTCGGTTCCAGAGGCATTCGCTCTAACGCCATCGCTCCAGGATTCATTGAAACTGAGATGACCGCAAAACTTGATGAAAAAACAGTGCAGAGCTGGAGAGACGCCATCCCGCTGAAACGTGGCGGACAACCCGATGATGTAGCTAATGCATGCGTATTTCTGGGGTCAGACCTATCATCCTACATGACCGGACAGGTGCTTCAGGTGGATGGTGGAATGCTAACCTAGAGAGATGAGTGAAGTTGATTTTATCATTCAGTCGGTAAAAGACAGCTACGATGGTCAAGCCTGGCATGGACCTAATATCATGTCCATCCTTGATAAAATCCCGGAAAATCAATCCGGAACTCGCATTGGATCGGGTCATTCGATTGCAGAATTAGTGCTTCACATGACAGCCTGGAGAAACTTCGTAATTCAAAAACTTGAGGGCAATGACAGCTACGATGTTTCGAATGAGGAAAATTTCCCCAGACCAGGAGACTGGGAAAATACATTGAAAATTTTGAGAGAAAGTCAGTTCAAATTGATAGAGGCAATCGAAAAGTTCGGGGCGAAAAAGCTGGATCAAACGGTTGCGGGTAGAAAATACACTTTTAGAAAATTACTTCATGGCATAGTCGATCACGACCTGTATCATTTGGGTCAGATTGTGATGATTACCAAACAGTTCTGAGTCCATCCTAACGTTTATTAGTCACTCCGTTTTTCCCTACCACAAATTGCGTGGTTAAAAAATTTTAACAAAGTTTTTGGAAACTCTACTAAGTTAGTATACGTTTGTGTCATCATAGTCGAGCAAGCAGTGTCTGCTTAATCGATTTATAAAGAAGCGCTGAGAGACAGGCTCTAAGAAGCGCTAGCAACCTGTTCAGAAGAACAAGGTGCTAATTCCTGATCCCGGCAAATGCCGAGGAGAATATAAAACGATAGGTAAAATGAAAAACCAAATTTCAAACACCAACACACACAGAGGAGAAAAATCAGTTTCTCTCGTAGCTCGTACATCCAATTCTTTCATTCAGTTTGCACAAGCCTGCGCAGCATGTATTTGTTGTATGTGGGCGTGTTGTTGCTGCTGTTAAGGAACTCAAGACCATTTACGCAGTAACACCAAGGCTCTGACAAGTCCTGTCACTGCTGTATTCTCCCAGTTCCATTTTCCTCAAAAAGATTTTATAACCATTAATTTTTATAACCATGTCAAACTATCGATTCGAAACTTTACAACTCCATGCAGGACAAGAAGTTGATCCTACAACCAGATCAAGGGCTGTGCCTTTGTATCAAACCAGTTCTTACACATTCAAAAACTCAGAGCACGGTGCCAATCTATTTGCTCTTAAAGAGTTTGGAAACATCTACACACGGATTATGAATCCGACCACAGATGTTTTTGAAAAAAGAATTGCAGCGCTCGAAGGAGGAGTAGCGGCCCTGGCTGTTGGCTCTGGCCAGGCCGCGCAATTCATTGCACTAAATAACATTCTTCAGGCAGGCGACAATTTCGTCTCAACATCTTTCCTCTATGGCGGAACATACAATCAATTCAAGGTTGCCTTTAAGCGACTTGGTATTGATGTTCGATTTGCGGAAGGCGATAAGGCAGAAGCATTCGAAAAACTGATCGATGATAGTACCAAAGCCATCTACCTGGAGACCATCGGAAATCCTGGCTTCAACATCCCTGACTTCGAAGCAATAGCTGCGCTTGCCCGCAAGTATGAGCTCCCGCTAATTGTTGACAATACTTTCGGAGCAGCTGGTTATTTGTTCAGACCAATTGAACACGGAGCAAACGTAGTAGTTGCATCTGCAACCAAGTGGATTGGTGGTCATGGCACTTCTATCGGTGGTGTGATCGTGGATGGTGGAAACTACAATTGGGGCAATGGAAAATTCCCTCAGTTCACCGAACCATCAGAGGGCTATCACGGATTAAAATTCTGGGATGTGTTCGGAGAAAATAACCCACTTGGCTTGCCAAACATCGCGTTTGCTATTCGTGCACGTGTGGAAGGCCTCCGCGACTATGGCCCTGCATTAAGTCCATTCAACTCATTCCTTTTCCTACAAGGGTTGGAAACTTTATCACTGCGTGTGCAAAGATCAGTTGACAACGCACTTGCATTGGCACAATGGCTTGAACAAAATCCAAACGTGGAAAGCGTAAACTATCCTGGCTTGCAAAGCAGCACCTATCACAAGCTAGCGAAGAAGTATCTGCGCAATGGCTACGGGGCAGTGTTGTCTTTCACGTTGAAGGGTTCGAAAGAACAAGTGACAAAACTAGTAGACAGCCTTGAGCTTGTGAGCCATCTGGCGAACGTAGGAGATGCTAAAACTCTGATCATACAACCAGCAGCCACCACTCATCAGCAACTCTCTGAAGAAGAACAGCTCGCTACAGGTGTGCTGCCCAACTTGCTCAGGGTTTCTGTAGGCATCGAACATCTTGATGATATCAAGGCAGACTTCCAACAAGCGTTCGACAAAGTATTCAAAAAAGAGCTAACCACAGTTTAAATGAAAGTGCAGCAACATACCTTTCATTACAATCAAAACTTCAATCTGGAAGCGGGCGGATCACTGCCCGGCTTCCGATTGCAGTACTCGACTTTGGGGAAACTCAATGAGGACAAGTCAAATGTAGTGTGGGTGTGCCATGCACTTACAGGCAGCTCAGATTTTGTCGATTGGTGGGGTGAGCTCTTTTCTGATCAGGGTGTATTCAGTCCGGACGAATATTTTATCATATGTGCAAACACATTGGGAAGTTGCTATGGGTCCACTGGGCCTTTGGAAATCAATAGTTCAACTGATCAGCCTTACTTTCATGATTTTCCCCTGCTAACCAATCATGATGCAGTGCGGGCCTTTGATCTTTTGCGGCAACATCTTGAGTTTGAAAAAATCCATACGTTGATCGGTGGATCTTTGGGTGGTCAACAGGCGCTAGAGTGGGCTGTCTATAATCCCGCAGCATTTCAATTCCTGATTCCTGTCGCGTGCAATGCAAAGCACTCCTCCTGGGGAATCGCTATCAATGAGTCCCAAAGGATGGCAATTGAAGCCGATGCTACCTGGAAGAATAGAGATGCTGACGCAGGAGCCGCAGGACTTGCCGCTGCCCGGGCTACAGCGATGGTAAGTTTCCGATCTTACGATGCCTACAAGTCGCAGGATGATGAGGACTTGCAAAGACTTGATCATTACAGCGCGTCATCTTATCAACAGTATCAGGGAGAAAAACTGGTCAACAGATTTAATGCGTTTAGTTTTTGGACTTTGTCCAAGATGATGGACAATCACAATGTAGGTCGCAATAGAAATGGAATAGAGGCAGCGCTTGCGAGAATTCAATCGGCCACTTTGGTTATTGGAATTGATAGCGATGTGCTGTTCCCGATTTCGGAACAGCAAGAAATCAGCCGACTTATACCAGGCTCGCAACTGGAGATTGTGACCTCACCGTTTGGTCACGATGGTTTTTTAATCGAAACCAAGAAATTGAATGTGATCATTCGCGAATTCTTAATTGAACAGTCAAAATATATTTTACAATGAGTGGAAAGAAGAAGATTGGGTTGTTTGGCCTGGGTTGTGTAGGGCAAGGATTTTATAGTTTACTAACACAAGCGAACGCAAATCTTGAGATCAAAAAAATTGTCGTCAAAAATCCCAACAAGCAGAGATCCGTTGATCAATCTCTTTTGAGTGTCTCACCGGAAGACATTCTTAATGACCCAGAAATCGATATTGTTGTTGAGCTTATTGACGATTCAAAGTTTGCATTTGAGCTTCTGAAAAAATCTTTGGAAAAGAAAAAGCCTCTGGTCACCGCGAACAAAAAAATGCTTGCGGAGCATCTTGAAGAGATATTTTGGCTTCAAAAGAGATACAACACGCCTGTGCTTTACGAGGGTGCTGTTTGTGGAAGCATTCCCATCATTCGCAACCTTGAAAAACACTACGCCTTTGACGAGCTTCATCGGGTGGAAGGAATTTTCAATGGATCCACCAACTACATTCTCACCAAAATGATCGAAGAGAAAAAAGATTTCGCTTCAGTTTTGGCAGAGGCACAACGCTTGGGGTTCGCTGAATCAGATCCAACATTAGATGTAAAGGGATTTGATCCAAAGTTTAAACTGGCGATCACCATGGCGCATGCCTTCGGTATTTTTATTCACCCTAATCAGATTGTAAACATAGGCGTTGATAAAATTACCGAGCACGACATCCGGTACGCACGTCAGCAAGGCTGCACAATCAAATTAATTGCGAAAGCCGAAAGGGTCGGAGATCAAATCGTTGGGTTTGTTGCACCACAATTTGTCCCGCTGGAGAGCTCACTTGCCAACATCAAGAATGAGTATAATGCGGTCAGTGTTACCGGAGCATCCACGGGCCTTCAATTTCTGGCAGGCAAAGGGGCGGGTAGCTTACCGACAGGGCTGGTAGTGCTGAGTGATGTCGTTGCCATATCCCAGGGTGATTTGTACTCCTACGAAAAGGTCAGACATGCTGACAACCTTTCCTTTGCCAATGAAGGCCTGATCAACATTTGTGTGAGCTTTCGTGAGGGAGAAGGCATAAGGCCAGCCGACTTTGTCGAATTTATCGGAGGCTACCAGGCTGGTGCATTTCAATCGCTAAATGGCTGGGTAAGCCTCAAAAAACTTAGTAATTGGTCTGATCGTGACAGTTTGTCCATCATTTTTAATACAGGCGTCAACTACAAAACAACTCGAAGCGAAAAAAAGCAGGAATTGACCCTGGTTTAGTGAACTAAGCCGCAAACGCTGGGTTATATCTGTAGTGCAAATTTTATTTAGGCTGCACCCTTTTTTAGGGTTCTCTCGATATATTTGTGCTGACTAAAAACAGGGTTTTCATGTTGATATTTACCTCCATCACGGCTTTTACCATCGTTATTCTTATACTGGTTTTTGTGCTTCTTTTTGCTCAAAAACGACTCGTACAGTCAGGACCAGTAAAAATCCTCATCAACGGGGAAAAGACATTAACGGTGAGTGCCGGAGGGACGCTGCTTTCAACCCTTGCGAACGAAAAAATATTTTTGCCATCGGCCTGTGGCGGTGGTGGAACCTGCGCTATGTGCAAATGTGTGGTTGAGTCAGGAGCCGGAGATGTATTGCCAACAGAAGTAGGTCATCTAAACCGAAAAGAAAGAAAAGAAAATGTACGTCTGGGCTGCCAGGTGAAGGTGAAACAAGACCTGAACATTCGAATTCCGGAGGAGATTTTTGGAATCAAGAAATGGGAATGTGAAGTGGTGTCAAATTATAACGTTTCCACTTTTATTAAAGAGTTTGTAGTGAAGCTGCCTCCAGGCGAAACCCTGAAATTTGAAGCGGGTGGATATATTCAGATTGATGTACCTCCCGTAGAAGTTGACTACAAGACGATTGACATCACCCCTCACCCGGAGTTAGGTCATAAGGATGATGTATTCCAGGGCGACTGGGACAAGTTCAAGCTGTGGGATCTGAAGATGAAGAACGATGAACCTATCTTCCGCGCCTACTCCATGGCTAACCACCCTGCAGAAGGAAACATCGTGATGCTGAATATTCGTGTGGCCACTCCTCCATTTGACAGAGCCAACAATCGCTGGATGGATGTGAATCCTGGAATTTGTTCGTCCTATATATTCTCAAGGAAGCCTGGCGACAAAGTAACAATTTCTGGCCCTTACGGTGAGTTCCACATCAATCCTACGCAGCGTGAAATGATTTACATTGGCGGTGGTGCTGGTATGGCTCCTTTGCGTGCCCAGATTTTCCATCTGTTCCATACAGAGAAAACCAACCGCAAGGTTTCTTACTGGTATGGTGGACGTTCCAAGAAAGAACTTTTCTACACCGACCATTTCAGAAATATTGAAAAAGACTTCCCGAACTTTAATTTTTACATCGGGCTATCAGAACCCCTGCCGGAAGACAACTGGAAAGTAAAAAAGTCGCTTGATGATAGGGAAGGTGATGGCTACGTTGGTTTCATTCACTCGTGCCTTTACGACAATTACCTCAAAGATCATCCGGCACCAGAAGATGTTGAGTACTATTTGTGTGGCCCTCCTTTGATGAATGCTGCCGTTCTCAAGATGTTGGATGACTTGGGTATACCCAAGGAGAACATCCGATTCGATGACTTCGGAGGCTAGACTACAAAAACCTCAAGAATCCTAAACGTAAGGGTTGCTTTTCAAACGTTTGCGGAAAAAATATGCCTTTTAAGGCTTATTTTCTTCTCACTTCTACGTGTTGACCGGAGCTCTTTTAGTAATATCGTGTTGCTTTGGTTATGAAAAAGCTCATCTCGATACTACTCCTGACAGTTTTTGCCTTCAATATCGGAGGTTATTACCTCGCATTTAAGGCGCTGCAGGTAACTGCTCATCAGGAGTTGATTGAGAAAATCAATAATGAAGAATACAGCGAAGAACTAACGGTTGAACTGAAAGTGCCACTGGCATTGCCTTACTCTACTACGCCATCATCAGAATACAAAAGGGTAAATGGGCGCTTTGAATATGAAGGTGATGTGTATAAGCTGGTGAAACAGAGGCTGCAAAATGACACGCTTTATGTTGTGTGCATCAAAGACCATGAGGAGAAAAAGCTGATCAACGATTTTAAAGAATACGCTCAAAAAGCGCAGGACACCGGATCGAATTCAAAGAAAGAATCCGGCACGTCCAGCAAACAAATCATTAAGGATTATTTTGGTAATGGCATCCAGCTACCCAATGATCGTTGGATTGTTTCAACTGCCAAATACTTTTTTGCCAATTCAGCAAAGCAAGTTACACTCTTGAGGGATGTTCCTACTCCCCCGCCTCAAGCGTAACATAATTCTACATCTCTTTCTCAATTGACCTCTTGATAGGTGTAATGCATCGCCATGCGATTCTTTGCACGCGTCAATTATTTCAACACCATCAAAATTTTAAACTATGACACGGTATTTACTATTAGTAATACTATTTGTATCCATAAGCCAATATGCCTTCTCGCAAGGGTGTATTGCCATCAAAAATATGAGTTGCGGGATTTCATCGTTGGACAATAGTCCGAAGACCTGGCAATTCACTGCCAACTACAGGTATTTCAGGTCTTATCGCCACTTTTCAGGAACAGAAGAGCATCCTGATCGTGTAGCAAACAACACTGAAGTAATTAATAATGACAATTCACTTATCATTGGCGGAACCTATACCATCAACAACCGCTGGACTGTCTCTGCCTCAGTACCCTTTATATACATCGATAGATCATCACTGTATGAGCACGACAGAATTAATCGATATCACTCAAGCTCGCATGGACTTGGCGACATTCGACTCATGGGGTATTATTCATCACGGCTATTTAGCGGGAAGTCAAGTGTGATGTATGGACTGGGATTTAAACTTCCCACCGGGAACTACAATTTTAAAGATGACTTTCATACCGTTAATGGAATTGAAAGAAGACCGGTAGATCAGTCCATTCAGCCTGGTGATGGCGGACTGGGTGTGGTCACTGAGATCAATCTTGGACATCATTTATCTGAACAGTGGACGCTGTATGCCAATGCCCTCTATATGTTCAACTCCAGAAATACCAACGGAACGCGAACATTCCGCGAGACCCTCAGTCCGATTTTGGCCAACGAGGCAATCATGTCCGCGCCTGATCAGTACATGGTAAGATTGGGGGCTCAGTTCTCTGTAAAAGGGAAATTGGGGCTTTCGTTGGGAGGAAGAATAGAGGGTATACCTGTTCGTGATGCGATTGGAAAAAGTGACGGATTCAGGAGGCCCGGGTATATAGTGTCTGTAGAGCCCGGGGCCACCTATCAGCATGGCCCACACTCATTCAATGTGAATGTGCCATTTGCCCTTGTGCGTAACCGACAGCAATCGGTAACTGATAGAGAGACAGAAATAGCAACCGGCAATCCAAGGCACGGTGATGCAGCATTTGCGGACTATCTGTTGTCACTGACCTATGCCTATAAATTATCGAAGAAAGTGTTCTAGTTTGTTGTTAAGTAGATGCTATCCTGCCCCGCTCTTTCGCGGGGCAGGCCGCATCAAATTTGAATAAATAGGAGTTGGCAGTTCCTCTTTAAACAAATAGCTTTGTTTAAAGCCGAATCAAATGGATTTAACCATACTCTTTTCTCCGATTGATGAATCCATTTACCAAGACATTGATGATCCATCTGCACTTGTTAAAAGTATCCGGATTTTTGGAGACAAGATGCCAGACTACAGCAATGCACAAATTGCCATTTTTGGAATCAATGAGGCCCGAGGCACCACGTCAAACAAAGGATGTGAGCACGGTGCGGATGAAATTCGAAAAAAGCTCTACCGCTTAAAGAGAGGCACTGGCAAAAACAACATCGTTGACCTCGGCAATCTTAACCCGGGCATAGACCTGGATGAGACTTACGTCCGGGTAAGCGAAGTCTGCCGCATACTTTTAGAAAAAAATGTGCTCCCCCTTCTTCTCGGTGGTTCTCATGACCTTGACTATGGGCAATACAAAGGCTATGAGGAGATGGACAAACTGGTGAACCTGCTTAACGTTGACGCTTACCTGGATCTGGATGACTCAGAAAGAGCAGACGCCACTACCAAGCACATCAACAAGATTCTCTTGCATGAACCAAACTACTTGTTTGGGTACACACACCTTGCTCATCAAACTTATTTAATCGATCCTACCTCGGTAGCGATTCTGGAGAAGTTGTACTTCGAGGCCTATCGCGTGGGGCATCTTCGAAGCAACCTGGCGGAAATGGAACCCGCCATTCGCAATGCGGACATGGCTTCGTTTGATATCACCGCCATTAAATCAGCGGATGCACCGGGCAACGCAAACGCTCAGCCATTTGGCTTGACCGGAGAAGAGGCATGTCAGATTTGTTGGTATGCAGGCACGACCGAGAAGCTAAGCTCAATCGGATTCTACGAATACAATCCTTCATTGGATGACGTGCAAAAGAAAACTGCTTCTGTGATTGCTACGATGATCTGGTATTTCATCGAAGGATTCTACCATCGCAAGAGCGAACAAAATTTTAAGAGCAACGATTTTCTGAAATACACTGTGTCCATGCCGGTAGAGCCCGAGATTCTAACCTTCTACAAAAGTAAGTTTACTGAAAAGTGGTGGATGGAAGTAAATCATCATAGAACCAGTGACCGCTACGCTCGAGCGAGCATAGTACCTTGCAGCTACAAAGATTATCAAACAGCAACTGGTGGAGACGTGCCAGAGCGATACATTTCCACTTTGTCCAAACTAATCTAGTTTGTCAGTGGCTTGACAAACTACCCGACAACTTCAATTGTTAATTGTATCATGAAAAAAAACCTATTCCCCCTCTTGCTCCTCGCTATTCTGGTTTCATGCGAAAACAAATTGTCAGACCCACAAAAGATTGTTGACAAAACCATTGAGGTTTCAGGAGGATCTAAATATCAGAAGTCGGTAATTGAGTTTGATTTCAGAGGTCGGCATTACATCGCGCAGAGGGATGGCGGCAAGTTCTCCTATGAACGAATATTCGAAGACACCACAGGAACGGTTCATGACTATGTTACAAATGATGGATTTCGCAGGGAGATTAATGGAGATGAAGTTGTCGTTCCGGACTCTATGGCCACAAAATACACTTCGTCCACTAATTCAGTTAATTATTTCGCACTGCTCCCTTACAGCCTCAACGACCCTGCAGTCAACAAAACTTTTTTGGGGGAGACAGAAATCGAGGGAAAGAAGTATTACAATATCAAAGTGACATTTAGCTCAGATGGCGGAGGAGAAGACTTTGAGGACGTGTTCCTGTATTGGATCAATCAGGAAACCTTTACGATGGATTACCTCGCATACTCTTTTGAAGAATCTGACGAGGTGAGTTTCAGATTTCGTGTAGGCTATAACCCGCGAGTTGTAAATGGAATCAGAGTTCAGGACTATATCAACTACAAACCAGAAAACAACACATTAAAAGTTGATCAGGCAGAGGAACTCTATAAAGCCGGAAAATTAATTGAACTGAGTAGAATTGAGACTGAAAATGTCGTAGTGGAGTAACTTAGAGCACATTTCCCAATTGCTCTTTAATTTTCTCCAGCTCCTCCTTCATCATCACCACGTGTTTTTGTATTTCAGCATCGTTGGCCTTGCTGCCGATGGTATTGATCTCCCGCCCAATCTCCTGGGAAATAAAACCTAACTTCTTACCATTGGACACATTGCTTTTCAAAACTTGCTGAAAATAATCAAGATGTGTTTTCAGTCTTACGCGCTCCTCATGAATGTCGAGTTTTTCAATATAGAAGATTATCTCCTGCTCTAGTCTGTTCTCATCAAAACCCTCCTCTCCAAAAAAATCCTCAACTCTTCCCTTGATACGCGTGCGTATCTTTTCAACCCGCTTTGGGTCTAAGGTCTCAATGATTGCCAATCCCGACTCGATTGATTCACAATAAGACTCAAGTTTTTTCTGAAGTGCTTTTCCTTCAGCTAGTCTAAAGTCCTCACACTTTCTGATAGCGTCTTCGATGCAATTTACAACTTGTTGCCACTCTTCAGCATCGATTTCATCACGTCCATTGTTCTCCAACACATCGGGAGAATTTAATGCCAGTTCAAATAAGTTGTCATAAGGCGCCATCACACGATCAGCAAGCTTTTTCAAAGCACTATAGTGCGATATAAACAGCTCTTCATTGTATTGCTGTACTGGCACCGATCCGATCCTTTCACACTCAATTGTCACACTTACCTTTCCGCGTTCAAGTTTCTCGGTCACCAGGTTTCTTACCTCAATTTCCCTGTCAGAATAATTCCTGGGAAGTCTAATACCCAGGTCCATGAATTTGGAGTTGAGACTCTTCACTTCCGCGGAAATCTTTACATCACCAAAAGAGGTAGAGGCTTGCCCAAAGCCAGTCATCGATTTAATCATACCTGTGCTATTGCGGAGTTTTAGAAATCAAACCCCAAGGTAACAAATATGCGTGGGTCTTTCACCTGATAGTTTTCGACAGGCCATGCAAGATCCAGTTTCATGTAGTAGCCTAACATCATGCTGCGGAAACCGAACCCGTAGCTGTACAACCATGGATTGAGGAAATCTCGAATTTCAGCTTTGAACGGCTTCCCTTCCACAACACGAGTCTGTGTGCTGGTATTGGAATTTATTGGAGGTTTTCCTGTCCAGCTTGTGCCGATATCATAGAAAGCAGTAAGCTGCATGTTCCTAAAGAAATTGGAGGTAATCGGTCCACCGGATAATGCCCTGATCAATGGAACTCTAAGTTCGGCATTGGCTATAGCAACGCTACTTCCGTATTGGGTTGAATAATTGAACCCTCTTAAGCTTGTGGCAAATTCGGTGAAGATGAGATTATCATTGAATTTCTCCGGAACCGGCTGTTGTCCTGGAGGCGGATCGGGAGGCTTAACTACCGCCAAAGGATTATTAGTTCCACTTTGATTGATTGAGTTACCAAACCAATTGTCCATGCCTCCCAGCACGTAGTATTTTCTTGAATTACCAAAGAAGCTACCTGCAAAACCCCTCATTGCAAATACGATCTCCTTATATATCTTTTGATAATGTCTGAAATCAAGTGACACCTGACTGAAACTGGCTGTTTTGTCCCCCAATCCTTCATAGTGAAGTAAGCTTATTTTTCCTCTGGTTCCCTCAATTGTGTTCAACCCTGTTGTCAAGCTATTGTCATAAACCAATTCCATTCGCGAGCCGGCATAGTATTGCTGTTCAGACGCTCTGAACTCCTGAGTTCCAGGTGCAACTCTATTTCCTCGATCAACATACCTAGTGTAACCAAAGAATGGTTTCAAAGTCAATCGGGTACGAACCGTTAACGGAAGAGATGCACCGACCTCAACTTTTTGCCACGAATATTTTTGATCATTATAGTATCCATCCCAAAAAATCACTTTGCGATCAATCCTTGCACTGTAGTCAACCCGATGAGGCAGATATTGAATCTCTCCATAGATATCTCCACTCTTCCAATCAAACGCTGTCTGAATCCCCCCAAAGAATCGGTAATTTTCAAGCATGTCGTTCATCTGAGTCTCCAGCCGTACACTAAAACCCCTCAATGGATCGACAACAAAGTTTGTGATCAAATTTTCGTAAGTGAATTTTGGCTCGTAAGGGAACGGTCCTTTGATGCGAGTAGTCTCGCGGGCCTTCATATAGCGATTAAGGAAAGTCTCTGAAGGTTGGCTCACTCTCGCTGCCTCGTCTTCAAAAACATAGTCTTCCGTATTAACTGTTTCGTCCACTTTTATTTCCACTTCTATCTCATCGCTTTTAGCACTCAGTGAATCGGGCTGAGGCTCCGGAGCCTTGACTACTTCATCCTCGAACACATAATTATCGGTATCCACGGAATCAGCGGTCATACGCGGCTGCAAGGTATCTACCTTTATAGGCTCTGGTTCTTCTTTTGGAATAGTATCCGCCCGCTCTCTTAAACGTGAATTGATCAGCTCTTTAATTGAAATGCCTTTCTGTGGCGCCTCTTGCTTTCGTCTTTCGGTTATTGCCTTGGCTTGTTGCACCTCCTTACGTCTGGTAGGCGGTGTAAATACCTGTCGATCAAGATTGAATGGATCAACAAGGAAAATATCTTCTTTTAAATTTTTATCCATCACCAGTGCAAGCGAGCGGGTATCAAAATTTAGATCATACTCCTTTATACTGGAATTATAATTTGTTACCTGAGAATAGATACCTGTGCTTCTGTCGTATTTGAATATGTTCACGATTCCCCGTTGATCGCTCAGATAGAATATATTCTGATTGTCTAACGCCAGAGGATAGTAGTCTTTGCTGAGCGTGTTGGTAAGCCTGTGTACAACATTGGTAGTTGTGTCTAGATCAAACGCGTAAAGATTATAGTTGTTTGGGATATCTTTTATGCCTTTAATAATGGTATTGGTGGTGTCAGTTGTCCTGTTGGAGCTGAAAACCACCGTATTGGAATTCGGAATAAATGATGGATCGAAATCATCATAGAGATCGTTGGTAAGTCTTCGTGTGCGGTCGCGCCTGCTACTGATCAGAAACAAATCATTTTGCCCTTCATAGTCGGCACTTAAAATAGCCAACCTTCCATTTCCTGAAAAATCGAAACTTCTAATGTTACTGAAACGATCCAACTCCCTTGGCAGTTTGCTCCTTGTGGTCAAATCATAAAGCCAGAATACATATTCACCCTGCTTTACACCAATTACACCAAGCGTATTTTCATCCGCCCAACTTATTAGCGGCACATTATGATCCACATCCTGCCTGAATACCTTGTTTCCACTTGTGAGGATTGTAATCTCTTTTCCATTTTTTAGAGATTTTATCTTTACCACGAAACGTCCGCGGTCATTTTCCGCGTAAGCGATATTGTTTCCATCAGGGCTCAATTTTACTGTGGTAAAAATCACAGACTTCTTGTGCCGTCCGCTTACCCGCGAAGAGTCTTGTGGTGCAATGTAGCTCTGACTGGCCTTCTCCTCCATCTGTGAATAGTAAGCTTTCCAATCATTGACAAGTTGCTTGAAGCTGATGCCTAGCGTGATGAGAACGCTCTTCTGCTCGTTTCGAATAACACGAGTGTAATTCAGAATATTGGAAATGCTGCTCTTACCATATTTCTCCACGATGTAATTCCACATCGATTGGCCCACCAACTCAGCTTCTACACCAGTCAGCTTAAGTGACTTGTTGATTTTTTTAGTTCGCACCAGTTGTCTGATGTAGTCGTCCATCTCCGCATTCCAACCTTTTGATACGTAGCTGGAAGCACCCCGAATGAACCACTCTGGCAAGTTGAGCAACACGGCATTCTGAAACATGTCTTTAAGGCTGCCACCAAACATCATCTCGTTCACCATCAACTCAGTCATTTTGTAAATGAGCTGCTCCTTAAACTGATCGACAGTTCCGGGGTGCGCAATTTCTACATATGGTTTTATGAATTCAGTCTCTCCCCCAACGTTGAACTCCGTATGATTAAGGCCAACATTGCTTTGTTGTAAGTCAGTCACAGAATTATAGAGGAAGACTTTTGTTTTGAGATACGGAGGATATCCAATCAGGTCAGTAATGCGATCGAATTCACCCTCGAGGTATTGGATTGCCTCGGTGGCTACTCTTCTTCGATTGTCATAATAGTAGACATCAAAGTTTTCTGATGTCAGGTATTGCCATTCAAATTGTTTGTATTGAATCCTGTTCTTACCAAAAGTTTCGCGGGCCTGTTGAGCAAAAACTGATTGACACAAAAAGACAAAACCCAGCGCTGCAACGACTCGAAGCCACACCTGTTTTTGTTCCCGAATAATATTTCTGCTGTTTCCTTTACGCTGCTTTGCTGTCATCCCTTTACCAATCTGTGCCTCAGGGACTTAATCTGAAGATAAATGCCCTATCGGAACATCGAATATAACGATTTGAGGCGACTAATATTTGCCTCTTGATCCAATTTGCCGTACCCAATTAGGTAATCAGCAAGTTGCCCCGAAAAATAAGGAGCCAGGCTCACACCTTTAGTACCTAACCCATTAAATATCAAAATATTTTCATTCAACGGACTCACGCCAAGTAGGGGACGTCTGTCTCCTGTCGCGGGCCTGATACCCCAATCTTGGTGAGCGACTTCGAAAGGAATTCTTAAAAGGTCGTCTAACTTCGTTTCCAATTCTTTCCTGGCCGCCTCGGTCACTCCTTCACTCACTCTTTTTAGATCATACGTTGAGCCAACTTTATATTCCACACTCGTCATTTGAATCAAATAGGCTCCCCGATTAAATATCTTTCTTAATTTTTCCTTTAGCAATACAGTCAGCACTTCACCTTTCAAGGGTTTTAGATTAAGTGAGCCAAAGTATTTACTGTTCAAGCCGTGAACGCCAACACAAAAAACTATTTTCTTAGCTTCAGTGTCATCATATAACAAAGTCGAATCTGAGCTTTTGATCTTTGCCTCATCAAACACCTCTTCTTTGTAGCTTTCGCGCTGAATTAAATCCTTTCTGACAGCATCCAGCAAGATCGATGTGGAGATGTAACCGGCTCTTTCCACTTCAATACCTCCCAGGGGATCTTTTACCTGATCAGCATATGTGTCCGGTGGAAGAATTTTGAGCCCATACATTTCGAATGAACCGTCACTTGTTCGCGCGATCCAATCATTTTGCTCGCCTACAGATCTGAAAGGTGTATACACCGGAGTAACATGATAGAAATTGATCCCATATTCCTTTTCAAGACCTGAATAAAACTCATGCAGATAAGGAAAAATTAAGTCAGCTTTCCAACTTCTAACTACTCTTTTTCCGGTGACCGGATTGAACAATCCTGCTGCAACGGCAGTAGCCCGATTGCGCCTTGGCTGATCATAAACCAGAATCTTTTTACCCCGTCTCAGCAGTTGAACCGCAAGGCAACAACCCGCTAGTCCCATGCCTACAATGATATAGTCGACTTTCTTCAATTTATTTAATGCGGCTGCAAGTTATTCATTCAGCCTCAATGGCTTTAAATAACATCAACTTAAGAAGGGTTTTTTCAGATTATTCATTGCAGGGTGATAACTTTGACATCCGAAAACATGATACAGATACAAATCTTCACATTCAATCCCTTCGAAGAGAACACGTACGTAGCTTACGATGAAACCGGTGATGCCATCGTGGTGGACCCGGGCTGCTACGAGCGTGAGGAAAAGGAAGAACTTGATGAATTTATCAAAAAGAATCAGTTGAATGTAGTGTTGCTCGTCAACACACATTGTCACATTGATCATGTGTTGGGCAACGATCACATTAAAACAAAGTATAAGGTTCCGTTTCTCATCCATAAAAGAGAAGAGCAAATGCTTCGAGCCGTAAACACCTATGCGGGTAACTATGGTTTCTTTGAATATCGTGAGGTGCAACCAGATAAACTAATTGACGATCGGGACGAGATTACTTTTGGCGATAGTAAATTCAATATCATTTTTCTGCCCGGTCATTCCCCTGGTCACGTTGGCCTTTATAACCAAGATCAAGGTATTCTACTAAGTGGGGACGTGTTGTTTCAAAACAGCATCGGAAGAACAGACCTGCCTGGTGGTGATACGGACACACTTCTTAAAAGCATAAAAGAAAAACTCTTTGTGCTACCCGAAGATGTAGTTGTGTATCCGGGCCATGGACCGACTACAACCTTAGGAGAAGAAATGCGATCGAATCCTTTTTGTGCAATCAAACGCTGATGATTTTGACCCGACATATTCCAAATGCACTCACGCTTTGCAATCTGGTATGCGGGTGTATTGGAATTCTGTTGATCAGACAAGACATAACTTACGGAGCATACCTGGTGTGGATCGCATGTGTGTTCGATTTTTTTGACGGCTTTGCTGCTCGTGCCCTGAATCACTCTTCACCCATCGGCAAGGAACTCGATTCGCTTGCCGATATGGTGAGCTTTGGCGTTCTGCCTTCGATGGTAATGTTTGCAGCGATGGAAAGGATCAACCCAGCAAGCCCATTTAACTATAGTGCTTTTGTTATCGCAGCTTGCTCTGCCTTGCGCCTGGCAAAGTTTAATATTGATGAAAATCAAAAAGACAGTTTCGTTGGCTTGCCAACTCCAGCCAGCGCACTATTTATCACGGGTATTGTTTTTCTTGGCACACCATTCACTGCGATCACAGAATCACACTATGGACTGACTATTATCTCAATCGGCATAGCAATGCTAATGGTGTCTCCCCTTGACCTCTTCGCTCTTAAATTCAAGAATTTCACTTGGGCTGACAATAAGTTAAGGTTTACCTTTGTATTACTGTCTGTATTATTAGTGAGCTGGAAACAGGCGGCAGGAATACCACTTGCAATACTACTGTATGTTGTGTTGTCGTTAGGAGAAGGAATACTTTCAAGAAGATAGACCCAAAACATCATTTTGTGCCGTGAGAACCGCAAGATTAATATATCTCTGCTTTTTTTTGCTTTTCGCGGCAGGTGCGAGTGCACAAGCTTTCAATTCTCCTTTGAGCGCTGGAAAATGGGCTAAGTTTTCAATAACTGAAAACGGGGTTTACAAAATAGATTTCAATCTATTGAAAACTGCGGGCTTTAATGTAGAGTCACTTGACCCCAGGGATATCCAGATTTATGGAAACGGAAGTGGCATGCTGTCGCAAGCACGTAGCGAAGCGAGGACTAATATGCTTCAGGAAATCGCTATCCAGGTCAGTGGAGAGAGTGATGGTGTGTTCAATAGCGGAGACTTTATCCTTTTTTACGGAGAAGGCCCTGACAAATACTTTTACGATGCCCAGAAGCAAATCTTCAGCTACGAGAATAATCTATATGATGACAAGAATTATTATTTTATAACTGTCGGACAGCAGGCTGGAAAAAGAATTGCAAACTCTGAAAATCTATCCGGTGATTTCCCGACTATTACTTCTTTCAACGACTTCATTTATCACGAGCTCGATAATCACAATGAGTTGAATTCTGGTCGGCAATGGTTTGGAGAACAGTTTGATATTTCCACTACCCTTGAATTAACATTTGACAAATCAGGAATACTAAATGGATCAGAAGTAAAGATTGTGTCTGGAGTAATGGGGCAAACTTTCAATCCGGCCTCGTTCAGTTTATCTGTCAATGGTAATCAGGCAATTAACCAACCAATTCCAACAATATTAAATACCCAGTATGGAGTTAAGGGACGAACAGTCGTTGATACTGTTTCAGTTCTCGCAAATAACGTAGGGATGCAAGAAACCAACTCCCAACGTTTTCGATACCAATACACCAAGGGAAGTTCCGGAAGGTCAATTGGATATCTTGATTTTCTACTGGTGAACATCGTACGCGAACTCGCCCTCTATGGAGACCAAACAATCTTCACTTCCGGTGAAAGCCTAAACAACCTAACGAGCCGATTCGAAGTCAATGGACTCAATCAAAACGTATTCATCTGGGATACTACCGATCCCTTTAATTCTCTCAACCAACCGTATCAATTGAATTCCACAAAGGGCATTTTTTCAACACAAACAATCAATCTGAAACAATTTGTTGCCTTTGATGTGTCGAATTCCAAAGTGCCAG
Source organism: Cyclobacteriaceae bacterium (assembly GCA_020436085.1). Taxonomy (GTDB): domain Bacteria; phylum Bacteroidota; class Bacteroidia; order Cytophagales; family Cyclobacteriaceae; genus ELB16-189. The sequence goes on from JAGQYM010000026.1 coordinate 53,346, forward strand.
TTTTTGAAAAACAAGTTGATAATCAAAATCTCTTTGATGGATCTCCATCACTTGTTATTGTTACGAACAGCGATCTGCTGGCCGAGGCGCAAAGGCTTGCGAGTCATCGCGAAAGCAAAAATGGAATTTCAACTATGGTAGTCACCACAGAAGAAGTCTTCAACGATTTTTCAGGAGGCAAACAAGACCCAACAGCCATTAGAGATTTTGCTGCACGGCAATATTTAAGTGGATTAAAAAACCTCTTGCTTTTTGGCCGAAGCTCATATGACTACAAAAATCGTGTTAATAAAAACACCAACCTTGTTCCGACCTATGAGTCGCGTAATTCCCTCTCTCCACTGGAAACCTATTCTTCTGATGACTATTTCGGTTTCCTGGAAAATGACGAGGGTGAATGGAGTGAGAATCCGGCAATAGGTCATACTCTTGATATTGGTGTTGGACGCCTACCCGTGAAATCAACGGAAGAAGCAGCCAACGTAGTTGACAAACTCATGGCCTATGACAATAATCCTAAAGCAATGGGTTTCTGGAGAAAGGAGATATTGTTTGTGGCTGATGATGGCGACTTCAACCTTCATCAAAGTGATGCGGACAAACTAGCTCAAAAAATCGAAACGGAAGACTTCCAACTCGATGCAAAAAAACTATATCTCGATGCATTTAAACAAGTTTCAAAACCAAGCGGGCAAGTTTCACCAGACGCCAGAGCCGCACTGCTCAAATCAATGAAAAAAGGAAACGTAATCGTAAACTTTACTGGCCACGGCTCTGAAAAGATTTGGCTTCAGGAACAAATACTGGACGAAGACCTGATTGATGAGTGGGACAACAAAAATGTTTTCCCACTCCTGGTTACTGCCACTTGCGAATTTGGCCGTCATGATGATCCATCTCAAATTTCCAGCAGCGAGCTCGCGCTGATTCGTAAAGATGGCGGGGCAATTGGATTCGTCACCGCTTCCAGGCCAGTGAATGCGGCAAGCAATGCATTTCTTAACAACGCCTTTTACGAATCTCTTTTCACCAGGGAGGATGGAAAATTTCGAGATCTGGGTACCGTCTTTCGTGATACCAAGAACAACAGCTTGAATGGGGTTTCGAACCGTAACTATTCACTGCTGGCAGATCCCTCTATGCATCTTGCTATTCCCGATGCTGAACTTATCCCGACAAAAATTTCAACGACATCAGGGAATGATACTTTGAAAGCTCTGTCAAGGGTGGTGGTAGAAGGTGAAGTCAGGCTTAATAACATTCTTGACAACACATTCCAGGGAACAGCAATCATTCAATTAAAGGACAAAGAATTTTCATTCAACACACTCGGAGATGAGAACCCAGTCTTCACTTATAAGAATAGGAGTAACACTCTATTCAGAGGTCAGGCTACAGTGACTGACGGCTTTTTTCATGCCGAATTCATTCTGCCAAAGAATATCGCATATCAAGTCGGCACAGGCAAGCTAAGTATGTATGCAAAAAACAATTCAAACACCAAAGATGCAATCGGTGGTACTTCTGATTTCAAAATTGGCGAAAGTGAAAATGATGGCGGCAGCGACAACACACCACCTCAAATCAAAGTTTTCATTGGTGACACCACTTTTGTTAATGGAGGAATCGCTTCTTCCGATACGCACCTTGTTGCTCGTTTATTCGACATCAGCGGAATCAACATCGCTAACTATGGCGTAGGTAACAGCCTGGTGGCTGTTTTAGATACTGATCAGGTTTTTGAACTTGGTGAGTATTATATATCTGACATTGACAATTTTAGCAGTGGCACTATTGAATTTCCTATCGATGGCCTTGAGCCCGGCCAACATACTCTGGAAGTCCGTGCCTGGGATGTGTATAATAACGGAGGCTCCTCAAGCGTTACTTTCGTGGTTACTGGGGAAAATCAACTGGTTATCGAGGATCTCAGAAACTACCCTAATCCGTTTTCTAGTGAAACAACTTTTCTATTTACACACAACCGTTCGGGGGAGGACCTTCAGGTTTTTGCTTCAGTAATAGACATGATGGGCCAACCAGCTGCAAATATGGAATACACCATTACCGACAGCCAGTATGTGGTTACTTTACCTCCCTGGAATGGCACTAATACGGCCGGCACAAAATTGGGCAATGGCTTATACTTATTGAGGGTCACCGTTCGTTCCCTTTTGGATGGCTCCAAAAATGAGCATATTTCCAAACTTATTATTTCGAATTGATTATCTTTAGAGCTTAGAAGTTGATTATGAACAAGTTAAGGGTAGCTATCCTATTCCTTCTTTCCCTTGGAATACATTTTCGTGGCTTTTCTCAAGCAAATCTTATCGGGCAGGATAGCACGAATAAGGTTATTACGACCGCAGTACCCTTCCTGACCATAACCCCGGACTCTCGCGCGGCTGGAATGGGCGATGCTGGTGTGGCTACCTCCCCTGATGCAAACTCTGCCTATTGGAATTCCGCAAAACTGGCCTTTATAGAAAAGAGCTATGGAGTTTCAGGATCATATACCCCATGGCTTGGAAAGATCATCAATGATATGTCCGTGTTTTACCTGACGGGCTTTTACAAAATAACAAGGGAACAGACTGTTGCCGCATCAATGAAATATTTTGATCTCGGTGAAATCCAATTCAACAACGGTCCTAGCGTGAATGACTTCCTTGGAAGGTTCAATCCGCGAGAATTCGCTTTTGATGTTACCTATTCAAGATTACTGACTGAGCAATTCAGCCTCGGTGGAGCACTTAGATACATTCACTCGAATCTTACGGGAGCCTTTTCATCGGGCGGTATCGATGCGCGACCTGGAAACTCCGTTGCGGTGGATGTAGGTGTTTACTATACTAAGCCATTGGTTTCTAGCAACTCAGCATTATCGCTTGGTGCAACCATTACAAACATCGGAGGAAAAATATCTTACTCTGATGCAAACAATAAAGACTTCATTCCAACTAACCTTAGACTCGGTGGAGCATATAAGACTGAACTGGATGCATTTAATAGTCTGACATTTGCGTTGGATGTCAACAAACTATTGGTTCCCAGCCCTACTCCAGGTAGCAAGAGCAAAGCACTACTTAGTGGAATATTTGGATCTTTCTCAGATGCATCGGGAGGGTTTAGCGAGGAGATTCGTGAGTTTTCTGTTTCTTCTGGAATTGAATACTGGTACAACAACACATTTGCCGGACGTCTTGGGTATTTTCTTGAAGCAAAAGACAAAGGCAATAGAAAATATCTCACCGCGGGCGTTGGCGCAAAAATTCAGAAGTTTGGAATTGACGTGGCCTATCTCGTTCCAACCAACAAGCGCGAAAATGCATTGGCCGAGACAATTCGTTTTACCGTCATGATGTACTTCGATGGCAAACCTCAGAATGAGGAGTCTGTGACGGATCAATGATGCTGGACAGGACCGCAGCACCTCCATTCGTTAGATCAACTTCATTTAATCTCCCTCCAGTTCTCCGAACCAAATTATCAAATGGTTTGAGAGTGATTCAACTGGAGAATATCCAACAGGATATTGTAAAGCTTGAGGTGGTTTTTGAAGCGGGTAAATGGTTCGAGCCCAAGGCCGAAGTATCAAATTTTACTTTGCAAATGCTTGAAAAAGGCACCATGAGTATGACTTCGGTGCAACTGGCAGAATTCTTCGATCGGTATGGAGCCCATATAGAAATCGGAAGCAGCTCTGATTTCGCTTCGATTTCCCTCTACGCCCTGTCCAAATATTTTAACAAAGTCTATCCTGTTTTTATAGAGCTTTTTACAAAGCCAACTTTCACAGATGACGAATTAGCTCAAATGAAAGACCAATTCCTTCAGGGGCTAAAAGTGAAAAATGAGAAGACAAGTTATCTCGCTTCAAAAGCGATTAGGAAACAACTCTTTGGCAGCAGCCATCCATACGGTCATACCACAGAAGAAAATGAAGTCATTCAAATAAGTAGGGAAGATCTGGTGTCATTTTTTAATACTCGAGTACATCCAACTCATTTGTTCATCCTGGGAAGGTTGAATCAAGTAGATATAAATACCATCGGGTCTGATTTTTCACAATTGCCAGCGGTAGTGCAAGAAAATGCCCTCTTCGAAGATTTCTCAGCAAAGCCTGGAAATCGTCATATTGACAAAGAGGGAAGCGTTCAGACCTCAATCAGGATTGGGAAAAAAACAATACATCGGACTCATCCAGATTTCGCTGGTCTTCAATTGGTAAACTATTATTTAGGAGGCTTCTTTGGCTCCCGTTTGATGAAAAATCTGCGAGAAGAGAAGGGGTTGACCTATGGCATATCATCATCAGTTCATCCTTTTCGTCATGACTGCGCGCTGCTCATCGGTACAGATGTGAATAAAGAAAACAGAGCACTCGCTATTGATGAGATTTTTGGTGAGATCAGAAATCTAAAATCCATCGATGAAAATGAGCTTGAACTTGCCAGAAGACATTTCATTGGAAGTCTTCAGGGAGAGATCGCGAGCCCTTTCTCTATCCTGAACAAAGTGAAAAATATCGAGTTGCATAATTTGAGTCCGACTTATTATTCAAACCTTATCGAAAAGTTAGACGCAATTTCCAAAGATGAACTTCAAAGTGTGGCAAGTCGCTACTTTGATGAAGGTACATTCCACACCATCTCCGTAGGCTAGAATATTTCTGATAGGCTGTCAGGGCTGTCCATAAAAGCAAAAAACCCCG
>JAGQYM010000027.1 GCA_020436085.1 Cyclobacteriaceae bacterium
AAGATCCAACTCAAACGATGCCAGGTTCGCGGCCTGTATCGCTTATCACAACTCAAACGATGGTTATTACACCGCTTGTATCGCGAACTCCAACTTCGCCAACGTTAATCCCAACTTTACCAACGGTTATCCCAACGCCACCACTCGTTACTTCATCACTTATATCGGTTCCCCCAACTCAAACACAGGTTACCACACCGCTTGTATCGCTTGTCCCAACTTAAACACTCGTTACTTCATCACTTATACAGGTTCCCCCAACTTAAACACTCGTTACTTCATCACTTATACAGGTTCCCCCAACTCAAACACAGGTTACTACACCTCTTTTACAACTTGTCCCAACCCAAACACTGGTTACCACACCGCTTGTATCGGTTATCCCAACTTCAACGATGCTTACCACACCACTTGCATCAGTTGTCCCAGCTTTACCAACGGTTACTGCACTTCTACCAACGGTTACCCCAACAACTAAGGACTATCGACTGAAGACTATCAACTATGGACTATGGACTAAGGACTATGGACTATCGACTAAAAACTAAAGACTAACGACTAAGGACTATCGACAAAGGACTATATTCGCCTTACCATCCCATTACCTTATGAAAACCTCACCACCCCTCTCAGCCCTTCTGGTTCTGGCTACTATTACTTTGGCCCAGGCTCAACCCAACGTCACAGGCATTTGGCAAAACAGCGACTTCGGCTATCAAATGACACTCATGCTCAATGCTGATGGCTCCGGGGAGTTTGACGGTGAAACCATTCGCTACACACTCCAGGGCAATCGACTAAATATGCTGATGGCGGGCGAATCAATCTCTTATATATATAGTGTCAATGGAAACACGCTCAACCTCTCCGATGGCGACCTTGATGGTCCTATTGCTTTCCGCAAAAACGGAGGAAGTGAGCCAACAACAAACTCAGCCACAACTCAGGCGACTCCTCGCCCACCTGCCGATCCACCCGCACCAACTGCCAGCAACAGTCTATTGGGTATTTGGTCGGGTAATGGTGAAACCATCGAATTCAAAAACAACGGACAATGTGTGTACCTGGGCAATACCTTTGGCTATCATCAGGCTACGGCAAGTGAAGTCACACTCACAGCGCGTGACGGTAGTGCCACACTTGGGTATTCCATACAGGGCAATCAGCTCACCATTACCGGCCCCAATGGCAAGGTCACCTATACCAAAGGCGCCAATAACAACGCAACTCCTTCCGGTGGCAAGGGCGTGGCGATGGAGCTGGTAGGCAAGTGGTGCTGGGTTAATGTGACAAGCACCAACAGTGGTGGCAGCTCTTCCAGCCGCTGCATCACCCTCAATGGAGATGGTACCTATATATATGAGTCAGAACGGTCCATGAGTGTGAACACCGATGCTTACTATGGGGGTACCAACTCACAAGGCAGCGACCGCGGCACATGGTATGTGCAGGACGATCGCATCTACTACAATTCACAAAGCACAGGGCAAGGCTCCTACCGACTTGAAAAAAGAAACCATCCTAAAAATGTAAACGACCCCATGATCGTACTCGATGGCGAAGCCTACGTCACTCAGACTTATCGGCAACCGTGGCGTTAGTAGTTTTTAGTTGTCAGTTTTGAGTCTGGTCCCGATCCAGCGTGTATTACACAACTCAACACCCAGCACTCAACACTCAAAACTCAACACTAACAACCAAAGTCAACTCTCGCGCGGAACTCAGTTCCGTGCTCACCTTGGCAGTCCAATCTTTTTCGGGTCTTGTCTCCCTTCCCATATTGAATGGATATGCAGCTTGGACTCCATGACTTCATATATAATCAGATAGTCTCTAACAATCTTAACTCTAACGTTGGGTAGATCGGTAGGTCTTCCGATATGAGGACGCTCAGCAATTAGTTTTATCGCTGCCTTAATAAGTCGGTTCAATTTCCTGCTATAGGTATTCGACTTATTGCGCGATACCCAATATCGAAGTATGCGCTTTCTATCCTCGAGTGCTCTGTGAGACCAAACTACTTCCCGAGCCATTCATCAATCGCATCATCAGCAGCCTTATTGTCAAAAGACTTTCCAGAGACAATTTGCCCTCTTGACTCCTCTACAACATTCTTTTGGTCTTCACTGAGTTTATACGTACTAATATCCTCCCCCTCTATTTCCAGCAATCTAAATACCTCCTCCAGAATATCTTGATCCTCCGTGGTATTAATCTTTTGAATTAGTTTTTTTCTCAGCTCGGTTGTGGACATAATCTTAGATTGGCATCACTAAAGTACACAAAAGGACCAGCACACACCAGTCGCTAAAGTTAGTTCCGTGCCCTTAAGTCTAAAAATTCTAGCGCGGAACTTAGTTCCGTGCTCCCAGCCAACAAACAACTGACAACTAAAGAAGGGTTGCCTTTACCCCGGTTAATTAGTAGCTTCAAAGGCCACCTAACCTATCCTGTCTATGAAATACGGCCTGATCGCCCTGGCTGCGGCATTGCTTTTCTATCCTGCCGGTGCCTCACCTGCTTCGCGCAATACAAAAGATAAAATCACCCGCCTTCCTTCGGAAAGAAAAGAACGCAGGCGCAAGCTCGCAGACGAAGATGAGCTAAAGAAAACACTGAGCACTTTATTCAACCCTGGCAGCTACTCCATCTCCAACCTCTCTTCCAAAGATGCTGAAGGTGGCAAAGAGCTAAGTGGCACAGTCTCCTTCTTTGGTAATGAAGGCGTCACACTCACCTGCCGTATTGCTGACACCAAAGTTCAAACCATCACAGCCTCGTTCCCCGCCTCAGCTACCTTCACCATCAGTCAGTTGGACAAGCTCTCGCAAGGAGAATTCAGGTCGCTCCTGCCCGCCAGCCTCAACACCAACGCGGGCATCCGTATCATCGACTTCAGCATCCACATGAACGATACCGGCAAAGCCCTCGAGTCTTTTGAAACTAACCTGGCCGCTGCCGATTGGGACTTCCTGAGCTTCGAAAGCTTCAAGATGAATGCGCTCACCCTGAAGCTGGAGTTATTCAAAAGTCAGAAGAAGCTGGGTGGTGAACTGAGTGGTGATGTCACTATTGGTAAACTAAAGACAAAACTCACTGCGTCACTCAAGCCCGACCAGTCTCCTGTCTTCACCGGAGTGATTCCCGGTGGGCAGGGTCAGCTCAATGTAAAAGAAGCACTCAACAGCATTGCGGGCCCCAATGAGACCATGCGCTTCTTCGGCCTCTTCCCAAGCGAGGTGTTCAATTCGCTTGCCACTCCTCAAGTATCACTCACTGCAATCCCGGGCGACAACAAGATGAGCCTCTCGTCCAATACCGACATTGGTAACATGGAGATTGCTGTGCAAAAGAAGGGCGCCAAGAAGGACATCAAACTCATCATCCAACCCAAAGACCTTGGCAAACTAATTCAAACTGATGCGCTCAAAGACTTACAAATCAACAATCCTCTGGTGATGATATCCGCCAGCCGCGAGCGAGGCATAAAAGTGCCCGCGTTTGAAAACACTACCATCGATCTGGAAGAAGGAATGAACCTCATCACCACCATCAACCTGGGCGCTGACATTGAGAAGATTTTTAAAATGGCGCAAGTCAACCTCACAGGCTCTATCGACAAAAGCAAACGAATGAAGCTCACGGCCAAGCAGGAGATGAACCTTCCCATTGGCGAAACGGGTATTAAGTTCGAAGGGGTGAGCTTTGGCCTGGAAAGTAATCCCGCACCTAAGTTCATGATGGATGGAACCCTTGCCATTCCTATCGACAAGGAATCAACACTTCGTTTTTCGACAGGACTCAGCACTGCACCCTTTCCACCTCAGATTGGTGGCTCACTTACGTTAATTACAGAAACACCTGATGGCGTGTGGCGCAATCCGCTTAACGTTCCGGGTGTGGGCATCAAAAACCTTCACGGAGGACTGATGATGATGCCCGCCCCTCCGTTCCTGAGTGAACTTGCGCTTGAAGGTGAAATCTTACTTGGAAAAAACCTTGATCCGGGTGGTAACCCCATCCAGGGTGCACTGAAAATGCAACTGAAACTCAACAGCCCCATGACTTCTTACTTCGAAGCCAGTGTAAAGAACCTTACCGCTTTAGGAATTGTCAATGCCTTTACGGATGTGCAGTTGTCTGGCGAAGTAGCCAATCTCCTCCGCTCCGGTATCGACAATGCTACCATCAGCGTTCATCCCAATGTTGATCCCGCTGCAGCGGAAGTATCTGCCAGTGGTGACTTCAGCCTGCTGGGAAAGTCAGCCCATATCCAATTTGAATACAGTCGTGCCAACCTTTCAGCCAGCGGAAGCATGGACCCCTGGGAGATAAAGGCCGGTGACTTTACCGTATTTGCCGTGCGAGGTGCTGGAGGAAATCCCAAGCCCGCTTTTGCTTTACAAATCGGAACCGATCCCAGCTTCTCAATGAACGGAGCAGTGACCGCACTCGAAAGCATGCATGGTAGCGCCAACATTGTCATCACTAAAACCGGTTTCCAGGCAGATCTTACGGGCAATATTTTCAATGGCGCCTTTACAGGAAATCTGCATGCCTATGGAAGGAATCTTGCCTCTGACCCTGTCATCCATGCTGAACTGAATCTCTCGCAAACAGTAGTCAATGACTTCAAAGTATCATTGAAGAACTTTATCAAAGACCAGGCAAAGAATTCAGAGAAAGATATCGTAGCAGTAAGAAATAAAGTAAACACCGGAGCACAATTCCTTGATGATACCTTCAAAGGCTCTCTCAATGTTGTAAACACCTTGCAAAAAGGAACAGCCACTGCCGGAATCCTCATCGTAGACAACCTTGTACCTGACGTCACCAATATCTCTTTCGTAGGTGATCTTAATAGTGTAAGTACCAGGATCAACGTACGTGTAGACTATCGCGCGGCAGGTCAACAAATGCCTCCTATCACCATCACTATGGATTTGAAAAATCCCAACTACCAGGGAGAGTTGGATAAGATGGCCGAGCAAATGGGCAAGGAAGTCCTGAACGTATTCTCTGATCTTGGCGAAGGTGTTGCCAAGTTAGGCGATGCTGGCAAGGAACTGCTCACAGACCTTGGCAAGGGCGTGATCACTGCCGGGAAAGAAGTGGGCAAATTTGCCGGAGATGCTGTCAATGAAATTGATAAGTTTTGGAATGGCGAACGTTTTGAACCGGTGCGTAGTGGCCCCGAGTTAGAGGAACGTTCTATCGATACACGTCACTACAGCGTGCTTATCAAATCCGTTACAGCGATTAAGGCTGAAGATGATCCCATTCAGGAGAAAGTTGCTCAAGCCGGTGCCGATGTGGTGAAAGGTATCGGCCAGGCTACCTCAGCAGTAGTGGGAGCATTTGGTGGCAGCAAAAGCACACAGCAGGATATCCAACAAGGCACCACCATCAAACTTACACCTGATCCATTGATCGAAATCTATGGTGCCATAGTCGTGGTGTCAAATAATTCCATGCGCGTTGGCGACCCTAATACAACCAATTCTAATGCGTGGAGTGTAAACCGTGTTGACGCAGTTAAAAATGTGTCTGCAGGCAGAAGTTTTAACGTGAACAATATCAAACACTACTACGCACAAAATGGCAGCAACCCTTCCATCACTATCCGAAGTAAACTGAAAGAATACGATGAAGGTGAGCACCACGACAGCGATGGTGAATTCAGCGGTGCCGTCACCATCTCCAACCTTGGCTCGTGGAACTGGGACTCTGGTTATCGCATGGACGAATCTTTCATCGCAACTACCAATGATGGTGGTCGTCAATCACAGGTGCGTGTCGACTATGCCATCATACTTGAACCAAAGATCTCATTGCAACAAATCCGCCAGGCTGTGGCTACCCGCGACATCAACCAGGTGAGCCGCGTGCTACTGCGTGGTGGCGACATCAAACAAGGCAGTGTGCTGGAACCCGCTATTCAAAACAGAGATGTAGCCATGATCAACTTTTTACTGGCCAGTGGCGCCAACCTTTATGATCAGGATTTAGCGACAGCATTGCAACCACATGTGTTCACCGAGGAAATCGCTACCAAGTTGATCGTGCGAAAGAGTACACCTGTAACCACCGCAGATTTAGATAAGGCCATTGCTGTAAACAACCGAAGCATCGCCAACCTGATCATGTCAAAAGGTGTAGCACCCACTGCAGCCCAGCTGCAAAACGCTCTTGTACAAAACAAGCTGGAGATGGCAGATGTGTTATTGGCTAATCGTGCTCCCATCAGCGCCAATGATCTGACCAACGCAGTCAATGCCGGCAACCTTCCCACAACCACATTACTACTCAAGTATGGCGCACCCACAACTGTCGCCATGCTAAATCAATCTTTACAGTCTGGGAACAAGGCGATGGCCAAACTATTACTTCAAAGTCAGGATCCGGATCAAACCTCCTATCAACTGGCTGCAGAGAAAAATGATCTCGAGCTATTTAATATGGTGGCCAGCAAAGGTGTGCTTCTACAAAGTGATGGCCCCGCCCAAAAGGCTATTGACTTCAACAACATGCCTCTCCTCAAGCAGGCACTCACGATGGGTGGAAGCTCAAGCAACGCCCTTGGCTATGCGGTGCAAAAGGGCAACCTGCAGGCTATTAATACTTGTCTTGAACTTGGTGGCAATCCCAACCTCGCCACTGCATTCGCTGCAAACAGTAATAACACTGAACTATACACACGGCTGATCACTACCTATCACGCCAATGGAACACAGGCACTTTCACAAGCCATCGCAGCCAACAACCTGGCGCTTGCCAAAATTGCATTGGAGCAAGGTGGTGGCAACCCGGATGTCGACCTGAAGGCACAAGCAGATCAGGGTAAAGCCGACATGGTTCGCTTACTCGTAGACCATGGAGGAAATCCCAACCTTGCCATGTCAGGCACTATTGCGACCAACAAACCCGACCTGCTCAAGTACCTCATTGATAAAGGTGCTACTACCGATAACGACAGCTATGTAACCAAAGCGTCCGAGTTAGGCTCTTTGGATATGGCCAAGCTCCTCGTTGATAATGGAGCAAATCCAAATCCTGGTATGCCCATAGCGGTGAGCAAAAACAACTACGCCCTCACTACCTACCTGTTATCCGCGGGAGCAAATGTGAATGGCTTCATGAAAGCGCCAGCCGCTGCTGGCAATTCACAAATGGTGAAGATCCTGCTTGACAATGGAGCCGCACCTAATGAAGGTATGGCCAGTGCTGTCGAAGCATCGCAGTTAGAGATTGCAAAGGTGTTGTTGAGTTACGGTGCATCTACGCAAGGTCATCTGGCAATCCCATCAAAGAGTGGCAATGTGGAAATGGTGAAGTTGCTCCTGCAATATGGAGCTGATCCTAATGAAGGCATCCGCGAAGCAGTAGGTGCAAATAAAACTGAGGCCGCTGTGCTACTTTTGGAGGCAGGTGCTTCCGTTCGTGGTCTCATGCCAGCGGCTGCAGGTTATGGAAACAAGACGTTGGTGCAAATGCTGCTCGACCGTGGTGTGGATGCAACCGAAGGAATCAAGCCAGCCGTTCAAAAGAACTTTACCGAAGTAGCCCTCCTCCTCCTCGACAACAATGCCGCGATCGATGGAATGATAGCCATCGCGTCAGGTAATGGCAATGAAAGCATCGTTTCAAAATTACTGAGCCTTGGTGCCGTAGCAGATGAAGGTATTGAACCAGCTGTCACCAATAAGCATACAACGATTGCAAAGCTATTGATCGAAGCGGGGGCAGATGTAAAGTCCTCATCATTTATGGTGATCGCAGTACGCAATCGTCAGGAAGATATGGTGCGATTGCTTCAGGCTCACAAATGTGATGTCACCTACACAGATGCAAAAGGGAATTCATTCCTTCACATCGTGTCAGGTGATGATGGAGAGTACGGTTTAGCAAAAGCCTTTGTTGAGTTTGGGTTAAATGTTGATCAACAAAACCTTGACGGAGACACACCTTTGCACCTCGCTGCGGAAAGTGGTAAAGACAATCTCGAAGTGGTGCAACTGCTGGTCGAGGCGGGAGCAGATGTAAATGCTGTAAACAAGCGAGGTGATACGCCACGCAAAGCGGCCAAAGGTCGCAAAGTGAAGAAGTACCTCAAAGACAATGGCGGAGCGAGAAAGATTAAGAACTAGCAACTGGATACTGGATGCTGGAGGATATCAGAATCCAGGTACCAGTAGCAAGTATCTGGTTCTAACCAGTTACCTCAGTTGGACCAGGTTTTAGCCCTTTGTTAAGAATGCTTTTAATCTTGGGGACAAGGTGTTTCAAGGTATCGTATGTGTTGTCCTCAGCATTAAGGACAAGTACCGCAAGGGAGTAATTCTTAAAGTTCTGTTGATATTGTAAATTCTTATCGAAGGTGATGAGCGCGTTGAAGTGACCTTCAGACAACAGTTCTAGTAAACGTCCATTCGAAATCCCAGTCCAACCTTTGTCACTTACTGTATAGATTTCAAATTCAGGAAAGTCCTGCTTTAATCGTTTGGGTAGGTTCTCATCAAGCAGCAGTTTCATAAATCTTCTCGATATCCTTTGAAGTCATCAATTTGCCCGCCATTTCGATTGTGGCAATTGCCTGATCTTTACTTACAGAAGGGAAATCAAGAAGAAACTGATCTAAAGAAACACCTTTCTCGAGGTGCTGGAATAAGCTTTCAACCGGAACTCTGGTTCCCTTAAAAACAGGGTTTCCACCTAAAATTTCTTTGTCTATGTTAATATAATCCCTGACCTTAAGCATACTCCAATTTACAACTTTTTGGTCTCAACCCGAAGCACTCAATACTATGTACTCAATACTACGTACTCAATACTCAATACTATTCTTAGATTCTCGCCTGGTAAGTATACAACTCGTAGTATCGTCCCTTTTTCTCTATCAGCTCTTCGTGTTTGCCGCGTTCGGCAATACGACCTTGTTCGATCACCAGTATTTGATCTGCTTGCCTGATGGTGCTCAACCTGTGGGCTATCACAAAGGTGGTTCGTCCCTGGAGTAGTTGCTTCAAACTCTCCTGTATCAGTGACTCGCTCTCTGTGTCAAGGCTTGAGGTGGCTTCGTCCAGTATCAGGATTCTTGGGTTCGCCAGTATGGCTCGTGCAATGGTCACGCGCTGTCTTTGTCCTCCTGATAGCTTTATGCCTCTCTCTCCTATTACAGTGTCTATTCCTTTTTCAAACTTGGTGGCAAACTCATTCACATAAGCTCCTTCTATTGCAGACTGCAACTCAGTTTCTGAGGCATCGGGCTTGGCAAAAAGAATATTTTCGCGAATGGTGCCATCAAAAAGAAAGTCATCCTGCAGCACTACGCCCAGCTGACCTCTGAAACTATCCAGTGACACCTTTGACAAATCATAACCGTCAACTGTGATTGTACCCGACTGCTGCACGAGGAACGAAGCTGCAAGGCCTGCAATGGTTGACTTACCAGAACCAGAAGTACCCACCAGTGCTGTCACCGATCCCGCTGGGGCGGAAAAAGTTACATCTTTCAATACTTCCTTGCCTTCCTCGTAAGAGAAGCAGACATCCTTAAACTCTATGTCGCCTTTGATGTGGTCGATCTTGATGGTACGAATGGCATCGTCATCTTCTACTGCTGTGTTCATCAATTCTTCTGTACGATCCAGTCCGGCAAACGCTTCTGTAAGCTGGCTGCCGATATTGCTCATCTGGAAGATAGGTGCGATAAGGAAGCCGAGGAAGAAGGCGAACTGGGTAAGTTCACCGGGTGTTAAAGTGTTTTCAGTCAACATGTAACCACCAATCCCCAGAATACCCACCAACGCCACACCAAACAAGAAACTACCTGTACTGGTCACAAAGCTGGTGGTGGTGAGGCTGCTCTTCACATTTTGGAAGATGCGCTCTACTCCCTTTTCAAACACGAGTGCCTCTTGTCTTGCAGCATTAAATCCTTTGATCACGCGAATGCCTCCGAAAGTCTGTGTAAGTCTGCCCGTCACTTCTGCGTTGATTTCACCGCGCTGGCGGAAGATGGGTCGTATTCTTCCAAAGGCTTTCATCGATATGATACCAAACAAAGAAAGAGGGATCAAGGTAAACAGCGTGAGCTGCCAACTGATGTTGATCAGAAAGAACAAACAGATGACGGCCATTAGCACGCCTCCTACCAGTTGCAGGAAGCCGGTCCCCACAAGGTTACGCACGCCTTCCACATCCGTCATCACACGACTTACCAGCTTACCTGTTTGCTGATTGTCGTAAAACCGGGTGGGTAGTCTCAATAGATGCTTTTGCACATCAGCTCTCAATACTGAAATCAAGTGCTGCGCTTCCACGCTCAGAAGCATAGTGAGTGCATAGGATATAATTGCCGAAACCAAGATAGAGGCGGCCACGCCTGCCAGTATCAGTTTCAACTTCGACAGATCGCCATTACCAATTACGTCATCAATAATCGGCTTTACCGAGTATGGCAGCACAATTGATGAGAGGCGACTGATCACAATCAATACAAATCCTAATGCCAGTAGCCTACGTCTTGGCCACACGATGTCTTTGAACACCTGGGCCATACTTACTTTCTTCTTATTCTTTTCCATAACTATAGAGAGGAACGGTCTGTTCCGGAGAGGTCTAGGTTTAAAATTGGGTTCACAAGTAAAGAAATAACTCCTATTGAGTCGTATGACGGTCGGAAATATTGTAAGACGCAGGCCATTGATAGAAAAGAAGCCATCAGCCTCAATCCTATAAATGGAATTTGCTAAACTGCGCTAGATTCAAAGACTATACTTAATAAACAGATGAAATCCACCTCACTGCTTGACTCGGTAGCTATCCGCGGCCAGTTTCCATCTCTTAAAAGAAAACACAACAGCCTTCCCGTTACCTATCTGGATGGGCCTGGAGGTACTCAAGTTCCGGAATCGGTAATCCAGGCGATGGTTAACTATTACCGGGAGTCGAATGCCAACACTCATGGCTCGTTCCATTCTGCAATAGAAACTGATCAGACCATTCAGGCTATGCGGGTGCAAATGGCTGCTTACCTGAATGCGGAGGGGCCGGAAAACATTTCCATAGGTCAGAATATGACCACCCTGAACTTCTACCTAGCACGTGCACTTTCACGCGTGTTCAAGCCTGGTGATGAGGTGCTGATCACTCAACTAGACCACGAAGCCAACCGCGGACCGTGGCTTACGCTGAGGGACTTCGGAATCAAGGTGCGGGAAATAGCTTTGAAGAAAGATGGCACCCTCGACTACGATGACTTCCAGAACAAGATCAACGAGAACACCCGTCTGGTGGCAATGGGTATGTCTTCCAACTGCATAGGCACGGTCAACAACTTTAAGCTGGCCCGGGAGCTCACCTATAAATACAATTCATGGCTGCTGCTTGATGCGGTTCACTACGCGCCTCATTTCGCCATCGATGTTCAGGAGATCGGCTGTGACTTCCTGCTGTGCTCTGCCTATAAATTCTACGGCCCCCACGTTGGACTGCTCTATTCAAAGTCTGGCTTACTTGACCGCTTGCCTACGGATCGCCTTCGTACTGCGGGCCAGGTGGCCCCTGAGTCTATCGAAACGGGGACGCTCAACCACGCTGCGATCGCTGGGGTGAAAGCCGCAGTCGAGTTTATCGCCTCCTTGGGCGCTGGCAACACCACCCGCGAAAAGATTGTGACGGCCTTCAACACGATCAGCGAGCATGAGTTTGGCCTCGCTAGTTACATGTATAAAGAGTTGAAGGGCATCAAAGGAGTACACTTGGTAGGTCAGGATTTCTCCAGCAAGCAACGCACGCCAACGGTTTCCTTTACCATGGAGGGCAAGACTCCACTTCAGGTTTGTGATCATCTGGCCACCAAAAACATTTGCGCATGGGATGGTCATTTCTATGCTATCCGCGCCATGGAGAGTCTTGGACTGCTGGAAAAAGGTGGTGTAACAAGGCTTGGAATTTCTCTCTACAACACGCGTGAAGAGATGGATTTGACGCTTGAGACGATCAGCGCTATCCATTAGTGGGCCTTACTTTTCGAAGGGTGTGGTGAGGTGGCGATTAGGTGAAAGCCTAGCTACTCAAAAATTAATTGCGATTTAATTTCAAGTTTAAAACTCTTATTTAAATTCGCACCGAATATGGAGTTGGTTTCCATATCAAAAACAAACCACAACAAAAAAAATGGCAAAGAAAGCAAAGAAGGCCGCTAAGAAATCTAAAGCGAAAGCAAAGAAGGCGGCTAAAAAATCTGCAAAGAAGAAGGTAGCGAAGAAGGCTACTAAGAAGGCGAAAAAGCCTGCTAAAAAAGCAGCCAAGAAAGCAGTGAAAAAATCAGCCCCAAAGAAGAAGAGCGCTCCTAAAAAGAAGAAGTCAGCTCCGAAACCAGCAGCTGCTCCTGCCCCTGCGGCTCCAGCCACTCCCGCGCCTGATGCAAACACAGGTGGCATGGGAATGATGTAATTCTTAAAAGCACTTTATGAAGAAGCGGAACGGGAAACCTTCCGCTTTTTTATTGCCATCTTTTTTACCCCGTAACAATGGTGGAGTACCGCCAAAATACCTAATTTGAAACTCCTATTGCACTTCCTGTCATACACGGAGGTGAGGCCATCCGAATCGATCATTAATAACAAACGCTAACTCAGCTAACTATGAACAACCGAAGATTACCCATTATTATTGTCAGTATTATAGGATTCATCGTCTTCATGACGTTGTCTTCCAGCCTGTTCTATACCATCGAAGCAACCGAGCGGGCAGTGGTATTTTATCCCTTTGGAAAGGGGCTGGACAAAGACAATGTGATGACGCCAGGACTCCACTTTAAGGCTCCCTGGAATGATGTGTACACCTACCGTGTGAATGAGACCAACTCTGAGGAGAACATGGATGTGCTGGACAAAAATGGTCTTTCTATCCATATTGATGTTAGCGTGCGTTTCTTTCCCATACCTGAAAAGATTGGTTTTGTTCACGAAAACTTCACCCGCGATTATGTCAACATCCTGGTAATCCCAGAGGTGCGATCGACTGTCCGCCAGGTGATGGGTCGCTACACTGCGGAAGAAATCTACTCTACCAAACGGGCCGAGGTGGAAACGGCCATCAAGGATGAAACCGAGAAGATACTCAACGCCAACAATGTTCATGCTACAGCGGTACTGATCCGCTCCATCGTTTTGCCGGAGCAAATCAGGTCGGCCATCGAAAGCAAGCTACAGCAGGAACAGGAAGCACTCGCCTACCAGTTTAGACTGGAAAAGGAGAAGAGCGAGGCAGAGCGTAAGAGGATCGCTGCTGAAGGTGAGTCACGTGCGAACCTTATTATCAACAACAGTTTGACCAACAACCTGCTAAAGATGAGGGGTATTGAGGCCACACTGGAATTGGCCAAATCACCCAATACAAAAGTGATTGTCGTGGGCTCTGGCGATGATGGAATGCCGCTTATCCTGGGTAATAACTAGGTTTAATAAATCGAACTGATTATTTTATTCTAATACCTGAGAGCCCTATTTTAGGGGAAAAGTAGAAATTTTAACGAGGAACGTATGTCGAAGACCGCAGAACTAAGCATTGACGGAAAAACCTATTCCCTCCCCATTTACACTGGCAGTGAAAATGAGGTGGCTATTGATATCAGCAAACTAAGAGACCAAAGCGGAGTAGTTACCCTTGACCCCGGTTATAAAAACACCGGTGCCACCACCAGTGCCATCACATACCTTGATGGCGACAATGGTATACTACGCTACCGTGGTTACTCTATTGAGGAACTGGCCGAAAAGTCAACCTTTATAGAGGTGGCTTACCTGCTAATTTTTGGCGAGCTACCAGGCAAAGATCAACTGCAACGCTTCCGCGATGACATTAAAACACACACACTCGTTCACGAGGATGTGAAAAAGATATTGGACGGCTTCCCCTCTACTGCTCACCCTATGGGCGTATTGGCTTCGTTGTTCTGCTCTCAAACTGCATTTTATCCTGAGTCGCTCGATCCCAACAGAGCCTCTGAGGGAGTATACATGAGTATCATTCGCTCGATGGCGAAAATGCCAACCTTTGCAGCCTGGGCTTATAAGAATGCATTGGGTCATCCGGTAAATTATCCAGACAACCAATTAGAGTATTGCGCACGCTTCCTGAAGATGATGTTTGCGCTACCAGCAGAACCGTACGCAGCAGATCCTGTAATCAGTGATGCCATGGATAAGCTTCTTATCCTTCATGCTGATCACGAACAAAACTGTTCTACCTCAACGGTACGGATGGTAGGATCATCACAGGCTAGTATCTACTCCTCTATCTCAGCAGGAATCAATGCACTTTGGGGACCTCTACATGGAGGTGCCAACCAAGAGGTAATCATCATGTTGGAAAACATTGTGAAGGATGGCGGCAACATCGACAAGTGGATTGCGAAAGCAAAAGACAAAAACGATCCGTTCCGCCTGATGGGATTTGGGCACCGCGTGTACAAAAACTTTGATCCACGTGCCAAGATCATTAAGAAAGCAGCAGACGATGTGCTTGCAAAATTGGGTGTGAAAGATCCAATCCTTGACGTAGCGAAAAAGCTGGAGGACATTGCCCTCCGCGACAGCTACTTCATCGAAAGAAAACTGTATCCGAATGTCGATTTCTACTCAGGTATCATTTACCGTGCGTTGGGCATTCCTGTAGAAATGTTTACAGTAATGTTTGCCATTGGTCGCTTGCCGGGCTGGATTGCTCAGTGGAAAGAGATGCGCGAGAACAAAGAGCCAATCGGTAGACCAAGACAGATTTATACTGGACAGAAAGAGCGCAAATACATCGATATTTCTAAGCGCTAAATTGTCAGACCTCACTATATTTAAGTCTCTCGACAAAATCGGGGGACTTTTTTTATGGGCTTAACAGACGATTTCAATCTTGCAGTGAGTCAGTCCAAGGAACTGACAAAGCGACCTTCTAATGAAGAATTGTTGGAACTATATGCTTTGTTTAAGCAAGGCAGTGAAGGTGATGTCACGGGTGATCGTCCCGGAGGATTTGACTTCAAAGCGATAGCCAAGTATGATGCATGGGCAGGTAAGAAAGGGATGACTAATGATGATGCCATGCAGAAATATGTTGACCTGGTAGCCAGGCTCAAAGAGCAATACAGTTAGCATTGCATTTATTCTATCAACCACTCATCTCGGAAGGCATCGATCATCTTGATGGGGATGAAGCTCGTCATGCTACGCGCGTGATGCGTCTTCAGAAAGGTGATGAACTTCAAATCACAGACGGCAAAGGATACTTTTATCGCTGTGTCGTGTCGAGCGCCACAAAGTCCGATTGTTATTTTAGCATCATTGAAAAAATCGAGACTCCACAACGAGGGTACAGCATCCATATCGCCATCGCTCCTACCAAAAGCCCGGATCGTATGGAGTGGTTTGTCGAAAAGGTGGCAGAGTTGGGAATAGACAAAATCACATTCATCTCCTGTGCCAACTCGGAGCGCACATCGGTGAACGTTGAGAGGTTGGTTAAAAAGGCGGTCAGCGGCATGAAGCAATCGAAGCAGTCCCGGCTTCCACAGATTGAGGACATCACCAGATTTGATGGAGTGCTGGATACCGAAGGAGAAAAGTTCATTGCATACGTTGATACACAAAACCCTGAGCTACTTAAGCATGCATCACCCAAAGGTGACTACACCGTATTGATTGGGCCCGAAGGTGATTTTAGCACCAAAGAGTTGTCACTAGCCACAAAAAAGGGATTCAAAAAAGTGTCGTTGGGTTCAACCACTTTGCGAACGGAGACAGCTGGAATTATTGCCTGCCACACTTTGCACTTAATCAACTCTTGAGTTGACTTAACACTTACTTATAGGCTATCTTCGAAACGATTTGATCGTTTCTATGAACACTGCCGAAGCAAAAAAAGAGATTGCCCGCCTCACCGAGGTAATTAATCATCACAACGACCTTTATTACCAGAAGCACAAAACCGAGATTTCAGACTACGAGTTTGATCAGTTGCTGGAGAAGCTCACTCAACTGGAGACGCAGTTTCCTGAACTACGCGAGCCGGACTCCCCCACCCAACGCGTAGGTGGTACAATTACCAAGTCTTTTAATACTGTTGTTCATAAGTACCCCATGCTTTCATTGGGGAACACTTATTCGGAAGAAGAACTGATTGACTTCGACAAGCGTGTAGCCAAAGGACTTGGCAGTGAGGCTTACGAATACTTCTGTGAGCTGAAATTCGATGGTGTTTCTATTTCCCTTATTTATGAAAATGGGATCCTGGTAAAGGGCGTTACCCGCGGTGACGGAGTGCGTGGTGATGAGGTGACCACCAACGTCAAGACGATCAGAAACATCCCTTTGAAAATAAAGGGGAAGAATATTCCAGAACAATTTGAGGTGCGCGGAGAGGTCTTTCTATCCAGAACTGTCTTTAAGCAACTTAACAAAGAAAGAGAAGACATTGGAGAAGAGACTTATGCCAACGCGAGAAACACTGCGTCAGGAACACTGAAAATGCAAAACTCTGGCGAGGTAGCAAGACGCAAACTGGACTGCTATGTCTACTATTTGTTAGGTGACAATTTAGATGTGGAGTCACATGCTGAGTCAGTCGCGAAACTTGAAGCATGGGGCTTTAATGTTTCAGATACCTACACGAAAGCCAAAAACATTCAGGAAGTACTTAAGTACATTCAACGCTGGGAAGGCAAGCGCGAATCGCTACCTCTGGAAACTGACGGTGTTGTTTTGAAAGTGAATAGTTTGCTACAGCAACGCAAGCTTGGCTTTACGGCCAAGAGTCCACGGTGGGCGATAGCATACAAGTATAAAGCTGAAAGCCTGAGCACACAGCTGAAGTCGGTGACTTATCAAGTGGGACGCACGGGCGCCATTACACCTGTTGCCGAGTTAGCCCCAATTCTTCTCTCAGGAACTACAGTAAAAAGAGCTTCCCTTCACAACGCCAATGAAATTGCCAGATTGGATTTAAGGATTGGTGACTATGTCTTTGTTGAAAAAGGTGGTGAGATCATTCCGAAAGTCACTGCGGTCGATCTTGCGAAGCGGGACAAAAAGAGCAAACCCATAAAGTATATAACGGACTGCCCTGAGTGCGGGACGGAACTTATTCGTCACGAAGGTGAGGCTGCTCATTATTGCCCGAATGAAGACGGTTGCCCTCCGCAGATCAAAGGGAGGATTGAACATTTCATTCAGCGTAAGGCAATGGACATTGACTCGATGGGAGAAAAGACGATTAACCAGCTTTACAACCTCAACATGGTGAAGTCACCTGCTGACTTGTATGACCTTACCAAAGATGATCTGGCAAAACTCGAAGGCTTCAAAGACCTATCCATTAAGAACCTACTTGCAGGCATCGAGAAATCGAAGGAAGCTCCCTTCGAAGCGGTGCTGTTCGCCCTTGGTATTCGATATGTAGGGAAGACTGTAGCGGAAAAACTGGCGCGTCATTTCAAAACTATGGATGCGCTACAAAATGCCTCTTACGAACAACTACTGGAGGCACCAGAAGTAGGTGAGAAAATTGCACAGAGCCTGGTCCACTTCTTTTCTGATAAGGGTCACCGGAAAGAGATTGAAAGACTAACCAAAGCCGGTCTTAACTTCACTGTTGTTGAAAAGGAAACGAAAAAGCTTGGCAACAGCCTTGACAACAAATCCTTTGTCATTTCCGGTGTGTTTGAGAAGTATGGCAGGGACGAATTGAAGGATCTGATTATCGCTCACGGTGGAAGAGTGCTTTCCGGTGTATCCGGTCAACTCGACTACTTGCTGGCCGGTGACAACATGGGCCCGGCCAAGCGGCAAAAAGCTGAGAAACTTGGTGTGACAATTATCTCTGAGCAAGAGTTCGAACAGATGTTTTGACATTTTGACCTTTTGCCAGAAATCCTGAATTTGCGATACCGTCTATAAGGTTAAAATCTTGATTAAAAATCAGCTACTGAATTACAGGACTACCAGCGCTCTAAAAGGCAATCAGAGCCTGAGGGCAAGTATTCCGTACAGGCAGGCACTGACGGTCGGCATTCTGTTTAGCGTGGAGGACAAACCGAAACATGATGCCATCAAAGAGTTTATTAAACAACTGCAGTTGGACGGTAAGAAAGTAAGTGTATTGGAGTATCTCCCGAAACAAAAGGACAACTACGAATTTCTCTTTGATTTCTTTACGATCAAAGACCTCTCCTTTTGGGGTAAGATCAATTCCCCTTACGCTGAGAAGTTTATCGCAACGCCTTTCGACTATCTCTTCTGTGTGGATCGCGAGTCAAATCCTTTGATCCAAAACCTGCTGGCAAGGAGTAAGGCGAAATGCCGCATCGGCAAATTTTCGAAATCGGATCATGCCTATTATGAGTTAATGATCGAGCAGCAGAACGGCTCGGTTAAGAATCTCATCGACAGCATGTATAAATACGCCAAACAGCTCAGGTAGTTGAACCTGGCTTTTGTCGTTCAACTTACCTGATCAAAACGAAAATCAATTATTTTGAAATAGAACCTACACATCATGCAAAAGTTAGAAGGTACAGGAGTAGCTCTGGTAACACCATTCCTAAAAAACAAAGAAGTTGACTATGCCGGACTTGAAAAACTGTTGGTGCACACTGCCAAAGGTGTGGACTACTACGTGGTGATGGGAACCACCGGTGAGTCAGCAACATTGACCAATGATGAAAAGCTAAAGGTGTTGGATTTTGTGAAGAGCCACAACCCAAAGAAGCTGCCGATCGTCTACGGGATTGGCGGCAACAACACGCAGGCTGTTGTGCAAAGTATTAAGCAAACACCGTTGAAAGGTGTCGATGCGATTCTTTCCGTAAGCCCTTACTACAACAAGCCTTCGCAGGAAGGAATCTATCTGCACTTCAAGGCGGTGGCTGAAGCGAGCAAACTACCCATTATTCTTTACAATGTACCGGGAAGAACGTCATCCAACCTGACAGCTTCTACTACGCTGAGATTGTCAGAGATTAAAAATATCATCGCGGTTAAAGAAGCTTCCGGAAGCCTGGAGCAGTGTATGAATATTTCCAGGAAAATGCCGCGCGACTTTATGCTCATCTCTGGCGATGACCTGCTGACTCTCGCCTTTTATGCTATTGGTGGACACGGTGTGATTTCGGTACTCGCCAATGTATTCCCGGAAACATTCAAACAGATTAAAGAGAGAAGTCAAAAAGGTGATTTCAAAAAAGCTGCTGCCGCACAGTTTAGTCTGCTTGACATCAATGGACCCATGTATGAAGAAGGGAATCCTGTGGGTGTGAAGCTGGTGCTAAAAGAGATGGGGATCTGCGAAGAACACTGTAGGCTGCCATTGGCGCCAGCCTCGAAAGAACTGAAGCAGAAGGTAAAAATGCTTCTAAAAGGAATGACAATAAAGAAAGGATAGCCGTGAAAGACTATCCTTCCTTTCAATAAAAAACACTCAAAAGTGAGTGATTACTGAGGTTTATTCTTCAAATCTTGAACTTCAGCCCTGATGGCCTGAGCTATGTTCTTAAGCTCCTGCATGCCTTTGCGCACTCTAGTCCCCGCAGCGCTGTTTCCCTTATTGTAGAATTTATCAGCGTCTCCTTCGATAGAAGCGATCAGTTCCTTAAGCTCTTCAAATTTTCTCATTGTATAGGATGTTTAGATTAATTGATGAATTCCTTACGCCAATTTAAAGAAAAACGGCTAAAAACAAGCAATTAACCTACTTTTTAGGGTGTTTTAGGCCCTTTTACACCCCTTTTGTCACCGAAACAAGGGCCTCAGTGCGGTAAAATCCCTCATCCAGCTTGTGTTTGAGCGCGGAAAAGGCCTGCAACGTTTCCTCCACATCCTCCAGGGTATGGGCGGCCGTAGGGATAATTCTGAACATAATGACGTCTTTTGGCACTACAGGATAGATTACCACAGAACAGAAAATACCATAGTTTTCACGAAGGTCCATGGCCATGTTAGCAGCCTCGCCTACTCCACCTTTAAACAGAACTGGGGTAACGGGACTCTGTGTGGCACCCAAATAAAAACCGCGCTCTCTAAGACCACTTTGCATGGCCTTCACAATCTTCCAAAGGTTGTCCTTGAGAGATGGGTTTTTACGCAGTAATTCGAGTCGCTTCATACCTCCAATTACCAAAGGCATTGGAAGGCTCTTCGCGAAGATCTGTGACCTCACGCTGTATCTTAAATATTTCAGAATGTTCTTGCTACCAGCTACAAATGCCCCGATGCTGGCCATTGATTTGGCAAAAGTTGAGAAGTAAAGATCGATTTGATCCTGAACGCCCTGCTCCTCACCTGCTCCCGCGCCTGTTTTACCCATCGTACCAAATCCATGAGCATCGTCAACGAACAATCTGAAATTGAATTTCTTTTTCAATTCACATATGCCTTTGAGGTCTCCCATATCTCCAGACATACCGAACACACCTTCTGTGATCACCAGGATTCCTCCTCCCGTTTCATTGGCAATCTTTGTAGCTCTTACCAACTGCTTTTCCAGATTCTCGATATTGTTGTGAGGGAACACAAAACGCTTTCCCATGTGCAAGCGCACACCATCAATGATACACGCATGAGATTCAGCATCGTAAACGATCACGTCTTTGCGATCTACCAGCGCATCGATAATAGAAACGACTCCCTGATAACCGTAGTTGAGCAACATCGCGTCTTCCTTCTGAACGAATTCAGCAAGTTGCTTCTCAAACTCAAGGTGGTTGACTGAGTTACCTGACATCATTCGGGCCCCCATTGGTGAACCCAGCCCATATTGCTGCGCAGATTCAGCATCTGCCTTTCTCACCTCAGGGTGGTTGGCAAGTCCCAAATAGTTGTTGAGACTCCAGTTCAGCACCGTTTTACCATTGAATTTCATGCGAGGGGCGATTTCGCCCTCAAGCTTGGGAAAGAAGAAATAATCGTCTGGTAAATGAGAGTACTTAGCCAGCGCTCCGGCTTCCATTTTCAGTTTGTCAAATAAGTCAACCATTTTTTAATATTCGGTTAAAAAGTGCGGCAAAAATAGAAAAAAAAGTCCATTGCACACAGGGGCTCTTCAGCCCTCAAAAATCACACAAATCACTAACTATGAAGTACTTCTGTCAATGATCGAAAGCCATAATCAACTGAAACAAACGATTGAGTGGTCGTCTGGGAATTAATTATTAGCATTGCAATTTGACAAAATAATAATGCATAAAATACGAAAAATATTGGTTGCTAACCGTGGCGAGATTGCCCTGCGCGTGATGCGAAGCGCAAGGGAGATGGGTATCGCCACTGTGGCAGTTTACAGCGAAGCCGACCGCAATGCATTACACGTTCGTTTTGCGGATGAAGCGGTATGTATTGGGCCGCCCGCGTCATCTGAATCTTATCTAAGAATTGACAAACTTCTGGACGCAGCAAAGCAGACCAGCGCAGATGCGATTCATCCCGGGTACGGATTTTTGTCTGAGAACAAGTCATTCGCAGAAGCCGTAAAAAAAGCTGGCCTCATGTTCATAGGTCCTTCTCCCGAAGCCATCGAGATCATGGGGAGTAAACTGGCGGCAAAAGAAGCCGTTGCGAAGTTTGATGTGCCTCTTGTTCCAGGGACTGCTGAATCCATAACAGATACCAAGAAGGCAAAACAAATTGCAAAAGAGATCGGATATCCCGTTCTGATCAAAGCAAGTGCCGGTGGTGGCGGAAAGGGAATGCGCATTGTAGAAAAGGAAGCTGATTTTGAGGAGCAGATGGACCGTGCGATAAGCGAGGCAAAATCCGCGTTTGGTGATGGATCGGTCTTTATCGAAAAATTTGTCAGCTCACCACGACATATCGAATTTCAAATCTTTGGCGATCAACACGGCAATACAGTTCACCTCTTTGAAAGAGAGTGTTCTATCCAAAGGCGTCACCAGAAGGTCGTTGAGGAAGCTCCTTCTTCCCTGCTTACACCTGAACTACGAGCTTCAATGGGCGAAGCTGCGATCAACGTTGCAAAGTCAGTGGGCTATTATGGAGCAGGCACCGTGGAGTTTATCATGGATGAAAAGAAAAACTTCTATTTTCTTGAAATGAACACCCGTCTTCAGGTGGAGCATCCAGTTACAGAGGAGATTACAGGTCTTGATCTAGTGCAACTGCAGATTAAAATTGCTCAGGCGGAAAAGATTCCATTCAAACAAGAAGACTTATCGATCAATGGCCACGCGATTGAAGTGAGAGTTTACGCTGAAGACCCTGCCAATAACTTTCTTCCGGATATTGGTACACTGCAAACTTATTCTAGACCCCAAGGTCACGGCATACGGGTGGATGATGGATTCGAACAGGGTATGTCAATTCCATTTTATTACGATCCCATGATTGCCAAGATGATCTGTCATGCAGAAAACAGAGATGCAGCGATCAAAAAGACCATTCGTGCGATTGATGATTATGAGATCACTGGCATTGAGACTACCCTTGGTTTCTGCCGCTTCGTGATGGAGCACGATGCCTTTACATCCGGAGACTTTGATACGAAGTTTGTAGAGAAATACTTCAAGCCAGAGTTGTTGAAAAGAGAGGGCTCTGCGGATGAGTTGGAGCTTGCAGCGGGTATTGCCGTTCAAATACTCGAGCAATCCAAAAAAAGTCAAGAAGTCGTGACCTCTAATGGAGCGACAAGTAAGTGGAAGAAAAACAGGCTCTAAGGCATGGCTGAAATAAAACCGATCCGTGCCTGGCGGTACAACGATGCTCTGGCCAAGAACATTGATACACTCACCTCTCCTCTATTCGATGTTGTTTCTGAGAAGCAAAGGGAAGTTCTTTATCAGAATCCCTACAACAGCATTCATCTCTCTGTTCCTATGGGAGAAAACCCGGCTGAAGAGGCGGCAGCCCGACTCAATCATTGGAAAGAAGAAGGTGTAATCGTTCAGGACAAGCTGCCTGGCATCTATGTGTATTACCAATACTTTACTCTTGCTGGATCGACAAAGGAATACATCCGAAAAGGCTTCATCGCTCACGTAAAAGCTTACGATTGGAATGATAATGTAATCCTTCGACACGAGAATACGATGCCCAAGGCGGTGAACGATCGGATAGAACTGCTCGACAATCTTCAACTGCATGCGAGCACTACGCATGGATTGTATACCGATGAGACGCACTCTTTGGAGAAGTACATGGATGAAGCGATTACCAATCCTATTTATGAGACTGAGGACTACCAGGGAGTAAGAGATGTGCTGTCCGTAATTCATGATGCCTCGGTCATCAGAAAGTTCATGGATGTGGTAAGTCCAAAGAAGATTATACTGGCTGATGGACATCATAGATACGAAGGGTCTATCGCTTATCGAAAAAATGAGGCCGCAAAAAATCCAAGTCACACAGGCAACGAAGGTTACAATTATCACCTGATGTATTTTACCAATACAGAGGCAGATGACTTGCGTATCCTTCCAACACATCGGCTCATCAAAGGGCTTCAGAATTTTGATGAAGCAACCATCAGAGAAAAGCTTGCCGAGGATTTTATCATCAAGCCCGTGGAAGATGCTCACACTATAAATGAGATCATTCTCGGAAAGAAGTGGGCCTTCGGACTTCTGTTCAAAGATTCAGCGATCAAGGTGAGATTAAAGCCGGAGGCGCTCTCCAAAATGAAGTGGGCTTTTCCGGATGTGATCAAAGCGCTGGATCTTACGGTGATGCATTACTTCATTATCGAAAAGGTTTTAGGAATTCCGGGTAAGGAACAGCGTTATTCCAACAACATCGAATTCGACCGCAGTTTCTCCGACTGTCTTGCGAAAGTAATCAAGAGCGAAGCGCAAATGGCCATTATCACACAGGATATCTCCATAGAAGATGTTAAAATGGTATGTGCCAGCGGCTTCACCATGCCACAAAAGTCCACCTACTTTTACCCAAAAGTGATTTGCGGTTTTCTATTTAGCACGATCAAGGAAGATGAATTTCAAGTACCCGCTTATTCTGGCTTCTAACAGTCCGCGAAGGCAGTACCTCATGCGCGAGGTGGGGTTCTCATTCACCAAAAAAAGCCCGGACGCTGACGAATCTTTTTCAGCTGATATGCCAGTAGTAGACGTGGCTGCCTATCTCGCTCGAAAAAAGGCCGACTCAATATCGGTTGAGGGCAACGAGGTAGTAATCACTGCAGATACCGTTGTCATTCTTGACGATCTCATCCTGAATAAACCGGCAGACCGAACCGAGGCGATCAACATGTTACAAACCCTATCAGGTCAAACACATGTTGTTATTACTTCCTTTTGCATAAAAGACATCAACACTACCAAGTGCTTTAGCGATCGAACAGAAGTCACGTTCAACGCGCTCGAAAAGTCGGACGTTGAACGTTATGTTGATCAATTTAAACCGTTTGACAAAGCTGGCGCTTATGGAGCACAAGACTGCTTACCTCGCGGCACCAATCCTTGTTCCGATCAAGAGATGGAGTTCCTGACAAGAATAGGAAGAACAGACCTTGCTGAAAAGACTTTTACCAGTCCTGAAGTTGGTACCGGAATGAGAGCAATAAAAAAGATTAGCGGGTCTTATTTCAACGTAATGGGACTACCCATTCACCTTGTGTACGAGCAGTTGGAGAACTACTGAGATAGAACAGAGTCGTAAATTTTCATCAGGCGATCGGCAATCACAGGCGCTTCAAACTGTTTGACATACTCTTGAGATTCTTTTATCATCCTCTCACTCATCGCAGTATCAGACATAATCTCACTTACGCTATTTGCCAAAGCTTGGTCATCATCTGGATCTACATATTTTGAAGATGGACCGCCTGCCTCTTCAAGACAAGAACCTGTTGCACCAATCACGGGGACACCAGATGCGATAGCCTCCACGATTGGAATTCCAAAACCCTCGAACCTTGAAGGGTAAACAAAAACTTCACACGATTGATAAATCGCTGGCAAGTCTCTAAAATCTGCTTGATGGATAAACTGTACCCGCTCTGACAGTGAATTATCTGAAATGAAACTGTCTAATTCAGATTGATAGGCTGTGGCTTTTCCAACAAGAACGGCTGAAACACCCCGGTCCAATTTCAATAGAGCCTTCAATATCAACAGCGCGTTCTTCCGCGGTTCAATGGTACCGATACTTAATATGAATTTATCCGGCAGCGAATATTTTGTTTTTACTTCAGCGATTTGATCGGCTGAAACTCGCTGTTTGAAAATGGAGTCACAGCCCTGATAGACCACCTCTATTCTATCCTTATCCACTTCCATCATTGCCTGCAAGTCTCTCGAGGTCTGCTCACTGATCGCGATAATCTTGTCTGCAGATTCACAGGCCTTCTTCAGCTTTCTGTTATAAATTTTGACATCAATTTTATTGTACAAGTCAGGATATCGTATAAAAATCAGATCGTGAACGGTGACAACTGTTCTAAGTCCCGCTGGTTTCGTAACGGGTAATTCGTTGCTGAGTCCGTGCAGCAAGTCAACACCATCCCGAAAGGCGATATTTCCCAGATTGACAGAGCGCCAGAAACTTCCAAAACCCGATCCTTTCACCCATCGCGGTGGTGTCCGTACTAATAATTTCGGATTGGTTCTGAACTCTTTCGTGTCCGGATGATCCTTGATTTTGGGGCTGTATAATGTGTAAATGTTTTTCGGGTAGGATTCCAGCAAGGCCCTAACGACAAACCGACTGTAGTTACCGAGGCCGGTGAAATTGTTAAATAACCGCTTTGCGTCAAACCCGATTCTCATTATAAGCTGTTGGACTTGCAATATAAAAAAGAGCCCCGCAATTGCGGGGCTCCTTGTCATTCCATTTCGGCTATCACTTGTCTTTCGCCTCCTCTTTCTTCTTTTCCATTTTCACAATTTTGTCACCGTCTTTCAGACGCTTGGACACCACAAGAAAAGGACCGGTCACCACCTGGACGGTGTCACTCAAGCCAGATATGATTTCGATATTGTCGTAGTCGCTTATTCCGGTTTTTACTTCCACCATTTTGGCTTTTCCACCATCATTGACAAACACCACGATTTTATCCTCTTGTTTTTGTTGCTTCTTGCTCTCATCCACCACCTGCCTGTTATTTCTATCCCCTCCTCGATCACGGCTTTCATTGTCCTTTTTATCACTATCAGGATTGCGAGTGGTTACCGCAGCCAGAGGTACCGAGAGAACATTATTTTTCGTAGCGGTCATGATTTCCACACTGGCAGTCATACCTGGTCTGAAGGGATAACGATTTCCGGACTTGAGCAGATCTTCATAAGAGGAACGAAGAATTAAGATTCTCACCTCAAATTCAGTGATGGCATCTGCAGAAAGTTTCTCTTTTGCGGTATTGGCGATATTAGTTACCACTCCCTTAAATACTTTGTCAACATTGCTATAAGCATCCACCTCTATCATTACCGTATCATTAAGGTGAACTCTTACAATATCATTCTCATTCACATCCACTCTCACCTCCATGATGTTAAGGTCAGCTATACGCAGCATCTCGGTACCTGCCATTTGCGCAGTACCCACTACCCTCTCACCTTTCTTCACATTGAGTTTAGAAATCACACCTCTCATCGGAGCAGCCACTGTCGTGCGCCTCACATTCTCCCTCGATTCTCGCACACTGGCTTCCGTACTTCTTACAATGTATTTCGCAGCCTCAAGGGATTGTTTGGCTGACTCAAGGTCATTCTTTGCAATTTTGAAATTCTGTTGTGCCAATTGCCATTCCGCTTCTGAAATCACTTTCTCATTCCAAAGCTGTTGTTGTCTGTTAAACTCCTGTTCTGCGCGAATGAAGGTGGCCTCAGACCTTGACAAAGCTGCCTTGGCAGACTCCACGTTGGCTCTTTGTTGATTAAGTGTTGCCTCAGATCTTTCCAATTGGCTTAACCAAACATCAGGTCGAATCTTCACCAAAACTTCACCTAGTTTTACTGAGTCTCCATCTTCTACATGCAGTTCAATGATCTCACCAGAAACTTCGGGCGCCAGCTTAACTTCCGTCACAGGTTGAACCGTGCCAGACGCACTTACTTTCTCTGTAATTGAAGTCTTCTTGGCATTAGCAAATTCCACTTCTATCTCCTTGCCCTTTCCAATCCAGCCCTGTGATTTTGCGATTACCAGGAATATGATAATGAGAACAACCGCCCCAATGAGGGAATAAATTAGGCTATTCGATTTTTTCTTCTGTTTTGCCATTAGTTATAAAACGATAAGGAGATTAGTAGTCAATAGGTTTGCCTTGGTAAAAATCAAGGATCTTCTTTTTGAAGACGAAATTGTATTTAGCCCGAGCGAGATCAGACTTCGATTGGAATAAATCGTTTTCTGAAATCTGGTATTCAAAGTAACTCAACCCGCCCAATTCAAATCTTTGTTTTGCCATGCGATATGCTTCTTCTCTCGCGTTCACCTGCTTCAACGAAGCCGTGTAGCTTTTGGAAGCCGCCAATGCATCGTTGTAGGCAGTTTCAATAGTTTGCCTCAGCGTATTTTTTGTTTGCTGCTCATTGATCGAAGCTATTTCGTGGTTGATCGCAGCGCGTTGCACACTTGATCTGCTTTGCCATCCATTGAAAATGGGAATAGACAGGGAGAGGTTGACCTGTTTGAAAAGATTGTCTTGCAGTTGATCTCTCCGGCCGTATCCTTCGGACACCACCTGAGTCACTGGCTGCAAGCCAAACACTGGATAAAAAGTGCCACCTACATTCGCTGTGCCAACTGGGTCGGTAGTTGGAGCGGTGCCGACAATTGTTGTCAATGGTACATCAGATGCACTTGAATAGTTGGACGCTGCCGAACCGTTGAGACTGAGTCGTGGATAAAGACTTCCTTTGCTTGCTTTCAATCCGAGAACTGCGCTTTCAACCTTCAGGGTTGCGCTTTTGATCTCAGGCATACTCTGCAATGCAATATCATATACTTGATCAGGGCTATCTTCAATGATGAGGTCTTCTGCTTGCAGTTCAGGCACTTCAACTCGCATCGGTGTTGAGCCGGGCAACTGCATGGCTTGCTTCAACTGAAGTAGTGAAAGATTAAGTGCATTTTCCTGGTTGATCAGATTAACCTCATTCGTTGCGACTTGTGCTTCCTGGTTGAGCTCATCAGCCTTTGGCAGTCCACCGACAGCAACTTGTTTTTTGATACGTTCCAGCTGTTGCTGGCTTGAGTTAAGTTGATAACGGGCGTTATCATACAACTCTTGATTAAAAATCACATTAACGTAGAGTGTCACTACATTGATGATCACATCATTTTTTGCCTTTTCCAGATCCTGTTCAGATGCCATATAATCCCGCTGACTTTGCCTGAAGCTATTTTGTAACCTAAGTCCATTAAACAGCGTGAGTGAGCTGTTGGCTTGAACGTTTATATTGTCCGTATTTCGATTGATAAAGCCGTTGGTTACCGGGTTCAGAGCTCGTCCGTAGTTTTGGCCATATGAACCACCTGCATTCACAGTGGGCAAAAAGGCCATCTTTGATTGAAATAACCCCACTTTAAATCCCTCCATGTTGTAGACACTCCGCCTCACGTTCAGGTTATTGTCGAGGGCAATCTTCACACATTCTTGAAGCGTCCACTCCTTTGCGTCAGAGGCAGGCACATCCTGAGCCCGGATGGTAAAAGAGAGACATGATATAAATGCGATGATTGAGAGCGATCTGATCATTTCTATCCGATTTCTGGTATGTATATGACTTCTTTTACCCAATTAAGACTATTCAAGTACGTAAATGTTACATCTCTAACCCCCGAATCCATCTCAATTACTAAACATGCGAGGTCATTTTTACCCTTGCGGGAAACAGACATGGTGGCAATATTGCACTGGTCATTGGCTAATACGTTGGCTATGAATGCGATACTGCCTTTCACATCATCCGCGTAAATAATCATAGTATGGCTGGAAGCAGTAAAATCCGCCTTAAATCCATTTACCTCAGCGATATTAATCATTCCTCCCCCCTTGCTCTCCCCAAGTACTTCCACCGATCTATCTCCCCTTTTCAGCTTCAACTTGATTGAGTTGGGATGAAAAGTAGATGCGTTACCGACTGACTTAAAGGTGTATTTGAGACCCTCCTTTTTAGCAATGTCAAGAGATTCCTTGATTCTCTTATCATCGGTCTTAAAGTCGAGAAGCCCCGCAATAATCGCCCGGTCGCTACCATGTCCTTCGTAGGTTCGCGCAAACGAGTTATAGAATGTAATCTCAGCCGTCTCTGGTATACCACCTAATATAGTAATGGCTGCCCGGGCAATTCTTACAACACCAGCCGTGTGTGAGCTGGAGGGACCTATCATAATAGGCCCTATCATGTCGAAAACACTACTTTTCTCGGGCATAATGTCAATACGAATTATGGTTTTGAATGGATGTGAAGATGGGGTATTTTTTCTACCACAAAGTTATGAGTCCTTTCGTACCGAACGGTCTAAGTCTTGGTAATCCAAAAAATAAATGATGACCGGTTGCTAATACTTTACCAAACGAGTTGTCCGAATGGCAATTCCATCAGAAACCTGGATAATGTAAACCCCTGAGGAAAAACTGCTTAGATCAACTTGCAGTCGACCCTCTTCCACATATTGTCTTGGGCTTATTCGAATTCCCTGAGCATTGAACACGCGAACCTGATCCTGCCCAATGTCCTGACCTTTGATTGTAATTAACCCTTGAGTAGGGTTAGGGGAAACGAATAACGCTGAACGGCCAGTG
The DNA here is from genome assembly GCA_020436085.1 of Cyclobacteriaceae bacterium. Classification (GTDB taxonomy): domain Bacteria; phylum Bacteroidota; class Bacteroidia; order Cytophagales; family Cyclobacteriaceae; genus ELB16-189. Next base: position 29,773 of record JAGQYM010000027.1, read on the forward strand.
AATTCAACAGCCACAATTGGTGAGTAGTCAAACTTACCATCAAAGTCTGTTTGCTTTAAGCGATAATAGGACTTGCCTTGAATTGGATCATAGTCTAAAATCTGATAGTGCTTGACTTCAGTACTTGTACCTGCTCCTACAACGCTCGTCACTTCATTCCACTGTTCGGCATCTGTTGATCTCTCCACAGTAAACTGTTCATTATCAAGTTCTGACTCTGTTTTCCATTTTACAAGAACCAACTCATTAGCAGGCAGAGCCTCAAAATAAACCAGGGAAACAGGAAGCGGAGAAGAAGCATCCGTGTTGCCCAAGGTAAAACGATCACCACTTTGGAAATTGACATTAGAGAACACAGCGATACCGTTAGACACCGAACCAGCGATTGGCGTCACGTCATTATCACCGAATCCGTCACCATCCCGGTCAATCAATAACCGTAGGTTCGACCCAATCGGACTACCTCCTACGCTACTGAAATCGAATGAGATTGACACATTACCCACGTCCCCAGACTCACTCACTCTCCATATCCGTGATAAACGTTCCTGTATTGGTGCAGCAACGCCAGAAGTCGTTGAACTAGCCAGAGTCGCGTTATCGTGTCCCCACATAAGGAACTCACTATTGCCGAGGTTTTTGGGGTTCCACATCCTCACGATACCAGTTCCTTTTGCATCTCGATGGTTGGACCCATCGGAAGCTTGGCCGATGCCTGCCACTTCAAAGTCATAGTCCCCGTTCGCTGAATTGTCCATTGTATACACATCATTGGAAAACGCAGGTGCCGCATCGTTGTGATATTTTGCATCCAGATAATTCTCTATAATTATGCGTTTCGCATTATTTACAATATTACTTAAGACAATTACCTCAGCAACTGAGCCTGTGTAGGGAATAAAGCCCCCCACTCCAACATCACCTACTTGCATTGAATTTGATCCATCACCAGGAGCGTGGTTGGATGTGAAGGTTAGGACCGAATTTCCATTGGTGTAGGCAGCGCTACCACTGGCCACATCTTCATCAAAGACAATCGTTGTTATCACCGAGGTTCCTGTCGGGAATAACGAAGCATCATTTACGCATGCCGACCCCGTGGTGGTAGCATTTGTACACCCACCCGTTCCGTTTGCTGCGGTTAGTGCACGATCATAGTTACCATTACTTTCTCCCCAAACAGAGCCTGAAGTCGATGTGGCTACTGGCACATACACCGAAATAATACTTAAGTCGGGTCGCGTCCCTGCGTTAATATTAAGATTCGTTTGTATTCTATCACCTGCGCCATCAAAAGTAACAACAGACCTTCCGTTGAGTGCACTTGTTGTCAGTGCAGGATTTCCGTTAACGGTATTTGTCACACCATTGCCTGATAAGTCTGTCCATGCTGTAATGGGACTGCTTCCGGTTACACCTGAATTTGCATCAATCCAATACTCGAGTTCTGATGCACCATTTGTTGTAGCAACACCTCCAGGGCCGGAATTACCTGTAGAGAAGTTTCCTGTAGGTGTTATGGGGAACGCTCCGCAGTTCGATGTACATGTAACGCTGAATGTGCTACAAACCTGATTTAAGCTACCACCATTAAAAAACTGTATCGTTGGGTCAGCACCGCCATTGCCCAAATTCATAACTCCTTCTCCACAAAGAGTGGCATTTGTATGGTCGATATAGATATCATCAGCACCAAATGACAGGTTATCAATGATGGTGATGCTATTACCTGATAATATCAAATCATCAGTATTCGAGAAATTGGCTGTTGGGGCTAGTTCGAAATAGCCTAGGTTAACGATGTCTTCCGTAACTGACAGCGTTCCGCCATTCTCTACCAGTGAATAACCTTCAAACATAACTTCCTCTGACGAGGTAAGTGACCCACCATTGGCAACAATAATATCTCCCGTGTGATAAAACATGAGGTCACCAGAGCCGGTAAATGTCCCCACGTTGGATCTGTTAAGGTTGTCGGGGGAAATTCCACAAAGGCCGTTGTCGTTTACCGCATTGATCACGATGTCATGCCCATTTTGAATCACAACATTATCCGTGCGAAGGGGGTAGACTCCAGCACCAAGTACTCCGGTTGATCCGTCCGAACTTAGCGACCAACTTAAATTAGAATCCCATGCGCCATCTGCAAATGAGTAATAAGTAGTAGGTGAACTGTTCTGATCTTCAAAGGTAACAACCTGCCATGGCGCTGTGGCCGTAGAATTACCTCCCGCTGTGCCTGTGGCTCTCTGAATTAACAAGTTGGATGAACTATTGAGCTCATAGGTAAACCATGCGTGGCCGGGATTATCATCCGTAGCAAAGCTGGTACTACCTTGCTTTCCCGCATGACCAGGCCCAAACACACCAGAAGACGCTGCGGAGGATGTGGTCACGTTCTGGGTAACAACGGTAGAGCCAAACGCTTGTGACCCACGCGACACAGTGCTTAGATCGGTAAATTCAATCACGTAGGTCACAAAATTCATGGTCGCAGTAGACCCGACTCGGGTGTAGGTGACAGTAGAACTATTGGTCAAAACGGTTCTCGGAAGATCATCAGCGTTGACATTTGCACTTATAGTATGATAGCTGATGACAAAGGCTTTTGATAGCGTAGTGATTGCCGGAGAAATCGTTGTGGTGGTGCTGGTCGAACCAGCACTAAGTGTAGTTGTGAATTTTTTGACAATGGACTCATTGTAGGTAACCACCTGCCAATAAATCTGTGGAGTGCCAGCAGTGACTGTTAACTGTAGATTGGTTGTTGTAGTAAGGTTTGCTGTGAACGCATCGTTATCACCCATAGTAGTTCCATCAACACTCTGGGTGGCGATTACAAAACTTTTTGTAAGGTCTACTGAGCTAATGGTGACGTTTGTGGCTCCTGTGCCTGCTGCAGTTATTCCTCGCTGTACAGTTACCCCGCTAGAGAATTCGAACACCTGCCATTTGATTGTAACCGTAGCGGTACTGTTGTTATTCCTTGTAAATGTGAGAGTAGTATTATTAGTTATCTGACCACCCACATGGAAGTCACCAGGATCGGTGTCGTTCGAGGTAGATGAAAACATAAGAAACGAACTGCCCATGCAGACCGGCTCAATAGTGACAGTTACACTTGCAGCGGATCCAGCTCCAGCCAAGACAACAGTACCCGTCTGCTTACGGAAAAATTCAGCACTTTGAGCACTGAAACTCCAAAAAAGACAAACTATGATGCCTAGTAGGGCTTTCCTTGACCAATTCATAGATATTTCGAGAGAAACAATTCTTTAGCAGGATAAAAATAGGATTATCTATTAAGAATTCAAATCTATCAGCGCAGCCTGCTATCCATGAATTGATCTGCTGTCGAGTGGAGCGTCCTCTCTCCTATTCAATCCATAGTCTCTAATCACTGACGACACTCTTAGTCGATAATCTGAGAAGACTCCAGACCTTCCTCGCTGCTGCGCACTTCGATGTACTTCAAGATTTCTCCATTGTTCAATAGACACCTCATCTTTCCAGAATGAAAGTGAAAGGAGCTTATTCGGGTCGGTCAGACTTTGGAACCGTTCAACGGAAATGAAACCGTCAATTTGCTCAAGTTCAGACTTTAGCCTAGCCGCAATGTCAAGATATTCGTCTTTACGACCTTCGGCTGGAACGACTTCAAAGATTACTGCAATCATCAGATAGCATTCAGGCCTTGCTCAAGATCTGCAATCAGATCTTCAGCGTTCTCAATTCCCACAGAGTAACGAATAAGGCTCTCAGGAATACCAAGCTTAGCGCGTTGTGCCTCCGTCAGCTCTACGTGGCTCGTAGTCCTCGGAGGTCCCACTAAAGTACTCACTGAGCCGAGGTGAGCGGCACGAAAGGCTAGTTCAAGTTTTGGTAAAAATGTTTTTACCTTTTCATAACCTCCCTTCAATACAAAACTCATCATGCCACCGAAGCCAGACATCTGCTCCTTCACAAAATCGTGACCCTTGTGAGAAGGAAGTCCAGGGTAGAACACATTTTCTACTTTCGGATGAGTGTGAAGAAACTGAGCAATCTTCATCGCATTCTCATTCTGCCTGTTTATGCGGAGTTCCAAAGTCTTCATTCCGCGGATAATCATATAAGCGGACATCGGATGAAGTGTTGCTCCGTTGATCTCACGATACTGGTGTATCTTTTTTATGAGATCTTTTTTACCGCAGGCAATTCCTCCCATGGCGTCAGAATGTCCATCCAAAAACTTAGTTGCACTATGCACTACTACGTCTGCCCCTAGTACAAGGGGATTCTGATTGATAGGTGTGGCAAATGTATTGTCAACCACAACAGTTGCTCCAACGGCTTTTGCTGCCTTAATCATTCTCTTGAGATCCACCACCTTTAGTGTTGGATTCGTTGGTGTTTCGATGTAGACCACTTTGCATCCTTTCGCTATCTCGGCTTCCATTTCTTCATGGTTACCGGTTTCGCAAAGCGTTACTGCTACATTCATGGGCGGTAAAAACTCCATGAATACCTTGCTAGTACCACCATAACTGTCCTTGATGGACACGACTCTATCACCGGATTGAAGCAATGTGTACAATGTATTGCTTATGGCTGCCATCCCGGTAGAGAAGGTCGTTGCCGCTTCGGCTTTTTCCAGTATGCAAATCTTCTCTTCAAGGACATCAACGGTTGGGTTGCTGTTTCTGCTGTAGATGTGTCCGGGCTTTTTTCCAAGTGCTACATCATACCATTCATCCAGGTCATCATAACTATACGTGACGCTATTAACAATCGGAACCGTGGCGGCACCCATTAAGAATCCGTCAGTCTCACCGGCCCACACTGATGCCGTACCTTTTTTTGCTTTGTTGATATCCATAAAAGAAAACGTGATTATTTAAAAATTCTAATTTGACATAAGGAAGTAGATCAGCATCAGCGCAGCGATTCCGCCTAATACTGCCAACACGATCTTACCTACGCTCCAAGGTCGTTCGCCCTGTACCTCGCCCGTTCGGGCATTGACTAAAAACCGATAAAGTTTTCCTTTGAACCGATAGGCACTGATGTAGGCTGGAAGTAAAATATGTTTGAAGGTGATATTGGAATGTGACGTGTTCATGGACATAACGCGTTGTTCATCTCCACCTATGTCCCGGTGAATTAAAACACGAATCTCATCATCCATGATACTCTTTGCCCTAACAAATCCTTCCTTCAGGTCTATTGAATATTTTTCGGTGATAAACCCACTCAAATATTTGTCATCAAAAGAAACGAGATTTTTCAAATCCCAGGGTTCAAGCTTGTGCACATATTCACCCGGCACTGAGGTGGATGAGCAAACGAGTACGTCATCGAAGTTGTGATTGACAAGGCCGCTTACATTGTGCCATCGTGTTCTGCGAACGCTCCTTGTTTTCATTACTGGCTTTCCGTTCTCGGTAGCGGTGTAAGATTCATTCACATAGTAATGCTCGCCACGTTGCCCGATGTAATCGGTGCGGGTTGCGGAGTCATACGTCCAATAAGGAAGGTAAACGCCTTTGAAATGATCAAAATTCAAAACTGCTTTCATCAGGTCACCGGGTGCAAACCAAAGCTTATTGACCCAGCTTCTGAATTTATTCTTGGCTTGTCCCTGATCCAACTTAAATGGAAGCAATGACTTAGGTCGAATCATTTTCTCTTCATGCGCATTGCTTTGAATTAATGGCGTACTGCAATACGGACAAAAGCTTGATTCAATTTTGGGATCGATGGATGATGTGGCTCCGCAGGCGTCACATTTTACTGCGTGAATCTGTATCTGCTCTTCTTGCTTTGAAGAATCCTCGAGGTACGCGTTAAAATCGAGCTCCTCAATATCAGCTGGCAAAACGGGTATATCATTCACCGCTCCGCAATACTCACATTTGAGTTGAGTGGATCCGGGGCTGTACTTAAGCTCTGCACCACAACTCGTGCACCCAAATGAGTTGGCGTCTTTAACTACCGCTTCTGCTGCTTCCATGCGCCTAACCCGGAATTGGTGGAGGCGTGTTTGCAAACAGGTTAGCTAGCTCACCAACCTGACCTGCTGCTGTCCATGCTCCCATTCCTTGCCTCCACACGAGGCTCTCGCGCGTGAGTTGGTTTTGGGCAACCATGTTTTGAAGTGTATTCAAGTCAAAGGGGCCAGATTGCTGGCCATTAACAGCCACAAAGAATGCAACTGCTTGTGGAATAGGCGGAGGTGCTCCACCTGCCTGTGGTTGTTGCTGTGCTTGCTGTTGTGAAAACATATTACCCATTTGATTCGCCATCGCAAACCCCATACCCATGCCCATACCTGCACCGGCTGTGCCACTTGGATTCTCGGCTGCTTTTTCCATTGCTTTGGCTGCCTTCATCTGTGCCAACTTGCTTAAGTCAATCTTGGTAAGTCGACTAAGCTCAAATATTTCTTTCTTGATCTCCTCAGGCATGGAGACATTCTCGATAAGGAATTTGGTGAGTGAGAGTCCATAGGCTTCGAACTCACTGTTCATTATTCCCTGTATCAAGTCAGATATCTCGTTTGTTTTCGCAGCGTATGACTCCACGGGCAAGCCAGCCTCACCGATTGCATCAGTAAATCGTGTGACTACCATGCTCTGCAATTGCTGACTAATTTCTTCACTTGTAAAGTGTCCGTCTGTGCCGACAATCTCCTTGATGAACAAGCCTGGATCTTTGACTCTGGTCACATAAGTTCCAAACGCTCTGATCTCCAACATGCCAAATCGATCATCGGAGAGTGTAATTGGATTTTTAGTTCCCCACTTCTGATCTGTGAAGTTTCGTGTGCTTACAAAATATACTTCTGCCTTGAAGGGGCTATTGAATCCATACTTCCATCCAAGCAACGTTGAAAGGATTGGTAAGTTCTGAGTATTGAGCGTGTACATTCCGGGCTGAAACACGTCAGCAATCTTTCCCTCATTAATAAAGACCGCTGCCTGTCCTTCTCTAACAGTTAGTTTCGCACCTGTCTTAATCTCATTACCGTATCGCTCGAAGCGATACACCATTGTATTGTTCGAGTCATCGAGCCATTCGATGATGTCTATTAATTCACCTTTGAGTTTGTCCCAGAGTGCCATGTTATAAAAGATTAAGCGTTTTAAATTTCAAGTTCAGGAATCATCCTGCCACGCTAAATTTATATTTAAAAACTTGATTGGCAAACGAAAAATGCGACCACTCGAGAAGCTTGGAAAGCAAACTTATCATAGGCCTCATAGGCCTGTCTTTTTATCAAAAAAAATTAGACCGCAATGGGTGCCTTAATTGACGGATGCGATTGATAGTTGACGATTTCGAAGTCCTCAAATTGATAATCAAACAAAGTGGATGGCTTTCGCTTGATGTTCAACTGCGGTAAAGGGTAAGGCTCTCGCGACAGCTGAGTTTGAGCTTGTTCAATGTGATTTGTGTACAAGTGAACGTCTCCGCCTGTCCAAACGAACTCACCTGGATTCAGATCGCATTGCTGTGCCACCATGTGTGTAAGCAATGCATAGGAAGCTATGTTGAATGGCACACCCAGAAAATAATCAGCACTGCGCTGATACAGCTGGCATGATAACTTACCATCGGCTACATAAAATTGAAAAAGAGCATGACACGGAGGCAGCGCCATATTATCAACTTCGGCTGGGTTCCATGCTGATACAATATGTCTTCTTGAATCCGGTTTGTTTTTGATTTGCTCCAACACTTTGCTGATCTGATCGATAGACTGTCCGTTTGGCGCTGGCCAACTTCTCCATTGACTTCCGTAAACAGGGCCGAGTTCTCCGTTCTCGTCAGCCCATTCATCCCATATCGTTACCCCGTTGTCATTGAGGTATTTAATATTGGTATCGCCATTCAAGAACCAAAGCAGTTCATATATAATGGAGCGAAGGTGAAGTTTTTTGGTGGTGACTAATGGAAACCCCTCGTTGAGATCAAACCGCAGCTGTCGGCCAAAGACAGAAAATGTGCCGGTGCCAGTTCTATCGGTCTTTCTGGATCCATTGTCCAGAATATCCTTCATTAAATCGAGGTATTGCTTCATTAGGTGTATCGGTTATGCAAATATAATCGATGCTGACCCAAGGCTCAATCCATCATACGATATAATCCTGATCATAAAAAAAACCTCCCCTGCTTTCGCAAGGGAGGCTTTACCCAACCCCTCAATCCATCACAACCTTAAACATCCCCTCTCACCTCAACATCTCTCGTTTCTCCATCCGAAGTGATCGTCACGATCCTATCACAATCTCCATCACCATAATCTATCGTCAGTTGACGATTTTCTGTGGTCAACACTTTCACACCTTGAACCGCCATGAACACTCTGTTAATAACCGCGCACTCTCTTTTGTACACTAACGTCTCCACAATCTCCATAGTATATGACACGCCATTTCTATTTGTACCGCTCGCTGAACCATCTACGTGCCATTCATCATTGATGGGATTGGCTGCCCTCACCCATTCGCGGGTACGATCAGACTCTCTTGTGGCAAAAGTTTCGTCAGGCCAGGTCACTTTTCCACCCTCCAGCACGATATTAAACTTCGGATTAGATTCAAGACTCTCGCTGAGGTTAGTCACCGTACGTGTGCCCTCTATCGCGATATCGTTGATGGTGTATTCCTCCAGTGCAGTGACAATCTGAGATCCAGGAAAGAATCTTCTGCCATCATAGGTGATGATGATCTTACCTGTTCTAACATTTCCTCTTTTATCCTCGCAACCATCACCAAAATCAATGGTGATCGTACCCTTTGGATGCTCTGGCGTACTATCATCCGCTACCACGATTTCGACAGTGGCACAGTCGAAGCGCTTGTCGTTGATATTGATCTTTCGACCGGCAGAACCTGCTTTTCCACCCGTACTCGTGGCGTCATCGCTTGCCACTGCAAGAATTGAAAGGTCATCCACTTCCTCAAAATAGGCATCAGTGGTGGCTTCATTCTCTACTACAGTTTCGTCATTTGCAGAGATTTTTACATCGTTTTCGCTACATGAGAACAGAAGTACTAAAGCAAACAATAAACCCCACGCTACATTTCTCGTTGTTTTCATATACAATAGAATTGATAAGTTTGTTATAAACCTTAGAGGAACCACTATCGAAAAGGTTTAACTGGCATGAAAAAAATATCTAAATCATTGAAAATCAGATTGTCCCCACGGGCACTTCCCTTCCTTATAGCCATAACACTTGTTTGTCTGGCCACCCTTACTTCAAACGCTCAAATAAAAATCGCGAAACTGAAATATAACGGTGGTGGTGACTGGTACGCCAACAAAACCGCTCTACCTAACCTCATTGAATTCTGCAACCGTGAACTAGGAATGAATCTCAATCCAGATGAAAACAATGTAGAAGTGGGTAGCCCTGATCTATTCTCGTACCCCTATGTGTATATGACTGGTCATGGCAATGTGGTATTTTCACCTGAGGATGCTTCCAATCTCAGGAACTACCTTATCGCGGGTGGCTTTCTACACATCGATGACAACTATGGGCTAGATAAGTTTATTAGACTTGAGCTTAAAAAAGTTTTTCCGGAACTGGAATTGGTTGAGATTCCATTCGATCACCCGATCTATCACCAGAAGTTCAATTTCAGAAACGGATTACCAAAAATCCACGAGCATGATGGTAAACCTGCTCAAGGACTTGGATTGTTTTACGAAGGACGTTTGATAGTTTTCTATTCCTACGAATGTGACCTTGGCAATGGATGGGAAGATCGAAGGATTCACAATGATCCTGAAGCAAAACGCATCGAGGCACTGCAAATGGGTGCCAACATTATTTCGTTCTGCTTTACAAGCAACTAGTATCTACCCTTTATCAAAGATTTCAGCAAGCTTCTTTTGAAGTCCAGAGCCGCGGAGGTTCTTGGCGATAATCACTCCGTTCGGATCCAGGAGAATGGAGAATGGGATTGCCGTAATATTATAGTCTGCTGCTGCCTGTGACTCAAAATATTTGAGATCAGATACATGAGTCCAAACTAATCCATCTTCCTGAATCGCCTGAAGCCAATCCTGTTTATTACGATCCAGTGAAACACCAAACACTTCAAAGCCCTGATCGTTATACTTGTGATACATCTGCACCACGTTTGGATTCTCTTTGCGGCATGGTCCACACCACTTCGCCCAAAAATCTACAAGTACATATTTTCCTCGCAGCGAAGACAATGGTACTACGGTGCCTTCGGGATTTGGAAGGGCTATCTCTGGAGCTGGTTGACCAACGGCTAGCACCTTCATCTTTTCAACTATGGCAATAAATTCTTTTGCGACTGCGTAGTCGGGCCACTCTTTCTTCAGCATGTCTGCTACATGAAGGTATAAATCAAAATGCTTGTCGCGGTCCACGAGATTGGCGGAGCTCAGCAAATTGATAACAGCTACTGAAGGACCTTGTTCTCTTAGCAGTGTAGCAACTTTGTCGGTACCTTGCTCATACAACTCCATATATTCTTCCTGCAGGGCTTCCATTGTAGCAAAGTCGTTTGCCATTCGAGCTTCATTGAATTTTACATTGATATCGGCCATTTGCGGATTGCTTTGTGCCTCATTCATCAAGGCCTGCACTTTACTTACCAAATCCATGTCGGGAGAGCCTTTGATCTCTACGAACCCGTTGGGTGCATTCCCATCAACATTGATTTCAATGTCACTCTTATTCAAGATGAAATCGACAAACTGCATTCCGTAAAAATTCAGGCGATAGTAACCTGGCTCTTCAATTCTTACCTTTTGTTCGAAGCTGTAATCTTTGTTTAGTTCGATGATCTGCGGTTGAGACTCTGCGTCAGCATTATTGCCAAGTTTCTCGAATTTAATTTCTCCGCTCTGAGGAAAGCCAACCTTTCCACGCAATGTAACTTGCCAGCCTTTTTCCGGTTCGCAACTTGCTCCTATCAAAACAACGAGTGCCAGTATCAAGCTTCGTCTCATATCTCTGTGAGTTTTTTTATTAGTAGTCCGTTAGTCAGTTTAGGATCTGCCTTTCCTTTTGTCCTCTTCATCACCTCTCCCATGAACATGGAGATCAGCCCCTTTTTACCTTTTTTATACTCTGTCACCTTTGCTGGAAAGTTACTCAATACTTCCTCAACAATCTGAGCGATTGAATCTTCGTCTGAATCCTGTAACAAATCCAGGGAGGCTGCAAGTTCCATTGGCATGGCAGTTGGGTCGGCTATCATCGCTGGCAACAATTTTTGGGAAGCGGCTGTAAAACTTATTTTTCCTGACTCCACAAGTATAATCACGTTGGCCATTGTTTCCGGCCGTAGAGAAAATCGATCTATGGTTAAGCTATTGTCATTGAGAAAAGATTTGATCGGCCCCATCAACCAATTTGATATGGCCTTAAAAGAACTGCAGTGCTTGGCGACTTCCTCAAAATACAATACGGTCTCTCTGTCTTCAGTCAGCACCTGGGCATCGTATGTGGGAAGCTGATACTCGTGAATCAGTTTTGCTTCCAACTCCTCGGGTAATGCAGGCATTCCCGACTTGATTTCATTCAGCCATTCTTCAGAAACAATCAGTGGGCTGAGATCGGGATCAGGAAAGTATCTGTAGTCATTAAGTTCTTCCTTCGTGCGCATACCGTTTGTTTTGCCGGTATTCATATCAAACGTGCGCGTCTCGGAAGAAATGGTTCTTCCTTCCTCTAACTCGGTGATTTGTCTTTCTATTTCAAATTCAATTGCGCGTTGCACATTGCGAATGGAGTTCATGTTCTTCACCTCCACTTTTTTACCCAGGGTGGTCGCTCCTTTCAACATCACCGAAATATTCGCATCGCATCTGAGGGAGCCTTCCTCCATGTTGCCATCACAAATCTGAAGGTAACGAACAATCTTTCTGACTTCGCTTAACAGCGCTCCTGCCTCTTCCGAGCTGCGAACGACTGGCTCTGTTACAATTTCAATCAGGGGCACACCTGCGCGGTTAAGATCAACCCAGGTGTAGGGTTGATCATCCACGTGAATTGATTTACCTGCATCCTCTTCGATGTGAATGCGGTTTAGTTTCACTTTGATGTCTTTCTCCTGGATGGTACTCACCTTGATGTATCCCCCGACACAGATGGGTGTGCGATCTTGTGTGAGTTGATAGCCTTTGGGAAGATCAGGATAGAAATAATTTTTGCGGTCGAAGATTTGATAACGTGATATATCGCTGTGGCAGGCCAAGCCCATTTTTATGGCATGCTCCACCACTTGCTTGTTTAGTTTTGGAAGCGTTCCCGGATGCGCAAGGGTGATCACTCCGACCTGAGAGTTTGCCTCAGCGCCAAAAGCGGTAGAGTCTGATGAATAGATTTTGCTTGAGGTCAGAAGTTGTGCGTGGACTTCCAGACCGATAACTGGTTGATACTTGTCGCGGGTTGCGCTATCCATTGGCGGCAATCATCTCTTTCGCCTTCGATACCACGTTGTCAAGACCTTCAAGGTTCTTCCCGCCAGCTGTGGCAAAGAACGGTTGACCTCCGCCCCCGCCATTAATTTCCTTCGCAAGGTTCTTCACCATTTCTCCCGCATGGAATTTTTTTGATGCCTCGGTCTTTTCACCCAACATTACAGCCACCTGTGGTTTTCCGTCCACGTTGGCTGCTAGCACCATAAGCATGTCATCAAACTGATTTCTCAAGGCGTAAGCGATGTGCTTCAGCGCGTCCGCGTTTGGTACTTCAATTTTTTCGATGATTGTCAACAGACCATTTTGTTTCTGCGCTTTTGATGCCAACTGATCTTTTAAAGTGTTTGCCTGCTGCTGATGAAGTGCTTCAATGGATTTCTCCAGTTTGTGTTTTTCTTCCAGCAGGTTCTTTGTAGCCAGAACAAGATCTTTTGGATTTTTGAGCAACGAACGAACTTCCTGAAGAAGGTTCATTTCCGAGTTGACATAACTCTCCGCCCCTTCTGCGGTCACAGCCTCAATTCTGCGAACACCTGCTGCCACTGAACTTTCAGATACAATCTTAAATAAACCAATCTGGCCTGTGGATGGCACATGTGTTCCTCCGCAAAGTTCGACAGAGTATTTTGGATCGAAGGTGATCACACGCACGAAGTCGCCATACTTTTCACCGAAGAGTGCCATAGCGCCCATTGATTTTGCCTGCTCTATGGGCACGTTGCGTTTTTCATCCAGTAAAATATTCTCACGAATCTTTTGATTCACGATCTCTTCAACTTTGATAAGCTCCTCGGGAGTCATCGCTGAGAAGTGCGAAAAGTCGAAACGAAGAATTTTATCGTTTACCAGTGAGCCTCTTTGCTCGACATGACTACCAAGTACCTGGCGTAATGCGGCATGTAGCAAGTGGGTGGCGGAGTGGTTATCCATCGTCAGGTAGCGCTTGTGCGCATTAACCTGCAGTTGGAAGTCAGCATCCAAAACCGAGGGAAGTTTTTCTGTATAGTGAATGATGAGTTCGTTTTCCTTTTTGGTATCGACCACGAAAACTTTTTCATCACCTTGTTGAATATGTCCTGTATCGCCAACCTGTCCTCCACTCTCTGCATAGAAAGGAGTCTTCTCAAAAATCAATTGATATAGTTCCTTATTCTTTTGTTTCACGCTTCGGTAGCGAAGAAGTCGGCTTGTGATGTTTAGATTTTCATAGCCAACAAATTCAGGCTTCTCGCCATCGGCCACGGATATCCAATCACCAGTCTCTTTAACGGCATCCGCTTTTGATCGCGCCTTTTGCTTTTCCATCTCGGTTTGGAAGCCTTGCTCGTCTACCGACAAGCCCTTCTCTCTCGCGATCAGCGATGTCAAATCAAAAGGAAACCCGAATGTATCGTAAAGCTCGAATGCCAGTTCACCAGAAATCACTTTTCCTTTGAGTTCACCTTGAATAGTTTCAATTCTCTTGAGTCCTTTCTCAAGCGTCCTCAAAAATCCCTGCTCCTCCTCTACGATCACTCTCGTTACGTACTCTTGTTGCTGCTTCAGTTCCGGGAATACCTCTTTCATCTGATCTGCCAACAAGGGCACGAGTCGATAGATAAAGGGCTCTTTAAAGTCGAGATATGAAAAGCCATAACGAACTGCTCTTCTCAATATCCTTCTGATCACATATCCTGCACCCGTGTTGGATGGAAGTTGTCCATCGGAAATGGCAAACGCAACAGCGCGTACGTGATCTGCTACTACACGTATGGCAATGTCTTTCTTTTCATCAGCGCCATATTTTGTTCCCGCTTCGGCTGCTATGAAGTCCATCAAAGGAGTGAACACATCGGTATCGTAGTTCGAAGTCTTGCCTTGAATAGCCATGCATAGCCGTTCGAATCCCATGCCGGTGTCTACGTGTTTGTCTGGCAGGTTCTCCAGTTTACCAGACTTGAGCCGATTGAATTGAATGAATACGAGATTCCAGATTTCGATTACCTGAGGGTGGTCTTTATTGACTAGTTCTTTTCCTGGCACTTTCTTCACTTCTGCTTCTGGTCTCAGGTCGATGTGAATTTCAGAGCAAGGTCCGCATGGTCCTGTATCTCCCATCTCCCAGAAGTTATCTTTTTTACTTCCGTAAATGATTCGCTCTTCCCCGATGACAGGTTTCCACAATTCGATTGCTTCTTCGTCAACCGGCAGGCTCTCTGACTTGTCTCCACCGAATACTGTTGCATAAAGTCTGTCCTTCGGGAGCTTGTACTCTTCGGTCAACAATTCCCACGCCCAGGCGATGGCCTCCTTCTTGAAGTAATCTCCGAAAGACCAGTTGCCGAGCATCTCGAACATGGTGTGGTGATATGTATCGAAACCAACATCTTCAAGGTCGTTGTGTTTCCCGCTCACTCTCAGGCACTTTTGGGTGTCGGCTACCCGCTTGCTTTTCGGTACCGAATTACCCAAAAAGTAGTCCTTAAACTGGACCATGCCCGAGTTTGTAAACAATAAAGAGGGGTCATTTTTAAGTACTAAGGGGGCCGATGGGACTATCAAATGTGCCTTTTTTTCGAAAAAATCGAGGAATTTTCGCCTTATCGTGCCGGAATCCATCTATGCCTTAGGTTTTAGGTCTTTTACTACTTCAAATTTTGGCTATATTGTGCGCCTTAAACCGGCAAATTTAGCAGGAATCACACGATTTATATGCCGAAAAAGAAATATTACTACGACCAGAAAACATTACGATTTGAGCGAAAAAAAATATCAGTGACGAAGGTCGTTAGCTACGGCTTTGGCTATTTGTCATTCGGTGTTTTGTTTTTCGTTGGATTGTTGGTGCTACAGAACTATGTAGTAGAAACTCCTTTGGAAGCCAAGTTGCGTCAGGAAAACAACGCCTTGCAAACTCACAAGGAGATTCTGAATGACCGCCTACAAACTGCAAGCGTACAACTGGCTACGCTCCAGAATAAAGACAACGAGCTTTACAAGAAGATATTCGAGATTCCCAGGTCAGAGACTTCTGCTTCTTTCACTGGTAATGAAGAGATACTTACTGCCTCCTCCCCGGTTTTTATGGGATGGACTGAAAGACTAACGAGCAAATTCGTTACGATTGCTAAGAAAGCGCAAAGCAGCAATGACTTTTTCCGTTTGACAACCAGTGTTAGCAAGTCAGACTGGAATAAGCTACAGTCGACACCAGTGTTGCAACCTGTTGAAAGCTTTGATGTGAGTCAGTTGGTATCTGGCTACGGGATAAGAATCAATCCATTTCATAAAGGAAAGTATCACCATGACGGAGTGGACATCGCGGCACCAAGAGGTGCAAGCGTGGTGGCCGCGGGACCTGGTAAAGTTCTTTCTGTAAAGAAGAGCGACCTGCTGGCTGGCTTTGGAAATTATGTGGAAGTAGACCATGGATATGGATATGTGACGCGTTACGCGCATATGGATGACATATCTGTCAGGGTTGGTGAAAAAGTATTGAAAGGATTTAAGTTAGGAACAGTTGGATCAAGCGGTGGATCTATCGCACCTCATGTACACTACGAGGTATCGATCAGTGGAACGAACGTTGATCCATTACAATATCTGGTGCAGGGGTTGAATAGTGATGCTTACGCGAAGCTTTTTATTGCAAGCAAAAAAATCAACCAATCCCTAGATTGATGGCCAAGGTCGACTACGTATACAACACCAAGACCTGTCGCTATGAGCCTGTCTTCATGACAAGCCAGATGATCTTTAGGAACATCTTCAGATTTTTGGGCGTATCGTTTATGATTGGCGTGATAGGCTTATTGGTCTTCAATGCGAACTATCCTTCCGTTGATGAGACTATGCTTGCCTCAAGGAATGAATCACTGAAAAGAGATTGGGAAGTATTGTATAAGAAGCTCGACAACTCTGCTTCTGAGTTGAGCGTGCTGGAGCAAACCGATGACAACAACTACAGAGTCATTCTTGACATGGAACCGCTGGCCCAATCTGTTCGTGAAGCCGGTGTCGGTGGTCGTGAAAAAGAGAATGCCAACATCAAGTATAGCTTAATACGTGAAGGTTACGAGAAAGCACAAAAGATTAAGAATAGACTGGACATTGAAGAGCAGTCATTTGCTCAACTAGATCAGGAGCTTGCGGTGAAAGAGAGAATGTGGGCATCTCGTCCGGCAATTCAACCGATCAGCAACGAGGACCTCACCTACCTTCACACGACTTATGGAATGCGTAAGCATCCTATACTTGGCTACTGGAGACCACATAAAGGACTTGACTTTACAGCACCTAAAGGATCACCTGTATATGCAACTGGTGACGGTGTAGTTGAAGTGGCTCATACCTCAGTTACATTCGGTCAGGTGGTGTATATCGATCACGGATTTGGATTTGAAACACGCTATGCACACCTCACTGAGTTCATAGTGAGGAAGGGTGAAAAGGTAAAGCGAGGTCAAATCATTGGCTACGTTGGTAACACAGGTCTGTCTTTCTCTACACACCTGCACTACGAGGTACTATTCAAAGGGGATCAGATCAACCCCATCAATTTCTTCCAGAGAGACCTGAGCAACAAGGAGTACGAAAAACTTGTTGAACTGGGCGGTATTGCAACCACCTCTCTTGACTGATTCGTTTCTCTCGTCCATGCGTTATTTTATCGTTGTAGCCTTCTTTGCAATGTCATGTGCGTCATCTCGCCTGGTGCAGTCGCCAGCAGATAAAGCGACACTTGACACACTTATCGCTGAATTGGATACGATTGTGGTTGACACAGTAGAGGTGGCCGTTGGTCCCATCGAAATCGACTCGACCGTTGTAATCGCGAAGAAGGATACATTAACGTTTATTGGCGTTGGCGATATCATGATGGGTACCAATTATCCCAACTCCGATCGCCTGCCTGACAACAATGCGGAGCACCTGATGGCTGAAGTGAATGATATTCTCAAAGACGCTGATATCACCATGGGCAATCTTGAAGGAACCCTACTTGATGAAGGCGGAACACCTAAAGGATGCAGGAACCCAAAGGTCTGCTATGTATTCAGAAGTCCTACATCATTTGTAAGGAATCTGGTGACTGCGGGCTTTGATATCATGAGCATTGCCAATAATCATGCGGGCGATTTTGGCGATGAAGGGCGCAGAAGTAGCATGCAAACACTCGACAGCGTTGGCATTCGCTATGCAGGACTTGTATCCAGGCCTTTTGCTCTGTTTGAAAAGGATAATGTGACTTACGGATTTGCGGCATTTGCTCCCAATACAGGATGCGCAAGCATTAACGATATAGCAACCGCAAAAGCAACTATCCAGATGCTTGATTCACTGGCAGACATTGTGATTGTGTCCTTTCATGGAGGTGCTGAAGGGTCAAAATATGAACATGTGCCTCGTAAACATGAGATATTCGTAGGTGAAGATCGAGGTGATGTATATCGGTTTGCTCACGCGATGATCGATGCAGGTGCCGATATCGTGTTTGGACACGGGCCTCATGTCACCCGAGCGGTGGAGGTTTACAATGACCGATTTATCGCTTATAGCCTTGGCAACTTTTGTACGTATGGAGGATTCAATCTGAGCGGAGTTAATGGCATTGCTCCTATCATCAAAGTGTACACCGATCCCATTGGGCGATTCTTTAAGGCCAGAATTACGCCCATATATCAATCTCCGATGTCACCGGTAAGAATAGATGCTGATGGAAGGGTAATTAGGCGCATACGAGAGCTCACATATGAAGACTTTCCTGAGACACCGATACGAATTGATGAAAAAGGGTGGATTGAGTATTCCACAAATTGATGTGGACATCTTGTCGATTATTTTTAATCTACCCCATTGCTCCAGGAACAAAGAATTGCTACTTTGCATGAATTGTACCGCAAGAAACATCTAATTGTTTAGCGTCTTAGCTCCTAATGGCTTACAAGGAAAAAGAAATTGAAAAGCTCTACTACTCGATCGGTGAGGTAGCTGAGATGTTTAACGTAGCCCCGTCACTTATTCGCTTTTGGGAGTCAGAGTTTGACCTTATTCAGCCGAAGAAGAACCGCAAGGGTAACAGACAGTTTACCATTGAGGACATCAACAACGTTCGCACCATCTATCACCTGGTTAAAGAGAAGGGTTTTACGCTGCAGGGAGCAAAAGAGATGCTCAAAAACGACACTCAGTCGGTAAGAGACAAGATGGAGATGATCGACTCTCTGAAGAAAATAAGGCAGTTTCTGACGGAAGTAAGAGACAAATTGCACTAGCCGCCTTTCTTCTTTTATTTTCCCTATTTTAATCGTTCCTACATTTTCCTATTATCGTGGCCGTTATGGATCAGGAACGCCTCTCATTACTCGCCCTCCACTTTGTACCCGGCATAGGCGACTTTTTGATCAAACAATTGGTGAGTTACTGTGGGTCAGCGCAGGATGTCTTCAAATTATCGGAGGGAAAACTACTTAAGATACCTAATGTTGGAGGTGTAACGGTAGCAGCCCTGAAATCGGCTGATCCTTTCGACCTTGCCGAGAAGGAACTTCGGAAAGCTGAGAGGCACGACACCAAGCTGCTTTTCTATTATGATTCAGAGTACCCCGCCCGTCTCAAACAATTCGATGATTGCCCATCACTTCTTTATGTAAAGGGAGATGTAAACCTCAACACGTCACGAACGGCAGGCATTGTAGGAACACGGCAGGCAACACCGTATGGAAAGGAAATGGTGGAGCAAATTGTGAGGGATCTTGTGCCACTTCAAACCATGATTATCAGTGGCCTTGCCTATGGCATTGACATACATGCACACAAAGAGGCGCTGAAAAACAACTTACCTACCCTTGGTGTAATGGGCAGCGGTATTGACGTTATTTATCCAGCGCTTCATAAGGAAGTGGCGAAACGCATGATGGAAAATGGTGGACTCGCCACTGAGAATCCATTTGGCGCAAAGCCAGACGCCCACAATTTCCCAGCACGGAACAGAATCATCTCGGCAATGAGCGATGTATTAATTGTTGTTGAAGCCGCAGAGAAAGGTGGTGCACTAATTACCGCGGAGATCGCCAATAGCTATAACAAAGATGTCTTTGCCATACCCGGTGCTGTTGGTCAAACCTTTTCTGAAGGATGCAACAAACTTATCAAGATCAATAAGGCCCACCTGATGACAAGTGTGAAAGACATTGAGTATATCATGAACTGGAAAAGTGAAGGACCAATTGAAGAGCAGGTTACACAACTGGACCTTAACCTATTCGATCAGGATGAACGGGTTGTTGTAGATATTCTCAAAGAGAAGAAAACACCAATCATGATTGACGAACTTAGCCGCAGAACGGCAATCTCACCCAGTGTGCTTGCCTCGCTCCTGCTCAGTCTGGAATTCAAAAATGTAGTGAAGTCACTGCCAGGAAAGATGTATAAGCTCAATAAACACTAACCTTCAAAAAAGGTGTCCGCCATTTGCATAGCTTTTGCCAAGGCAACTTCATCCATCACAGGTTTTGCATTCCGGCTCGCCAGATAGTCCAATATTCTTTCTGTAGCCAGATTCCCTACCAGGTCGTCTTTGGCCATAGGGCACCCTCCCCAACCTTTTAACGCTCCATCAAATCTTTTACAACCCGCGTTGAAAGCAGCTTCGATCTTTTCATTGGCCGTTGCCGGATTAGAGTGTAGATGGGCACCAAACTCGATACCGGGAAACTTACTACTTACCTCTTTAAAAATTCGTGTGATCTGATCAGGCGTTGACACACCGATTGTATCGGCCAGAGAGACGATCTGCACATTCAGGGTTGACAGAATATCTACAAAACCAGACACAATACTCATATCGTACGGATCACCGTATGGATTGCCGAATCCCATGCTGATATAAGTTACGAGCGTTTTTCCCTTTTTATGGCACAGCTCCTGAATTTCGGAGAGTGTATTAAGTGCCTCCGTGATGGATTTGTTCGTATTTCGTTGTTGAAATGTCTCCGATATAGAAAGAGGAAAACCTAAATACGTTATCTCCTCAAACTGTGCTGCATCCTCAGCTCCGCGGGTGTTGGCCACAATGGCCAGCAATTTCGATTTTGTTGTGCTAAGATCCAGCCGACCAACAACTTCTGCGGTATCGCGCATCTGAGGTATCGCTTTTGGCGAAACAAAACTCCCGAAATCGATCGTGTCAAACCCAACTTTCGCCAACTCGTTGAGATAGTTCACTTTAACTTCAGTCGGGATGAATTTTTCTATCCCCTGCATGGCATCTCGCGGACACTCTATTATCTTCATCGATTCACCAGTTTAAGAGTTGTAATAATAGTTAAACAAAAAATTGGTAAACCATGAATAACAGAAAAATAGATTCAATGGTCGAAAATTTTGGCAGCTCGTCTGAAAAATGTATACGCCTGCCACATATCTGAGATTAATTCAAGTCTAAAAAGATTCCCTGATGCCGTTAACGGAGTTAACTCAACCTTTAGGCACCAAACGTGCCGCTCACCTGCTTCATCGCGCAACCTTTGGCCCTACCAAAGCTCAGATAGATGCTTTTGCAGGGAACACACCCGCCCAAGCCATCACCCAACTATTTGGGCAAACGCTACCCGATCCTGAATTACCCCTTGATCCTGAAACAGGACTGGAGTGGGTAATTTCTGGTACCACCGATGCTAACAGCGGAGACAGTGACCTCCAGGAGTTTTTCAAGGGATGGTTTTTAGGTCAGATGCTCAGCCTGGGTATCAGCGACAGCCAATCACTCGCGTATTCTGCCAGGGAGAAGATTGTGTTTTTCATGCACACGGTGTTGACTACTATTCAAACCAAGGTAGACAACAGCCGATCTCTTTATTTTCAAAACCAACTCTTCCGACTGTTTGCATTGGATAAAACATTGGCCGCGACCTTCAACTTCAAAGAGCTCACCAAAAAGGTCTGTGTGGACAATGCAATGCTACGACTGCTAGATGGCAACCTCAATGTGAAAGGCAGTCCGAATGAGAACTATGCACGTGAACTCCATGAGTTATACTCTATCGGCCGTGGACTAGAGGGAACGCTACCTCCCGTGACAGAGCCCGGAGACTATTTTCTATTTAAAGAACTCGATGTTCAAGAAGCAGCCCGAGTTCTCTCAGGTTGGAACATTGACGACACATTCTCCAATATTGATCCCGATACCAATTTACCAAGAGGAATTGTTCGAGGATCAGCTACAAATGCATCCTCGCATGACAATACGCCCAAACAGTTTAGTGAACGATTTAACAATATCACGATCCAGGCGGACCCTCTCCTGCTGAATGGCACCAACGCAACAGAAGAAAGTGCGCTAGATGAAATCAGTCAACTGATAGAGTCTATTTATTCGAAACCAGAAACTGCAAAGAATATTTGCCGAAGGATCTACCGTTACTTCGTTTACCACTCTATTGACGCAACACTCGATGCAACAGTCATTGAGGATATGGCCGCCACATTTGCAAGCAGTGGCTACAAACTACAACCGGTGCTTGAGGAACTCTTCAAAAGCGAACATTTCTACGAGGCAAGTGCAGGAGTCGATGACGACAATTTCGGAGGAATTATTAAGTCTCCACTTGATTTGATGACGGGGTCATATCGGTTCTTCAATGTTGCATTACCCGACCCAATTGCTGATCCAGCAGGTTACTATGAGCAGACTGGCAACATGATCCGAACGCTCTCTAGCATGGGTATGCATTTTTATGAACCCTTCGATGTGGCTGGCTACGATGCCTATCATCAGTTTCCTATCTACCATCGAAGCTGGATATCGACTAATTACTTAACAGAAAGGTACCAGTTCATTAGAAACCTCATCGCGCAGAACCAGGAACTTGGAGATGCGGTAGACTTAATTGCCTTCGTTCAAAACAATTTTGACAACAGCATTGCTTCAGATGCACAGTTGTTGATTATTGAACTGGCGAAGTACCTTTTACCTGTTAATGATAACCTCACTTTCGATCCGGCATCAGATGATGCGTCTGGCTTGACTGCTGAGCGTTTGAATTATTTTCTTACCGCTTTCCTGAAATCACCTCAAATCGATCCAGATCCTGAAGCGTCCTGGACTTTCAGATGGAATAATCCTGTGGACATGGAGGTAGTGAGACGGCAACTGGAAAGTCTTTCTAATGCAATGATGCAATCACCGGAATACCAACTATTCTAAATGAAACGAATGAAGCGTAGAGATTTCATAAAAAGAGTGTCGTGGGCTACAGTTCCATTTACCATTGGCGGTATTCCACTAAAGCTGATGGCTGAGAATCCGCTTACCCGGATGGCCAAGCAAAGTACCAACGATCGCGTGCTTATCATTCTGCAAATGCATGGCGGTAATGATGGCCTTAATTGCCTCGTGCCAGTCGATGCCTATGATGAATACTATAGCAGGCGTGCTAACATAGCCATTCCCGCAAAAAATAGTGTTCGCAAGATGATACAACTCGATAGCACTTTGCCATTGGAATCGCAAGTGGGTCTGCATCCGGATATGGCTGCGATGAAGGAGATGTATGACATTGGTCGTGTGTGTTTTGTTCAGGGCGTATCTTATAAAAACAATAATGGGTCTCACTTCCGCGGACGCGATATCTCGTTTATGGGGGGAAGTTTTGACGATTACTTCTCTTCAGGTTGGGTTGGTAGATTTCTTCAACAAGAATTTTCTCCAAAAACCTATCCTGATGATTTCCCCAATGAGGATATGAAAGATCCGCTGGCGATTGAAATGGGTAGTGATGTCTCTCTGATATTTCATCAGAACGGAAACATACCCACTTCGATTTCACTCAATGATCCTGTACAGTTTGCAAACCTCGTGGAACAACTCGAGGGCTTTGTGGATGAAGGTGTGGATCCTCGCGGCAAGCCACCTGCTTTTCTCGACAATTCTCCCTATGGAAGAGAGCTGAACTGGATTCTGGGACTTGAAGACAAGTCTGAAGATTATGCTGAACGATTGTATCAAGTGTATATTAATTCGGCAGCATCGTCAGTTACCTATCCTGAGCGATATCCTTTCAATGCGCCATCGGGTAGCATGAGAAACAACCTTACACCTCAGCTCAAGCTGATCGCAAGGTTGCTGGATGGTGGTGGCCCGGGACAGGGTGTGAAGACCAAAGTCTTTCTCGTGAAGATTGGAGGATTCGATACGCATGCAGAACAAGTTGAGAGCTATGATCCCACCATGGGGTCTCATGCAGCACTGATGTACCATATCGCCTCGGCAATGAAAGCATTTCAGGATGACCTGAGAGCACGCGGACTAGAGGATCGGGTGCTCACGGTTACAACTTCTGAGTTCGGTCGAAGGATTCACTCCAATGGCAGTTATGGAACCGACCACGGTACGGGTGGCCCAATATTTATGTTCGGTAAAGGAGTGCAACCAGGCGTGGTGGGAAAGGTTCCTGATCTGACCAAGAATAACGTAGAGATGCAGTTTGATTACCGCCAGGTGTACGCGAACATTCTCAAAGACTGGATGCTGGTTGAAGAAGACACGATCAATAACGACATCTTTTTCAAGAATTTTATCGATGGACCCAAAGAAGAAGGATCAGGAAACTATGAGCCCCTTCCTGTTGCAAGTCAGGTCATTTCAGGAACGAATTCGGATTTTATCAACGCACGGTTCGAATTGAAGGACTGCTATCCAAATCCAGCTAACGAATCAACAACTGTGGCGTTTCATATTAACACAACCAGCCAGGTAAATCTTGACCTGTATGACAGTCAGGGGCGAAACCTGAAAACACTATTGGATGAAACCAGAGAACCTGGAGAGCACAGTATTCGCCTTGACCTCGGTGAGTTCAAAGCAGGAATGTACCTGATCAAACTTAAGTCCGGATTTTTTAAGCAAACCAAGAAACTTGTAATTCAAAAATAAATGAAGCGACTTCTACCCGTTATACTAATTCTCTTAATCGCTACTATAGCTGTCGGGCAGCGAAAGCCACCGCCAGGCTTCAAGAAGAAAGTCAGAGACCAACAGAGCAGCTTCCTCGACAAGCAGTGGTGGATTGGTCTTAAGATTGGGCCCAACCTGACAAAGGCTACACCTGACACAAGGTATTCCATCTTGACACCAACTAACTACGCTCAGGCACTCACCGACAAGGCGTATGATGGGTTTAAAAAACTGGGAAGCCAGGCGACACTCGAAATTACTTTCAACTATAAAGGCTTTGGTTTTAGTTTTCAACCCACCTATCGGCTCTCCAGATTCACCTACTCTAACGATTTTACGTGGGACAATCCGGAGAATGCCGGTGAAATGCTTCAGCTCAAGTATGAACATGAACAAAAAGTTGACTATGCTGACTTGCCTCTGATTGTGAAATACGACATCACAGGTAACACGTTGAGACCTTACATTCAAGCGGGAGTGTTCTACTCCATGTTGGTCAACGCCAATAAGACCGTGGACATCTCCGGTACCGACACTGGCTCTGGCGGAACCAACGAACTAAGCAGTGAACCGGTGATAGTCGGAGCAAAAGATCTCTTTTACAAAGGCTACTGGGGAGTGATTGCTGGAGCGGGACTTCACTACAACATGGGCAACGTGCGGTTGGTACTTGACGCCTCTTACCGAATCGGGATGAGCAATATCACCAACACAGAAAACCGGTTTACCAATGATCGGCTGGCTGGCATTGGCGATGCCTTTGACGATATGAAAATTGACAACCTTGTAATATCGGTGGGATGTTTGTTCCCCATGCGTTTTCTCAGTACCAGTTTTAAATCGATCGACCGGTAATATGGTCCTGAAAATGATTCTACCCATGAAAAGAATACTATACTTCGCCACATGTCTCTTATTACTAAGTGCCTGCAGCAACGACAGCGACCCGGAAGCAGACAAGGCCAATTTTGTTAGGATTTATGACAGCGATCGTTATAACACCTCCTACACTCCAATCGACATCAAACAAACTCCTGATGGAGGATACCTCATCCTGGCATCAAGGCGACTGGACGAATCGAATTTTCCAGGCACATACATATTGAAGGTTGATGACCTGGGAGCCTTCGTATCTGAACAACTGGTTGATGAGGCCTATGTCAACCCCATTGGCCAGCTTATTCCTCTTAATGAGAGCTATTTCTTTTTTTGTATGGAGGAAGTCAACCTGCAAACCCAATTGGTAGAGATAAATACCGATGGAGAAATAATTCAAATGAGCAATGTTGGCGGCACCTACCCTACAGCCGCTACACTCGATGGCAACAACTTTCTGTTATTAAGCTATGACAATGGTAATCTGCAAACTGTGGTATCCATTGTTAACCCGGAAGGCAACACGCTTCAGGCATCTGCATTTTCAGTAGGCGCGGGAGACGCAGTAGAAGAGCCTATCATCAACCATTTCTTGAGAACCGGCAGGCAGTTTCCCTTCCAGGTTGGGAAGACGTCAGGTGGACGATATTTTTTCAATGGGTTCTACAACTACACCTTTTCACTTGTCTTCACAGACTTGGGCTCTGGCGGGCTGGGCGTAGTACAGGGCCAACAGGATGATGGAGGGATAACATACCTGGCTGAGCTGCCTGGCAACTCTTTTGCAACAGCAAGGTTCAATTTTGGAGATAATTATTTTCTCCCGCGAGCAACGTTGGGCACTACCGGAATTTCCTCAAGCACAGACCTTGGTGGGTTTACGTTGCCGGAGTTGGTTGACAACGCTCCCGTTAAGATACTGGTTTCAACTATCAAAGATACCGATGTGATAGTTTATGTAAGCAATACTAAAGCGGGGCAGATTGGGATCTATGTCTATGATCTCGCCTCTGGTGAGTTCCTGGGTTCGAAATATCTCGGCTTCTCCAACCCTTATGAAATCGGAGCGATTATCAATACCGCTGACGATGGACTGGCTATTGCGGGTACTACTTATGTTACCGGTCGATTCCCGCGCATTACCCTTTTCAAAATCTCTAAAGAGGAACTCGGTACGATCTTCTAGCCTCCGTTTTATTATATCGCGGGTTTTTTATTCCTTCGGTATTGGAAGATGATTGATATCGAAAAAAATGTCAGCCTCAAGGCATTGAACACCTTTGGCATTCGTGCTGAGGCAAGCTACTTATGTCACGTACGCTCGGAAGATGACCTTCGGGAGCTCATTCAGTCTGACATCTATCAGAATGAACCTCATTACGTTCTCGCAGGAGGCAGCAACATTCTTTTTACGGGAGATTTTAAGGGTCTAATCATCAAAGTTGACCTGAAGGGAATAGAAATCAATCGTGAAGATGACGATGAAGTAGTCCTTAATGTTGCCGCAGGAGAGAATTGGCACCAATTGGTCATGCATGTAGTGGGTCATCAGTGGGGTGGCATCGAAAACCTCTCATTGATTCCTGGTACAGTAGGTGCTGCACCGATGCAAAACATCGGGGCGTATGGCGTTGAGATAAAAAATGTGGTCGAAAAAGTAGAGGCCATCGACCTTTCATCGGGTGGGTCCCGGACTTTTAACAATGCCGAATGTGAGTTCGGGTACCGGGAAAGTGTCTTCAAAACCACCCTCCGAAAAAAATTTTTTATCTCAAGTGTTACTTTAAGATTGACCAAAAAAAATCACCAATTGAATGTTGAGTACGGTGCTATCCGAAACACGCTTGCAGCTAACAAGGTAAACACTCCTTCCATTAAGAATATT
>JAGQYM010000028.1 GCA_020436085.1 Cyclobacteriaceae bacterium
ACCTTTTCGGAAGTGAAACGGACTCGTTAACCAAAGCAAGAGTAATTCAAGATTATAAAAATGCAGACAGCAAAATAGCCACAGTAACGCTGCGAGAATTATTTGAATACGCTCCTAATGAATTGGAAAGACTGAGCTCACTTCAAAGACCATTTGTTTTAGTAAACAGTGACTTACCTCCTACCGATACTGCTGTTTTCAAGAATAACAATATTGACTATCGAATCTTCTATATCAATGGCACGGGTCATTTTCCAATGATTGAAAAGCCAAATGATTTTAATGAGGCAATGAAAAAAGCACTCGATGATCTGAAATGATCGGAATCAAAAACTCCATTTGAGCCTTACATAGCCAAGCTTAGCCAACGCCCGGTAGTCATCCAGAAGTTTGTCGTAATAAATCTGGCCAATTAAATCCAGATCCAGATTAGGCTTCAATGAGAAGGTCGCATTTGGGTTTAGGAATAATGCATTGCGACTGCTCGGGTAATAAATGATTGCAAGTCCACCAGTAATCAAAGGATGAAATTTATAACTCGTTTGAAAAAAAGTGGAGTACTTGAAGGGTGAAAGGTTTCGTACCGTCAGTTGTCCAGAATTACCGAAGCCCGCGCTATTCAAAAATTGTGTATCACTGCCGTCCGAGTTAAATAACAAAGATCCGTTGAGATAAAGTGAACTCTCGAAAGAATAGTCAACTGAAATAGAGGCGAGGAGTGCCTGTACGCTGCCGTTGTCCCTGTAGGGCTCGAACCAGGTTAGCTCTCCTTTGAAACCGGCTTTTTTAATATTACCAGCCCAACCCATTCCAAGCGTTACATCCTCACGCGCTTTCCCTGCTAAAAACTGAAAATCGTAACCCCACTTATTCACCTTCCACATGCCTGCCATTACTGTCTTGTCGAAGTCATCATTCAAGGTGGCGGCCAGCTCAACACTCGATGCAAAGCCAGTGTATCGTTTAATTCTGATTGCATCGCTACCTGGTCGTTCTTCATAGTCAAAATCAAAAAACGAATAAACATTAAAAAGATCGTTCGGATTCCAAACAAGGTTTACTCCCCAGTTGATTCTTTGTCGTCCAGCCCTTACTTCCCATTTGTCATTATACCACTCGACATAGGCTCGATCAATCATCGATTGAAAAATTGTTGACTTTCCCGCTTCGTGTTGAACAGATAAGTCAAAGTAATCATTGTTCGTGTCCACTTGCATGGCGTATCCGGGAACGTTCCTAACCTGATCACCCATGAAAATTCGATTTCGCACTTCCAGGTAGGCGTTGAAATGTGGATTAGCATACCATGCAAGATTTAGTCTGTTGTGCACAAGATTATCATACCAAAGATTGTCATCGAAATAATTGAAGGTAGACATGTCCTTCAGATATCCTTTGAGCGCCAGTTTTTTAGGTTCCTCCTCCTGAGCAAAAAGAGGGATGGCAATAAAGGAGAGAAACAAAATCCCAATAACTTTCATCTGGTCGTATCCGAAACTATCGTACCGTCCTCAAGCGTTACGATGCGCCTTGCCTTATCCATCACACGTTGGTCGTGCGTGGAAAAAATAAAAGTTGCTTTTTGGTCTTTGTTCATCCTGGCCATCAAGTCAAGAAGGTTGCTAGTAGAGGACGAATCAAGATTTGCAGTTGGCTCATCAGCGAGTATAAATCTCGGCTTCGAGGCAAGTGCACGAGCGACAGCTACTCGCTGTTGCTGACCACCTGATAGTTGTGATGGTTTGTTTTTGGCCTTGTCAGCGATATCCATTTGAGTCAGGAGTTCCATCGCACGCTGATGTCGTACCTTTTTGTTCTCCTTTTGCAATAACATGATGAACTCTACATTCTCGAGCGCAGTTAACACCGGAATAAGATTATACGCTTGAAATACAAACCCGATGTTTTTCAATCGAAAGTCAATGAGGTCACTGTCTTTCATTTCGGTGATATCTGTGCCTGCCACTTCCACTTTTCCCGATGTTGGATGATCTAATCCGCCAAGAATATTGAGCAAAGTGGTTTTACCACAACCGGACGGTCCCACGATTGCAGTGAACTCTCCCTCCTCAATAGATAGCGTCAGGTTGTTCAATGCATGTACCGGCACTGTAGTGCGGTGATAAACTTTAGAAACATTGGTGGCTTTAATTATTGTTGACATACCTATCGTTTCAAATCGTGTGTAATGCGTCTATCGGTTTCAATTTTATCGCCTTCCAGGCTGGATAGAGTGAAGCAAGAAAAGCAGTGAGAATTACCCCAACTACAATTTGTATGTAGTCTCCCGGTTGAAGAATCGGATAGAGAATACTTTCATAACCAATTGCCTCGAGTCCTTCGGAATAGTCAGTTAAGTCAATTCCCGCTTGTCCCAGGTAAGTAATGGTAAGGTATCCGACCAACAGACCAACCGGACCACCTACTGTGGAAAGGTAAATCGTTTCTACCATGATCATAGTGAACACTTTTGTACGCCTCATTCCCAGTGCCATCAGCATCCCTAACTCCCTAACTCTTTCCAGCACAGCCATTAGCATAGTGTTGACAATACCAAATGCAAGTGCTGACATGATTATTAATATTAAAAGTTTGAGAATACTGGCCATCCATTGTTCCATGAAAACCAATATGGGTGACAATTCTCGCCAGCTTTCAATTTTATCTTCAGGAAATCTGGATTGTAGATCGTGTGCAATCGCATCATCATCAGCATCAGTTGATGTGACGTAAGCAATCTCATGAACATTATCATCTAGTTGCAACAGTCGATTCAGGTCGTCCTTCAATACATACACTGTGGACTCACTGATCGACACTGAAGTGGCTTTCAATATTCCAGCCACTCTAAATCTAGCCGCAGTGATATTTCCCTCTTTATCCTGAAAGGTTAATACGACTTTAGCTTTGACTCCGACTTTCAATTTTTCTGCCAGCTTATCACCAATCAGAACCGGATTTCTAGAAATGCCTTCAAAATATTCACCTTCATGAATCAGAGAATTTAATTCAGTCACGCTCGCCTCGGTCGCGGGCTCCACACCAATGATCTTCACACCCGTTGCCTGGCGAGTAGATGAGATCATTCCGTTAACTATCGATCGGGAAGTGACAGATGTGACAGCTGAATTACTTTTGATGGCATCAATTAACTTTTTTGGGTCACGAATGAAAAAATTAATATCATAGTCTTTCTGAAACCCAGGATGATGTACTTGTCCACTGGATGTCTCGTGCTTAATCGAAGACTGAATATAGCCCGTCAAGAAGCTTTGCATAAATCCACTACCAAAGGCTAGTGACCATATTCCAACGATCATAGCACCGATAACCACAAGGCTCCGGCCCTTATTTCTCCATACATTTCTCCACGCGATAGATGCAATCATCATCTTATTAATTAAGCCCTCATCGATTCAACAGGATTCATTTTGTAAATAGACCAAACCGGATATCCAGCGAGGATGATTGCCATGATAAAAATGGCGTAAGCCTGGTTCGTAAATATTGTTGGGTCTAGAGAGAAAGCGTAAACTGCTTCTACTCCAAAATTCTCGATCGCTTTGGCGGCATCCTGACTAAAGTAAATCGGATTGAAATGAAAATATGTAAGTAGAGGTAAACTGATCGTTATCCCTACCAACACTCCTACCGCTGTCATCATAGTGATCTCCAGTAAGATGATCGTCTGAAGTCGCAGTCTCTTCATTCCTACCGCCAGCATCACTCCAAATTCATATTGACGCTCGGCAGTCATCATCAGGTAAGTGCCAAACATGCCGAATCCAATTACCACGTACAGAATCATCAACATGATTTTGCCGCTGATACTATCGAGCTCGATACTTTGAATGAGGTCAGGCACGAGCTCCTTCCAATCCATTACTTCGAAGTCTTCAGAGGAAAATGACTTTTTGATTTCACGGACTATTCGTGGAGCTTCGTCAGCATCGTCAATCAGTAGGGCAGCACTAGTGATTAATTGATCTGCTGCGTAAAACCATTGTGCTTTAGCAAGCGACATATAAATCATCTGATTATTTTGCTCGGGCATGGCGAACCTCACAATTCCTTTTATAGGGAATAGTCCTGCTGCATTTGCACCATGATATCCTTGCCCAAGGAGAACCAAAGTATCCCCCACTGTAGCGTTCAAATATTCTGCAAGTCCTTTTGATACCAGAACACCCTCATCGTCTGATGTCAGGTATGAACCTTCGACCAATTTTTCTTTAACACGGGTCAAATCATTTTCTCGTCTCGGATCTACACCCATGATCAAACTTCCTTTGGTTTGGTTTTTATAGGATGCGAGCGCAAAAGATTCAAGACGTGGCACATAGGTTTGAACGCCTTTGATTTCAGTAACCTGATTTAACTTGACAGAATCATAATGAAAGCTGTTGTCTATTACTTTGTCATTCCAATATCCATCTTTGTGAATCTGGATGTAACCCATGTAAAATCTAACAGAGTTTTCAATCATGCGATCGTATGAACCAAGTTGCATCGACCTCATGGCGCAAGCGAGAAGCACCGCGAAGGTGATTGAAAGAATAGTGATCAGGGATCGCCTCTTATTTCTCCAAATATTTCTCCACGCTAATACACTATACATCACCGGACGCGTTTCATGTTTTGCATTGAGAAAAAATCTTCCTTCAATCCGATATTAAACTCCTGGCTTTTGTACTCAATCACCGTTTTCTGTTTGGGGTTCTCGGCCGGAATCATTTCCAAGCGTGTAGGTAACATTCTTCCATCCAGGTTTCTCACATTTGACAACACCAAAGTATTCACCAGGATGTCGTCCTCGTCATAATATTTTACCAGGAGCTGATTAAATTCCTTCTTGTCGATGTAGCAAATCACTTTTCCCCAAACGACAGCTGCGTCTGGTTTTGGTGTGAGAATTATTTTGTAAACTCTTGTGCCGCTGATTACCGAATCTTGATCGAATTCATGTGTATAGTCAGTAACCACAGATGACTCTTTCACTAAGTCATCATTTGTAAAATCAGAGCCCATCCACGACTGCAACATCATTGATGGTGGCAACTTCACCACACGGTCAATGGAAGGCTGCCAGTTCCACATTTCGTTATCTCTTTTCAAAAAGGCCTGGCCCTTATCTCGAGCCGGACCTGTGATGAGGATTAAACTGTATTCGGTTCCGAGCGACCAACCTTTCATCGTCACTTCTCGTTGCCAATCAGGTCGCACAATTGTCATTGTCATTTCAGACTTGTTGGACGTGCCTCTTACTTTGTCGTCCACTTTTTGCATTACCTCTTTGGCTGTCTGGGCATTCCCAACCGTTACAGCGATACAAAATCCAATCATCAGCAGTGTCTTCATCTTTTGCAATATTTTTCAATCAGATAACTTTCAATTTCATCGAGCGGGTAATCCTTTCTAATAACGAGGTATTGAATGGCGATACCATCAAAGAGTGCTCCCACCAGTTTCGCTTCTCCCGTTGGATTGGGAAAATTCATTTGTTTCAACAATCCCTCAAGCACGAGCGTATAGCCCTTTGCTTTTTCTGTGGCCAGGTCATGAATAAATTTGAACTTGTCAATCTTGAAAGTGAGTTCAGTCATCAATCGCCAATAGTCGGGTCGCTCGCGCATCTCATTGAAAAACCATTCAAACATATTTCTCAACGTTTTCACGGGATCAGTATCCATCATTTCCGCAATCATCTTATCTCCCTGATCCATCGCGCCCTTCACGAGTTGTTCCAGAAGATCTTCTTTGCTGTCGAAATAATTGTACATCAACCCCTTCGACACACCGGCCTCGGCCGCTATTTGAGAAATACTAGTGGACTCATAGCCTTGCCTGGCAATTAGAGAAAAGGCTGCATTCATGATCTTTTGCATGCTTTCCTGCCTGATTTCCTCGTTTTTGGCTGATGTCCTGGGGCTCATGATTTTTTTGACTGAACGGTCGGTCAATATTAAAAAAACATTTTTAAAGAAAAAAATGCCAGGACAAATCTTTCGCCACGATACTCCTTGATGAGTCAAATATGACTTCAATGGCCAATGATTAATCGGTAAATTGATTCCAGCTGCTGCGAAGTAGTACATCGCTAACCTAAACCTATCAACCATGGATCGAAGAGAATATCTAAAGACACTCGCTGCCGGATCACTATCTTCCAGTTTTTTACTAGAATCGTGTGAAAACAATCCGAAGACATTAACTGAAAACGCGGTGAGCAGCAGTACACTTTCACAAAGAGGAGTTAAAGCATCACAGACGGTGCTGCGAGTAGATTTCGATCTTTACTTTCAAGCAGCATCCAATCTTTACCATGAGGTAGACAACCCGGGCGGTGCCTTTCCATTGAATGTCGCAGAGAACAAACTGAACTGGTCTCTTCTCAAAAGCAAGTTGGAGGAATTGACATCCAAAAATCCAATCAGCGGTTGGGTCGCTAACTACACCGATAGCGTAGGCTCACCAACCTCAAGAGAAGTGATGGCAAAATTTCTGTCAAAACATCTTACTAAGTGTCCTATCGATCCAGCTCAAATTGGATTGTCACCTGGTGCCACGTCTGTTATTGATCTGACGAGTTGGATCATTGGTGAGCCTGGTGACGTTGCCGTATTCCCTGCACCATGTTACTCTGTATATAAACAAGATATCGGCAACAAGGCCGCGATGGAGAGATATGACCTGATCACGCACCATGAACTGACAGACCTTAAAAATGGTCCACTACTTACTACCGAGCATCTTGACAAAGCTCTGAATGAAATACAAAGTCAGGGGAAGCGGATGCGCATGCTTGTAATCACCAATCCTGACAATCCCACAGGCGGGATTTACACAAAGGAGCAACTAGAATCATTTACTGACTGGTGTATCGAAAGAAAAATTCATTTGATCGTCAATGAAATCTATGCGTTGTCTCAAATCGATACCTCGCATCCAAATATTAAGAATGACTACAAAGACAATATTGAGTTCTTTTCGTTTGCCAATATCATGAATGAAAGAAAAAGTGACTATCTACATCGATGGTATGCACTTTCAAAAGATTTCGGTGCTTCCGGGTTCAGAGTTGGCGTTGTGCATTCAATGAATAAAGACTTCCTGGCTGCTTATAATAATTTGAATGGTCCATCCATGGTGTCCAATTATACCCAGTGGATTTTTGAATTGGCCCTGGCTGATGATGAGTTCGTGGAGAATTATATCACAACCAATAAAAAACTGCTAACCGATAATTATGCAACGGCAGTGACTGCACTTAAAAGGCTAAACATTCCATATGTTCCTGCAAGAGGAAGTCTTTTTGTGTGGCTTGACCTTTCTGAATTTCTGGATGGAAACACACAAGAAGCTGAAAGCAAATTCTGGTTGGAGCTTTACGAACAAACCGGAGTGTTACTGACACCAGGCGATGGGTTTGGTCACACCAAACGTGGACAATTCAGATTAGTTTATTCGTATGTGCCTCAAAATCACCTTGAAGTAGCTATGAGTAGGCTGGGAGACTTCGTTAATAAAAAACGAAGTCAATCGTAGATCACCAAAGGAAAGTCATTCCCGAAAGAGTATCCGGATGGAAACTGCGGAGTGCCCTTGTATTCCTCCGCCAATTCAGGTACACGTGACTCGATGTAGGCATTTAGTTCTCTGACGGTAATTTTGTTGTCAGGGTTTCCGCCATCGGCTTTGCCTTGCAGTCCCTCTATCAAGGCGTAGGTAAACACGCCATGGCCAAGAGATTCGAACTCTGTCGCAAATTGTTCCGATCCTGTCGCAGTAATCCAGAACGTTCCGGTGCTGCGGGCTAGCTGTGCAATCGCTCTTTCCTCCGCCACTCCCCTTCTGGTCACTGCATCAAGTGCCGCAGCCGACTGACAAGCATCCAGGATAAACACCTGTTTCTGTGCATTGATCTTTCTGGATATTTCTTTCAGCTCAGTGGCTGACAATGCCTTTTCCGTTAGCATATCGTCTCTGCCATAGAGTTGCGTCACATCGTGGGGCACAATATAAAAATCGGTTTGCCCCGCTTGCGACATCACACCGTGGCCTGCATAATAAAATATCAACATATCCTGCTCATTTGATTCGTCCTGAACAGACTTGAGTGCATTGAGGAGTCCTGTTTTGGTGAACTGGGAATTACGAAGTGTTATTCTTTTGACATGTTCGAAAACGCCAGTGGCACCTTGTGCCAGGGTTGATTCAAATGCATCGGCATCGGCAAGCGCGTAATTAAGGTTGTACTTGGGGTTGCGATATTCGTTAATGCCAACTGTCACCAGGTAAAGTTTCGGCTTTGCGTCTGTTTTTCCCGTATAATTTACAGTCATCGTCTGTTTCTCAGAATCGATCCCTGCTTTTCCTGTAGCCGTCACATAGAAGTAATTAGGTTCGCCAAAGCTATTGGACAGGCTGACATCAAATGATAGCTCGGTTTGTTTA
Source organism: Cyclobacteriaceae bacterium (assembly GCA_020436085.1). Lineage (GTDB taxonomy): Bacteria > Bacteroidota > Bacteroidia > Cytophagales > Cyclobacteriaceae > ELB16-189. The sequence continues at coordinate 8,455 of JAGQYM010000028.1, forward strand.
GGATTCTCGGCAATAGCAACAAGTTTATTGTTTTGAAATACTCGCACTTGCGACACCTGCGATATATCTGTGGCGATTTCGACATTAAGGTTGCCAGCCTTTTGACTAGTGGTGAGTTCAGCATTTTGTCCAGACACTTTATCTTGATTAAAAGATTTAATTTTTATCTCAGGGATCGATGCTATCTCTGTATCGATGTCGAATTCTTCAATAGCGGTTTTGGAGTTAAGTAGCGATGCCAATAAGTTCGGAGTAAATCCGCGACTGAAAGTACTCGCCACGCTGGTCTTGCGTGAAGAATTTCGAGCTGACCAATATAATTTCTCAGAAGCTTGCGCACTTCCATCAAATCTTCCATCTCGTGTAATCGTAGCAAAATCTCCGTCACTATCCGCAAAAAGATAACCGACTATCTCATTCTGACTGGCGCTGTAGATCTGATTGATATTGTCACCATAGGCATTGATTAAGACTTTGTCATCATCGAGTTTGTAGATAGCCTTTGCGTTATAGTTTTTATAAAGTCCCATAGCACTTGCACTTCTCTCACGCTTGGTTTTCTTGGTGGTAAAAACTTTACCTCCATTTGGGACGTCATAAACTGTGAATCCACGATAGCCAGCGGTGCCGACTAATTTTTCATCTACCTGCAAACTGGACATAATCGTTCCAACATCACTCGACTTTTCTAAGTCGCTATAAATCACGTGTGAATCGTTGTCGTCACTGAGAGAAAGTTCATAGAGCACGGGGATAATTGCAGAGCTTCGTTTGATTTTAACTTTTCTGAATCGATGGACGAATATTTTATCTCCAGCAGGATTGTATGTTCCCAGAAATCCTTTGTTCAGAGTTCTGACAAGTTCTCCTGTCTCATAATTATAAATAAAGGTTTTGCTGCCAAGCATGTTTACTCGTGGATTAATCAGCATCTGTTTGCCAGCGGGACTAAAGAACACTGTTGCAATGTTTTGTTTGATTGGAATTGTTCGAAGAAGTTTAGAAGTTGAAAGATCCCAGATATTTATATTATCAACTGATCCAACAGCCAACTTGTTATCAATCGAAATGTCTCCGCAGATAATTTCCTCATTTGATTTCTCATCCAATTTTGTTTCTCCCGTATTCCAGTCCAACACACGAATTCGACTCCGCTCAATGACGATGATTTGACTGTCATCATTACTAAATCGAATCTCTCCGATTTCATTGAACTCGAGATCGATACTCTTGATCTGTCGAGAATGTTGGAGATTGAAAATATTGAGTTTGCCTGATTCAAAGAGGAACGCGCCAAGTTTTCCGTCATGAGACACACTCATACCGTATTGCGGAGACGACAACTTTTCCTCATAATATTCTAACCGCACTTTATCTACCACCTGAGAAAAAGAAGTAATTGAAACGAGGAGAGGTAATACCCAGAGGATAGCTTTCATGAGATGATCTTTGTGAAACTTCGGTTCCAGTGGCGTCTACGAGTTTAAGACAATTCGAAAAAAGGATCAAGACTAATCAGTCCTAATTCCTCCACCTGTTCTTAAGAAAGTAAATAGACTATTTTTCCAGCACCTGCGGGCCTAACAAAAGCGAGAAATGTCCGAATTCGAATATTAAGTTTTCGTCATTTCTTCGTGTTGGCTTCGATTCTCCACGATCAACTCTATTCACGGCATTGGCCAATGCTGTGAGGTGTGCGGGGTCTTCCAGAGGAGTGTTGTGTGCTGGAAGCAGATATTTTAGCAATGGCACCAATGCAGAAACTCTTTCGACAGAGTTCTTATAAGCATTCCAATCAGTTTCTGGTGCAAACAACCAGATGGGTCCTGCATAGTATGAATCACCAGTCCACAACAGTCCGCTCTCGCGATCCAAAAGAGCGATGGCATCAGGTGTATGTCCTGGTATGCTGATGATCTCGAGTATTCTGTTTCCCAAATTAATTGTGTCTCCGTCTTTCATCAATTGTGTGATGTCGTAGGGCCTTATATGATGATCCTCGGCCTTCACACCTACAGGTAGGCCTTTACAAAGTGCAGCATCTGAAACTTCCTCCGCAACCCTCTCATGTGGCAACCCTTTCATTCGACCTCTTGTAAAATCAGTATCCATACCATAGATAAAATCAAAATCAGCGTTTCCACCCACATGATCGTAGTGTGAGTGTGAATTCAAAACACGAATTGGTAGCTCCGTTATTTTTGTTACTACAGATTTTATATCTCCAATTCCATTACCGGAGTCAAACAACAAGGCAAAGTCTTCACCAATGATGAGGTATGAGATCATTTCCTGCCACTGAAATGGTTCGTAGATGGCATAGATGCTGTCCTGCACTTCGTACACTTCAAACCAATCATTGCTGAAAGCCGTCTTTTGAAGTTTCTGATAAGCCTCACGAGGCAGGTCATCACACCAGCGCGATTCACTTTTCTGTTGAGCGCAGCAAAAGAGTATTATGCTAGCACTCAGCACTGCAAGCAAGTCAGTCCTCATTATTTTTTGTAATTTGGTTGAAGATACTGCTTATCGCAATGAGTAAAAAGGAATGCCCATCGTGTGCAATGGAGATTGACAGCAAAAGTAGCAGCTGCCCTATCTGCGGTTACGAATTTGCCGTTTACAGCGGGTGGATAAAATGGACAGCGATCTTTTTGATTTTGCTATTTCTGTTGTACTTCATCTTTTAGCCAATGCGGAAATTATTCATCTGCTCTCTTTTGATATTCTGCGGTCACCCCATCTTTTGCCAGACTGCTCCTCCGCTTCAGTTTGTTAAATCCGTTCGGCAAAAAGGTCCGGTTGCTTATCGTGATCCTTTCGGATCCATTTCACCAGACGGAAAAAAGTTTGCTTACTCCGATCGCAAACAAATTATCGTACAGCAAATCGTGGGTGGAGCTACTTTTGAATTAGAGAAGCACGGCAGATTTGTCATCACTTTAGCATGGCATCCTGACAGCAAACGTATCCTTACTTATGAAATTGGTGGACCGAAGAACTATTGGTACATCTACGACCTGGAGTCAAAAACAGGCAGCGTATGGTGGCCTGAGAAAAAATTATTCAAGGATGCAAAAGTTAAACTCGAAATCGAACGGTCGGAACTGAAGGACTTGACCTGGTCAACGGATGCAACGCTGCTTGCGGGCTTATCCAAAAGAAATGGCAAGACTCAACTCTGGTTGATGGATTCTCTTGGTCAGCATGAGCGCGTAGCAGTTGAAAAAAATCTGATAGAGTCAATTCAATGGAATCCCTCTACACAATCGTTCGCGGGAATAGTCGAAGTTGATGGAAAACGCTTTATTCAGTTTAATCTCCTTGATGAGCGTTCACAAAAATTACCGGTCAATAGCTATGGCCCGATCGCCTTTTCTCCTGATGGCAGGTATTTGTACTTCAGTATGGCGAACGAGAAAAAAGTTGTCGATCTGCAGCAATATGAAATCTCAAGCGGCAAGCAATCGCAACTTGCTTCGTTTTCGCGCGATAGCTACGGGCCATCCGTTGCAAAAGATGGATCGGTGCTGTTCAGACTTCAGGATTACCGGGTATTCATCGCTGCGGTGGATGGAGATGGTGGCGAATCGAAACCGATCACAACTTTCATGAGCGAGATTTCTCATTGGCATCCCAATGGAAAACTTTTGTCGTTTACTTATGGCAACTGGCGAAGGGTGATGGACGATATGAAGTACCCTCACATTGCACAGGATATCGGGTACATCACGTTTGATATGGACAAACCCGCAGAACAGCCGGAAGTAGTAGTGCGTGCTTCGTACTCAGAAGACCAAGGCATGTGCTGGTCACCGAATAATAAATGGATAGCATTTCACACCCATGCCGATGGCACCGATGACATCTGGATTCAACCGAACAATGATGCAAGCAAGGGCAAGCCACTTTCAAAAGGTGGTCACGAAACAGGGTGGCCACGATGGTCACCCAATGGCAAATGGATTGTGTCCAATACCGCCTACAATACCGACAGGATCAACAAGTTGTTTCTGATCGAAGTGAATCAGGAAACAGGCGAGGCTGTCCGCCCTCAAATCGAACTGATCCCTCCGGGGTTGGAAGATGGGATTTACACTGACGCGCAATGGCTGGACAATAGCCATCTTGTCATCGAATATGTAGTCGATCCGGAAACCAAGGAAATTCATATCGTGCCGATTGATGGCTCGCCTGGTAAAATGATTCACAGTTTTAAAAGTGATCAACTTTATTCAGGCATTGGCATTTCTTTTGACCAAAGGTGGGTATCGTTTATTGCGCCTGATGATAACGGTACGTTTCAGGTCTTTAAGGTTTCTATTGATGGAAAGGAAGTGAAGCAACTTACGTTTGATAATACCGACAAAGCTCATCCATCTGGCTCTCCAACGGATAATATTTTCTCATTCACGGTTTTTAATTTCCAATCAATTTTTTGGATGATTAGACCCTGAAATTTTCTCACATTTTAAATAAATACAGCATTTAGGGGGATTTTTCTATTTTTATTAAAATGCAGCTTTAAACTCCAGCTACTCTTCAATGCGTTTACTATCCGGTCTCCTCCTCGCTTCAATCATTTTCGTTTCTCAGTCGGCCTTCGCACAAAGAAAATTCCTCATGGGAGTAAAACTTGGCGTAAACGTAGCAACACAGGAGGTAAAAGGCCCCTATCCAGCATCCGTTGGCAACCTCACACGAGTGCACGTAGGCATAATCACAGAACAAAAGTTTGGTAAGCTGGGCTTTCAGGCAGAAGCCATGTACTCGGGACATGGGTGTTCCTATAATGGGATCATCCGAAAAAACCTCAAGTCACGATTTGACTATATCAACGTTCCCCTGTTTGCCAAATGGTACATCACGGATAACATTGCCATTGTAGGCGGACCGCAATTTGGTATGATCTTCGACCAGGAGTTTCAGGATGATCGAACAGGGGTAGTACGAAGAGATGACTTTAGCACCCAGTACAGTCGCTTTGAAACTTCTGTAGGCGGTGGCCTCGAGTTCCAGCTAAACAATGGAATGGGCTGCTACGGAAGGTACATTTACGGTATCACCGAAATAGATGAAGATCTGCCTTTCCTCACCTTCACCAAGAACAAGACAATTCAGTTTGGGCTCAGTTATCGGTTTTAGTTGAGAACCTCTTCTGCGTTCCCAGATACCAGTCGTCCTTTTCACCATCCTGATCCCAATCAACCCAACATCCAAACGCTACCACGTCTCCATTGATCGTGTATTCACAAGCCGTGGTGTCCGAGAAGGGATTAGTTGTAATCATGGTCATGATGTTATTTGTCGTTGACCATGTGCCGCTTGGATTTAAAATGAGACTGTCATTCAAATTAAAGTGCTCTGAATTGAAGGTTCCATCTCCTCTAAAGTAGGTGCGGATCGGCCGGATTTGAAGCGAGTCTTCCCATGTGTGCTCATCCACTTTAAAAATACGAGAAGGGTCTCCGTCTTTTTTATCCACCTCAACGGTGAGATCAACATTTCTCCATTCACCTAACAATGGATGTACGGTACTCTCCTCTGCTTTTTTGTTTTGGGATTGGCATGACAACAGAATACACATCGAAACGGCAAGTAATGCTCTAATCATTTTCTCTAAAATTAACGATCTAGATTTTCAGGATGTCTGATGGCCATTGAATACGGAAACACCTGTGATCTCTGAATTCCTGCAACAACCGCTGGATCGACAGACATCATCTTCGTAGCCTCTTCAAAATCTATGGCTTTGACCACAGCAATGCCAAAAAGATTTTCATCCTCAAGGCCAACCAAAGTTCGTCCAGCAAAAATTAGTTTTCCTTCCTTTCCAAGATTGTCCATCCAGATAGCATGCCGTTGCAACGTCTGCTGAACTTCTTCCGTCCAACTAGTGGGATTTTTGTATGCATCATTCAACTTGAGGTAATAGCAAAATAGTTTTAATGAACCTGTACTTGCTTCATCTTTAAACTTTGATTCCAGCTCCTTAAATGCATTAGCCCAGGCCTTTTCAAAAAAAGTAAATGCGCCATCCCAATTTTTTCCTTCACGCCAACCTGTGTGCAAGAGCGACACCTTAGTTTGATTTGATGCTATTGGGGTAAATATTACAGAGACATTAGTGAGAGGGCGAACGTTGTTCATAAAACTCTTGTGATCCTTGTTCCCGCGCCATTCGATATTGAAGTAATTAGGCGCGTCAACTGCCAACACTTTGCAACCGTAGGTGCTGTTGTTATTCTTGTCAGCGTCTTCTGGCGACCAGAACAGTTCATACTTGCCGCCTGGCTTCATCACTACATCAGCCTTTGGCGCCAGCCACTGTCGCAGTAACTGATTGTCTGAAAAATAACTGAATGCAACTTCTTGCGAACAATTCAACGTGACAGATTGCGTGATTATTCTGTCACGTACTTGAGTTGCAACCTGTGCGTGAGCCAAAGTGCTCCAGGCAAGAAGCGCAAACACTAACTTTTTCATCGCCAGCCTCCGATAATAAGTCCCATAATCGTCAACGCCACTACACTATAGCCCGCGTTGATCAGGAACAGCTTGAAAGATTTTCTTTCAAACAAATAATGTGTACCAACAAACGTGGCCACCCATCCGAAACCTGCTAGAAATCCGTAGAATGCGCCCATCGAAACATCAACATCCGGGCCCATGAACATAGCGAGGTTGATCGCTGAAATTAGTCCCAGCAAAAATGCCAGCCCGAAGATTTTAGCCATGTTTCCTTTTTTCATGTCCTCTTCAGTGAATCCATTCTCTTTCATCCACGCCTTGCCAAAAACTGCAGGAGAATACCAGATTCCACCGAGAAGAAAAGTCGACAACGCGGCTACAAGGATCGCCCAATAATTAATAAAAGAAGTGTCCATAGTTATTAGTTTGGTTTAGTTGCTAATCATTTAGGGCTACCTAACGCGGTGCCTGTTTTAAGATAATAATTTAATGCTTCTTCCCAGTCCTTCAGATTGCGGGAATACATCTTGTGCAATGCAATCTTGTTCAATGCCGCACCATGTTCGTTCAAGGCGGTGAAAGTATACGTGACATTGGCTTTTGTTTTCATCCCTATAGGCTCGCACTGAACATGAATGAACCAAACGCGATCCGGGGCACTTACCGTATATTCGATCAGATATTCGGCAGGCCGGTATTGAGTGACTATCCACAAATAAAATTGCTCACCTTCAAATCTTGCAGGCGACTTAAAGATCATCCCTTTCTCTACCAATTGATCATCGGAATAGACAAACTCCGGATTCCATCCGTACTCCCAGTCCATTTCGCGAACAGGGCCGAACAACGGAAATACACTATCGATCCTATCATTCAAAATAATTTCTGATGACCTAGAGATTCTTTCAGCAGCCGTTTCAGCTTGTAAATTCATTACGCTTAGATTGGAGATTAGAAAAAGCAGCACCACGATTTAGATATTCATCTGTTGTTACTGAATTCAAATTGCGAACTTTAACTTTACAAAACACAACGGAGTAACTGAACCGGAAAAATCCGTGAGCGAACCGGAAAAAACGATAACCCATTCTGAAATTCAACTGAATGACGACAAATTCAGGATGATTGGCATACCCTTTTTTGGGATCCTGATTCCGAACGCTACCGGTCTTTTTGGTAGTCTCCCACTCACAAGTCTTGCCTATTGGCTCGGTTATATCCACTTCATTCTGCTGGCTTTTTTTATTTGGCAAGGCAACCGCTATCTCCTGTTTCGCACCCGTAAGCGATTTACCTGGTTTGACAAACCGATGGAAAAACTCATCCTCCTAATGATGAACAATGTTTTTTATACTGCTCCGGTTACTGTAGCATGGCTATGCTTGTGGTACATCTGGGCCGGCTTTCCAAAACCCGACTGGAGCGTGATTCAGGTGGTGGTATTAATCAACGTGATATGTGTGCTGTTTGTAACACATGTTTATGAAACTGTTTTTCTGGTGAAGGAAAAAGAAAGTGAAACCGTAAAAAATGAACAACTACAACGCGCGAAGGCGGAGGCAGAATTGACAGCGCTGAAAAATCAGGTCGACCCTCATTTTATGTTTAACTCACTGAATACACTCTCACATCTGATTAAAACAGATTCAACAAAGGCACACGAGTTCACAGAGAACCTTGCAGAAGTCTACCGCTACATTCTGATACAAAAGGATCATACCCTAGTTCTCCTTGAGGATGAGCTTGAGTTTACCCATCGATATACTGATCTGTTGCACCTGCGATTTGGTAAAGCATTGATCATTCAGAAGCAATTCAACGGCTCTGCTGAAAAAGACTTTCTCATCCCTCCCACTTCTGTTTTTGTAGCATTTGAAAATGCTGTAAAACACAACGAGATCAGCGAGCAAAATCCATTGTATATTGATGTAGATGTGAAAGACAATCGACTATACGTCATCAATCAAATACAGGAAAAGACAAATCGTCAACATTCGTCAAAAATTGGATTGAAGAACCTGGCAGAAAGATTTCAACTGGTGACAGGCGCCAATATTGAAGCGTATCGCTCTGATGGAAAATTTATTGTGAGCATACCATTGACACCAATGCACAACTAATGAAGACAATAATCATAGAGGATGAACTCCCAGCCAGAGCCAAGCTTGAGTCGATGCTTAAGGTGATTGACCCTGCCATTGATGTGGTGGTGCAACTTGGGAGTGTGAAAGATACATTGACATGGCTTTCAAAAAATCCAGAGCCAGATCTCGCCTTTGTTGACATTCAATTGTCTGATGATCACTCGTTCGAAATCTTTAGAAAACACCCCGTCAAGTTTCCGGTGGTGTTTACCACGGCCTACGATAAGTACTTACTGGAATCTTTCGAATTCAACTCGGTCGACTATCTGTTGAAACCGATCACAGAAGACAAACTGAGACGCTCACTGGATAAAGTAAAGAAACTCCAGGAGCATTTTCTTCAAGGCAACTTATTGAAGATTCTAAATCATATTCAATCTCCTTCGCGGGACCGCATACTTGCAAAAAAAGGAACGGAGTACATTGCTTTAAACCTGAACGACATCGCCTATTTCTTCACCGAACACAAAATCGTTTTCGCCAGAGACTTTACCGGGCGTCAATTGATCGTTGACAAAACATTGGCTGAATTAGAAACCATGGTAGATCAACTAAAATTCTTTCGCATTAACCGTAAGTATCTAAGTTGTCTCAACGCTATCGAAAAATTCAAACCAGACAACGGAAAGATCAAAATCTTTCTCAATCCAGACTGCAAGGAAGAGGTTTTTGTCAGCAAAGAAACAGCCCCAGCTTTTCGAGAATGGATTAACTAGATATCGTTTTACCCTCCACCATGCCGTCATAGGCAGTGTCAATCGGCTCCCACAGTTCAATCTTGTTTCCTTCGGGATCCATGATCCAGCCAAACTTACCATATTCAAAAGTCTCCATCTCTCCTACCACTTGCACACCTTCTTCTTTCAAGACTTTTAATAGCTCTTCAAGGTTTTCAACGCGGTAGTTGAACATAAAGTCCTTCTTTGATGGATCGTAATATTTTGTGTCTTCTGAAAATGGACTCCACGCTGTGTATCCAGATTTCTTACTTTCTTTTTGAATCCAGGCAAACGAGCATCCATATTGATCATACGGAAAGCCCAAATGTTTCTCGTACCATTTTTTAATACCATCAGGATCTTTTGCCTTGAAAAAAATTCCACCAATGCCTGTAACTCTCTTTTTCATATTAGTTGAAGTTTGATTTTATGTTATACAGAAACTTTGACCTCTGACCGCCTCACCACGGCTGCCGTGATCAAAGTAATCACCAGTCCCACGGGCAGAATCTCCATCAGCGTCATACCAAATCTGATCACCGGGTTCTTATACATTTCCGACATTGACTGCATCTCGGATTTCATCTCATCAATTTCCGCTGGCGATGCTCCTTCATTTTCCATCTGCGACACATATTGATCAGTGTATTGCGTCATAAATTCATCAGGTCCGGTGCCAGTTGCCATATATGCTTCCCAACCCAGCGCATAGATTGCGGATGCCACCAGCGCAATAAAGATTCCCACCTGAAATGCTTTGCCGAAAGTGATTTTGCCATCGCTATGATTATCTCTGAATGATTTTACTCCAAAAAAGATCATTGACAACGCAATGATCATAGTAGAGTAGCCAATGACCTCTCCATTTTCAAAAGAGATGGTGCCATTTCCCATCAATGGCATACTTATAAAAAACATGGCTACCTCTATCAAGCCTGCGATGGATCCGAAAATAAATACGACTTTTTTCATTTGCGTTTTTGTTTGTCCAAAACAAGCAACAAAGGCCTGTCCGACCTTCACCCGATCGGGTGATTTTCCGAATTTAACCACATTTCGCCCGAAAGTATTAGGGAATCAGGCGGTGTTCCTTGGCTTTTTGAAGGGCTTGTGTTCTGCGGCTGGCTTCCAACTTTAGAAAAAGGTTGGAGAGATGAGTTTTCACCGTATTCAATGAAACGAACAACGCATCGGCAATCTCCTGGTTCGAATGCCCTTTGGCCATCAGTTGAAGGACTTCCAGTTCGCGTTTACTGATATTCAATCGGGTCAACTCATCCTGATCGAGTTCAAATTCAGGCGAAACATACACCACTTTTTTTCGGGTGAGTCGAAGACCAGCCCACACGCCCAACACGGTGAACATCACCGCGATAAATCCGACATAGAACTCAATAGTCAGATCCTTTACCCAAAAGCGGTACTGAATGATCTTCATGACGAAAACCAAGGCGGCCAATGCAAGTCCATATAATAAAATAGTCCTCTTCACCTCGACCAAACTACAAAATGTCTTCAAAGGTGAGAATAGAGAAAATCACTTTGTTGTCGTAAATGACTGTCCACACCCAGACAATTCCTTTTCAATTGCCAGAATAAACTTTACATTTATTCAACTCGTTTTTTTCGCAAATGCAAATCAAAAAATCCAACACAAACTACGATGCTATTATCGTAGGGTCAGGAGCCGGAGGTGGAATGGCTGCATACATGCTAAGTCAGGCAGGTTTGAAAATCGCATTACTCGAAGCTGGCCCGATGTATGACCCCACCAAAAATGTAACACAACTGAAATGGCCGTGGGAGTCTCTTCGAAGAGGGGCCAGCACAGAGTTCCGACCCTTTGGTGACTTTGATGCATCGTATGGTGGATGGACTTTGGATGGTGAGCCCTATACTCACAAAGACGGAACGAAGTTCGACTGGTGGCGCTCCAGAATGCTGGGAGGTCGCACCAACCACTGGGGTAGAATATCGCTGCGATTTGGCCCAAAAGATTTCAAGCGAAAAAGTATTGACGGCCTCGGAGAGGATTGGCCAATCGGTTACGATGATGTAGCACCTTACTATGATAAAGTAGATCAACTCATTGGAGTATTTGGCTCGAAGGAAAATTTACCTAACGAACCAGATGGAATTTTTCTACCTCCTCCAAAGCCGCGGCTTCATGAGATGTTCATCAAGGAAGCGGCAACATCAATCGACATTCCAGTCATTCCATCACGGTTATCTATACTCACGCGGCCATTGCCTAATAACAAAAATAGAGGTGCGTGTTTCTTTTGCTCTCAATGTAATCGCGGGTGCACTGTATATGGCGACTTCTCATCTTCATCCGTACTGGTGAATCCCTCTTTGCTTACAGGCAATGTTGATCTGGTCACAAATGCCATGGCGAGGGAGGTGACTACCGATGCCAACGGAAAACCTACAGGTGTGTCTTACATTAATAAAGAAGACATGCAGGAATACACCATCAATGGAAAGGTGATCATTCTTGCTGCGAGCGCGTGTGAGTCCGCTCGACTGCTACTTAACTCAAAATCAGACAAACATCCTAACGGACTGGCCAATTCAAGCAATATAGTCGGCAAGTATCTCCACGACAGTACAGGCGCATCCATGGGCGGATTCTTGCCAAAGCTTGTAAATAGAAAACGCTACAACGAAGATGGTGTTGGTGGTCTTCACGTGTACACCCCCTGGTGGCTGGACAATAAAAAGCTTGATTTCCCTCGAGGTTATCATATCGAGTATTGGGGAGGAATGGGAATGCCCGGCTACGGCTTTGGCTTCGGCATGGAAAACCTTAACGGGAAATATCCAGGTCGAAATGGCGAAACGAAACCAGCCGGTGGATATGGTGCATCGTTGAAAGATGACTATCGCTATTTCTACGGAGCCTCATTTGGCATGGCAGGTCGTGGGGAGGCGGTAGCGCGCGAAGACAATTACTGTGAAATTGATCCCACAACTGTAGATAAGTTTGGTATTCCTGTGCTGCGCTTTCATTACAAGTGGAGCGACTATGAGATCAAGCAGGCCAAACACATGAAGCAGACTTTCGAGGAAATCATCCATACGATGGGCGCTGAGGTAACCTGGGGCAAGTCGGGACCGGAGGACAACTACGGACTGGAGAACCCAGGAAAGATTATCCATGAGGTGGGGACAACACGAATGGGTAACGACCCAACGAAGTCTATAGTGAACAAATACAATCAAGCCCACGACTGTGATAATCTTTTTGTGGTCGATGGTGGAGCTTTCGTGTCACAGGCAGATAAGAATCCAACATGGACTATTCTTGCTCTTGCCATGCGCGCCTCTGACTACATCGTGGATGAACTGAAGAAACAAAACATATAGTATTAAGTATTGAGTTCTTAGTATATAGACTAGGACTTTGGACTAAAGACTAACGACTACGAACATGGATAGAAGAAAATATTTAAAAACACTCGCAGTTGGTACCATCTCCGCCAGTGTGCTGCTGGACTCCTGCCAGCCTACAGAAACAAAACCGACACAAGCGGCAGGTCCTCCACCTCTCGACAGACAGCCGCTGGAAAAAGCGCGCGAAGAAAAGTTGAAAGCTGAACAATTTTTCGACCCGCACGAGTTGGCAACCATCACCGTATTGGTGGATATAATCATCCCACGTGATGACGTATCAGGAAGCGCCTCTGATGCCAAGGTGCCGGACTTTATTGAATTCATGGCGAAGGACAGGCCGGAACATCAAATCCCATTGAGAGGAGGTTTGAAGTGGTTGGACGTGCAAAGCTCAAAGCGCTTCAACAAGGTATTCACAGATTGTTCAGCCTCTCAGCAAATCGAAATTGTCGATGACATTGCCTTTCCCGAACAGGCAAAGCCAGGAATGGAACAGGGTGTAGCATTCTTCAACCTTGTACGTAATCTCACTGCTACCGGATTTTTTACCAGCGAAATGGGCATCAAAGATCTGGGCTATGTAGGCAATCGCCCCAACCAATGGGATGGAGTTCCACAAGAAGTACTGGATCAGTATGGAATCAAATACGATGAGCGCACGCTGAATGAGAGCGTGAGGTTTGATAGTTGAGTTCTGATCCGACCCTTGCATCTATGTGAATCCAATTCGCATAATCTTACCATTTGGGTGATAGACAGGTCATCCACCTGTTCTAAATTCGATAAAATATCTAATCAAGGTGCGTTTCCTTTTGGTCGCAATCATCATTCTGTCCGGAGTTTCAACGGTCGCCAGTCAGAAACTGTCCGTTGTTGGAGGAATTGGGCTTGGCAGAACAACAACTAATCGTGAAGGCTCACCTTTACGGTTGTGGGCTTTGATCCACACTGGTGCCTACTACCACTTAAATCATAACATGGCAGTGGGAGTCGAGGTTTCAAACGAAGGAAGGCCAATCAGTTGGTCAACAGATACATACCTGGATCAATCACCCTCACTAACGCAACATGATCCTACTTCAGCACATTCTAATCTTCTGCTCGCTAAATTCAGGTATACATTTCTTCAAGAACAGGACATAGGATTATTCGCAGAAATTGGAGTTGGGCAGAATAAGTTTTTTCACCGTAACCTTGGTTTCGAAAATTCCTTGGTTTCGCGAAGAAATTTTGTCGTCACACCAGAAGTCGGCATTGCCGGGAAAGCCAGCCAACTCACGTTGGGGTTTCTACCGGGTGGGAGAACACCATTTTTAAGGCAAGAGAATAACGGCTATACTCAACTTCTGGAAAGTGTCCATTTGTCAGTGATTTATTTGAAGATTGGACTGGTTCTGTCTTTTCTGAAAAAGGAGGACTGATTCTCGTCTTGACAAGACAAAAACCTTAGTCAAGGCTACCTTAGTCCAGGCAAGTTTATTAACTTACTTCCACACTTAAGCATTTTCCATGTTGCTCCGGAAAATTTCCATTGGCGTTGTCTTTCTCTGCATAGCCACTACTGCTTTAAGCCAAGTGGACTTAAAGGCCAAATATGAGAAGGAAGTAATCTATCTCAGTGGACGGTATTATTTCAAGAAAAACCAAAGGTATCCGATCAGGAACTTATCGAGTGAATTTCAAAATAGCCAAGACGGCCTCGTTGAACTAAACCTCGCCAAATCAGATTCTCGCAAGGCGAAGGGTTTTCTATTGATAGGCGCTCTGGCTTATTTTTCAGGCGCAATTGTGCTTTCCAACAATGAAGATGTCGGCATTGGATTAGTTGTAGTTTCAATTCCCATTAACCTTTTAAGCATTCACTTCAGCTTAAAGGCAAACAAAAAACTCAATAGAGCTGTCTGGCTGAGGAATCGTGATATTTTGATTGAATAGTCACAATGGTGTGTAGACCCGGCTAATTAGCAATAATTGACAATGCGCTACGCGTAACTTTTGCACTCACCGGGAGTTTCCTCTCCTGATGAAACCATTCCTAAAAATAGTCCATCTGGTTTTGGCGATCTTAGGCACTCAACACAGCTTCGCTGATATAGAGATTCTGTCCCTTTATAGCCATGTATTCAACAACACTAGAAGCATCCGAGTTTATCTCCCTCCCGGCTATTCAGTCGGAGGCAAAAGATATCCCATTCTTTACCTGACCGATGGTATCGCCAGTTTTCATGCCTATCAATTAGAAAAAGTTGTTGATAGTCTTATCCTCCACGATCGGATCAAACCTTTGATCATTGTTGGTATGGACAACGGTGGTTCAACGAAAGAATCAGTCAATGCTGTTAGAGACCGTGCTAATGAATATTTACCGTGGTCGGATTTAATGGAGACAGACTCCGCATTAGTTAATTTTTCTCCAAAAGGCCGACAATTTCAGCACTTCCTTTTCACAGAAATTATTCCTTTGGTTGAAAAGAAATACAGAACGAAATCAGGTCGTAAAAATATTGCGTTAGGAGGCGCATCCTACGGAGCGCTGGTTAGTCTATACACAGCAACGAAGAACCCGAATAAAATTGGACATCTACTTTTGGAGAGTCCGTCTCTGTATGTCCACGATCATCAGATATTCAAAGAATCATTAGAAAGGTTGGTCGGAATTAAGACTTACATCGGCACTGGAACAATGGAAGGCGACAGCGAAGCCATTCAAGAAATGGCGTTGGATGATTGCGGAAGGTTGAAGTCACGACTCATCACACGAAATAAAGTGCATCTTGAAATTTCACCAGGTGCGGATCACTCATATGAGTCATTTGCAAGTAGGTTTCCTATTGCGCTTGAATTTTTATTCAATGACTAAAATTACGCGTCAGGCAACCGCATCATCAAAATCCTCTTAGTCCAGGTTCGTGTCCTCACGAACCGCAGCCGTCATTTCTTCAACCTCATCATCAAAATCGGATACGGCTTGCCAGAACTATCAATCGGAGTACGATCGTATTGCTCAAAGCAAAAATGTTTGTAGAAGGCAACTGCATTGGCGTTGCCTTCATTCACATCTACCTCGGTCACGCCAAGTTCATCGATGGCAAACCGTGTGAGTGCTTTACCAACGCCTTTGCCGATGCTTTCTGGATTCAGAAAAAGCATCTCCAGTTTGCTCTCAGCTACTCCGAGGAAGCCCAGAACCTTGTCATCTGATAAAGCGAGTCGTACATCAAACTGATTGAAGTCTATGGTTTCTACGATTGCCTTGAAAAAATCAATATCCTCCAGTTTCAAAAAATCATGGGTGGCCCGAACGGATGCTTCCCACACTTTCAGCACCTGGTCGCGGTACTGATCGTTATACTTCTCGATGGTGAAGTTCATGATTCTAGGAAACCACCTGTCTTTGCTCGCCCAGTTCCTCAATGCCCAGCTCAACCACGTCACCAGGTTTGAGGTAGCGTGGCGGATGCAAGCTGTGGCCTACACCGGAGGGTGTTCCTGTGCTGATCACATCACCAGGCAGCAAGGTCATAAACTGACTGATGTAGTGAACAAGGAAGGGTACTTCGAAAATCATGTCATCGGTGTTGTTGTCCTGCATCATTTCTCCGTTCACTTTCAACCACATCTTCAAGTTGTTAAAATCCTTGATCTCATCGCGTGTGGTAAGATAAGGCCCCATGGGTGAAAAAGTGTCCGCTCCTTTGCCTTTCGTCCATTGACCGTTTCGTTCCAGTTGCCATTCACGCTCGCTGTAGTCGTTGTGCAAGCAGAATCCGGCCACATAATCCATTGAATCTTTCTCTTCGACATAAGAAGCGCGCTTTCCCATCACAAATGCCAGCTCAACTTCCCAGTCAGTTTTCTTACTTCCTCGCGGAATGGTCAATCCGTCATTCGGTCCAACCAATGCAGAAGTCGATTTAAAAAAGATAATCGGTTCGGACGGTAATGGCATCTTTGTTTCGAAGGCATGCTTCGTGTAGTTGAGACCGACACAGATTATTTTTGAAGGCCGCTGAAAACAGACGCCAAAACGTGTTCCTTCTTTTACCTGTGGAAGTGATGACTTGTTTTGATCGATCCATTTTTTCAAACGGTTCAGTCCATCCGATTCAAAAAAGGCCTCACCATAGTCTTCACCAAAACCAGAAACATCAAAGTGTTTATTGTCAATAAGAACACCGGGTTTTTCTTTTCCTGGTTCTCCAAAACGAAAAAGCTTCATATTAAGCGGTTTACTTTACCGCAAAGGCACGAAGACGCAAAGCGGATTTTATTGTATAATCAAGTTATACATTAGACCATTATCACGTCAACTAATTAGCAAATTAATTAACCTGCCCATCCTTCGCGGTCAAGGCTTCTATACTGAATGGCTTCAGCCAGGTGTTCAATTTTGATTTCTTCACTTGCGGCAAGGTCTGCAATGGTGCGCGAAACTTTAAGTATTCTGTCGTAAGCTCGCGCTGACAAGCCAAGCCGTTCCATGGCTGTCTTCAGCAACGTGCGTCCCGCATCATTAATCTGACATACATCTTTCACCATGGCAGAGGGCATCATGGCATTGCAATGCACATACGATTCTTTTTCAAATCGTTTGGACTGAATTTCTCTCGCCTTTACCACCCGCTCACGTATCACTTCGCTCGATTCAGATTCCCGATGTGATGTCATCTCATCAAAACTCACCGGCACCACCTCTACATGAAGATCGATACGATCCAACAAAGGGCCACTCACTTTACTCAAATAACGTTGCACTACTCCTGGAGCGCAGACACATTCTTTTTCAGGATGATTGTAGTATCCACAAGGGCAAGGATTCATGCTGGCGATCAACATGAAGTTGGCCGGGTAGTCAATCGAAACTTTTGCACGCGAGATGGTCACGCGTCTTTCTTCCATGGGTTGCCGCATTACTTCCAACACACTTCGCTTGAACTCCGGCAACTCATCCAAAAACAAAACTCCATTATGTGAAAGAGAAATTTCTCCGGGTTGCGGATTGCCGCCTCCTCCTACCAACGCAACATCGGAGATGGTGTGATGTGGAGAACGAAAGGGTCTTGTGGTAAGTAATGTTGCATCTGTTCCGAGCTTTCCCGCTACCGAATGAATCTTGGTGGTTTCCAGTGCCTCATTCAAAGTCAATGGTGGAAGAATGGAGGGAAGTCTCTTAGCAAGCATCGTCTTGCCAGCACCGGGCGGACCGATCATAATCGCATTGTGTCCACCAGCGGCAGAAATCTCCAACGCACGTTTTATGTTTTCTTGTCCTTGCACATCCCGAAAATCGCTGTCGTAGTTGTTGAGCTGGTCATTAAAGACCTCCCGTGTGTCGACCACTAAAGGTTGAATCTGCACCTTTCCCTCAAAAAATTCTATCGCTTCTTTCAGGGTCTCTACTCCGATGATTTCCAGATCGCTTACAATCGCTGCTTCGCGTGCATTGGCCTTCGGCACTACAAGTCCTTTAAATTTTTCCTTTCTCGATTGGATGGCAATCGGCAGCGCACCTTTGATTGGCCGCAATTCACCATCAAGTGCCAGCTCACCCATGATCACATACTCCTCCAGATTGGAGACTTTAATTTGCCCTGAGGACTGAAGGAGGCCAAGAGCGATCGGAAGATCATACGCAGATCCTTCTTTACGAATGTCTGCTGGAGCCAGGTTCACTACCACTTTGGTCCGAGGCATGTAGTAGTCAATCCCTTTAAGTGAGGACTCGACCCTATGCTGACTTTCTTTCACCGCATTGTCGGGCAGGCCGCTCATCCAAAATTTTCGGCCGGAGGAAACATTCACCTCCACCGTGATGGTTTGCGCATCCACGCCATGTACTGCACTGCCGAAGGTTTTTGCTACCATAAAATCAAACCAAGAAGGATGTGATTATAGGATTTTTAAGACTGACAAGCAAATGCGAGGATCAGTCTACCGCCTTCTCGATCAACAGGATGAGGATATGAATCACCTTGATGTGAATCTCCTGGATACGGTCGGCAAACCCGTTGTGGGGAACGATAATACTTACATCTGCGAGGGGCGCAAGCTTGCCTCCATCTTTTCCTGTAAGGACCACGACCTTCATGCCTTTTTCGCGAGCGGCCTTGGCTGCCTGTAGTACGTTGGCAGAGTTGCCACTGGTGCTGATGGCTAGTAATACATCCCCTTTATTTCCCAGTCCCTCCACAAAGCGGGAGAACACGAAATCAAACCCGTAGTCATTGCCGACACAGGTGATGTGAGAAGGATCGGATATCGAAATGGCAGGCAGCGCTTTTCGATCGTTTCTAAATCGCCCTGAAAGTTCTTCCGCAAAGTGCATGGCATCGCACTGCGAACCTCCGTTGCCACAGGAAATAATCTTACCCCCAGCTTGAATCGCTGTCGCCATCACGGCAGCCGCCTCTTCAATCGCCTTCAAATTTGATTCAGAAGAGAGAAAGGCAGAAAGGACGTGTGAAGCCTGTGTTAATTCTTCCTTAATGGTTCGCTGAACGTCCATAATCTATTGAGAATCGTCCTCGGGCTGGCTGCTTGAAGTGGGCTTTGCAGCTTCCTGAAGGTCGTACACCTTTGCCTTCAAAGTATTGACTTCAAACTTCAGACTCTCCGATTCCTTTTCAGCCATCTTCCTTTCGCGCCACGACCATACAAAATCGGTGATGAACAACGTAATCCCCAGGAACGCTCCATACTTAAACAGGTGTATAAACTTGTACATGCTGGTGAGCACGCCAAGGTCTTGTTTTTGCACATCGATGTAGCTGGTGAACACGAAGATGACAAGATGGTACACGCCAAAGATGACAAAGAAAATGAGTCTTCTTCTGTTCATTCAAAATCGGTTAGTCAACAAACTTAGGCTTTTTGCCATAAACGCAAAATGCAATTATCCCGAAAACCTTGCATGGATATTGACCCATAAATGGGTCGAATGTTAGTTATTGTCGGTATTCTGAAAATCGCTGAGCTTACGGTACACGCCACCGTGGCGCGTTAGCTCCTCATGTGTCCCGCGCTCCACAATCTTACCATCTTGAATCACAATAATTTCATCTGCATGTTGAATGGTACTTAACCTGTGCGCTATGACAATCGAAGTGCGGCTCTTCATAAGGCTAAACAACGCTTCCTGCACCAGTTTCTCCGACTCCGTATCCAACGCACTTGTTGCCTCATCCAAAATCAAAATGGGCGGATTTTTCAACACAGCCCGCGCGATGCTCAGTCGCTGACGTTGTCCTCCGGAAAGCTTTGATCCACGCTCACCAATTACGGTATCGTAGCCCTCGTCTGATTGCATAATGAAATCATGAGCGTTGGCCACCTTGGCTGCATGAACTACCTCTGCCTCGGTAGCCTCAGGCATACCGAATGCGATGTTGTTAAAAATGGAATCATTGAAAAGGATAGACTCTTGGGTAACAATACCCATGTGTTGACGAAGAGATTTGATTTCGTAATCCTTCAATGACTTACCATCTATCCTTACTTCACCTTGAGTCGGATCGTAAAATCGTGGAACCAGGTCTGCCAACGTAGACTTACCGCCACCGGAGGGACCAACCAACGCAACCATTTTTCCTTTTGGTATCGAGAGGTTGATGTTTTTTAATACCGGTTCTGAATTGTAGGCAAACGTTACATCCGCAAATTCAATTGCGCTCTTAAACTCGTCTAACTGAATTGCATCCGGTTTGTTTTGTATTACTGGCTGAGTGTCTATCACTTCAAAAATTCTCGCTGCCGAAGCAGTACCCTTCTGCAAAGCAGTGATGCCATTTGAGAAAGTTTTTGCAGGCTGAATGATCATAGCGAAAATCGCAAGGAATCCCAAGAACACCTCAGGTTTTAAAGTAGAGTCTGCGCTGAGCACCATGTTACCACCAAAAAATATAATTGCAGCCACAATCATTACACCCAGTACTTCTGATACGGGTGAAGCAAGTTCATTTTTGTATGACATCGATTTATTTACCCTGCGATAATAATTCGACTCCTCTTCCATCTTTTTGATGATAAAAGCGCGCGCATTGAATGCCTTCACCACTCTTATACCCCCAAACGTTTCATCAAGAATATTGACTATTCTTCCCAACGACTCCTGACTCTGTTTGGCCTGCCGCTTCAGTCGTTTGATAATCTCGGCCAAAACACCACCCGTGAATGGCAACACCAGCAAAGTGAAGAATGTAAGCTTGGCAGAAATAGTAAATAGGATTGAAAAATAGACGATGATGGTAATAGGTTCTTTCAATACTGCCTTCAAACTATTCATCACCGCTTGTTCTACTTCCTGCACATCATTGGTGAACCTTGAAATCAAATCACCTTTTCTCTCACTGTTAAAAAAACCGATGTGAAGTCGTGATACGTTGCTAAAGATT
Source organism: Cyclobacteriaceae bacterium (assembly GCA_020436085.1). Classification (GTDB taxonomy): domain Bacteria; phylum Bacteroidota; class Bacteroidia; order Cytophagales; family Cyclobacteriaceae; genus ELB16-189. The sequence continues at coordinate 29,575 of JAGQYM010000028.1, forward strand.
TCCAACCTGATATTTCTTACAAGATCAACTCTCACCTTAGTGGCCACCACGCGCTCCAGAAATCGAAACACGTTGGCGAGAAATACACAAACCACAATCAGCGCGCAAACAAAAATCAGTGCATTGAGTCTGCCATAATCATGAATGATAAGATAGAAGTAATGATTGAATACGCCTGTGACGTAGTCGGCAGACAAAGTGAATGTCGGGATAGCCGGTACGTCAACAACATTTCCGCTGTTGAACAACACGGTCAACATTGGAATAACCAACACTATATTGAATGCTCCGAAAATGATACCCAGAATAGAGAACAAAAAGAACCAAAATAGCCGCGAGCCCAGATTGGGGGTAAAACTTAAAATGCGTTGGAAAGTCTTCATTAGTTAAAAATCATAGAGCCGCTGCCCTATATTCCAGCGCAAAGCTAGTGAAGTTATGGTAGTATTTGTTCTTTGAGAAATAGCGTCCGCCTTTTGATCTCTGCGTACCAACTTGAGATCAACAAAAATATTGTGGCGCAACATATAGGATGCTGTGAAGTCGGCATAGAGAATATGAGTAGAAACTCCCTGACCGATGAAATTTCCGAATTCGCGCTGGCGTGTGGAATTACCCTTCAACAGATCACTGCCCCAGTTTGAATTTAGTGTGTCCCTTCCTACCTCAGCGTAAATGGCTTTGGCTGTCAGATTCAACTTTGGCAAGGGTTGGTAACGCGCAATAGCTACCACCTCTTTGAAATTCGCTCCCAGCGGATGAGCAAAAGGCTGCCGATAGTTGGTGTAACTACCGAACTGGGTGTTGTGTGAGTAAGTATACGGACGCACCAGATTGCCTTCCAATTGTAAGTCGAGGTTAGAGACGCCCAATGCATCGATATATTTTATGCCTCCTTGAATTGCGAACTTGTTGGCCCACCATCCCAAACCTTCCTTTAATCTGTCAAGCAGAAACTCATCGAACACCACTTGACCATAAACAGAGACTTTCTTTAGGGGCAACCATTTGAAATCCATTCCAAGAATCACATTATCGCTGCTACCAAACTGCTGCTCAATAGCACGATAGAAAATGACCGGGTTGAGATATCCAAGATCAAAGGTGTTGTCATTCAAACTATCCTTCGGACTGAAGACCACGGACTCAAAAAAACCGAGATTAAACTTCTTGCCAATATTTACGCTGGCATGATGGAATGCCATGAACTTTTCAGGATATCTCCGTCTTCCAGATCCAGATCCACCAATTGAACCGGGAGCATCGGCAGCAACCCGATTAAGTTGAAACATGTAATTCAACTTCCAAACCTTAACGTTAGCCCTCAGAAAAAGAGTTGGCGGAGCATAATCTGAAAAAATGAGTGAGCGGTATCCATTGCCGATGAAGGTTTTATCATTTCCAAACTGCATATAAATGTGTTTGGAGACATTGAAGTCGATGTAGGCCCGGGCTTGAAAGAAATCAACGCCATTGTCTTTAAAGTCTTTCCAGAATCCTTCGTGGGGCACAACTGGGTTTTGCGCAATTCCGCTCCTCACATAACCCGGCAATCTTGCCTGATTGTCGGTAAGGAAAGTATAGAACCCCACCTTCCGATCTATCATTCCGCGGATTTCAACTCCACGAGAACTGATGTACAGCGTTTCACCAGATTGAGAATCATTTCCAGCTCCAGCGTAAATCACAGGGTTCACGTGAATATCAAACTCTGGAAGATCAGAATGCAAAAAGTCCGATTTCTTCTTATAAAAATGCTTAAGAACAGGTTGTCGGCTGTCATTCTCTTCTGAGCGGCTCCACTCCCAGCTATCGTTTCTCAGGTATTGGTAATTGAATTGATCCGCAGTTGAGGAGAACACGCCTTGGCCATTGAGCGTGTCAATTCCAGCAATCAGTGCTTGTCTCTTATAGGGTTTTACGCTGGTAAAAAACTGGGGAACGATCTGGCCGGATTTGATTTCGTATCGATCGATCCAATGGTAGTAGTCCTCATTGACCGGCACGTTGGTGCTTTGGGCCCGGGCGGCTAACGAAACAATGATCGCCAAAGGCGTAAAAACGGAAAGTCTCATCCAATTTGATGTTCGCTCAAAAACCACCTAAAACCCAAAAAATCGCAATTTTTAGCAAAATACCATCATTTTAATTGCCTAACAATTATGGTCTGGCAAACCCTTGCATATAGAAGTCAGTTGCTTATTTTTGCAGTCCGTTAGAAAAAAGCCTCTGGCTCAAACCTGGCGGTGACTGATTAAACGACAAAAAGAGATGAAAAAGGAGATTCACCCTGACTATAACGAGGTCATTTTCTGGGATACTTCATGCGATTTCAAGTTTTTGACTCGCTCGACCATGACTTCAAAAGAGACCGAAAAGTGGACTGACGGAAAGGAATATCCGGTGATTAAGGTGGAAGTAAGTTCTGCTTCTCACCCGTACTACACAGGAAAGAAGATGTTCGTGGACACAGCAGGTCGCGTAGAGAAATTCCAAAAGAAATACCAAAAGAAGGCATAAGCACCTTCCGCAGGAATATCAAAAAGAGGTCTCCAAAATGGAGACCTTCTTTTTTTGTATCGACTCACTAATTCAAGTCTTTTGATGGTAATCATTTTCTCATAGGCTCTATTTTTACAAAATGAACCTCATTCTCTTTGACGATCCAACGATCCGACTCGATCTGTCACCCTTTACGCTCACGAGACCCGTAGCGGGAATAAGGGTTGGTATTCTCACGATCGCGGAGAAATGGGAAAAGACATTCAGCAGTCAGGCATCGTTTCTAACAGAAAGTTATCTGTCTGAAAAGTTCAAAGCGGTGGTCACTTCTGATAATCTGTTGGTCAATGGTGCCCTATGCATTGATGACAGTTTGATTGACGTAATTAAGAATCTCAAAGAAAATGAAGGTCTTGAAAAAAATGGAGTGAAGCTGGCTGTCCGCTCGCCTGGGACAGATGTTAATAGTGACTCCATCCGATATCAGCACTACGAAAAAGAGATTGTTCTTATCGATCAGGTTTGGAAAATTTTCCAACACAATGGAAATCAAATCCGCAGTGACTTTGCTTTGATAACTAAAGGCCGGAAGTCGTCATCAGTCAATGACCCGTACACCAAAATATACGGAGAGGTCGGGAAGGATATTTTTATTGAAGAAGGGTCGATTATAAAAGCCTCTATTCTCAATGCAGAGAACGGACCGATATACATTGGGAAAGACACACAGATTCAGGAAGGTGCTTTGATTCGAGGGCCGTTTGCTCTGTGTGAAGGTTCGCACGTTAACATGGGTGCCAAAGTTCGAGGAGACACCACCGTTGGGCCTTATTCAAAAATTGGCGGAGAGGTAAGCAACGCGGTTATTTTTGGTTTTAGTAATAAAGCACATGACGGATTCCTTGGTAATTCAGTGATTGGAGAATGGTGCAACCTTGGTGCTGACACCAATACATCCAACCTGAAGAACAATTATGAGAATGTAAAGCTCTGGAACTACACGAAGAATGGCTTTATCGATACGGGATTACAATTCTGCGGCCTTATGATGGGTGACCACAGCAAGTGCGGTATCAATACCATGTTCAATACCGGAACAGTTGTAGGTGTGGGAGCAAACGTCTTTGGTGATGGCTTTCCTAGAAATTTCATTCCTTCATTCGCATGGGGCGGAGCAGGAGGGTTCACCACCTTTCAACTCAACAAAATGCTCGAAACCACACGGAAGGTCTTTGCCCGAAGAAATCAAACACTCGGAGAGGTCGATATAAAAATTATTGAACACCTCTTTAACAGTACTGCATCAAACCGCATCTGGGAGAAAAAGAACTGACAAATGAGATTTGCTGACATACCAGGTTTGTTGCCCATCAAAAAGAAGCTGATCCAATCGGTGCAGTCCAACAAGATGGCGCATGCGCAACTCATCGCTGGAAAAGAAGGAGCGCTAAATCTCCCGCTGGCCATCGCTTACGCAACCTACATTCATTGTCAAGATAGACAACCCGATGATGCCTGCGGTGTTTGTCCTGCTTGCGCAAAAAATTTAAAATACATCCATCCTGACCTTCACTTTGTATTTCCGCTGAGCAACGTGAAGAATGATAAGGATGCCGATCGCTTTAAAGCAGAAATTCTAAAATCATGGCGGGCGTTTCTGCTAGAGCAACCCTTTGGCAACATCAGCAACTGGACAAGCTACTATGGTGGCGAAAACAAGCAGGCTCTGATTTCGCGAGATGAGAGCCGCGAGATTATCAAGACACTTTCGTTAAAATCATTTGAAAGTCCGTACAAAGTCATGATCATCTGGCAGCCAGAGTACATGCACGGATCTGCAGCTAATGGCATTCTGAAGATTCTTGAAGAACCACCACAAAACACATTTTTTCTTTTGGTATCAAATGCGCATGATCAACTTCTACCAACTATACTTTCGCGGACACAATTAGTGCGAGTTCCTCAACTTTCGGATGAGGAACTGAACCACTATTTGGAGGAACACTCCGATGCAAATGAGGCGGACCGCGCCAATATTCTCCAGATTGCAGATGGCGATCTTAACCTTGCCATTCGGATGACGGAAGAAGAAGAGGAAAGCATCAACCAGGAATTTTTTGGTAATTGGATGCGGGCGTGTTTCAAAAAAGACTACGGCCAGTTGGTGCAGATGGGCGATGACTTTCATCAATTGGACAAACTCAATCAACAAAACATTTTGTATTACGGCATCGGTATGATGCGTGAATCGCTCTTGTCCATTGCCGGTACTACTCAAATGAATCGCACCAGTGGCAACGAATTGAAGTTCATTCAGGATTTTAGTAAAGTTCTTGACGTATTGAAAATCGAAAAGGCCACTCGACTGATGTCACAAGCTTCGTACTACCTCGAACGGAATGGAAGCCCAAAAATGACATTTGTGAGCTTGTCGCTTCAAATTTCTGAACTTTTGAACCCTTAAGTTTTTATACATTTGCCCCGTTAAAATTTATCTGCATGAAGCGTACTACGTGGTTTATTTCATTTTGCTTGTTGATCTTATTCTCCAGCTGTGCACAGAAAAAAGATTATGTCGTTACTATCAAAACTGATATGGGCGACATGGTGGCCATTCTTTATGATGAGACACCGAAGCACAAAGCCAACTTTATCAAATTAGCCAACGAGCATTTCTATGATAGTTTAATTTTTCACCGTGTAATCGAAGGGTTCATGATTCAGGGTGGTGATCCAAATTCCAAAAATGCACAGCCTGGTCAGCATCTTGGAACTGGTGGTCCTGGATACACTGTCGATGCGGAATTCAATCCAAAATTCTTCCATGAAAAAGGTGCATTGTCTGCCGCACGGCTGGGAGACCAACAAAATCCAACCAAGGCTTCAAGCGGAAGTCAGTTTTATATTGTTCAAGGAACGGTCATTCCAAAGACCAGCATCGATCAACTTACAGTCGATCAAATGAAACTCAACAACGGACTGCAACAACTTTTGCAAAAAGAAGAGAATCGACCTCTATACGATTCCTTGAGCCAGTTGTATTATGCAGGCGACATGCAGGCTTATCAAAATAAAGTGTTCAGCTTAATCCCGAGAATCGAAAAGGAAACAGGAACACAAGTAAAAAAGAATGTTTCGCAGGAAAAGATTGACGCCTACACCACAGTTGGTGGTGCACCACACCTTGATGACGAGTACACAGTGTTTGGAAAAGTAATCAAAGGGCTTGAAGTGATTGATAAGATAGCAGCAGTACAAAAGGATCCAGCAGATCGTCCACTTCAGGATGTTCACTTTACGGTGATTGTTGAGGAAATGTCAAAAAAGAAAATCACAAAGGAATACGGTTACGAGTATCCTGATTCGAAGTGAAAATTCTAGTCACAGGGGCAAATGGTCTATTGGGTCAGAAGCTGGTAAAACTTCTGGATACTGACTCTGACGTTGACCTCGTGGCGACTGCGAGAAAGCCACTTTCTATTTCACTAGGTCGAGCTTCATTTTCTTTATTAGACATTACCGACAAGGACGATATTTTAAAATGCCTTCAAAAATACCAACCTGATGTCGTTGTCAACACGGCCGCGATGACTCAGGTTGATGATTGTGAAACTGATCGGGATGCTTGCTGGTTGTCAAATGTGAGTGCAGTAGAATATCTCGTTGACGCATGCGCTAAAATAAACGCTCATTTGATTCACATATCAACCGATTTCATATTTGACGGAAGTCATGGCCCGCTAACCGAGGAAGAGCCCGCTAAACCCGTCAATTATTATGGTGAAAGTAAGCTGGCGGGCGAGGAAGTGGTTAAACGAAGTTCTATTGACTGGACAATTCTAAGAACAGTTCTTGTTTATGGAATCACCACTGACTTGAGCCGGTCGAACATCGTATTGTGGGTGAAAAAAAGTCTGGAAGATGGAAAGAACATCAATGTAGTAAATGATCAATGGCGCACGCCTACGTTAGCCGAGGACCTTGCGATGGGATGTTACCTGGCAGCTAAAAAGAAGGCGACTGGAATCTATCATGTCTCAGGAGATGAAATGATGACCCCGTACGACATCGCGATTAAAACAGCAGAATACTTTAAACTTGATAAATCTTTAGTCCACGCGACTGATTCAACAAAATTTAAGCAGCCAGCCGCCCGACCACTAACAACCGGCTTTGACATTACGAAAGCAAAAACACAATTGGGGTATAAGCCTCACACCTTTACCGAAGGATTGGCAATTCTTGCCGATCAAATTCAACAATTGAGCGGCAAAAAATAATTTTTATTTTTTTATATAATCTGAAGGTTTAATTTCTAATCTTCGCCCCACTTAATCCCCTAACGTACTATGGCCAATAGAGGTCAATTCGGATCCAAATTTGGATTCATCATGGCGGCAGCTGGATCAGCTGTGGGCCTGGGTAATATTTGGCGTTTTCCTTACCTGACTGGAGAAAACGGTGGAGGCGCTTTTGTATTTATCTACTTGTGTTGTGTTTTATTGATTGGCATTCCTTTGCTATTCAACGAGATCGCATTGGGTAGACTTACCGGTAAAAATCCGATCGGAGCATTTAAAGATACCGGGAGTAATAACTTCTGGATCATTGGGGCAATACTTTCTCTTTGCGTCAGCTTTTTTGTGACGAGTTACTATGGTGTTATTGCCGGATGGACTTTAGGGTACATCTACACTTCATTGGTAGGGACAGAAATGTCGTTTGCTGAATTTCAGGCGAACCCTGGATTAGTGATCCCGTTGTTTCTTGGCTTCATAGGTTTGAATCTTCTGATTGTAACAAAAGATATTTCGAAAGGCATTGAGCGAGCTTCTAAAATTCTGATGCCAATTCTTTTTGTGTTGGTGTTGATTGTGATCCTTCGCAGCGTTACACTTGACGGAGCAATGGCGGGCATTGAGTACTATCTCGTCCCTGATTTTTCTAAAATCAACGGAGCCACGTTTCTAAAGGCCTTAAGTCAATGCTTCTTCTCTATGTCAATCGGATGGGGCATCATGATTACTTACGGATCATATCTTTCAAAGAATGAAAGCATTGTAAAGAGCGCACTTTGGATCGGAGTGCTTGACACTACTGTTGCCCTGATGGGTGGACTGATGGTGTTCCCGGCAGTATTTGCATTTGGACTTGAGCCAAATCAAGGCCCGACACTTGTCTTTCAAATCCTGCCGCAGATTTTTTCTGAAATGCCGGGTGGAAATATCATCGGAGCGTTTTTCTTTCTCTTGCTTTGTATTGCAGCGCTTACCTCTACTATTTCAATGATAGAGGTGCCAGCATCGTGGTTGATTGACGAGAAAAAATGGAACAGGAAAAAGGCAGCCTGGATTGTAAGCCTCACCGCGATTGTCGTTGGCATTCCTTCAGCGTTGTCAAAAGGAGCTAGCGGGTACCTCAGCAATATGTCATTTCAATTCTCAGGACTTACCATCACCAGTTTTATGGATATTATGGATTTTGTATGGGGTTCTTTCTTCATCGTGATCGTCTCCCTTTTCATAAGCGTATATGTCGGGTGGGTTATCAAGCCTGCGAGAATTATTCAAGAGCTAAATCTAGGGTCACCCTTCTTTAGTGAGTATAAAATCGCTGGCATTACTCCCGCTCAGATCTGGACGGTATTTTTGAAATACGTTTGTCCTCTCGTGATCATTATCGTCATATTGAATCAATTTAACATCGTTTAAGCCCAACGTACCCACAACTGATTTTATTCGTATGCGGTCCGACTGGGGAACAATACCATCCCTGATACAGACCTTTGTTTGATTAGTTGATTTTTTTTTGAAAATTGTTCGCTTTACAAAAGTGTAATCTAAACTTAATAAGCAAACAATGAACGTTTCTTCGGACAACCGCGGCCAATGGGGTTCCAAGTTTGGTTTCATCATGGCAGCGGCCGGATCGGCTGTAGGCCTGGGAAACATCTGGCGATTCCCCTACATCACTGGTCAAAACGGAGGTGGCGCCTTCGTACTGGTATACATTGCCTGTGTACTTCTAATCGGTGTTCCTCTCCTCTTCACTGAAATGGGACTGGGACGGTTCACCAAAAAGAGTACGATTGGTGCATTTAAAGATACCGGTGCCGGAGCCTTCTGGATGGGCGCGGGCGCTATACTTGCGCTTGGCGTAAGTTTTTTCGTTCTCTCTTACTATGGAGTAATAGCCGGCTGGACCATCGGATATATTTTCAAATCTCTGGCAGGTACTGCTGCTGGTTTTGAAGCGTTTGCTGCCAATGGCGCAATGTCGATTGGCCTGCTTGCTTTTTTCATGGTTCTCACCATCCTTATTGTTTTAGGAGGTGTTTCAGGCGGAATCGAAAAAGCAGCAAAGATTTTAATGCCGATCTTGTTCGCGTTGATTTTTGTCGTTGCCATCAGAAGCTTACTACTGGAAGGGGCGATGGCCGGTGTTGAGTTTTATCTCAAACCTGATTTCTCAAAAATCACACCCAACAGTATCCTCGCTGCATTGGGTCAGGCATTCTTCTCTATGAGTATTGGGTGGGGAATTATGATTACCTATGGATCTTATTTACCAAAAGACTCTAACCTGGTGGAAAGTGGTGTCTGGGTTGGTCTTATGGATACAGGTATTGCGTTGCTTGCCGGCTTTATGATTTTCCCGGCTGTGTTTGCATTTGGCAAATCACCAGAAGCTGGACCAACGTTGGTATTCCAGGTGTTGCCTGACATTTTCAGCACCATGCCAGGCGGGCATATTATCGGGGCGTTATTCTTCTTGCTGCTGATGGTAGCAGCCCTTACCTCGTCTATCTCGATGTTGGAGGTACCAGCCTCGTATTTCATTGACGAGAAAAAATGGAGTCGAAAAAAATCAGCATGGGTTGTTGGTATAGCAGCATTCCTATTTGGAGTCCCTTCAGCACTTTCACACGGTGCAAGTGATACTTTCACTAACATGAGTATTTCACTACCATGGACTGACGCGATCATCGGTTTCCAAAATATTGTAGACTACTTCTTTGGAACATTCTTTATCGTGGTGGTAGCACTTACTACTTGTGTGTATGTAGCATGGAAATTGCCGATCAACAATATCATCAGCGAATTGGATCAGGGATCACCAGCTTTCAAAGCGGGTAATTTTGCTTCCAATGCGTTTGTATTCTTCATACGCTACGTCTGCCCAACGGTAATACTGCTGGTATTGCTTAACATGATGGGTGTATTTGGAATCTTCGCTGGAGCTTAACAATAACATCCTTAAACAAAAAGGGAGAGCAAGTTGCTCTCCCTTTTTTATTCTACACGCTGGCCTATTTCAACAACTCATCAATCGGCTGCCCGGTGCAACCGCTGGGAAACTTAATCTTCAGAATGGTCGACACCGTTGGTGCGATGTCCGTGATTGTATGATAGTTCGCAGTCGTTCCCTGTTTCACTCCGTAGCCAAAAAACAAAATGGGCACGTGAGTATCGTAGGTATACACGGAGCCATGGGTTGTGCCTTTGGCCATACCAGTCGACCCAGACTCTTTGACAAACACTACATCACCAGATCGTTTTGAGTGAAATCCTCTTTTAATATTGCCCTTCACACCTTGCTCTTCGAACGCGCTGGTTTGAATCATGTTCTTTGTAAAAACATCCGCAACGCCATCAAGGCCCATGAGATAGTTGCGAACGAGTTCTGAAGTTACGAGATATTCAACGCCTGACGACTTTGGATCATCAGCGAAAGCACCCATATTGAAAAATATTTGATTGTTGCTAATGTTCTCGATCAGGTTTTTTCCAGGAAAATAGCTACCGAGATAATCTCTTAGGCCTGTCTTAATATCAACGGGTTGATAAGCAGTGGGGATGACTTTCAAATCTATGAGATACTGCTCTACATCGGCAGCACCATGATCAGCAGTTAAAAAAACCAAGTACTGTCCCTTTCCCAATTCTTTATCAAACTTGTTAAGCAACGCTTCAATATTTTTGTCTAGCCGGAGGTACATATCTTCGATCTCCACTGAATTGGGTCCAACCGCGTGACCCAGCTTATCTGTAGATGAAAATGATACAGCCAGAAAGTCTGTCCATTCATCTTTTCCCATCTCCTCGCCATCAAAAGCTGCTACAGCTAATTCGAACAACAGATCGTTGCCGAAAGGTGTTTGTGTTAGCAATTGAAACTCAGGAGACTCTTTTCTCAATTCTTTGAGATTGTAAGGAAATGTTGGGCGAGTTTTACTTTTGATTCCAAGACCATCATCCAAAATCTCCTCGTAAGGGGAATCATCTGGCCCACTCTCCTTGTAGCTATCAATCGGATATAGCGTGTTCCAAGTTTCGTTCAGGTATTTGTCAGCGAGATTGCGCGCGTTGAACCGATCTAGCCAAACAGGCAGAGCAGCCTTGTAATAATTGCTTGAAATAAATTTTCCGGTCTTATCATCGTACCAATAAGCTCCATCAGGTGTGTGACCTGCCGGCAAAATTGCACCTCTGTCTTTGATCGATATTCCAACAACTTTCGATCTTCTTTGTGTTGCAAGCTCAAGCTCATCAGTCACCGTAGTCGTAAGCATTCTCCATGGCGACATACCTTCACCTTCTGTAGCACCAACTACTTTTCGGTTTTGATCTTCCGCACAGTACACCATTTTTTTTGCACCTTTATCATACCAGTCATTGCCAATAATACCGTGGACACCGGGTGTTGTGCCAGTGTACACAGATGCGTGTCCTGGCCCGGTGTAAGTTGGCATGTAGTTGTAATGACCATTTTTCATCATAAAGCCCTCATTGACCAGTCTTTTAAAACCTCCTTCCCCAAGCCTTCCCCAATACCGGTAAATGTAATCCTGCCTCATTTGATCAACCACAATTCCTACCACTACCTTAGGTCGGTCAGGAAAAGCATTCGTTTGAGCAATAAGGGTTTGCGAAACCAGACAAAAGAAAATTATAGCTAATCGCATTATTATATAATTAGAGTTCGAATGTATTAAAATTTGGACAAGGTCAAATGATACTTTCTATAAGCGATTGTTAAGCTTCTATCGACAGTAGATTTTGTCGTAATCATCCGCTTCATAAATCTCTCGCCTTATAAAAACCCCATCCGAATTGTAGTATATCACCACGAAGATCTCAGCTTCCTCTACATGCTTTTCGGTAAAGTACAATTGCTTCTCGTCTGTTCCCAGATTTAAAATGTCACTAAAAGTGGGTGGGATGATCTCACCTCTCCTATTGCTGATGACACCGTACTCATTTCCTTTATGAATTAAGGCTATTTTCTCTTCGTCAGTGTCTTTGATCAGATGATAATCCTTAATTTGGTCCATATAAATTTCTTTATCTTTAATTCCGTAGATCATCCATCTAAAGTTCCTTTTCACCAAGGCGAGAGAATCACTCCAATAACTTACCTCTTCAAATTCAAAGTTCGAAATGGGCTTGGCATTCAGATCAACAAAACCATACCCACCATCTTTGAATGCCACTAGTGTAGACTTGTTGTAGAAATTAATATTGCGTTCAAAGGCGGGTTTGATCAACGACCTCCTTTTGAGATCATAGATACCAAATTTTTTATCCTTTAATAAGGAGACAAAGTTCTCCGATGTCTTAACGATTGCATCATATTCAATCGGCACCAATAACTTACCCTCGAGACCAACAAGTCCTTTCTTTCCTTTCCATTCAATCAAAAAAATATTGGTTGTCAGCTCTTCCAATTTGTCGAACTCCAAGGTAAATCGCTTCACACCAGACTCCACCTCGAACAAAGCCTTCTTATTTTTCTCTTCAATCAGAAAAAATCTTACTGAATCCGGACTCTTTACAAAAATCATCTTCCCGTTAGATGGATAACTCATCCTTCTGCCCGAACCGAACCATACACGAACCGAGTCTCCTTTCGCGCCAAATGCCAAGCGGTTGGAAAACCAAAGGCTATCCAAATGCTCATCCACCATCTTCATTGAACTTGTATCATAGAGTCTCGCCTCCTGAGTTTTATACAAACCGAGCCAACGTAAGTAGGGTCTGATATCCACAAACTCTTCGTTGTCAATCGCCTGCGACACACCAACAGTAGTCACTTTGTTAAGAACTTTTTTGGTAAAGCCAAAGGAAGTGAGAGTTAGCGCTTGCCGATCCAAAGGAATAATAAATTCTAATTTTGAATTGACCACTCCCTCCAATGATCCATTTCTCACCAATATTTTATCTGTACTAAGTTTTCTTACTTCATCAAACACAATCGTTCGGGGCAGCGGGTTTTTATCTGCCAGTCCTGCCATCTCATCAATTGAATGCAGTGACTTCTTGCGATTCTTTTCCAGTACAATTACAGCGTCAATCGATTGTATGTCATCATAGCTTTCAGTTAACAAGCGGCCGTTGAGTGCAAACAAATTCCATTTACCATCTGCTTTAACTGCAAGAAAATGGTCAGCGATGATTTTCGCATCCTCAATGCATTCCGAAAAAAAAGCAGTCCCGGATTTGTGAACCACTCGGTTGCAAGCGCCTTCAGCTAACACATAGCCAAGTCCTATGTCCTCAACCTGCTTCACATCACCTTTAAAAATGATCGACCCCGATCGACTAACTAGTCCTGCTGAAGTGATCATTATATCATCATTAACGTCACCACATAAATATTGTGATGGAATATCAACCAAGCGGGCTGCTATTCTTTCCTTTCCATCCTCGTCCATAAAGCCATAACGGTCGTTTTTGAGAAACGGAACCCAAAAGCCAGTCTCCAAAGATTTTACGTTGCGTATTGAATCATTCATCATTCCGACAGAAAATTGACCTGTCGATTCCCTGCTAATGTGATAGGCAAGGTCTCTCGCCTTCTTGGAAAATATTAATTCATTTCCATAGGTGTTCACAAATTCCGTTAAGTCAGAAAGCTTGCCGGAAGCAGTACTGATTTCAAAAATTTGTTGAAGGGCCTGATTAGCGTAAGGACTTCGCGGATATTTCTGAAAAAAGGATTTGAAACTATTCAGTTTTCCATCCTTCGTCTTGTCCTCATATAGCAATTTTTCATATCTCGATTTAGCCTCGGAAGCTCGATGCGAATCTGGATACTTGGAAAGGTATTCATCAAAACTTTGATAAGTATTGATCTTCAATGCATCCAAAAAAGAAACTTCATCTCGCAGTTCCACAGCATTGGGTCTATATTTTGAATACTCGAAACGATTTAGGAAGTCGTTGTAAGAATTTTCACTGTTTACATTTTTTGCTCTCGCGAATGCCGCGCTGTCCACTTCGGCAATCATTTGGACCAACCTACTGCTATCAATTGGGAAGCGACTTAGGCGATCCTTCTGACGTTCATCGTAATACTTAAAGTCAGCCAATGCCAAAAGAGCATATTGATAAGCTGAGTCTATATTAAAGTTCGGGTTTGCGCTCTCGAAATACCACTGCGAATAAAGGAAGTGCCCCTCGACATTGACAGAATCCTTTCGAAGTGATTTTTTAATAGAGTGCTCGGCTTTAGCCCATTTTTGCTTTTCTATTCTCGACTGCGCGACCTTTTCGGGGACTATCTGGCTAAGAGCTGTTCCGCAAAGCAATAAGGAAAAAAATATCGTCAGGCAGTTTATCCGCACCGGGCAAAATTAGGCGTAAAGTTCCTCCATTTATGTTATAACGGAAAATGAGTGGAATTTCTATGAAACAACCTCATTTATAAATACTGAAACGATTAAAAGACGAATAACAAGTTTAGCAGCAACCGCCCTATCCATTTTTGATATCTGTTGAAAAATTAAAAGCCATCCGTTTTGCGAATGGCTTTGTTTGTCGGGGTGAGAAGATTCGAACTTCCGGCCCCCACGTCCCTAACGTGGTGCGCTAACCGGGCTGCGCTACACCCCGAGCAAAAAATTGAGGTGCAATATTAACACTCTTTGCGCAATTTGATAAATAAAAAAAGACGGCAAAAACCGTCTTCACTAACAAAATCAAGGATCTCATTACTCAGGCCATGCACCGATACCACCTGAGAGATTGTATACTTTATAACCTTCTCTGGACAGCATACGGCAAGCATTCCCGCTCCTTGCACCACTGCGACAAAACAAAAAATATTCTTTGTTCTTGTCGAGTTGGGTGAACCGGTCCATGAAACTTACTGACATGAAGTCGATGTTCCTCGCTCCTCTGATAGATCCGGCCTGAAACTCACCTGGAGTCCTCACATCTACCAATATTCCTTTAGCCGCGTTGTATTTAGTCTTGAAGTCTACACCTCCAAGATCTTCATACTCTTTTGTTCTCGAAAACAGATTAAACATATCCTACTATAAATTAATTTTCAGTTACTACTGGGTTTCCGGTATTCACCCATTCATTCATTCCACCGGAATAATTTTTCACGTTTTTAAAACCATTTTTCACCAACAGTGAATATCCGATCGCAGTTCTGTCGCCAGACTGGCAATGAATAACCACTTGCTGGTCCTTGTTAACCTTGGCGAGGTTTTTCTCCAGCGTGCCAACGAACAAGTTGTCCACTCCTTTAATATGACCAGCTTTGTATTCAGCAGCGCCACGCAAATCAAGAATTTGCGTGTGATTGGTTTCCATGATCTTCTTGAATTCGTCAAGTGAGATCACATTACTTTTCTCAAGCTTGTTGCCCAACTCAGTCCACACATCAACAGTGGGCACATAGCCATACACATTGTCTAAGCCTATTCGCATTAACTTGCGCATCAAGTCGTCATGCTTTGACTCTTCTGCAATGAGAATGAATGGCTCATCATACGACAAAAACCAACCCATCCATGTAGCAAAGGCATTGTTACCCTGAATGTTGATAGTGCCCGGAATAAATCCTGCTGCAAACTCTGCCTTTAGACGAGTGTCAATTACCTTGACTCCTTTGTCCATCGAAGATTTAAACTCCTCCTTGCTCAACTTCTTAAGCTTCGGCACCTCCGTAACGAGTTTGCGATCAACTTTGTTAAGCTTCTTCATCATTGCGAAGTATCTCGGGGGTTCAGGTTGGTCCTCCAAAAGATATTTCACAAAACCATTTTCATTATCCTCATACTGTAGCGCCCAGTTTCTCACCTTTTCGTATCCCACCGTTGTGCTGGGAACTGCACCAAGCGCCTTGCCACAAGCCGACCCTGCCCCATGTCCAGGCCACACCTGTATGTAGTCTTCCAACTGTCTGAAACGCTCAACTGATTTGAACATCTGATGCGCGCCTACTTCCTTCGTCCCTTTGATTCCAGCAGCCTCCTCCAGAAGGTCGGGACGACCCACATCACCTACAAACACGAAGTCTCCCGTAAACAACATCACGGGTTTATCACTCGCGGGCACATCGGTCAGGAGAAAGCTGATACTTTCTGGCGTGTGACCGGGCGTGTGAAATACCTCAAATTTCAGATTGCCCACTTTGAATATGGTTCCATCCTTCAAACCTTCATGTGGAAACTCGTACAACCACCCTTCACCGCCTTCATCGCTGAGATACATTTTCGCGCCTGTCAGCTCGGCCAGCTCACGTGACCCCGACAAAAAGTCCGCGTGAATGTGAGTCTCCGCCACATGAGTGATTTTCATGTTATTTTGTTTGGCTATGTCAAGATAGGTGTCGACATCGCGCTTTGGGTCGATCACAATTGCCACGCCTTCCTTCTGGCAGCCAATGAAATAGCTGGCCTGAGCAAGGGTCTTGTCATAAACATGCTGAAAATACATATGTCCGTTTTATTTATTTAAATCTATCTAGTTCCGAAAATCGAGTGCAAATATCCGAAGATTTGTATTCGCAAACAGTGACGATAGTCACAGAGACAAAACTTTCTCGATAGCCTGTTTTCAGACCTCACTTACAGTTATTCTGTTGCGCCCCAGTTGTATTTTATTTTTCTTTTCCAACTGCTTGAGCAGCCTGGAAACTACTTCCCGTGCAGTTCCCAATTCATCCGCCAACTGTTGGTGGGTAGTGGTGATTTCATTGGACTTTGTTAATACCACTTTCTTTCGCAGCAGTTCCCACAACCGATCATCCATATTTTGAAAGACTACCGCGTTAACTACATCCAACAATTCTTCAAATCGTGTATTGTAAAGTTGAAAGATGAACTCAAGCCATGCTGGGTTACTCCTTATCAATTCGGTAGCCTTGGTCACTGGTAGTATTAACACTTTTGATTCTTCCTCCACCACAGCACGTATCTTACTCGTGCCATTGCACACCGCTCCAAGAAATGACATTACGCAGCTTTCCCCAGGCTTGATGTAATACAGCAGAATTTCACGACCCTCTTCATCGACTTTAAATACCTTGATTGTCCCACTCAAAACGATGGGAACATTTCTGATGTAATCATTCTCATCGATAATGACAGTATTGGGTTTTAGCACTTTCACGGTGCCCTCCTTCAAGAGGCTCTCAAGAAGCGGTTTGCTGATTTGTAAGCCTGGAAGTTGATCAATCATAGAACAAGTATTCGTTTATCAAGATAAAAAACAACACAGAACTTTCTCATTAAATTCCAATTAGATCAAATAGGTATATCCGCCCTGCTGTCTCCATGACCTCTCTTAATGTTGCTAAAAATCCAAAAAATGATAGCTTTACCTATCATTCTACAATCGAAACCCGGACCTCAACTATCGCCCACTTCCCATGCAGCACTGGAAAATTAAGCTCTCCTTATTCCTTAACTATTTTGTGTTCGCAATTCTTCTGAATAGCGTAGGTACAGTCATCCTCCAGGTACAGGGAAACTATGGCGTTTCGGAATCATCAGCCAGCATACTGGAAGCCTTTAAAGATCTGAGTATCGCCTTTGTCTCTTTTCTGATCGCCTCTTACATCGTAAGAATAGGTTATAAAAATACAATGCTCATTGCGCTTGCACTCATCTCATTTGTTTGCTTTCTCATGCCTTCGCTCAATAGCTTCGCCATGACTAAAGTATTGTTTGCCGCTACAGGTACGAGCTTTGCATTAATTAAGGTGTCAGTGTATGCCACCATAGGCATCGTGACTGACAACAAAAAGGACCATGCGAGCTTCATGAACTTCATTGAGTCATTCTTTATGATCGGAATCCTGACAGGGTATTTCATCTTTAGCATGTTTGTCAGTGATGAAAACCCACAGTCTACAGAATGGTTTAAGGTTTATTATCTACTGGGAGGAATCACGATCGTGGCCTTTCTGCTTTTACTCAGTACCTCACTGGATGAATCATCAGTTGCTTCATCCGAAAATAAAGCGTTCGTTCAGGAATTTTTGGATATGATCAAATTGGCCATTAAGCCCTTGGTGCTCGTCTTTATTTTTAGTGCCTTCATCTATGTGCTTATCGAACAAAGTGTGATGAGTTGGCTTCCTACTTTCAACAGTAAGGTACTTCAACTGCCCATCACACTTAGTATTCAGATGGCCAGTATCCTTGCTGCCTCCACTGCCATCGGCAGATTTGCCGCAGGTGTGGTGCTGAGAAAAATTCATTGGTTTAATGTCCTTGTTATTTGTCTTTTGTCGGCATCCGTTCTGGTATTGGTCGCGATTCCTTTAGCGCAAATCGAGCACGGACCCGTTACCGGTTGGGGCTCAGCTCCGATTGGTGCCTTCGTTTTTCCTTTTATTGGATTGTTTCTCGCTCCCATTTATCCCGCGATCAATTCTGTGATCCTGAGTACTCTTCCAAAAGCACAACATGGCCCTATGTCGGGATTGATTGTGATTTTCTCAGCTTTGGGGGGAACAACAGGATCCATTATTACCGGAAATATCTTTGAATCATTCGGTGGCGAATCTGCATTCTATTTTTCACTGGTGCCGATTACCCTACTTATAGTACTGCTTTTCTTTTTCAACAGGCTCCAGAAGAAATCAGATGTTGAAATTCAAATGTCAACCACAGCCTCTCATTAGATTTTATGGAGATTCATCAAACCGGAGACTTCTTTGAGGCAGTTCAACTTTTGCCCGTCTTCCCCGATAGCAAAACGTTTCCCGATTGCACACCGAAACGCGATCTCGCAACCATCGTTTCAGATTATCAAACCGAGCGCAACAAGCCAGATTTTAGTCTCCCTGATTTTGTAAATAGAAATTTTCAAACTCCGGAAACGCACTCAACGGGATTTGAAAGCAACACGAACACTTCAGTAACAGCCCATATCGAAAAACTATGGGACGTACTTACAAGAAAACCAGATGAAGCTCAGAGTTCGCTAATTCCACTTCCAAACTCTTACATCGTTCCGGGAGGAAGATTTGGTGAAATCTACTACTGGGATTCCTATTTCACCATGCTTGGCTTGCGCCAGTCGAAGAGGGTTGATCTCATGGAAAACATGGTGAAAAACTTTGCACACCTGATTGACAGGCAAGGGTACATTCCGAATGGAAACAGAACCTATTACACGGGCAGATCTCAACCTCCATTTTTCACTTTGATGGTTAAGTTGTTAGGCGAAGTTTCAAAAGATAAGCCAATCCTCTTAAACTATCTTCAACAGGTTGAAAAGGAATATCGGTTTTGGATGAATGGAATTGAGCAACTCACGCCTGAAAAAAATGCATTAAAGAGAGTGGTGATGCTAAAGGATGGTTCCATCCTGAACCGCTTTTGGGATGAAAATGACACACCTAGGCCCGAAGCCTACAAAGAAGATGTGGAACTGGCTCACCATTCTTCAGCAAAATCTGAATTGTACCGGCACATCAGGGCGGCTGCCGAATCCGGATGGGACTTTAGCAGTCGGTGGTTCAGTGACCCTAACAAGTTCAGTTCGATTCACACCACCGATATTATTCCGGTGGACTTGAATTGTTTGTTGGCAGATGTGGAGAATACCTTGTCTGATATCTATTCGCATCTGAATCAATCAGCAAAAGCTAATTCATACAAAGCGGCTGGTGAGCGAAGAATCAACGCCATCAAAAAACATTGTTGGAATGAATCAAGCTCGTTTTTTTTCGATTTTGATTTTATACAAAACAAAACAACCAGTAGCCTGACGCTTGCGGGCGCATTTCCGCTTTTCTTTTCGATAGCCAGTGATGAGCAAGCACACAAAGTTGCCAACACCATTAAAGAAGAATTTCTAAAACCTGGAGGCGTTACCACTACCATTCAAAAAACTGGCCAACAATGGGATGCACCAAACGGTTGGGCACCACTGCAGTGGATAACTTTTGCTGGCTTGAAAAACTATAAACAGCACGAACTGGCAGACGTTATCAAATCCAATTGGTTAAACACCTGCGAAAGGGTTTATCGTGAAACCGGAAAGATGATGGAGAAGTACGATGTATTCGGCAGCGGAGACGTGGGTGGTGGCGGTGAATACCCGAATCAAGATGGGTTTGGGTGGACCAATGGCGTATACCTCGCGATGAAAAACGCTTAGATTATTTTTTCCCCTGCTTCAGGTCGCGGAAAAATCTGGCCCAATTGAATGGGTTCAAGAATGGATTGACTCTGGGTTGAAATCGGTCATTAATGGAACCCGAGTACTGATCCATGTAATACCGGTAGTTCGCATTACCATCCATGGGTGTTGTGCGTAACATCAAAGCGAGCAACTCAGCATTCATCGCCCGCGGATCTACTCCATTATCAAATGGAATATTTAATGCCAGCACTGCCTCTTTAAAAACCTCCTCAGTAGGGAACGGCATAATCTCTACCTCCTTGAGATAGGTAACATCCGGAACCATCTCAACGATTATTGTAAGAAATTCTGAAGCTGATGGCGGCACGATGTAATGTCTGCGTGTATAGCCCACTGAACTGATCACAACGCTGTCACCCTCTAACACCGGCATAGAAAAATAACCGGCTCGATTTGAAGTAGTGCCTCGCCCAGCTTTAGGTACGTAAACGTGCACTCCCGGCAGGCCCGACACGCTGTCCTCACTCAGAATTACTCCTGACAATTGAATCACACGCTTTTTGCTTTGCCCGTATCCCTGCGTAGCCACTCCACAAAGAAGAAGACCGAGAAAAACGACTAACCAACCTGTTTTGCTTCCAACCATAATCTCAATCTTTCAAAGATAGGAATTGAGTCCTATCTCACCTAATGTGATAACGAACCATTTAGATTGATGTTTTTATATTAACTTGAGCGTGCATAAAAATGGTGCCATTCGCCAATTATTTACACCAGCGGCATGCGACTGAAACACTTCAACATTGATATAGGCGCTCAGATTTTTCTCTCTTGTTCAGATACCTCCCGACTACGAATTCTGAACCTGATTATGACCAATGGTGAAATGTGTATCAGCGACCTTGAAAAGATTCTGGATTTCACCCAAACCAAAACGTCACGCCACCTGATCTACCTAAAAAATTCAGACATCCTCACCACCAGAAAATATAACCAATGGGTGTTCTACCAAATAAAAGACGAAGTGTTTGATATCGTAAAGCAAATTTTACAATTCATCAGCCGTGACCCGGTCTTGCAAAAAGATCAGCAGGTGTACGAGACGCTATACTCCAATCGGGAGTTGGCCCTGAATAAACTTAATATCCGTTCCCTCATCCGCGACTAGTACGTGACCTCCTCTTACAAGTGTGTCATTTTTGATCTGGATCATACCCTTTGGGACTATGATACCAATTGCGCTGAAGCGCTACAGGAATTATACCTCAAGCATGAGCTTAAAGAAAAAGGTGTGGAGTCGTTCCAAAACTTCCTTGAAGTTTTTGTTGACATGAACACGCAGATGTGGGATCAGTTCGACCTGGGATTAATACAGCGAGATGTAATTCGTTATCAAAGGTTTCACCGAATACTCACTGCTGTTGGCGTAGATGATTACAAACTGTCTTTAGAAATGTCGTCAGACTATGTAAGACTTTCACCTACCAAAAAAAACCTACTGCCCAACGCCAAGCAAATTCTTGACTACCTGAAGGGGAAGTATCAGATGATTATCATCACAAATGGCTTTGAAGAAATTCAATCTGTTAAACTCTCATCATCTGGTATTAGCGACTACTTCGAAAATGTAATCACATCAGAAACCGTAGGCCATAAAAAACCGGCTCGTGAAATCTTCGATTACGCTTTAAAAGGCCGCGCACATGAAAATCATGAGGTGCTCATGATTGGAGACAATCTCAACACTGATATCAAAGGGGCCAACAATGCCGGAATTCACTCGGCTTATTTCAATCCCCTTCGCAAGCCACATAATCATACAACCACATATGAAATTGCGGACCTGATCGAACTTAAATCCATCCTCTGATCGTTGTTAAATTGATTACCTTTGCTTCCCCTCAAACAGGAGGCTTTAATTCGTATAACCAAAATATCTTACACAATATGGCTAATGGCTTTTTTAATGTCCCTGCTCCGAAAAACGAACCTATTATCTCTTATGCCGCAGGAACCAAAGAACGAGCTTTACTAAAAAAGGAACTTGAGGAAGCGCGCTCAAAACAACTTGACATACCGATGTATATCGGTGGTGATGAAGTCCGCACCGGCAATAAAATTTCGATGTCTCCTCCTCACGATCACAAACATCTTTTGGGACACTTTCATGAAGGTGACAAAAGTCACGTTGAACAGGCAATCGCTGCTGCCATGGCGGCAAAGGAAATGTGGGCAAATCTGGACTGGGAACATCGTGCAGGAATTTTTCTGAAAGCTGCTGACCTCATCGCAGGGCCGTACCGCCACAAGATCAATGCAGCTACAATGCTTGGTCAATCGAAAAATGCTTTCCAGGCGGAAATTGATGCAGCTTGCGAGTCAATCGATTTCCTTCGATACAATGCACACTTCATGACTGAGATTTATCGCGATCAACCTGCATCATCAGCCGGAGTGTGGAATAGGATGGAGTATCGTCCGCTGGAGGGTTTCATATTTGCTTTGACACCTTTCAACTTCACTGCAATTGGTCTTAATCTACCCACGAGCGCAGCTATGATGGGAAATACAATCGTATGGAAACCGGCATACACACAAGTCTATTCTGCTAATGTAATCATGCAGGTGCTGAAGGAAGCAGGCTTGCCTGATGGCGTAATCAATCTCATATATGTAGATGGCCCTGCAACAGGAGAAGTCATTTTCAATCATAAAGATTTTGGCGGAATACATTTCACAGGAAGCACCAAAGTATTCCAGACCGTTTGGAAGACCATTGGTGAAAATATTTTCAAGTACAAGTCTTATCCTCGCATCGTGGGAGAAACTGGCGGGAAAGATTTTATTATGGCACACAAGAGTGCAGATCCAAAAGCGATCGCTACGGCAATCAGCCGTGGTGCATTTGAATACCAGGGACAGAAATGTTCTGCAGCATCACGCTGCTACATACCCTCAAATCTCTGGGACGATGTGAAGAAATATCTTTTGGATGATCTCAAGTCAATGAAGATGGGGCCTACGGAAGACTTCACCAACTTCATCAATGCGGTAATCGATGAAAAAGCATTTGATAAAATCACAGGCTACATCGAGCAGGCACGTAAGAACCCACAAAATGAAATCATCGCAGGTGGCAAGTACGACAAGTCAAAAGGTTACTTCATTGAGCCAACCGTAGTACTTACCAAAGATGCATCTTCGGTCACGATGTGTGAAGAAATTTTCGGGCCGGTAGTGACCATTTACGTTTACCATTCTGAAAACTTTGAGCAGACACTTGAACTGGTTGACCAAACTTCGCCTTATGCGTTAACAGGGTCTATCCTCGCCAGGGATCGCTATGCGATCGAAATGGCCACGAAAAAATTAACAAACGCAGCGGGTAATTTCTATATCAATGACAAACCGACTGGTGCCGTTGTTGCGCAGCAACCATTTGGCGGATCGAGAGGCTCGGGTACGAATGACAAAGCAGGTGCTAAAATGAACCTCCTGAGATGGACTTCTATGCGTACCATTAAAGAAACATTTGTCAGCCCAACGGATTATCGATATCCGTTCCTCGAGAAGGACTAAGTTCAATTAAAGACAAGCCCGATCTCAACTGATCGGGCTTGTGCTTTTAATCAACCCCTCTATCCTACAGTTGCATTCTTATACCAGTTGATCTTTCTGGTGAGATACATCATTGCGCCAATGACTATAAACAAACCAATGCTTCCAATGAGCAGTGAGAAATCCTGCTGGATGATGATTACAAAAATGAAGGAGTAGAAAATCGTCAGTAGAGAGGAAAACAACACTACAAGCTTTGCTGGTTTGAGGAATGTTCTGGAGTAAAGTGTCAACAATCCGACTGTTGACAGTGACGAAATGAGGTAAGCTGCGTTGTAGCCAATTTGCTCTGAAAAACTCAACAGCATCGTATAGTAGATAATCAATGCCGCACCGGTGAGGATATATTGAAACGGATGAATTTTTATTTTCTGAGAAATCTCAACCAGAAACAAAGAGATGAACGAAAGTAAGATCACCAGGTGCCCATACTTGGAAGTGCGCATGCTCTTTTGATACTGCTCCACGGGAATAAGCAAATCAACGCCAAAATCATAACCCGACAAATCTCTTGACCCTAACCAAGCCTGTGCAAAGGGTCTGTTGTAATGGAGAACATTCCACTGCGACTGAAATCCTTGTTCAGTGATGGTTCTGGAATCTGGCAGAAACTCTCCATTAAAACTTGGATTCGCCCATGGACCTTCTAGAGATACATTCGTTGTTTTTCCCAATGGAACAAAGTCCAAGCCTCGGCTTCCCTTGAACTTCAATTGAAGGGAAATCGGAACATCGAAATTTGAATAGTCTGCCCAATTGAGTTTTGCCACGAGTCCTTTGAGTGATCCACTTCCATAGTCCACACCAAGATCATTTGAGGGTTCTGAGGCAAGTTTTTGATCTCCATTCATAATCACTGGATTATCTGAAATACCGCGCAGATCTGATATTCCAAAAATCATGTAAGCTTCATTCCAAAGCACCTCGCCATTAATCTTCAATGCTATGGCATCTTCCTTTTTCCACTTTGCATTTACTGTCAAAGTCGATTCGTACACTGCTGCGTCATAGATACCACGATGAAGTACTTGTGGCTCAACCTTACCCGTAATGTTCAAATCATTTGGCGAGAAAAAGGCATGGCGAATGTGCTCTACAATTCTTGGTTCCTCTCCCTTCTCTTTTACCACTTCCCTGTATTTGTAAGGCAGCACGACAATCGGACCTGAAATCGTTTGCCTTCCCGACCATTTAGAGGTGATATCCATAACAACCTCCTCTGATCTGAATTGTCTTTCTTGTATCAGGTCATCAATCCACGAAAGTGGGATCAGCAGCATCAGCAGCAAAAAGCCAATCGACAAAAGTTTTATCGTGATCGATTCCTGCAGCCAGTTGTTAAAGCGGTCTAATAGATTGGTTGGTGTGTTTTGTGCGTCCATAATTATGATTTTTAAAAGTACTTTTAATTTAAAAGTGAATTGACAAAAAATTATTTCCTCTGTTGTTTTACGATAGCCTCTAGCGCATCCAGATGCTTTTTAAAAGCTTGACGACCTTTTTCTGAAATCTTATAACGTGTGTTGGGCTTCCTGTCAACAAATGTCTTATTCACGATAATATACTTCTCTCTCTCCAGTGCTTTGATGTGAGTAGCCAGGCTACCATCAGTTAGATTCAAAACATCCTTCAACGAACTGAAGTCAAAAAAATCATTCACGATCAGAATCGAGAGTATTTGAAGTCGCACGCTGTGCTCCAACGTTTTGTCTAACTTATCAAACGGGTTGCTCATCTGTCGTATTTCCTGTGCATCAATACCCCGTAAACAATGTGAAGTATTCCAAATCCAATTGACCAAAATAGCAGCCCATAACCAGGCAGTGCAGCTGATAGAAGTCCCAAAACAATTTCTGAATATCCCAGGTAGCGAATCTCATCGTAAAGGTTGGGGCTTGCGTTGATAAGACCCAAGCCATAGAAAACAAGACAAGCAGGCGCTACTACACCATAATGACCATTAGCCAAAAGGATCAAAATGAAAATACCTCCGGCAAAAATTGGTGTTGCCAGGTTGATCAACAACAATCTGGCCGAGCGATCCCAAACGCTAGCGCCTAGTCGTTTTGCTTTTCTGGAAGTAAGCCAGAAAACTGAGCCCAGCGATAAGATCAAAACAACAGCTGCAAGGAAAAGCAACTTGACAATGACATCAAATGATTGAACCGAGTCGGTACGATAGCTTAGGGGAGAATTAGGATATTGAATCATCAGGTACGCAATCGCGGCACCTATCAGGGCATAAATCCCCGCCAGCACCCCGGAAAGACCACTCAGTGAAATGAACTTACTGGTGCGCTCCATCATGGTGCGGATGGAGGCTATGTCGCTTTCGAACTTCGATTCACTTGACATAAAAGTACTTTTAATTTCAAAGTTAATTAACGGAGAGACACGCACAAAGGTTATTGGCCTGTATTTGACAGTACTTCTTTGCCCTTTCTTCACAGCCCAAAGCATCCGATCACATCGGGGTGTGAAATGATAAAAAAAAGATATAATTAGCCATCAAACGACAAGACATGAAGAAGCTAACCATCATTTTCTGCTTACTCGCCTCGGTAGCCTTTGGCCAGTATGACAAAGAGAAACAATCCGTTATCAACGAACTCGATAAGAATTTTGCCCAATACAGTGAGGTGGCAAAAGAAATCTGGGGATATGCCGAACTCGGCTTTCTTGAGGAAAAGAGTACTGCCGCTCTTCAAAACCTTTTGGCAAAAGAAGGATTCAATATAGATAATGGCGTAGCGGGTATGCCCACCGCGTTCGTGGCGTCTTATGGATCGGGTAAACCAGTCATTGGCATTCTCGCAGAATATGATGCACTTCCCGGACTATCGCAGCAGGCAGTGCCTACCAAGACACCCGTAACAGAGGGGGGCAATGGCCAAGGATGTGGTCATAATCTTTTTGGCACAGCCTCATCGGCATCTGCTATTGCTTTGAAGAACTGGCTGGCGAGCTCGAAAAAATCAGGAACGATAAAATTATTTGGCACCCCAGCCGAAGAAGGTGGAGCTGCGAAAGTGTATATGGCGCGTGCCGGATTGCTGGATGGTGTTGATGCTGTTATCAACTGGCACCCATCAAGCCAAAACAATGCAAGCGCGCAAACTTGCCTTGCGGTGAAACAAGGGATGTTCAGATTCTATGGCCGCTCAGCCCATGCTGCCGCTGCACCTCACAGAGGCCGATCTGCCTTGGATGGCGTAGAGGCCATGAACTACATGGTGAACCTGATGCGCGAACACGTACCTCAGGAATCTCGCATTCATTATGTAATCAAAAAAGGTGGTGAAGCTCCTAACGTGGTGCCCGACTATGCCGAAGTTGAATACATCATCCGCAGCCCTGAAGTGGACGCTGTAAAAGAGCTTTGGAACCGCGTGGTGAAAGCCGCTGAAGCGGGTGCGATGGGTACGGAAACCACGGTGAAAGTAGAAGTGATCTCAGGAATCTACAACCTGCTACCCAACGAGACCTTAGCCAAACTTCAATATGCCAACCTCAAAAAAGTAGGTGGTGTAAAATACACTCCTGAGGAAGAAGCATTCGCAAAAAAGATGCAGGAAAGCTTTGACTTCAAAGCACCTCCTATCTCAGAAGCGCAGGAGGTACAGGAATACAAACTGGGTTTCTTCCCAGCCTCTACTGACGTGGGTGACATCAGCTGGCTGGTGCCAACAGTAGG
>JAGQYM010000029.1 GCA_020436085.1 Cyclobacteriaceae bacterium
CTTACCAATGCCTGCCCGATGAGGTGAAGCGCTACTTCCCCGTTAATCATCCTTTTATTAAGTGATGCTCCAGACACAAATCTCTCCTGTTCGGGATCGTTGTTATAAATCATGTTCTGCCAGTCAAGCCATAGGTCAAAAAATAGCCCATCTTTTATTGTCTGAAATTGCACTCCTGTTTCCAACCTGTCATTCATCACCCTTTCAAAATCGTAAAGTGGCTCAATTAAGCGGTGATTTAAGCTGCTTTCCAGGTTGCCAAAAAGCAAGGCCATATTGCCTTTAGTGATCTTGAGGGTAAGGGTTGGGGCTATGGTTGAGAAATCATTGTTACCAAAATCTTTATGGAAAAAGGC
The DNA here is from genome assembly GCA_020436085.1 of Cyclobacteriaceae bacterium. GTDB lineage: Bacteria > Bacteroidota > Bacteroidia > Cytophagales > Cyclobacteriaceae > ELB16-189. The sequence goes on from JAGQYM010000029.1 coordinate 357, forward strand.
CCCCGCATCCAGTCGCACGCTTTTAGATATATTGTAGCTCACGTAAGGATTGAACTGGTAGCCCAGCAACGTGTAGCCTTCTATGATTGTATCGAAGTATTCGTTGTTCTTGGAAAAACCCAAAAAATTAACACCCAGAAATAGCTTCCCCGAGTCAGCTTCCTCCACGACCAGTCGATCCTCAAACATTTGATTGTTCAATTGGGCCCATAGCGGCAGACAGGCAAGACTCAAAAAAGTTATCAGGGCAGCCTTTTGCATAATCTATTAAAGTGCAAATTAAAGCAGTTATTGCTTAAACCTTAATGGTTAATGAATTCCGTGAACGGAAGGAAAAAATCAGCTCTAAAACAACTTCCAATCGAAATGCGAACCTTGGCGAATAAGCACTGAAATGGTAATTTCATCCCCTACTTTTGAATAATTACACTTTTAATCTAACACGTATATGAGCGACAACAAGGAGAAACTGAAGGCACTGCAACTTACCATCGATAAACTGGAGAAAACTTATGGTAAGGGTGCGGTCATGAAATTGAGTGATGAAAAAATTGTCGACATACCCGCCATTTCTACCGGATCGCTAGGTCTGGATTTGGCGCTTGGCATTGGTGGTATTCCTCGCGGCCGCGTGACGGAGATTTACGGACCTGAATCGTCTGGAAAAACAACACTCACAATGCACTGCATTGCTGAGGCGCAGAAAAAAGGTGGATTGGCAGCCTTTATCGATGCAGAACATGCCTTTGACAAGAGCTACGCAGAGAAACTTGGAATTGATACTGAGAACCTACTGATCTCGCAGCCTGACAACGGCGAGCAAGCTCTTGAAATTGCTGAGCATCTGATTCGCTCCGGAGCGATTGACATTATTGTAATTGACTCGGTGGCGGCATTGGTGCCCAAGGGCGAACTCGAAGGCGAGATGGGCGAGAGCAAAATGGGCCTTCAGGCGCGACTCATGTCACAAGCTTTGAGAAAATTGACAGGTACCATCAGCAAGACGGGATGCGCTTGTGTGTTTATCAACCAGCTTCGCGAGAAGATTGGAATCATGTTTGGCAATCCTGAAACAACAACTGGTGGAAATGCTTTGAAGTTTTACGCTTCCGTTAGGCTCGACATCAGAAGAATAGGTCAGATAAAAGAATCGGCAGACGATATTACCGGAAACCGCGTCCGTGTGAAAGTGGTGAAAAACAAAGTAGCTCCTCCTTTCAAGGTCGTAGAGTTTGATATCATGTATGGGCGGGGGATTTCCAAGTCAGGTGAAATACTTGACATCGGAGTTGAATTGAACGTGGTACAAAAGTCAGGTTCATGGTTCAGCTACGATGGAAATAAACTGGGTCAGGGTCGTGATGCGGTGAAGCAGCTGATTGAAGACAACCCAGAACTGATGGACGAACTTGAAAAGAAAATCAAAGAGAAAATCTCCGGTGTAGCTAAAGCACCAGCTGAAGTAGAGGAATAAATCTAATTCGGATAATTATTAAAGGCTGTGCCAAAGGCACGGCCTTTTTTATGACCTGATCGCCTCCACAGGATCAAGCCTTGCTGCCAACGCTGCCGGCACAATACCCGAAATCACTCCGATAGCACAGGACACACCAAGGCCAAGCACTATGTTTTTAAAACTCAGAATCACTTCGAGGCTTCCAAATGGAGCGAACGTGAGAAGGAACACGAGGAAGATTCCCGTGAGGCCTCCGATCAAACTGAGGAAAATGGCCTCAAACAAAAACTGAAAAAGGATGAAGTAGTTTTTCGATCCAAGGCTTTTCTGAAGTCCGATGATACTGGTTCGCTCTTTTACCGATACAAACATGATATTGGCTATACCGAATCCTCCAACAAGTATCGAGAATCCACCGATGATCCATCCGGCAACTCCCACCACATCAAACAATCCACTGATCACGTTTGCCAAAGCTTCAGGTCTATTTAATGCGAAGTCATCTTTTTCAGTAGGCCGAAGTCCACGCCTGCTTCTCAACTGCCCCCTCATCTCATTTTCCAATTCCACGAGACCGACATCAGACTCTCTTCCTTTCACACCAATTCGTGATGAAGTTTCATTCCACGCACCCGTTCCGGTTTGGTATAATCTCCTGAATGCATTGTAAGGTATGATACATCCAAAGTCACTGCTGGGTGTGCCAAGAAAACTCTGACCTTCACGTTTCTGAACCCCAACAACAACAAACTTTGAGTTTTTTATTTTAATTGTTTCTCCAATTGCCGTTCTATTAGGAAACAATGCCTTTGCCACCTCGTTGCCCAGGATAGCTACTGTCCTGCCTCCCTCTATCTCATCGAACGTAAAGTATCTTCCCTCTTCTACATTGATTTCAAAAACATCATCATACCCATCGCTTGCACCTCTCAAACCAATTTGTCCAATGCTACTGCTTCCCCTACGGATTACTGCATTACCTCTTGCAGCAAAAATGGTAATGCCGCTATGGTTTTGAAGGTTGGTCTGTAAAAACTTAAACTCATTATAAGACGCATTAGGACGCTTCCAATAATCCCACCATTTGTACTCCTCACCTCCATCGCTTCCTGGAAAAGGCCACTTTTCGGCATAAATCACGCCCGACCCGAGGAAGGAGAAACTGTCTTTTATATTCCTCTCCAGTGAATCCACGATGGTGAATACAGCGATAATGGCAAAAATGCCGATCGTAACCCCCAGCAGGGATAGCACAGTACGCAAAAGGTTTACCCTGAGGGCACGAAATGCGAAGCGAAAACTTTCAAAAATCAGTCGAAATGTGAGCATGCTTACCCGTTAGACGATAGGATCGAAAATGAGTTACAAAAGCCATTAATTAAAACAAATCCTTATTTTTGCAACCTTGATTTAAAATGCCCTTTTTGGGCCCGCTGCAAACTATGAAGTTATCCAAATTTAAGTTTGATCTCCCTAATAATCTCATCTCTTCACACCCAGCCGAAAACCGTGATGAATCACGTTTGATGGTTCTTCACCGCGACAGCGGCAAAATTGAGCATAAAGTGTTCAAAGATGTAGTGGATTACTTTGATGAAGGAGATTTGCTGGTGGGTAACGATACCATGGTTTTTCCAGCAAGGCTTTATGGCAGAAAAGAGAAAACAGGTGCCAAAATAGAGGTGTTTTTGCTTCGTGAGTTGAATGCGGAAATGCACCTATGGGATGTGCTGGTAGACCCTGCCCGCAAGATCAGGGTAGGCAATAAACTCTACTTTGGCGATGGTGATCTGGTAGCCGAAGTAATCGATAACACGACATCAAGGGGACGCACAATTCGTTTTCTTTTCGATGGCGATTCAGAGTCTTTCAGCAAAGTGGTTGAGTCATTGGGCGAAACTCCCCTTCCAAAATACATCAAGAGAAAAATTGAGCCCGCTGACAAAGAGCGATTCCAAACAATTTATGCTAAAAACAAAGGTGCCGTTTCTGCTCCTACAGCAGGAATGCACTTCACTAAGCAATTGATTAAGCGTCTCCAGATCAAAGGCGTTGATATGACATTCATCACGCTTCACATCGGTCTTGGTACATTCCGCCAGGTGGATGTGGAAGACTTGACGAAGCATAAGATGGACTCTGAAAACTTTATTGTGGGCAAAGAGTGCGTGGATCTTGTGAACAAAGCTTTGGAAGCAAAGAGCAAAGTATGTGCTGTGGGTACTACCACCATGAGAGCCCTTGAGTCATCCGTTTCTGCAGGCAATCGCCTTAAAGAACGCGAAGGCTGGACTGACAAATTCATCTTCCCTCCTTACGATTTCAAAATTTGCAGCGCAATGATCACCAATTTCCACATGCCTGAGTCAACTTTGCTTATGATGGCAGCAGCATTTGGTGGTTATGATCAGGTAATGCACGCCTACCAGGTAGCAAAGAAAGAAAAGTATAAATTCCTCACCTATGGTGATGCAATGTTGATTGTTTAACACCAACATGAATTACAAAGGAAGCTTCAGAATATCTGGAGCTTTTTTTATTTTGACCAACCTTCAATAAAAAAGTGACGGAATACGCCCTAATAGTAGCCGGAGGCAAAGGAACGCGCATCAAGAGCAAAGTACCCAAGCAATTTCTTGAGCTTGAAGGTAAGCCTGTGCTCCTTCACACGCTTGAAGCATTCCTCAGATATTCTAATCAAATAAAAATCATACTCGTACTTCCGGAAGAAGATTTCCCGATATGGACTGAACTAAGTACCAGGTTTCAATTCAACGTACCGATCACGCTTCAAAAGGGAGGTGACACAAGATTTCAATCTGTAAAATCCGGATTAAGTAAAATAGACGGTGAAGGTCTGGTCGCTATTCACGATGGCGTAAGGCCCCTTGTCAGCGCTGACATCATTGCCGCATCCTTCCGATTGGCAGCTGTTCATCAATCGGCAGTGGCTGCCGTTCGACTCAAAGAATCTATTCGCATGACCGATCAGGATACGACAAAAGCGGTAGACCGATCCCGTTTCAGATTGATTCAAACCCCTCAGACCTTTGATATTGGGCTTATAAAAAAAGCCTACGAAATGAAGGAAGACACCACACTAACTGACGATGCCAGCGTGGCTGAATATGGCGGGCATCGTATTTCTTTATTTGAGGGAAGTTATGAGAACATCAAGATCACCACGGCCGAAGATTTAGTGATTGCTGAAGCACTTTTGGCGCACAGAAATAAAAAAGGCTAACGTTCCCGCTAGCCTTTCTCAAAAATGTTAATTGGCACTAATACTCATCCTCGTTGAAGAAGAAGTCCTCCTTCGTGGGATAATCGGGCCAAATTTCCTCAATGCTTTCATAAGGTTGTCCGTCATCTTCCAACTCCTGCAAATTCTCCACTACTTCCAATGGCGCACCAGACCTGATAGAGAAGTCAATCAACTCATCTTTAGTAGCCGGCCAGGGTGCATCTTCCAGATAAGAAGCTAATTCGAGTGTCCAATACATAGTCGTCCTCCCTTTTAATTTTTCGCAAAAATAGAATTTAATTGATTAAAACAAACACGGTTCATTTTTAATCCCCGAAAGCAAAAAACACTCCGTTTTTACCCGAAATAAACATTTACAAGAGCAAACTTCATGGGCTGGGTCAAATTGATCATATTAGCGACTCTAAAATAGGATTGATCTAAATGGCGGACGAAAAGATTATTTTCTCGATGACTGGGGTAAACAAGATTTACCCACCCAACAAACAAGTTCTCAAAAACATTTATCTCTCATTTTTCTACGGAGCCAAGATTGGCGTCCTGGGTCTTAACGGATCTGGTAAGTCTTCATTGTTGAGAATTATTGCCGGCATCGACAAGGAGTTTCAGGGCGAGGTCGTATCTGACCTCAGTTTCTCTGTTGGATTGCTTGAGCAGGAACCTCAGTTGGACAAGACAAAGACGGTAAAACAGATCGTGGAGGAAGGGGTTAAGGAGACTGTTGACCTGCTGAAGGAATTTGAGGAAATCAACAATAAGTTTGCTGATCCCGAGATCATGGACAACCCTGATGCGATGGAGAAATTGATCAATCGTCAGGGTGAGGTACAAGAAAAACTTGATGCCACAGAAGCATGGGAACTGGACCACAAACTGGAGCGCGCAATGGACGCACTTCGTTGCCCTCCACCCGATGCAAGTGTAGAACATCTTTCCGGTGGTGAAAAAAGAAGAGTAGCGTTGTGTCGCTTGCTGCTACAGGAGCCTGATGTGCTTTTGCTTGATGAACCTACAAACCATCTTGATGCTGAATCCGTGCACTGGCTTGAGGAACACTTACGTCAGTACAAGGGTACCATCATTGCCGTTACTCACGATCGTTATTTTTTGGATAATGTTGCTGGGTGGATTCTTGAGTTAGATCGCGGGGAAGGTATACCCTGGAAAGGGAATTACTCATCGTGGCTGGATCAGAAATCGAAACGACTCGCACAGGAAGAAAAGACTGAATCCAAGAGACAAAAAACACTTGAGCGAGAGCTTGAGTGGGTACGCATGGGGCCGAAGGGTAGACATGCGAAGGGTAAGGCTCGTTTGAGCGCTTACGAAAAGTTATTAACACAGGAAGCAAAAGAGAAAGAAGAAAAACTCGAACTCTTTATTCCACCCGGTCCGCGACTCGGCAATAAAGTAATAGAGGCGAACGGTGTTGCAAAAGGATATGGTGACAAGCTTCTGTATGAAAATTTAACATTTTCTCTACCTCCTGCCGGTATCGTAGGCATTATCGGACCGAACGGTGCCGGTAAGACTACACTATTCAAAATGATCATTGGCAAAGAGAAGCCGGATGCCGGTACATTTAGCGTAGGTGAAACAGTTCAAATCGCCTATGTTGACCAGGAACATGATGACCTTAAGCCAGATGATTCCGTTTGGCAGGCAATCACCGATGGCAGCGAGCTTATGGACCTGGGTGGAAAGCAAATCAACTCAAGGGCATACGTCAGTAAATTCAATTTTGGAGGAACAGACCAGCAGAAGAAAGTAAAAGAGCTATCAGGTGGTATGCGTAACCGTGTGCACCTCGCAATAGCTTTGAAGCAAGGAGGCAACTTATTGCTTTTGGACGAACCTACTAACGACCTTGATGTGAACACGCTTCGCGCTCTGGAAGAAGCTTTGGAGAACTTTGCTGGCTGCGCTGTAATCATCTCTCACGATCGCTGGTTCCTCGACAGAGTTTGTACACACATTCTGGCATTTGAGGGAGATTCGCAGGTGTTTTGGTATGAAGGTACCTTCAGCGAATACGAGGAGAACAAGAAGAAGCGACTGGGTGACGATCAGCCACACCGAATTCGTTACAAGAAGCTCGTTAAGTAAAAAACGCCCTTATCGTTATATAAGACTAGCAAATGCTTAACTGCATTTGCTTTTTTATTTTTACCAAATAGACACAACCTATGAAACCACTTTACACCATTGTGTTGCTCACACTCTCCAACACCTTCATGACGTTTGCCTGGTATGGTCATTTGAAATTCAAAGAAATGAAATGGAGCCAGAACCTTCCGCTAATAACGGTGATCCTCATTAGCTGGGGAATCGCGTTTTTTGAATACCTCCTTCAGGTGCCAGCTAATCGAATTGGTTTCAAAAATTATGGTGGCCCATTTTCGCTGGTGGAACTAAAAGTCCTTCAGGAAGTCATTACCCTGATTGTGTTTCTTATTTTTTCGTTGTTCCTGTTTAAGAGCGAAACCTTTCGCTGGAATCATTTTGTAGGTTTCCTTCTCCTAATTGGTGCCGTGTATTTTATATTCAAAAAATAGAGCTTGCCTCTATTTTTTTCGTTCGGTACTGATCTTCTCCTGACTTAGTCTATACATGAGCACCGCAGCACGCTTTGCCTGAATCGCAATCGTTCTTGGGTCTGCTGTTTCGTTTACCGTATGTCCACCAGCGCTGCCCGGTCCCAGGCCGTCCATCGCCATCTCCACGTAAGGAGCCGTGAACGAGATATCGGCAGCACCTGCATCACGAGGATTCACAGCACGCACCTCTCCAAAGCCCAGATCCAAACTCACTTTACTGAATCTGGCAAGCAGATCGTAGTTACCTTGCACCGGTGCAAGAGGAGGATAGCCTTCACCAAATGTGATCTCTGCCTTGGTCTGAGGTCGATGCTCCGCTACGATTTTAGTCATCGTCTCTTGTGTCATCTTCAGCTGCTCAGGAGAGATAGCACGGATGTCACCGGTGACGACTGCATTCTTTGCCACGATGTTACTCTTGCCGTAAGCGCTTCCTCCATCCATATCCCTGTCATGATCAACACTTGTACCGCCAAGTATCATCCCAGGATTAAATGTCAGGTTCTCTTCTTTTGAAAGTGCTTCATAAAAACCATTTACAATCCTTGCTGTCTCATATATCGCGCCCGCGCCAATATCTTTTGTAAAAACCTGCGATGAGTGTGCTGGCACACCCTCCACGTTCAGCTGCCAACCTGACGAGCTACGCCTTGCCACAACGGCCGTCTTTGGATTTCCGTCTCCATCTTCAAATCCAATCGCGATATCTGCTTTCTTAGCAGCTTCAATAAGATCTCTCCTTGCCAAACTCAAAGGCTTACCGCTTAGCTCTTCATCACCCGTCATCACGATAATAATATTCATGTCCTTCAGGGCACCGGATTCTTTGAGTGCCTGCATGGCCTGAACTATAATCACATCACCACCCTTCATATCACCAACACCCGGCCCACTTACAGTTGAGTCATTTACAGTTTTAAATTGTTGGAATGGGCTTGCTAACTCGAACACGGTATCAAGGTGTCCGATGAGCAACATTGTTTTACCTTTTCCTCTGTGCTCGGCCACCAGATGACCTGATCGTCCCCATTCTTTTCCGTCAATCCATTTTGTTTCAAAACCGAGCGCGTCAAGTTTTGCTTTAAAAATCATTCCCACTTTTTTCACACCGTCAAAATTCATGGAGCCGCTGTTGATGTTAACAACCTCCTCCCAAAGTTTCAAAGCTTCATGGTGATGGGCATCGACTGATGTCACAATTTTTTTCTCAGTCTTGGAAACTTGAGCTGTGGCAATTAAACAAACGTTTAATAGTAGCAATGTGAAAATGAAACGCATAACATTAGTGATTTGGCTCACAAAATAGTTGATAATGATTCTCTTTGCAATGCTTTACAAAAAGGGTTAATTGTATCCGATTATTTTTTCATCGCATGGAAGCTGCCACAAAACAATACACATTTGTAAAGGGATCGAGGGAAGTAGTATTTAACTTCTGCGAAACGATAAGTGCTGAACACTTCACCAAGCCTGTTGAGAATTTTGGCCGAGGAAGTATCTGTGGCACTCATGCACATGTAGCTGACACTTACATTCACTGGATAGGCAAGTTTGCGCTCGAGAAGGAGATTGAATATTTGAGCCGTCAGAATATAACAGATGTCGAAACACTTCGTGGCGAGTTTATCAAAGTAAACAAACTTGTTGAAGAGTTCTTTGAAAAATTCTATGATGACGCTGATGAACTGCTCGAACGCAATTTACCGAACCGAGGAAAGGTTGGATTCACACCACTTAAGTTATTCACTCACGTAATCACGCACGAATTCCATCATAAAGGTCAGATGATGTCGATGGCGAGAATTAATGGATATACCCCTCCTGACACTGATTTGATAAGATTTTAATCAACCCACTGAGGAGGCTTCACAGTCGTTGAGTGCAGAAATATTTGAGAACCAGTTGACCAGAGCCCGCAATTAGTTTGAGGAGGTTGAATTCGATATTGTGGTACGCGGATACTGGCATCCCTGCTCCCAACTATAAATGCCACCTTGGTATGAATTGATGTGGCATAGAAAAAGCCACCAGCCTCCTGAGCGCTATTAATCGAACGAATATTCGTCCTCGCCTTTCCTAGTGCGGGCTGAAACAAACTTTCGACTCCTTGCTTTTGATCTCTAAACACCTTCCAGTACTCATACGCTTCCCGAGTCAAACTCATCTGATCGACTTTGAGCATATATCGATCTCGTGAAAAACTATATTCATTAAAATCCACATAGCCCATTTCAACTTTTTTGAAAGTTCCATCAGTCTTCGCTGCGTTGTCATTCAGGTGAGGGGCGGACTCCGGTTCCGAGACGTAGGATACACAACATGTACATTCACGAACGAGCACAAGACCATTTTCATTGACTGAGTATCCGCTACAAGGCAATGGTTCGGGCCCGCCAGGAAACGAACAACAATTGCAGTTCGCCTTGTTGAGGTGCGGAAATGTCTCCAATGAGAAAATGCCAGTATAACGCCAACGCGCGTAGCCTCCCTCTGGTAAAGTAGAAGCATTCATAAAAACATTGAACCCGTATGCTGTCGGGCCACTTTCTGGCTTAGACGACACGAATTGATAGTAAACACTATCTACCTTGCCCGTTGGCAATATTTCCTCCGGATCGGATTCGAACATGGTCCCATCCATCAGCTCAATTCTTATAAAATACTTCTCACCCACGGTACCTCGCATTCCGTCTGGGTCACTTTCATACAAACCATCCCCTTTGTAAGTCATCAACTCCTCACTTTTATCTTGATTGATAAGCAAAACCGATTTCGCTTCTACTGGAATAGGATTGTTCAGTATGCCATCCACTGCTGATGATCGAACCATTGTCACTTGATAGGGCCCTTTTTCATCGGAGATATAGCCGTCAACTATTAGAGTTCCCTCACCCTGGTTGACAGTGGCCGTATCCAGGCGGTCAATACAGCCCTCGAGAACGAGCAGAAGAATTACTATTTTAGAAAAAGACCGCATTGCTACCATGAAGGTAACAATCAACGAGTCTTCATTTCTCCCCCTCGAAACGTGAAATTTTAAAAATTAGGGAATTTAAAATCAGACAATTTCCTCACCCGGTTTTGTCTTCCAGCGCTCATGCATCCAAACCCACTGCGTAGGATGTGCCCTCACTTGCTCTTCAATGAAAGCCGTATAATTCTGAGTATTCGCAACCATATCGCCCTCCTCATCGCCAGTCAACACCGTAGGGATCTCAGGGAGAATGTGCATATGTTGCATGCCATCGTCTCCTAAAAAAATATAAGTAGGCACGACAGCCGCACCGGTCTTCATAGCCAATATCGCAGCACCAACGGGAGTAGCAGCCTTCATCCCAAAGAAATTGACAAACCTGCTTTTCACTTTCGTGTCCTGATCTATGAGTATTGCCACAGAACCTCCTGTTTTCAATGCCTTAATCAATCGCAGCGTTTCTTTGCCACGTTCTACCGCTACAGCTCCATACGCGTTTCGATAGTCAAACAGAAGCTCATTAAGTCTCTCATCTTTAAGCGGAGTGCCAATGATATTAGGCTTCAGACCTCTTAATGCCATGTTGGTAATTTGAATATCAAAAGCTCCAAGATGACAAGTCAAAAAAATAACACCTTTACCTTTTGCAGTTGCGACATCGAAATTTTCTATACCATGAGTTACAAGAAAACGATCAAGGTCCTTCATCGTTTTCACTTTCCGTGCCCGCAATACATCTCCGGCATTCTTACCCAACATCCTAAACACTTCTTTACTCATGGCCAAAATTTCTCTCATCGACATCTCGCCACTGAAAGCCAGGCCAAGATGGAGAATCACCAACTCTCTGGTTTTATTTGCAAATGAATAAGCTAACCTACCCAGCCCTCCACAGAATGCGAGCCACAACTTCCGAGGGATCAAATTGGAAATGAATATGAGAAAGCGGACGAAGTAGTATACTACACTGTACTTGACGCGTTTTCTCAAGGGACGTTTTGCCATAGTAAGTCGCAAGATAAGTCAGCATTCGCTAAATTCAGCCTTTAACAATATTTTCTCTTTATATCGAAGATGAAGATCCTTTACGTTGTTCGTCACGCCAAATCAAGCTGGGACGATCCTGACCTTCGCGATTTCGACCGACCACTGAATGAACGTGGTGAACGTGATGCACCCAAGATGGCGCGAAGGTTGAAGGAACGAGAAATTGTTCCTGATCTTATGCTTAGCAGTCCTGCAAACAGAGCACTAACCACTTGCAAAACGATTGCTGATATTCTAGGCTACGATCAGAAAAGAATAAAAACTGATCAGAAAATTTATCATGCGAGTGAGGATGAGCTTTTTGAAGCGGCCGCTGCGTGCAGTGACAACTTCGATGAAGTGATGATTTTCGGACATAATCCAGGTCTTACCGATTTCGTCAACGAACTTCTGAATGAAAGAATCATGAACGTGCCTACGTGTGGCATTGTTGCTGGCAAACTTAAAATCAATTCCTGGAAAGAAATCAAACCTGGTTGCGGGAAGCTTTATTTTTTTGATTTTCCGAAAAAGAACTTGAAAAAATAGTATTACAAACCAATAGGAAGTAATTCTGTTGCCTTTCGTTTCAAAATCCCCTCTTCGGGAAAACGATAACCGGTCACAATCCGAAACACAGCTGCCCCATTTTGCAATGTGATATTATCATAGTTGACATTTCTTGATTGTGTGGTGATACTTAAGCCCGCAAAAAATTTGTGAGTATTATACCCGACCCCTATCCTTCCCTGTGAGAAAGCATCGATTTTGATATCGTTGTGATCTCTGTCTGCGTCAGTGTAAGAAAGCCAATAGTGCGCGGGGCCTAATGTCAATGTCAGGTTCACAAAAAATCTTTTCATCACAAAGGTGTGACTGTATCCCGGGCCGACCCCAAGCGAAGTAAACCTTATTCTGCTAACTGTAGCCCCGGGGCCCCAACTGACCCATTGTGGCGCGGGTACAAGCGCTGAGTCAGCAGACAACGTAAATGTTGAGAGTACACCGCTGATGATAAATGATCCCCGGCTATTCTTTTGTCTTTCACTAAATAGGTAAGGCGCCTTAAGTGAAAACCGCTCGTGGTTAAAAATATATCCAAATGAAATCCCGTGGTTTGAAATATCAATATCACTTCTTTGTGGAAAGGGCTGACCTTTCGGGACAACGATATCAGATGACTCTCTGTAAAAACCATTGTACCGAATGAAAGAAGCGTCAGCAAACCACCTGCGTGTGATCCCGGCAATTTGAAAACCTCTAATATCACTTTCACCGAAAAGCCTCTCACTTTTGGCGCCCAAAGGCACAGCGAAAGCAAAACGAATGTTAACATCAAACAAGTTGAGATTCGCGCCTAGGGCATAAGAGGTATTAGACTTGTATTCTATTTTCTTTTTGTTATCAAGAGACGATACAACGCTAAAGTCGATGCTATTACGCTGCAACAACGGACCCAAAAAGAAATAGTCACTGTAGGATTCTATGTTGTCCTGCCTGAGAGAATCCTGTTCTATGGCCAAAGATTCAAGGCAGACAAACGTTAAAATCAGTATGGCAATGGGCTTGGCCACTACAGAATATACTCACTTAGATCTTTGTTTTTAACCAAACCGCTGAGTTTCTCGCTCACCATGTCTTTCGTGATAACAATGTGTGAGTTCGGTTGAATTTTGTCTGGCACATCGAACAAAAATTCATTCAGCAATTTACTGATTACTGTGTGGAGTCTTCTGGCTCCAATGTTTTCGATCTCAGCATTGATTTCAAATGCAGTCTGAGCGATAGAATCTAAAGCCGATTCTTCAAATTCGATCGTTACACCTTCAGCCTCAAAAAGCGCTGTATACTGTTTGGTCAGTGCATTTTTGGGTTCCTTCAGAATGCGAACAAAATCATCTTTGGTCAGGTTGTTCAACTCCACTCGAATCGGGAATCGTCCTTGAAGCTCAGGAATCAAATCCGAAGGTTTTGAAATATGGAAGGCTCCTGCCGCAACGAACAAAATATGATCCGTCTTTACCACTCCGTGTTTTGTGTTCACTGTGCTTCCCTCAACAATAGGGAGCAGATCACGTTGTACTCCTTCGCGACTTACATCAGGCCCACCCTTCTTTCCTGATCCAGACGCTACCTTATCAATCTCATCTATAAAAATAATACCGGAATTTTCTGCAACTCTTACGGCTTCTTCTTTTACTTCATCCATATCAATCAATTTGGCTGCCTCTTCTTCCAGCAATAGTTTTCGCGCCTCACTAACGGTGACCTTCCGTTTCTTGGCCTTTTTCGGAAGCATTCCACTGATCATATCCTGAAGATTCATCATCGATGCCTCATCCATCATTCCAGCTCCAATCATTCCGATACCGGGTCCGCTCTTTTGGTTGACCTGAATGTCGATTTTGCGATCATCCATTTCGCCATTCTTGATCTTCTCTCTAAAAAGGTTTCTCGTCCTTTCGTTGAGTTCTGCATCTGATGTCGGTGAGTCTGAGGTTGCATCACTGAAAGGCTGCTGAACCGGTTTAATTGTTGGGCCTTTGAGCGGTGGTATCAAAGCATCAAGAATGATCTCATCCACAATGGCAGCTGCCCTCTCCTTTACTTGTTCCTTCTTACGTGCCTTGATCATATTTACAGCTTGCTCCACCAGGTCGCGCACCATACTCTCCACATCACGGCCCACATAACCGACTTCTGTAAACTTTGAAGCCTCAACTTTCACAAATGGTGCGTCAGCAAGTTTTGCAAGTCTTCTTGCGATCTCCGTCTTACCCACCCCCGTGGCTCCAATCATCAAAATGTTGTTCGGTACAATTTCGGTTTGGATTTCAGATTTCACACTCATGCGCCTCCACCTGTTACGAAGAGCAATGGCTACATTTCTCTTCGCATCGTTTTGTCCAATAATGTATTTATCAAGTTCCTCTACGATTTGACGTGGCGTCAAATATTCTGAATTCATCATATTACTACTTCCGTATAATTAATTTTTTAGTATCAACATTCAATGAGACCTGGTAGGCGCCTCCAGCGACATAACCCGATCGACTGAAAGACAGTGAGAACCGATTTACCTTTGCTAGTGCTCCAATCGAAAAGCCAGCGCCTCCTCCCGCACCTTCCAACTTCAACTCCTGATGTCTTAAAAAGTTGTAGCCGAGAAGAAGTGATACATTCTTATGAATCAATAATTCACCGCCAAAGGTAAGATGGCTAAGGACCTTATCCAATGTTCCTGGAGGATCGGTCACATCAATCTCATAAGGGCTATTATATTCTGTGAGGTGATACGTAGTCGCTGAAAATCGAAGTGGCATGTGTTCTGGCTTATAAGTAACACCCGCTTGCACATCAAAAGGAATTGAACTCGAACTCGTTGTGGAAAACTCTTTCGTTACAACACCAACATTCTTGATCACCAGGCCAATTGTAAAATCCTTTTGCGGATGAACAAACAAACCTCCTACATCAAGAGAGATACCACTTGCCCGATAACCAGCAAGATTGGAAAAGACGCCTTTCAAATTGGCACCGAACCTGAATTGATTGATCTGATGCGATTTCCCAATGGCAAGCACAGTTTCACCCGAGCTAAACGAACCCGTAGGCGTACCAAACAAATCATATCCATCCACATTCCCGAGACTTAGATGACTCACCCCAAATGAAATCAAGCCAATGGAACGAAAGTCGTTTTGGAAAGCAAAACTGGTAAATCCAGTACCAGCAAAATAAAAGAGGTGACTCACCGATAGCGACCCATCAAGTGTATCTGATGAAAGTGATGGGTTATTTTGGAACTGAGCAACCGATAGTTGATCGTCCGAAACATTTACTCCACTCACTCCGGATATCTC
Source organism: Cyclobacteriaceae bacterium (assembly GCA_020436085.1). GTDB lineage: Bacteria > Bacteroidota > Bacteroidia > Cytophagales > Cyclobacteriaceae > ELB16-189. The sequence continues at coordinate 15,538 of JAGQYM010000029.1, forward strand.
TGCACTTACTGGCAACGACAGCGTAGGAAAAGAGGTAGTAGCAGACTGACCCCAACCTCTATGACACAGTGCTAATGTGAAAAAACAAATACCGAAAAATACCCTCCTCATTCAGGGCAAATTAACAAGGAAGCAATTCCAAAACTAGCTCTGTTTGGCCTCGGTGAACTCAAAGTGAAGAGGATTATCAACCTTATCTTTCATCAACGCTATCTTTAACACTTGATCTACCGTGTCTACGAAATGAAATTTCAATCCTCGCAGATAGCTTTTTTCAATTTCGTTGATATCTCTTTTATTCTTCGCACTCAAAACAATCTCCTTAATACCACTTCGTTTTGCTGCCAATATCTTCTCTTTGATACCACCTACGGGTAGCACCTTTCCACGAAGCGTGATTTCTCCCGTCATGGCAAGTTTTGATTTTACTTTCCTTTGTGTAAAAATTGACGCTAATGAAGTTAGCATTGTGATGCCCGCAGATGGTCCATCTTTAGGGATCGCCCCTGCCGGCACGTGCACATGCAAGTCATATTGCTGAAATGCTTTATGATCAATTTTGAGATCGGCTGCATGTGATTTGAGATATGATAACGCAGCTACTGCAGATTCTTTCATCACATCACCCAACTGCCCAGACAACGTAAGCACGCCCTTACCCTTACTTAAACTTGATTCTACAAAAAGAATGTCACCTCCGACTTGTGTCCATGCAAGACCCGTCACCACACCTGCGGTTTTATTATCCTGATAGAGTTCGTCATCAAAGATTTCCGCACCCAATACCTTAACAACAAATTCTGGCGTGATGGATTTCGGTACGTCTTCTTCCATCGCAACGGACTTCGCTACGTGCCTGATCACAGATCCGATTCTACGTTCAAGATTACGAACTCCAGACTCTCGCGTATAGCTCTCGATAATTTTTCGAATCGCAGTGAGTTCAAACTTAATCTTATGACGCTTCAATCCGTGCTCCTCCATTTGCTTGGGCACAAGATGTCGCTTCGCAATCTGCTCCTTCTCCTCAACGGTGTAACCAGAGATATCAATAACCTCCATTCTATCTCTCAGCGCAGGATGTATTGTCTCAAGTGAATTGGCTGTCGCAATAAATAAGACCTTTGAAAGATCATATTCCACTTCCAGATAGTTATCTGCAAAAGTGCTGTTCTGTTCCGGATCCAGAACTTCCAACAAAGCTGATGATGGATCGCCTCTGAAATCGGAACGTACCTTATCAATCTCATCTAAAATGAAAACCGGATTAGATGATTTCGATTTTTTAATGTTCTGCAAAATCTTTCCGGGCATCGCACCCACATAAGTTTTCCGGTGACCGCGTATCTCTGCCTCATCATGTACGCCACCCAATGACATGCGTGTGTACTTGCGTTGCAATGAAGTAGCTATCGACTTTCCCAATGATGTTTTTCCGACACCGGGAGGACCATGAAGGCAAAGAATTGGTCCCTTCATGTCTTGCTTCAATTTCAACACTGCCAGATACTCCAATATCCGGTTCTTAACTTTTGTCAATCCGAAATGATCCTTGTCCAGAATGCGCTTCGCTCTCTTTAAATCAAAGTCGTCATCTGTGCCTTCATTCCAGGGAAGGTCAAGCATGAACTCGACATAGTTCATCGCCACAGGAAACTCAGCCGCCTGCGGATTAATGCGCTGCAGTTTGTCAAGTTCCTTATTGAAATGCTCCGCTACCTCCTTTGACCACTTCTTTTCTTTGCCAAGGGCACGAAGCCGCTCAATCTCTTTGTCCGGCCCATCGAAACCCAGTTCATCCTGCAACACTTTAATTTGCTGACGAAGAAAGTAATCACGCTGCTGCTGGTCTATATCGGTATGAACCTTCTTTTGAATCTCATATTTAATCTCCAGCATCTGGATTTCCTTCAACATGTATTTCAACAGAAGGGTACCTCGATCAATAATTTTACTTGTTTCAAGAATCTTCTGTTTATCCGTTACCTCCACATTCAGATTTGAGCTGAGGAAATGGATAAGGAATGACGTGCTATGAATATTGTCCAACGCTACCTGAGCTTCCTGGGGAATCTCCGGGTTGAGTTTCAAAATTTTTGAAGCTGCATCTTTTAGCGATTGCACGAGCGCCTTCACTTCGTGTGACTTCAAATCTTCTTTTTGATCAGACTTGAGTTCAATACGGGCTGTGAGATAAGGATCTTCATTTAGAAATTCGCGTACTGCAAATCGGTTCTTTCCCTGTATAATAATGGTCGTATTCCCATCAGGCAGCACCAACATCTTGATAATCCTCGCAACCGTTCCAAATCTGTAAAGATCTTCGGCTGTCGGTTCTTCTGTATTTTTTGTTTTCTGCGCGATGACGCCCACAATCCGATTTCCCTGATAAGCTTTCTTAATCAAACGGATTGACTTTTGACGGGTCACGGTAATAGGTATCACTACACCAGGAAAAAGAACAGTATTCTTTATTGGAAGTATTGAGATTTCTTCGGGAATGTCTTCCGGTTTGAGATCCGACTCTTGTTCGGGGTTGATCATTTGGATCAACTCTTCTGAGTCGTCTTGCACTATCGGAGCGATTTCTAGGGACTTAAACATATTGTAACAACGTGCCAAATTGGCACCTTAATGCGCTTTAGATACAAATTTTAATATGTGGTCTATATTGGTCAATCACAATGCCAAAGCCTTAATTATGTATGAAAATTGCTTAAACTTATGATTTAAGTTGACTTGGCACCGTTTACAGATTTAGTGAAAAAGACGCCATTAATCGCCATTTGCCTACTTCAGCTACTTCTAGGTACTGAAGGACTAGCCCAAAAACGGCAAAAAAAGCTGAAAAGCGCTGGTGTCGTTACCCTTGAAGATTCGATCACCACATTCAGCCAGTCTGACATATTCGACTTCCCCAACCTCCAAAAAGTTCGATTTTATCAAAACGCAAAAGAATTGGAAGAAATCCAGCGGCATGACAATGCTGGATTACAGGACAAACTATACCTCGCCCTGAAAAGCTATGTGCGAAAATTCGGGATAGAAAATTTTAGCAAAAACGCCCCTATGCTCTGGCGACTTGCAAAATTATCAGAGACTCAAGGTCCGCCCGGTGAGTCCATTCTGCTCTACAAATTGATTTTAAAACATCACCAGCAGGGAATTAATATCAAGGAACTGTTTCATGTGTACGACTCCATTGAGACTGATAAAAAGGAATACTATGTTCCACTCGATTACTACTATGAGTTAGTCGCGCTGCGCAGAGAAGTAGACACACTGCAACCTCCACAATCAGTGCTTATCAATATGGGCGATGACATCAATTCTCTAAAAGAAGATTATGGCCCAACAATCGGAAATGTAGATGACATTCTGCTTTTCACATCAAAACGAAACGTTAGGTATGTAGCGGGCGAAAGAGTTGTTAATGAAGATTTGTTCTTTAGCCTCACCGAACCCGGAGGGTATTGGGGAAAAGCTCATGAGTTTTCAACAATCAATACTAGTTACAATGAAGGCTCAGCATGTCTGAGTAAAGATGGTAAGTACCTAATCTTTTCAAGGTGCAACGCGCCAGGTTCAATCGGCAATTGTGACCTTTATGTAAGTGAGCTCGGGGCAGATAGCGTGTGGAGCGCAGCAAAAAATCTTGGCCCCACGGTAAACAGCACTGGGTGGGATTCTCATCCAAGCCTTACACACACAGGCGATACGCTTTATTTCGCTTCCAACCGAGTTGGTGGATTCGGGTTATCCGATATTTATTTTTCAACCAAAGACACGAAAGGCAACTGGACACAAGCACAAAACGCTGGCCCGATTGTTAACACGCGTAACAGTGAAGTGAGTCCGTTTTTTCATCACAAGTTCAACGTGCTTTACTTCAGTTCAAACGGACAGCCATTGAACTTCGGTGAATTCGATATCTACAAGTCTTATTATCGCACCAATTATTGGTCGGATCCAAAAAACATCGGGCCCCTGGTAAATGGTGCGGGCAGTGAATACTATTTTACCATCGACTCAGAATCAAAAAATCTTTACTACGCCAAATCTTCGGAAGAAGACCTCGCCAATCTGGATTTGTATTCCTTCCCTGTTCCGATGGAAGCACAACCAGAAGCAATTGTAGCGCTAAAGGGGTCATTAAAAAACAGCCACACGGGTCAGCCTCTGAAAGGTATCGTTTCGATAATAGACCTCGATGAAGGTGTAGAGGTGTCACCAAAATATCTGCGCGAAGATGGATCGTTTGATTTTGAATTGATCAACAGGCGCAACTACCTGCTCATCATTCAGGGTGATGACTTTTTCAGAATTGAAGAATTGTTTTTCCTGGATGGCGAAATGCAAATGGACAGAGAAGCAGATCCAATTGAAAGCAAAATCGAATTTGAATCGCTGGAATTTGAAAACGGTAAAGCCAACATTCTTGAAAGCATGCATCGAGATCTGGATAAGGTGGCAAACTTTCTGATTGACCACCCACGCTTGAATATGAGAATCTCCGGCCACACCGACTCTGCCGGTCGCGAAGAAGCTAACCTTAAACTCTCACAAGACCGCGCAGACGCAATCAAACGTTACCTGACCGAAGAATTTGGAATTGATACAAATCGGGTAGAAGCTATTGGTTACGGAAGCTCAAAGCCAATAGTTGAAGAGATCACCGACAAGGACCGGCAACTCAATCGAAGAGTTGAGTTTGAAATATTTAGAAATTAACCTCCCGTGAAGAGTTTGGCGATGTCGTTGTAGAAAACAAATACCATCAACACCAAAAGCAACGCCATTCCAATCTTAAGCGCAGTTTCGAAAAACTTCTCAGATGGTTCACGCCCGCTGATCATCTCGTAAAGCAGGAACACAACGTAACCTCCATCAAGCGCTGGTATTGGCAACAGGTTCATAAACGCAAGTACCATCGACAGCAATCCCGTCATTCTCCAGAATCGCTCCCAGTCCCATTCCGTTCCAAAAGCCTGCGCCATACCGATCGGTCCCGACAAAGATTTTTGAAAAGAGATGTCTCCAGAGAATATTTTCTTAAATGCTTTTAGCTGAAGAAAAATTACACCAAAAGCGCGCTCAGTACCAAGGCCGATTGATTCACCAAAACCATAGTTGATATACGCCAACTGATCCTTGTCCAGCCCTTTGGCCATAAAGCCAATTGCACTGTAGCCCTTGAAACTTTCATTGAATGACAGGATCTCATCTCCGCGCTTAACCTTAAATGAGATCGAATCCCTCGTTCCCGCCTTTACGATTGCAAAAACTTCGTCATGATAGTTTACCGGTTGACCATCTACTTCAACAAAACGGTCACCAGGCTGAAGACCCACTTTGCTGCTGATACTTTGTGCTTCACGCTCTGGCTCGTTCCCGATTTTAAATGGAGCCTTTTCGGATACCCGACCTACAATTGCTGGAATTCTCGGAATAAGGAAATTGGAAATCGCGTCCTTGCGATTAAAGTTTTCGATAAAGTTTGAAGGGATAGGAATTGTCACCTCCTGACCGTCTCTCAATACTGTATAATATGAATTCTGGGAAAGCAATACATCCGGCTTCGCTACGTCCTGAAAGTCGGTAAAATCGTTGCCATTGATTTTGATAATCTTATCCCCCGTCTCAAAGCCAATCTGTTGTGCCAACTCAAGTGCTTCAACTCCGCCATTTTCGTTGATCAGGTCTTTGGGAATGTAGGTATCACCTAGAAAGTATGTAAGGCCAATAAAAATCAGCACACCTGTAATCACATTAACGATGATTCCACCCAACATCACAATCAAACGCTGCCAGGCTGGCTTAGCTCTGAATTCCCAGGGTTGAGGCTCCTGCTTCATCTGCTCCTTATCCATACTCTCATCTACCATCCCGGCAATCTTCACATATCCGCCAAGCGGAAACCAACCTACGCCATACTCAGTGTCACCCTTTTTGTATTTGAACAAAGAAAAATTGAGGACGTTAGCCATCGGAAAAAGGAAATCAAAGAAGAGATAAAATTTCTCCACTTTGATGTTAAACATCCTTGCAGTGATGAAATGTCCCCACTCGTGAACCGTTATTAAAATCGAAAGGCTCAGCAGAAGCTGGGCCGCCATTATCATTCCTTCCATTTCTTACTTAATTCTATATTTTTTAACCAACTCTTTCGCCACCGACCTTGCCTCCTGATCAGACTTCACGTAATCATCATAAGTCGGGTGAGCAACGAAACTTATTTTATCCATACATTTCTCCACCACAGGAGACATGTCAAGAAAACCAATATTATCGCTCAAAAATTCCGCCACAGCCACCTCATTTGCTGCATTGAGCACACATGGCATATTGCCACCGAGACGCAAGGCCTCAAAAGCCAGCGCAAGATTACGAAAAGTTTCTGTATCCGGCCGTTCGAAAGTGAGCGATGGGTATTTGGAAAAGTCAAATCGCTCGAAATCGGACTTCAGGCGCTCCGGGTACGACAGTGCGAACTGAATAGGCAAACGCATATCCGGTAGCCCAAGTTGCGCCTTGATCGATCCGTCTTCAAATTGAACCATAGAATGGATAATGGATTGAGGATGGACTGCCACTTCAATTTGATCCGCACTTAAACCAAACAGCCACTTGGCCTCAATTACCTCAAGTCCCTTGTTCATCAACGTTGCAGAGTCAATGGTGACTTTTGCTCCCATCGTCCAATTGGGATGCCGCAGTGCCTGCGCCTTGGTTACGTTCGCAAGGTCTGCTCTTGTCTTACCCCTGAATGGACCTCCGGACGCGGTTAAAATTATCTTCTCAATCTTGTTTTCAAACTCGCCAACGATACATTGAAAGATCGCTGAGTGCTCCGAGTCCACAGGATAAATATTCACACCTTTTTCGCGAGCCAGTGAAGTAATCAATTCTCCCGCCACCACAAGTGTCTCCTTATTCGCCAGCGCAATAGTCTTTCCCGCTTCAATAGCTTTGATCGTTGGCCGAAGACCTGAGTAGCCAACCAGTGCAGTCAACACCAGGTCTATTTCATCCATCTGCACGACCGAAGCCAACGCATTCTCTCCTGCGTAAACTTTAATTTGTAGGGGATCAAGTGCGTCATGCACTTTTTGGTAATGTGATTCGTTCACAATCACCACCACATTTGGTTTGAATTTTGTAGCCTGCTCAATTAGAAGATCAGCATTGTTCTGCGCGCTCAGTACCTCCACTTCAAAATGATCTGAATGACTGGCGATAACCTCCAGTGCTTGTGTTCCTATACTCCCGGTGGAACCTAGGATCGCGATGGATTTCTTCATGAGTGCACTATAAAAAATTTTAATTTACGATAATGCTGACCAAACAAAATCATCCTAATCGATTTCATTGATGCCATCAAGGCAACGTAAAACAAAGCAAGAATATTTTTTATGTGCAATGGCCGAAGTTGACATGCCTTCAAGGAGCTTCGAACTGACAAACTAAACATCCCCCAATACAAATGAAAGAACGCAGCCCTAAAATGAATGAGGGAGGGATCAACTTCAAACTCTGTCAATAATTTTTTTTCAATAGCAAGTAATTGCTGAACATCCCCTGTCATTATACAATCAGCTTTTTGCTCTTGACGCTGTCTTGCGAGAAAACCAATTAGTTTATCAACAATGGCAAATCTCGGTGAAAAATTTCGCCTTGATACGGAGTCAGGAACTATCCGATATAAGTAAAGAGCCTCACTAATATTTGTCGACTTGCCAACATCGGTTAACCTGGCGCACAAATCGGCATCTGCATGATGATCACTAAAATAGTGTCGATAAAACTCGCCCATTCCCGCAATTGCTGAAGTTCTCATCACTGTTGTCGGTCCATGAAACATAGATTTCTCTGTAATATCTTTTTTAATTTCAGTCCAATCAGAGGAAATGTTAGCAGTAAGTATCACAAAACCACTTTCGTTAATAGCGTGGTAAGACGTACCGCACATCACTAAATCTTTATCACCATCAAGTAGATCAATTTGCTTTTGTAATCGCGCAGGTGCTGATATGTCATCCGCATCCGTTACTGTTACGAATTCTGTCTGAACCTTGGTGATGAATTGATTAACAATGGCAACCCTGCCAATGTTTTGTTCCAAATCAAATATCCTCATGCGCGAGTCGTGGAAAGAGCGGGCCATGTCCGAAGTATCATCTTGAGACCCATCATTCAGTATCCACAGTTCAAAATCTCGAAATGTCTGATTTAATAAACTTTCAATAGCCTCGGAAATATACAACGCAGCATTGTACGCTGGCATCAGAATGGTAAGGCGAGGCGAAGTCATGTTTATAAAACAAACGCTCGCAAATTGTCTGCGATCTTCCTGTCATTCGATAGCCTCGGCACTTTGTTTTGCCCACCCAGCTTACCTTGTGACTTCATGTATTCTATAAATGCGTTTCGTTTGAGATTCGTAATCTTCAAAGTCTGCAGGATGCTACCGGAGATTAAATCATCATAATAAACATTGAGTCCTCTCAATTGCTCATCTAGCAACTGTGAAAATGATTCCATATCATGTGGAGGTTGGGCAAACTCAATTAGCCATTCGTGGTGCGGCAGCCCGCTTTCTGGCGTTACTTGTGGCGCCACGGTAAACTCTACAAGTTCTACCTCAGGAAATTGTTTCATCGTATTCTTCATCGCCTTTTCTACCTCCTCACCTATCACGTGCTCACCAAAGGCTGAAATGAAATGTTTAATTCTACCGCTAACAACAATTCGATACGGGTTCTTAGAAACAAACTTGACGGTATCTCCGATTGAGTAGCCCCACAGCCCAGCGTTGCTATTTATAATTAACGCGTAGTTTTTGTCAAGCTCAACTTCTTCAATTGACAATCGAGTTGGGTTCTCGTTGAAAAATTCGTCTGCTGGAATAAACTCATAAAAAATTCCTGAATTCAATAACATGAGCATGCCGTGCTCTCTTTGTGAATCCTGATAGGCAATAAATCCTTCTGATGCAGGATAAAGCTCTATTGAATCAATCGGTTTGCCAATCGACTCAAATAATTTTGCCCGATAAGGTTCGAAGTTCACTCCTCCATATACAAACAGTGAGAACTCCGGGAAAACATCTTTGATCTTCTTTCTCGTCCTGCCTTGTATTCTGTCAAAATACATTTGAACCCATGGAGGAATACCTGAAATCAAAGTCATGTTTTGACTCAGCGTCTCATCGATAATCTTCTCCAATTTTTCCTCCCAATCTTCAATGCAATTAGTTTCATAACTCGGCATTTGATTGCTTCTCAAATAACCTGGTACGTGGTGATTCACAATTCCCGAAAGGCGCCCTGTGTTGATCCCTCCTTTTTTATCAAGCTCCGGGCTGCCGGAAAGAAATATCAACTTGCCATCCAGGAATTGACCTTTACCCGTTTCATGAACGTAACTCAGCAAAGCATTCCGAGCACTATTGATATGGTTTGGAATGGAATCTTTGGTAACTGGAATATATTTCGTGCCTGAGGTCGTGCCTGACGTCTTTGACAAGTAGGCAGGTTTACCTGGCCACAGAATGTCGGGTTTCCCTTCGGTAACCTGAGTGATATATTGTTTTAGATCTTCGTAGTCACGAACCGGAACTGCCTTCTTGAAATCTTCATAAGTTTTTAGGTCAGCGAAATGATGATCTTTACCAAACAATGTCGAGGACGCCTTTCTTATATTCTCGACCAACATCTGTTGCTGAAAGGCTGGTGCATTAGTCGACCATTTGCGTGTTTCTGACGCAATTAGAGCAGCAAATGGTTTTGACAAAAAAGATCTGAATCCCATGACCTGTAAAAGTAAAAAAGTTGGAGTGACCAATAATTGCCCACCCTGACATTTCTTCAGTCCTTTAGCTTTGGGACTATATTTGCTTTCTGGCAAAAAGTAAAAACCAGAATTGGAATAAAACCGTTGTTTGTAGTAAACGAAGTCAGATGAATACGTTAAAGACTCTTGTCATTGGATTTATTGCCGGATTGGCAGGCTCATACACTTTTATGAAATATGGAGTTGATACCGGCCAGCTGCCGGGCCATACAGACGATACTACCTTTAATGTCGCCTCCTACAAACCAGAAGATGCTTACCGACCTACGATCATTAACCCTTCGGCAACGGCTACTCTGGCAGGTGTTGACTTCAGTGATGCGGCCGCCAAAGCCACCCCAAGCGTAGTGTATATCAATAGTATCTCTCAAAGCGGTGCATCCTACTCCTACTGGGATATGCTTTTCAATGGTAGATCACAAACACAGGTGAGCTCTGGTTCAGGAGTAATTTTCACAAGCAATGGTTATATCGTTACCAACAATCACGTGGTAGAGGCTGCAGAGAAAATTCAAGTTATCTACAACAAGAAAGTATACGAGGCCGAACTGATTGGCACAGACCCTTCAACAGACCTTGCTGTTCTTAAAATTCAGGAAACCAATCTGCCAGCCGTTACACTTGGCAGTTCCACAAATCTTTCCGTAGGTGAATGGGTGATAGCAGTCGGAAATCCGTTTTCACTTTCCTCCACAGTTACTGCAGGAATCGTGAGTGCCAAAGGAAGACGAATCAATATCGTAGAAGACAAGTTTCCCATTGAGTCATTCATTCAAACTGACGCAGCGATCAATCCGGGAAACAGCGGTGGGGCTCTCGTCAATAAGAATGGTGAACTCGTGGGAATAAATACCGCGATTCTTTCCCGCACAGGTTCGTACACGGGCTATGCATTTGCTGTTCCCATTGACATCGCAAGAAAAGTCGTTGAGGATTTGGTGAAATATGGCATCGTACAAAAGCCGTTCTTCGGGGGCAACGTGGTAGAGTACGATTTTCAAAATGCAGAGAAGTACAATCTCAACACGAACGTAAAAGATTTCAACGGGGTGCTTCTGGCCGAACTCGAAAAGCAAGGAGCTGCAATGAATGCAGGCTTGAAACTTGGTGATATCATCACAAAACTTGGTGATGCAGAGATCAACAGCAAAAGTGAATTCGAGGAAGAACTCAGTCATCACTCACCTGGAGATAAGCTGTCGGTTACGTATCTGAGAGACAATAAGGAAGGTAACACCACGATGACTCTCGTTAATCGAGATGGCGAAACCAGCCTGATCAAACGGAAGTTTTACAATGACGCAACACTTGGTGCAACTTTGGAAGCGGTAGAATACGGAGTGAAGGCGTTCAAAATTACGGGTGGCTTATTTAAGAAAATTGGTATACCAGAAAATTATACCATCATTTCAATAAACCGGCAACGGGTGAAAGACCCACAAGAGGTGATTGAGTTCTTTAATAAATACAAAGGGAGAGTGATTATTTACGGGGTGACCAGCTCGAAGCAGGAGCTTCCGATGTCGTTTTACCTACAGTAGGTTACGAAACCATTCTCAACTTCAGCTTCTTACTCAACTCATCTACTGAGTTTTTGAAGTTGGAGTCAGCTTTCATCATGTCCTCCACTGATTCAAGGGCATGAATCACGGTGCTGTGATCCCTTCCTCCGAAGTTTTCACCAATCAAAGCCAATGTCAGTTGAGTATAGCGCTTGCAGAAGTACATAGCCACCTGGCGTGGAATTACGATCTCGCGCTTTTTTACTTTGGCCTTCAAAGAATCGAGGCTTACTTTAAAATAATCTGCGACCGTTTTTTGAATGAAATCTACACTGACATCAGACTGGATTTCTTTCACGATGTTTTTCAACACCTCCTTCGCAAGTTCAAGATCGATTTCTTTCTTCAGCAGCGTGGCGTGAAACATTAAAGAGTTCAGAACACCCTCCATGTCGCGCAGGTTGGTATCGACACTATAGGCCAGGTATTCGGCAACCTCCGTTGGTATGTCAATACCATCAGATTCCATTTTATTGTGGATGATGGCAAGCTTGGTTTCGAAATCGGGCTCTTGGAGATCGGCAGTGAGCCCCCACTTAAATCTGGACAACAATCGCTCCTGGAACCCTTTGAGGTCACGTGGAGGACAATCACTGGTCATGATGATTTGTTTGCCCGATTGGTGTAACTGATTGAAGATATGGAAGAACATTTCCTGCGTCTTCTCACGTCCCGCCAAAAACTGAACATCATCCAGGATCAACAGGTCGACCTGCAGATAAAAATTCTGGAAGTCCTGAAGTTTATGGTTTTGAAGTGCGTTCAGGAACTGGTTCGTAAAATCGTTTTGATCTACATACAATACGATCTTCTCAGGAAGATTCTTTTTGATTTCATTTCCGATTGACTGCACAAGGTGCGTCTTTCCCACTCCTACACCACCATAGAGCATCAGTGGGTTAAATGATGTGACACCGGGTTTCTTTGCCACGGCCACACCAGCAGATCTCGCCAATCTATTACAATCTCCTTCAACGAAGTTCTCAAACGTGTAATTGGGGTTGAGTCTTGAATTGACTGTTTGAGGATTGAGCGCTCTAAAACTAAAAGGAGAATAGTCATCAAGATTTCCATTCCCATTCTGAGGCTGAGTCCCGTTAGCGCGTTTCATTCCACCACCGTTGGGATAGTTCACCATCAATGGTGGGTTCTGATTGTTACCGCTGTCTACGATGACCGAGTACTCTAAGCGCCCTGAATCGCCTAAGACACCATGAACTGCCTTCTTAAGTACTGGCACATAATGTTCCTCAAGCCATTCGTAGAAGAATTGAGATGGCACTTGAATGGTAAGCACGCTGCCTTCTGTGCGTAACGGAACAATGGGCTTAAACCACGTGTTGAAATTTTGCTCGTCTACCTCCTTTCGAATAATCTCGAGACAGTCATTCCAAATGGTGCCGCTTTCAACTTCCATTACAAGATCTAAAGTACCGTTGTGTTTGTTCTTCTTTGTTCCCGGTTAGGGAAAGGGAGACAAAGGTGTAAAAAAATCGAAGAACAAAAAACCGAAACGGCACTTGAATATTTGAAAAAATATTTTCGTGACAACATCTAAAACCAAAGTAAAAAAATTGTATAAGTCCTAACTAAGATTCAACCCACGGGATCAATAGAATATTTTGTCTGCTTTCAATTAAATATTCTATTGATCTTGACGAATACTGATGGTACCATCAGTATTGTCAGGGTTTTAACCCAGACAAAGCGAAGCTTTCGTCTACCTGTTGGGCAAATTATGCTCTAATGCATAATTTGGGTTCAATATTGAGAACCAGTCATTTAAAGCATCAGGTCAAAAATAAATTCATGTCAGACGCTCTTTTTAATTCATTTCCAGGGAGTGACAAGAAGGCTTGGAAGGAAGCAGCACAAAAGGAGCTTTCGGGAAAGGACCCATTTACAGAATTAACATTTGAGACCGGGTCGATAACTCTCAAACCTTATTATGATGAATCAGACACCGATGACTTACAGCCCGAAACACTTGATGTAGCTCAGGACATCTATTTGGGGCCACGAGGCTGGTTTAACACGCCTAAAATATTGGTTCAGGATGAAAGTGAGTCGAACAAAACTGCCCTTAACCACTTGAACAATGGCGCTGACGCTCTTCTTTTTGAAATCAACACGCCTGTTAGCCTTGACAAACTCTTTTCAGGAATTAACCTTCCTTACTGCGGTGTGTTCTTCATGGTCGATGCCGCACAATCAGCATTGATAACCGATTTCGAACAATATGTAAAGGGTAAACAAGTGGATACCTCGCAGTTAATTGGCGGATTTTTTTGGACCTCTCCTATTTCATCTAATATAGTTGCAAACTCAAATACCATAAAGCATTGGAATCGATTCAATCCCCTTGGTATTGTAGTGAAACCGAACAGCGACCCGTCAGTAGAAATAGCGGAAGCTCTTTGGGAAGCTGCAACGGTAATAGCAGACACTGGTAAAGATTCAGTCTCCAAGATCTGTTTTTCAGTAAACACGGGCACTGACTTCTTTTCAGACATTGCCAAGCTCAAATGCCTTCGCAGGCTTTGGCAGCAAATTCAAGGTGCCTATAACGTAACTCAAACTCATTTGCATATTCATGGCATATCCTCGTCATGGACAGACGAAAAATATTCGCCTAATGGCAACATGATCAAAAGTACCACCTCAGCACTTAGCGCTGTTCTTGGTGGGTGTGATTCAATAACAGTAGAGTCCGAGGATGTCAAAAGTTCATTCAAAGAGCGTGTTGCAAGAAACGTATTAAATATTCTTCGCGAAGAGTCGAAACTTAATCAGCCAGCCGACCCAATTGCTGGCTCATACTTTCTCGAAGATTATATCGAGCAGCTTTCGCAAACTGCCTGGCAACGATTCCAAGATCTCGTAAAGTCATGAAGCCAGACTTTTCAAAAATTGCTTATAACCAATTCCCTGGCCACGAGGCAAATCACTCAGGATTTGCATCAATGCAATCACCAGAGCAAATCACGATTTCTCCAACCTACAAAAAATCGGACTCTGACCAGAACAGTTTCACAGCCGGTGTCCCACCGTTTCTAAGAGGGCCCTATGCCACAATGTATGCCGTCCGCCCCTGGACAATACGACAGTACGCTGGATTCTCGACTGCTAAGGAATCAAATGAATTTTACCGAAAAAATCTTGCAGCTGGCCAAAAAGGTCTTTCTGTTGCTTTCGACCTGGCAACACACCGCGGGTATGACTCTGACCATCCGAGAGTAGCTGGCGATGTAGGTAAGGCCGGTGTCGCCATTGATTCAATTCTGGACATGAAAATTTTATTTGATCAGATTCCACTTGATCAAATGTCGGTTTCAATGACGATGAATGGAGCTGTAATTCCAATCATGGCATTTTACATTGCAGCTGCCGAGGAAGAGGGAGTAAAGAAGGAACACCTGAGCGGTACCATTCAGAATGACATCTTGAAGGAATTTATGGTGCGCAACACCTACATCTATCCCCCCGCTCCTTCTATGCGTATTGTGGCGGATATATTTAAATACTGTTCGCAAAGCATGCCGCGCTTCAATTCTATTAGCATAAGTGGCTATCATATGCACGAAGCTGGCGCTCCTGCACACATTGAACTTGCCTATACACTTGCCGATGGACTAGAGTACATCCGTTCAGGCATCAAAGCAGGTATAGCGATTGATGACTTTGCCCCGAGGCTTTCGTTCTTCTGGGGGATTGGTGTGAATTTCTTTATGGAGATTGCAAAGATGAGAGCTGGGCGGTTGCTGTGGTCGAAAATTGTAAAACAATTCGATCCAAAGAATCCGAAGTCCATGGCATTGCGTACGCACTGTCAGACCTCTGGATGGAGTCTCACTGAACAAGATCCCTACAACAACGTAACACGTACATGTATCGAAGCATTAGCGGCAGCACTGGGTGGCACGCAATCGTTGCACACCAATTCGCTGGATGAAGCCATCGCATTACCCACTGACTACTCAGCAAGAATAGCCAGGAATACTCAAATCTATCTTCAAAAAGAAACTGGAATTACGAAAGTTGTTGACCCCATGGGTGGCTCTTACTACGTGGAATATTTAACCAATGAACTTGTAAAAAGAGCCTGGAAACTAATTGAGGAAGTAGAGGAGTTGGGCGGCATGACCGCTGCGATCGAAAGTGGCATCCCTAAAATGAGAATTGAAGAAGCCGCTGCAATCAAGCAGGCACGAATCGATTCGGGAAAGGATGTGATCGTAGGCGTGAATAAATACCAAACTGATGAAGCTCCCGACTTTGAGATTAGAGAAGTAGACAACACGCAGGTACGGAAAGAACAAATAGCGAGACTAGAGCAACTCAAAAAAGATCGAAATCAAGCTGAAGTTGATGATGCGCTCAATGCAATTACAAAATGTGCGGAGTCAGGTGATGGCAATTTACTTGACCTTGCGGTCAACGCAGCCCATAAGCGAGCTACACTTGGAGAAATCTCTGACGCGATGGAAAAAGCATTTGGCAGATACAAAGCAACCGTCAAATCTATTTCTGGTGTATATTCAAGTGAAATGAAGTCCGACAAAGAATTTGATGAGGTAAGAAAGCTCTCCGATCAGTTTGCGGAATCAGACGGACGAAGGCCAAGAATTCTTGTTGCCAAAATGGGTCAAGACGGTCATGACAGGGGAGCAAAAGTAATTGCCACAAGTTTCGCAGATCTGGGCTTCGATGTAGATATCGGCCCCCTATTTCAAACTCCGGCTGAGGTGGCTAAACAAGCCAGCGAAAATGACGTGCACGTTGTCGGTGCGTCAAGTCTGGCTGGCGGCCATAAGACGCTGATTCCGGAACTAAAAAAAGAACTCGAAAAAATAGGGCGCCCAGATATCCTGGTTGTCGCAGGCGGAGTAATTCCCCAGCAAGACTATGAGTTTTTGCACAATGCAGGAGTAGACGGTGTCTTTGGTCCGGGCACCCCGGTGGCACAATCGGCCAGGCTAATTCTTGAGAAACTGCTGTCGCGGTAGGCAAATTCATTTCCCGGTTGTGAAATGTCACAAATTTGACTGTAAAGCGTCATGTTAATATTGGCATTCCACTTCACAACTAATTTCTGAATTGCTTAACTTTAATTTTTGGTGCATGTATCAAAAACATTCGGACATTCGTTGCCTGTCGTGCACTAAATTCAGAAGTATAATTCGATAAATATTTTAACATGATACGGAACATTCGCCTGTTGTTGATTATTCTCCTGTTCACAAGCCAATTGGTGTTGGCACAAAGCAAGTGGGATAAAATGATTGATAAGGCCGAAGCATCCTATGTGATTGGGGACTATGCGAAGGCAAATAAGAATCTTGCCAAATTCAATAAGAAGTCAACCAAAAAGCTCGGAAAACAAAATGAGTACACCCCTACTTATCACCTGCTGGTAGCCAAGTATCAGCTTGCCGCTGGTCAGGTTATCGATTTCGAATCAAGCGTGCTCAATGCGATCAACGCGAGCAAGATGATCAACCAAGAGGACAGCAAAAAACACGGATTGCTGCTCATCGACATTGCAGAACTTTATAACCAGAATGGTGCCTTTCGTCAGGCAAAGGATTATCTCGACCAGGCAAAATCTATTTTAGATAAGGGAGCATTCTTCGACAAACTAGTCGAAGCGCGCTGGAGCATTGATCGCGCGGAGACTTTGTGTGGTCAGGGCTTTTACAATGAGGCCCTGGAAATCCTGAAAGAGTACGATGCCTATTTTTCAGGAAGAGCACTGAAGCAAGAAACCTATGTGGATGAAAATGGAAATTTGAAGAGCCGAAAATTGAGTAACGAAGAGGTGGAGGAGCGATTCAACGAGTATGCCAACTACGCCACACTTTTGGCAAGAGTATATGGTGATCGTGGAAGCCTTATCAGTGCAGACTCTGCGTTCGTTGGAGCCACTACGTGGATTGACAAAAACCTGGGAACAGCAAGCCTTGCCTATGTGGAGAATCAATTGCTTCACGCGCGCATGCTGATTGAGAACGGAAATGAGTCGGGGTTGCCACGCGATCTCGAATTTAGCCGCACTCTCAACACGCTTAAAATCAAACACAAGCCTTCACATTACATGGCAGTGGAGATTTACGAAGAGTACCTCAAGCAACTTTTGAATTCTAACAGCTCCGCCCGCTACCTGAACACAAAACTTGAGTTTGAAAAGATGATCAACAGCAGTTTTGACAAGGGAAGCATCTACTCCGTACGCCTGAAGGCAGTTGACTTCGATTCAAAAAAGAGTAAGGACAGAACAAGAAATCTGGAGAATGATGCGATGAACATGCTGTCTAATACTGCGGGTTTGCCAAGAAATAATGTTACCACCATACACGTTCTCGAGTTTCTCCACGACCTTGCTATTCAACAGAAAAAGTATGCCAATGCCGAGAAGTACCTCGATGATATTGTAAAAATAAAAACTGAACTCTACGGAGCGGATGCACCACAAACACACCTCGCAAAAATTCACGTTGCCAATTTCTACGTTGATAACACCAATAAACTAGCTGAGGCAGCAAAAATTTACGAGGAAAGTTTTACTAATGTAGTGGAGAAGGAAATTGGAGACTGGCACAAGGATCACCTTGACATCCTTAATCACCAGGCCGCTTTGTTTGAACTTACGGATAAATACAAGGAAGCGCTTGCGGCACTTGAAAAAGCTGAGAACGTAGCACGCGGAAAATACCAGGACGATGACTACCAATATGGCGTAGAGCTTAATGGAAGCGCCAGACTTCGATTAAAACTGGGCGAATACGAAAAGGCAGAAGAAAACATCAACAAAGCCCTGACCATACTGGAGCCGTTCCGCAAAGACGATGAAAAGAAAATCTACCTGATCGGAGCCATCGAAACTCAGGCCACACTGTTTGGAATCAAGGGTATGTTTGATGAGGCTGAAGACGCTCTTGATCGCTCTGGCCGAATGATCTCGAAATCCGATGCCGTTGGTATTGATGATCTCAGTACGGCAAAAGAATTGTCAAGTCTGTTCATCCAGTTAGGTAGGTATTCCACTACCGAAAAGCTACTTACCGAGTTGATCAGTGAATATGAAAAACTCTACGGTTCAAACTCAATCCGTTTGATTGACCCACTGGTAAACATGGGGCAACTGACACTGGCAGAAGGTGACTACACTGACGCTGAGAAAATTGCACTGAGAGTAAACGGTGTAGCACGAGACGTTTATGGTGAGAAGTCAACAAAGACAGCCCCAACTCAAAAGTTGCTCAGCGATATTTACTACACAATAGGTGACTACGAAAAGGCTGAAGTTAACATCCAAAAAGCACTTGAGAGTCAGCAGCGTCAATTCGGAAGGAACCATGTTGATGTAGCAAAATCATTATCACAGCTTGCTCTAATCAAGTTTTACAAAGGAGATGATCCTAAAGCTGTTGAGAAACTTCTTGTTGAAGCTCGGGATATCATGGGCAACAAGCTCGGGAAAGAAAATCCTCAGTATGCCGACATCCTGAAGAACGTGGCCATTCTGAACATCGCGCAAAAGAAGTATGATGTTGCATTCAGCTCACTCACCCAGGCCGAAGCCATCTGGCGCGCAAAAACCGGTTCAAAAAACAACATCAACGCAGCCAGCATCTATGCCCTTACCGGTGATGTGTATTATGAGATCAAGAACTACAAAAAGTCAGAGGAGTTTTACGACAACGCGAAATCAATCTATGAAAGGTCCTTCAACAGGTCACATCCAGAATATGTGAAAGTGCTCTCGAAGCTTGCTAAGGTGTATTACATGGAAAAGGACTATAAGAAAGCCAAGCGAAATATTGAGGATGCTCTGGCCAACTACGAAAACTTCTTAAAACAATTCTTCCCAGCCTTAAGCGAGCGCGAAAAGGCAAAATACTGGAACACGATCAAACCAGACTTTGAGTTTTACAATACGCTTGCGTTTGGGCAATTGGAGGATTTCAGGGATTTGAGTGGCAAGGTTTACAATTATCAATTGCTCACCAAAGCACTGTTACTTAGCTCCTCAATCAAGATGAAGGAACGCATTCTAAACAGCAATGATGAAGCGCTTAAATCAAGCTACAATGAATGGGTGCAGAAAAAAGAAGTGCTGACCAACGCACTATCGATGAGCACGCAACAGCTAACGGAGAATAGTATTGATCCCGGAGCTCTGGGTAACGAAGTCGAGAGACTTGAAAAAGAGCTAAGTGAAAAGTCTGAACTTTTCGGACAGGATTTCGACAATAAGCGTATTACTTATGAGAACGTACAGAAGTCGCTGGGCAAAAATGACGTTGCACTAGAGATGGTGCGCTATCGCTATTTCAATCACAGCTTCACCGATTCTGTGATTTATGTAGCGCTCTACCTTAGAAATGACAACGCAAGACCTAAAGTAGTTGAGCTGCCGGAAGGGCATCGAATGGAGACAAGGTTCTTCAAATACTATCGCAACTGTATCACCGGAAAAATTACCGACCAGTACTCCTATAAGGTGTTTTGGGAACCGATCCAAACCAGCATCGGACAGTACACCACACTATTTATGTCGCCTGATGGTGTGTACAATCAGTTGAACCTTGAGGCTGTGCCAACACCTGATGGAAAGTATGTGATCGACAACTCGAACATAGTGATTGTAAGCAACACGAAGGACTTGTACTTGCGGAAGATCAAATCGAAGCAACAGGGTACTTCCAACACGGCAACTATGTTTGGCAACCCTACTTTTTACCTCACCGCCTCTGCTGGAAATATTCCTTCGCTGCCAGGAACAGAGAAGGAAGTTGACGAACTTCAGAAACTGCTGAATACACAAGGGTGGAAAACCAATGAGTACACGGAAAAATTGGCAAGTGAAGAGCAGGTAAAAGAACTGGAAAGTCCAAAGATATTCCACATCGCTACCCATGGGTTCTACACCCCTGCGGACGAAACCACAACAATTGCTGACTCTGAAAATGAAGCGGAGTTGACTGAGAATCCGCTATTGAAAACCGGTTTGCTATTGAAGGGTGCTGGAGACCTGCTTGAGAAGACCAAGTACAATTACAACATGGAGAGTGGAATCCTCACTGCGTATGAGGCCATGAGCCTGAACCTTGACAAAACAGATCTTGTGGTTCTAAGCGCGTGTGAAACTGGTCTGGGCGAGATTTCAAACGGAGAGGGTGTCTACGGTCTTCAAAGAGCATTTCTGGTGGCTGGCGCAAAAACCTTGATCATGAGTATGTTTAAAGTGGATGATGCAGCCACGCAAAAACTTATCCTCAATTTCTACCGGAAATGGCTAACCACCGGTAACCTGCGTCAGTCGTTCGTAGATGCCAAGAAAGAACTTCGCAACGAATACCCGGAACCGATATACTGGGGAGCCTTCATGATGATCGGCCTGGAATAGGCTATAAGTCAAATTTTCACGTCATAATGTCTGTAGTTTACCTGATTGGGTAGCCAAATGCAGACATTATGACCTGTTTTTTGCTCGATATTGCTCCGGCATACTTTTCAATGATAGGATAGACATCAACGAAAAATTGATGTTAAACCTTAAAAAAATTAATTGCTATGAGCATTATCCGTTATAATCCAGCCGACTTCGTTCCTACCACTTTCAGTAGCATTATCGACAAGTTTTTCAATGAGTCCATGCAGAAATCAGGCATGAACACATTCGTACCAAAAGTCGATATCAGCGAAAACGACAAAGCATTTGAATTGCAGGTGGAAGTACCAGGGATGAACAAAGAGGATTTCAAAATTGAGGTCAACGACAATTACCTCACCATCAGTGGAGAGCGTAAGCTGTCTTCAGAGAAGAGGGAGAAAAACTTCCACTCAATTGAAACCAGCTATGGCACATTTACAAGATCATTCACATTACCTGAAAACGTGAATGCTGATAAGATCAACGCCAAATACAACAATGGTATTCTGGAATTGACTGTGCCTAAGGATGAGAAGAAAGTATTAAAGTCAACAATCAAGGTAGACTAAGGTTGGTTTGTGGGTTGATTGTGCGCCCCGGGCATAGCCCGGGGCTTTTTTATTTACGCCTATCCTTTTAGCCAGATTGTCGTTACCTTTAGAAAGATTCGTTCCGCGGGCTGAAATCAGAAGCGCATGAAAAAATCACTCTTAATACTTACTGTTTTAGTGTCGGCATTTATTGGCGCTACGCTTGGGGTCATTTTCACCATTCGAAATGTGGACATTCTGAGTCCATCGTACAACTCGGTTGAAGACAGGCAGGCTAGGCAGGTAAGTTATTCCAAGGACACACTTTTTCACATTCCCAAAGGCCTTCAATTCGAATCAGCCGCAAGGCAAATTACTCCGGCTGTCGTCCATATTAGAACAACTTATGGCTCTGGCGAATTCAGCCTTAATCCTTTGCAACAATATTTGAACCCTCCTGCAAGGTCATCCGGATCAGGCGTGATATTGACCGATGACGGGTTCATCGTAACCAACAGCCACGTGATCGAGGATGCGACACGAATCGAAGTTGTGATGACGAATAACCAACGCTTCTATGCAAAACTGATCGGCAAAGATCCGAGCACAGACCTGGCTCTCCTCAAAATCAAAGCAAGAAATCTTCCCTTTGTAAAGTATGGCGACTCGGATGGCGTAGTGCCCGGACAATGGGTACTTGCTATCGGAAATCCTTTTGACCTCAATTCAACGGTGACCGCTGGTATTATCAGCGCTAAGGCAAGAAACATCGGCATTCTGCGAGATCGCAATAACCTACAGGTAGAATCTTTTATTCAGACTGATGCCGCAGTGAATCCTGGTAATAGCGGAGGCGCGCTCGTCAACTTAAAGGGAGAACTGATTGGGATCAATTCCGCTATCGCTACTTCAACCGGCAATTATGCTGGATACTCATTTGCAATTCCAGTAGCACTGGTTAAAAAAATTGTTGATGACCTTCTTGAATTTGGCGAAGTGCAACGTGGACTTCTTGGTGTGCAAATCGTTGACGTTTCGGCAGACCTTGCTGAGAACCGCGACCTGGATGTGGTGCAAGGAGTTTATATAACAAGAGTAAACACTGGCAGCGCTGCAGACGATTCGGGAATGGAGACAGGTGATGTAATTGTGGGTATCAACAACCACCCGGTTGGTAGTGTGTCTGAACTTCAAGAGTGGGTAGCACGAAACAGACCTGGCGAAATAATAACGGTCACCTTTAGAAGAAACGGTGAAGAGAAATCCGTACAGACTGTGTTGAAAAATTTTGAGGGAACCAGTAATGTGCGAAAGAGGGAGATAGAATTCGAGATGGAAGGCGCCATATTTGAAGACCTCTCCTATCGCGAATTAACAAAACTCAACATCGATGGAGGCGTGCTCATCGCGAGCCTGGAAGCTGGCAAATGGAAAAAAGCTGGTATCAAAGAGGGTTTTATTATCACACACATTGACAAAGTGCCAGTAGACAACGTTGAAGACCTGAACAGAATTGTTGTTAACAAACATGGAGGCATGCTGGTGGAAGGCCTTTACGGTAATGACAACGATGATAAAGAAGTTTATGGCGTGGATTGGTAGCCATAGTTAATACAATACTTCTGCCATTAGTCCCTTCGTCTTGCCTATTCTGATAAATCCTGATTAGCTTTGTGGCCCACAAAAAGTACATCAGGGAATGAAGAATTTCGGCATCAAAGAAGCACTCACCACTTTAGGAATTAAGTCAAGCAATCCGGGAGTATCCACTGGTCAAAAATGGCTGACCTCAACAGGCCCAACGCTTGAATCCTATTCACCAGCTGATGGAAAACTTATCGGAAAGGTAAAAGCAGGTGATGAAAAATCATTTCAAAAAGCAGTAGAGCAGGCACACCAGGCTTTTTTGGAATGGAGATTGGTACCAGCCCCAAAGCGTGGAGAAATTGTGCGTCAGATTGGTGAAGCGCTTCGAAAAAACAAAGAGCCTCTGGGTAAGCTTGTGTCCTATGAAATGGGCAAATCGTACCAGGAAGGTTTGGGCGAAGTTCAGGAAATGATTGACATCTGTGATTTTGCAGTCGGGCTTTCCAGGCAACTGAATGGCTTGACGATGCACTCTGAACGCCCTCGTCATCGTATGTATGAGCAGTACCATCCTCTTGGTGTGGTGGGAATTATCTCAGCCTTTAATTTTCCGGTTGCTGTGTGGTCGTGGAATGCCATGATAGCCTGGGTATGTGGTGATACTTGTATCTGGAAACCGAGTGAAAAAACTCCACTGTGTGGAATTGCTTGTCAAAATATTGTAGCGAAGGTTTTCAAGAAGAATAACGTTCCTGAAGGAGTATCTTGTCTAGTCAACGGAGACTACAAAGTGGGCCAACTCATGGCGAGTTCTGAAATGGTTCCCCTAGTATCTGCAACTGGGTCCATTCGCATGGGCAAGGCAGTAGCGCGGACAGTGAGTGAACGGTTGGGTAGACCGTTGCTTGAGCTTGGCGGAAACAACGCGATCATTATTTCAGAGAATGCAAATCTTGATATGGCAATCAGAGGAGCGTTGTTTGGTGCTGTTGGGACTGCCGGTCAGCGTTGCACCTCAACGAGACGATTGATCATTCATGAAGATGTATATGATGAAGTGAAAGAGCGTTTGAAGAGTGCTTACGGAAAACTTAGCATTGGTAATCCACTCGATCCGGAAAACCATGTTGGACCACTTATTGATAAACTAGCGGTGAAACTGTACCAGGCCGCTTTGAAAAAAGTGAAAGATGAAGGCGGCACCTTTGCTGTATCGGGAGCGGTATTGAAGGGAAAAGGCTACGAGTCAGGTTGTTATGTTAAGCCCGCGATCGCGGAAGTAAAGAATAGTTACCAGATCGTGCAGGAAGAAACCTTTGCTCCTATTCTATACTTAATCAAATACAAAAAGCTTTCTGAGGCACTGCAATATCAAAATGGCGTGAAACAAGGTCTTTCTTCAGCCATCATGACCAACAACCTCCAGGAAATGGAGCAATTTTTATCACACGAAGGTTCAGATTGTGGTATCGCTAACGTAAACATCGGGACGTCTGGGGCCGAAATAGGTGGAGCGTTTGGTGGCGAGAAAGAGACTGGTGGCGGTAGGGAATCCGGATCAGATTCATGGAAAGTGTACATGAGAAGACAAACCAACACGATTAACTTCGGTAATGACTTACCACTGGCTCAAGGCATCAAATTCGATATCTAACTCACCTTGGAAATCATAGGGTTTACCACTACTTTTAAAAGATAAACTTTTCCAAATGTCCGCGAAAAAATATCGCACTGTAATGCTCATCGATGATAATGAAATTGACAACCTCATTAATCAAAAGATGATTGAAGCAGCCGCAATTGCTGAAAACATCTACACACACACGGGCGCTAAGAGTGCGATCGAGTTTTTAAGAAACATGGAGAAGTTGGAAATAGCTGATCAGGTGTTGCCTAACGTGATCTTCCTCGATATCGATATGCCGCTGATGGACGGCTTCCAGTTCCTCGATGAGTTTGAGAAGCTTTCTAATGCGACCAAGAAGATGTGCAAAATTGTGATGCTCACTTCATCAATTAATCCTCAGGACTTCAACCGTTCTAAGAAATACAACAACGTTAAGCTTTATTTGAACAAGCCGTTATCCAGTGACAGTATTCAAAAAGTAAACGTCTAGTTTTTACAGCGACACAAGGCTGTCCACAAATTTATCATCCATCCGTATAAGCAGCGTTGGCGCAAAGTAGTTGACCTTCACTCCTTGCAACTTCGGAACCAATTGTGAAATTTTCTTGCGCTTGTCTTTCTTTGATTCGCTCACCGCGATTTTAAGAATCTTAATGAAGTAAAGAATATTCTCACAGGCATGTTTGCCAAACAAGCGAATCTGTCTTTGTATGCTATTGGCCAATTGGTTGAAAAGCTCAAAATCGTTGAGCATACAATACTGCAACGCCAGTAAAGTCTTCACTTCCATTTGAGCAAAAGGATACTTCTTCAAGCTGACCTCGTTGAGTAGTGTGTTGATGATTTTGGCTGATTCCTCGTACTTACCAACGTAGTAGCTCGACAGAGCCCGGTACATCGTAAATACTGTATGTCTTGGAACGTCCAATGTATCAGGTTCGAAGTCAATGAAAAGACTTTCGTTTTCCGCATAAAGTTCATTCTCAGTTCCCAACCTCAGACATCTTTCAATCTTAGACACCAGTACCTGTGCAGGGAATGTGTAATGAGGGTAATTGACCAACAGATTAGCAATCGCATCGTTTACCTCCTCAAAATATTTCTCAGCCTGTCTGTACACTTTGTAATGATTGTAGTATTCCAGCTTCAGGAATTCGAAGACAAGGTTGAGGTGATAGTAAAGTGGATCCAGGTTATAGTTATCAAATATCTTTTGAACGTGGTCAAAAATATCTTCTATCGACTCACCCTCCATTGAATCTTCGGTCTCGACAAAGAGGCGATGATGAATGAGCATACAACTCTGATACACATAGAGACGATGTGATTCATAGAGGTGCGCCACATTTTGCATCTCTTTCATCAGAAGCACCAAACCCATCTTTTCAGTCTCATCACCAGAAAGAAGATAACTACCATACTTCTTGAAATACTCTGCAAGAAGATCTTCTGCCTTATCCACGGCCAGCATGTAGGCCACGTGACGGTTGTAAAGTTGCGAATATGTGAAGTGTTCGGGGCTGTTGATATGAATCTTCTTCAGCGACTTATACACAACCGTAAGCTCGTTGGCCAGGTCATAGTCGATGAGTTCCTTCTCCAATTTTTTAAGCGTAGCAATGGATATCGTACGCTTCTTGGTGAAAAGCACTTCATTGAGATTAGCTACCTTTCTCAGAATGTCGGTGCGGGGGCTTTCCATTTGCTCCAACAGGTGTTCCTCAATCTTCTGATTCAACCTCGATCTCAGTGTATAGTAGGCATTGGCATTTACTTCCAATTCCACCATAATCTTCGAATCAGACAACTGTCTCTCCCTAAGTGCTTTTAACAGGTAAGCCGACTTCTCAGCATTGCTCTCAATCAGCGAATCGTAGATAGCTTTAAAATCCTTCTCCGAAAGCTGCTTGACAATATTTTTCAGTTTAGCCATTAGACCGAGTTAGGTAACGTGAAAAGTTACGAAAATTATAAAAGAGTGCAACAACCACTCGAATATGGGTCCTCATCAGTCGATTCTGAAAAGTCCACTTCAGATTTATAAATCACAATATTGAGTGGGATAATCGCGGGTATCTTTATCATCAAACTCATAAATATGAAAGCCTTTATACTGATTTGTATCACCCTATTTTTTTCTAATGATCAAGGCTATTCCATTAAAGGGGATACTATCACATTCAGATACGCTAATGACGGAACAGGTATGGAAGTATTTCTGTCTGGCAACTTTAATGGTTGGAGTAAAGATGCCAGTTGGCAAATGAAGTACAAGGAGGGAGAAGGTTATGAACTATCAGTTCCCATAAGCATGGTTCGAAAGCCCAATCAATCATTCTACGAGTTCACTTTTCGTGTGAATGACAAGCTGCTGGACGCACCCTCAAATGCCCCAAACGTCATTCATTGCGCAGGGTACGGTTCACGGTACGTCATCCGTTTCTAACAAGTCTTAGATTGAGGGGAAGTGGAGCATATCGGAGTCGAACCGATGACCTCTACAATGCCATTGTAGCGCTCTAGCCAGCTGAGCTAATGCCCCTAAAGAATTGCCTCAAACCCATCCGGTTTGGAAGGCAAATATATTTCAAAAAAACAATCATCCAAGAAATCTACCAACGCCCAGGGATTTATGAGAAATGGCCGAACGTCAAGCTTACACCATGCGTTATTATATTGACAGCATCATTATCATTCATGACAATCGTCATTTGGTTTTTGATGAGGTAGACTTAGGTTTAGATTTACAATAACACATAGCTCATGAAGAATATTCTTGTTCCAACTGATTTTTCTGAGAACGCCAACACAGCTATCGAGTATGCCGCGGAGCTAGCAAGTCACACAGGCTCCAAAATTTCAGTCATTAATATTTACACTCCTGCTGTTACAAAGTCAAATATTATTAGCCCGCTCATTCAAAAAGAGATCAGCGCAGCAGAAGAAGGTGCAAAAACAAAATTGAATGTGATCAAAACGGCTGTCACTGAGCAATTTCCTGGCGTTAGTTGTGAAACAAGCTTTGCCACAGGACCAGTGGTAACTTCAATAGAGACACTTGCACAGCAGTTGAACGCTGATATGATTGTGATGGGAACGCGAGGTGCCACTGGGATGGATAAGATTTTATTCGGAAGTAACACAGCGCATGTGATCGAGGGATCAAGTTGTCCGGTCCTTGCCATTCCAAAGGAAGTCCCATACCGAAAACCCACCAAAATTATACTGGCCACTGATTTTGCAAATGAAGAACTGGGACACATACCCAAACTAGTAAACCTTGCCAGAGCCCTTGGAGCTGAGATATTAATGACACATATCACTACAGATCAAGAAGCTATGCAATCCGAAGAAATGCTGAAGAGAAATTTTGCCAAACGAGTAGCCGATGCCACTGACTACACGTCTATTTCATATATGATAAAATATGAGGACGACATTGCCAGGGCACTTCAAACGGCAGTGAGTCAAGTTGATGCAGACTGGATTGCCATGCTCACACACCACAGAAATTTTTTCGAAAAAATTTATAACCCGAGTATGACTAAGGCGATGGCCTATCAGACTAAAATACCGTTGCTTGCACTCAAATAACTACTGATTCCGCCAAGCTTCTAATTGAGCGAACCATTTCCGGATCGACTGTGCGAACCACATACTCAGATCCACTACCGGAGCCCATTCCTGAAATTTTGGTATTGACGAAACTCATGTTGCTCGGCCTTACGCTGGCTGCTGAGAAGTGAATTTCATCCGCTCGCGTTGTTTCAATAAGTTGTTTTACGTTGTTAGCGCGTACTCCGGAGCCTGCCATGATCTTTATTCTGTCGCCAGCTTTACTTTTCAGCTGCCTTATCAGTTCAGCTCCTTCGATGGCTGTCGCGCATTGCCCTGAAGTAAGTATTCGATCAAACCCCACCTCAATACAGTCTTCCAGCGCCTCAAAAGGATCTCGTGTCATGTCAAATGCGCGATGACAGGTTACCTTCAGTGGCTTTGCAATTCGAATCAACTCTGCACATCTTTTTTTGTCAATTGTTCCGTCTGTATTCAGAATACCAAACACTACACCATCGACACTTAGTTTTTGGCACTGATACAAGTCCCGTTTCATGATATGAAATTCATAGTTGGAGTATAGAAAGTCTCCACTCCTGGGCCGAATCATCACATAAACATCCATGCTGATATTTTGCCTTACCTGCTCGATCATGGCATGAGATGGCGTGGTGCCGCCTTCGCCAGGACTATCGCACAGCTCGATTCGATCTGCTCCACCCTCTTGCGCCCTAAGCGCAGACTCCATATTATAAACTACCACCTCACAAATCATAGTGGCTAGCTGAGTCGAGTAGTTCGTTGTCTATATTATTTGATTTCACCGCATACGTGAAACCCATCTGGAGTGCGTAAGCTCCGTATTCACCTTGCTTGCTGATCGCTAGAAATCCTACCTGAATATCTTTTGACTTCTCACCATATCTTTTCACGATTCGGCCAACCGCTTCTTTACACGCTTGCTGTGGCGAACGCCCCTGGCGCATCAACTCCACTACAAGATGTGAACCCACCATCTTTATTACTTCTTCACCGACTCCAGTCGAAGTTGCAGCTCCTATTTCGTTATCAACATATAGACCAGCCCCGATTATTGGTGAGTCACCCACTCGTCCCCGAAGTTTATAAGCCATGCCGCTGGTGGTGCACGCTCCAGATAAATTGCCCTCGGCATCCATTGCAACCATACCAATGGTATCATGATTTTCAATATTGGCAACTGGTTTATACTCCGATGTCTTTAACCATTCTTTCCACGCGGCTTCCGATTCAGGTGTAAGCAAGTTTTGTTTTTCAAATCCTTGTTCCAACGCAAATTGAAGAGCACCTTCTCCCACCAACATCACATGCTGTGTCTCCTCCATTACTTTCCTCGCGACCGAAATGGGGTGAACGATGTGTTCCAAACAAGCCACGGCCCCACAGTTGGCATGCTCATCCATAATGCATGCATCCAGTGTCACCCTTCCTTCACGATCGGGCAAACCACCGAGCCCAACACTACTTTCAGTTGGGTCACCTTCGGGAACTTGAACTCCTTTTTCAACCGCATCCAGTGCTCTGCCACCTGTTGATAAAATCTTCCATGCTTCGCTATTAGCTGCAACTCCAAAATTCCACGTTGACACCACGATGGGCCGAACTGCCTCCTTCTTTTCCTCAGTAGCACAAGATGGTACCAATGGCATCGACAGAGCAGCCGCACCGTATCCGATAAACTTTCGTCTGGTTGTTTTATTCATCTTAGTAATGTCTAATCAATAATTCTCCGGGCAAATCGAAAGCGCTTCAGATAATAATCAGTGTAAAGGTTGGTCTCAATCACTCCAACGCTGGAGGAAGCATGAATAAACTTAACACTCTCCTTTCCTTTCACATCCGTAACAAGGCCAACGTGTGTGATTTGCCTCCTCTTCTTTCCGGTAGCAAAAAATACGAGGTCTCCTTCTCTCAGTTCTTTAATTTTAATTTTCTCGCCCATTAAAGCCTGATCTGCAGATTCGCGCGGCAGAGAGATATCAATAGCTCGGAAAGAATTGATGAGTAAACCGGAACAGTCCATTCCTGAGCGTGTCGTCCCTCCCCATTTGTAAGGTGTACCAATAAATGTTCTCGCAGTGCCTATGACGGTATCGACCTGTTTTTCCCTGAGCTTGGCTTTGCGTGACGCAGCGCAACCGGTTGCGATTAAAAAAATGAGAAAGAGAACCCAGGCTCGATAAAAACAGAATTGAGTAATTTTGAAGCCCGATAGGAAATGCACGACTTAAAGATACAAATTTGATGGCTTACGAGAACGAAACAGTGACATTAGATTCAACCATTTCATCAAACATCATAGAAGCAATTGAAGCCATTGTCGGCAAAGAAAATGTGCTGGCCGAGGAATCGATTTTAATTGAATATGGCCATGACAAAACGGAGGATTTGGTTTTTCTTCCCGATCTGGTTGTAAAGCCTGGCAATACGGCTGAAGTAAGCGAAGTACTAAAAATCTGCAACCAGCATAAAATATTTGTGACACCACGCGGAGCAGGAACAGGATTGGCCGGTGGTGCACTGCCTGTGCAAAAAGGTATCATCCTCTCAATGGAAAGATTTAATAAGATCATCAACATTGACGAGTTAAATCTCCAGGCAACAGTAGAGCCGGGTGTCATTACCGAAATATTTCAAAACGCTGTTAAAGAAAAGGGGCTATTCTATCCTCCTGATCCTTCCAGCAAGGGCTCATGCTATTTAGGTGGAAACCTTGCCAACAATTCTGGCGGACCGAAAGCAGTGAAGTATGGCGTAACACGTGACTACGTCATCAACATGGAAGTGGTGCTGCCTACCGGAGAAGTGATATGGACTGGCGCTAATGTGATGAAAAATTCTACCGGCTACAATCTCACGCAATTAATGTGTGGAAGTGAAGGAACCCTTGGCATCATTACCAAGATTGTTTTCAAGCTTAGAGGTTACCCACAAAAAAATATTCTACTTCTGATCCCCTTCACCACAAATGAAGAGGCCTGCAGGGCCATTGCCGCAATTTTTGTGGAAGGCATTCAACCCTCAGGTGTGGAATTTTTTGAGAGAGAAGCGGGAATCAAAACCATAGATTATTGTGAACAAGTATTGAATAGTCCAGTGACCACACAACTTCCGGAAGACATGGGTGCTTATCTGTTGTGCGAACTGGATGGCAACGATGAAGAATTGCTGATGCGTGATGCTGAGAAAGTGATGAAAGTTGCAGAACGATTCTCCATTGGTGAAGTATTGTTCGCTGATAGTGCTGCACAGAAAGAAGAGTTATGGAAAGTGCGTAAGAATATTTCTCCAGCTGTCAACTGGAAAACAGTCACTAAATCAGACGATGTTGTTGTGCCACGCTCCAATCTCCCCAAACTCGTTACGGGTATTAAAGAAATAGGAAAGCAGTACGGTTTCAATACCGTGTGTTTTGGTCACCTGGGTGACGGTAATCTACACATCAATTTCTTACGCGAAGGACTTACAGATCATGAGTGGGAAACGAAAATTCCAGAAGGAATTGGAGAGGTCTTTAAACTCGTGGTGAAGTTGGGCGGAACGCTTTCTGGTGAGCATGGTGTTGGCATCACAAAACGACCTTATATGAACATTGCAATGAGCGAGATCAACCTCAACCTCATGAGGGGCATCAAAAACGTATTCGACCCAAATGGCATTCTTAATCCTGGAAAAATATTTTAAGTCATGAAGTTCCTATTTCCACTCACTCTGCTTTTGATTTGGTCTTGTCAAACTAAACCTAAAGAAGATGCTGTCCAGGAGTCATCAACAGCAGCTACATTAACTCCAGACCAAGTTGCCGAGGGTTGGAAACTCTTGTTTGATGGACAAAGTCTGATTGGGTGGAGAACATATCAAAACCAACCAAACAACAGTTGGCGCGTAGAAAACGGAACTCTCCATTGCCTGTCTTTCGATTCGGCTGAGCAACGCGCTGATTTGGTGACGATCGATCAATACGAAAACTTCGAACTACAGTTTGACTGGAAGATCGGATACCAGGGCAATAGCGGAGTCATGTTCAGGGTTTCAGAAGAGTTTGATCAACCTTACCTGACGGGTCCGGAATATCAACTGCTGGATGATGTTGGCTATCCAGGCGAATCAAAGGACGTCAATAAGACCGGAGCCAATTTCGATATGCAAGCACCTGAATCAAAAGCCGCTAAGGCACAAGGTGAGTGGAACACCTCGCGCTTGCTGGTAAATGGAAATCATGTAGAACACTGGCTCAACGGAGTAAAAGTTCTAAGCTACGATATCGGATCAGAGGAATGGCAACAACAAAAAGCCAACTGCAAGTGGAAAGATGTCGACTCTTACGGCTCGAATACAGTTGGTCACATCGACCTGCAAGATCACTCGATGGAAGCATGGTTTAGAAACATCATGCTCAGGACCCTGTAGCACCTCTGCCCTAGCAGATTTTCTTTTTGAATTTTCTACATTGCACACCATGTGTGGCATCACAGGCATTTTTGCTTTCAATCTGGTCGGCAAATTCAACATGATCAATGTGACGGCCGCCACCATGGCTCTGGCAAAACGCGGTCCTGATTTTCAAGACATTTATACAGATAGTTGGGTAGGATTAGGTCATCGAAGACTTTCTATCATTGACACCAGTCAGGCTGGCCATCAGCCCATGTGGGATGATGGCAAAAGGTTTTGCATAATCTTTAATGGAGAGATTTTCAACTATCGGGAACTGCGGGAAGAACTTAAACAACGTGGCATAAGCTTTCGATCCGACTCAGATACGGAGGTCTTGCTCCAACTCTTTATTCTTGAAAAAGAGAATTGTTTGCAGAGATTGAACGGCTTCTTTGCCTTTTGCATTTATGACCTGCAGGAACAGAGTCTCTTTCTGGCGCGAGATCGATATGGCATAAAGCCACTTCTCTTTTTGATGGACGAGGACAAATTCATCTTCGGCTCTGAGATGAAGGCGTTGATACATTATGGCATAGAAAAAAAGATCGACTATGCTTCTCTCCATGCCTACCTCCAACTGAACTACATTCCCGGGCCGGATTCTATTTTCGTCACCGTTAAAAAACTGCAGCCGGGACATTACCTAAAAGTACAAAGAGGAAAACTTGATCAACAACGATTCTACACCCTTCCAACTAACGGAGATTCAACACCTCTGACCTACGAATCAGCAAAGGATAAATTCAAAACACTTCTGGAAGAATCGGTCAAAAAACGTTTGGTTGCAGATGTTCCGCTTGGATCGTTTTTGAGTGGAGGTCTTGACTCTTCTATTGTCGCTGGCCTGGCAGCCAGGCACAAACCAGATATTCATACTTTCAGTATTGGCTATAAGGACGAACCGTTCTTTGATGAAACTGACTATGCGAAGCTTGTAGTCAAGCATTTCAACACAAGCCACACCGTATTCTCATTGAGCAATGATGACCTTTACAGTCATCTTCATTCCATTCTTGATTACATCGATGAGCCTTTCGCTGATTCTTCTGCGATAGCCGTTTACATTTTGAGTCGCGAGACGCGTAAACATGCAACGGTAGCGTTGTCGGGTGATGGCGCTGATGAGCTATTGGCAGGGTACAATAAACACGAGGCCGCCTTCCTCATGCTCAATGCAGGTTGGAAAGAAAAAGCTGTAACAAGTCTTGGCGGTCTGTGGAGCGCACTGCCAAAGTCACGTAACTCAACGCTCTTCAATAAATTCAGGCAACTGGATCGATTTGCGAGAGCGATGAAGCTAAGTCCGACTGACCGCTACTGGCAGTTGGCCACTTTTGCAAGTGACGCTGAGAGTCGAGATCTTCTTTCACCAAAATCTAAAGAGCAACTTGATGACCAGTTGTTCCAAAACAGGAAGCGGGGCTGGCTCAGTGAAATTAGAAATGCAGACTCGATCAATGCATTCCTTCGTAATGACCTCCACCTGGTATTGACAAACGATATGCTGACTAAGGTTGACTTAATGTCAATGGCCAATGGTCTGGAAGTACGCGTGCCTTTCCTTGATTATGAATTGGTAAATTTTGTAACAAACCTACCTGAGGAATTTAAGATCAACCGCCAGTTACGAAAGCGAATAGCCCAGGATGCATTCAAGGAAACGCTACCTGCAAAACTGTACAATCGTCCGAAGAAAGGGTTTGAAGTCCCATTACTGAAATGGTTCAGAACAGAAATGAAGTCATTGATCAACGATGACTTGCTTTCGCAAAGGAGAATTGAAGAGCAAGGAATATTTAACTATCAGTCAGTAAATGCGCTCAAGAAGCAACTTTTTTCCGGAAACCCCGGGGACGTTCACGCAAGAATATGGGCACTCATTGTTTTTCAATGGTGGCATAAAAAGACAATAAGCAGTTAAGGTGATTTAACAATTTTCAGACGCAGGTCGTCATCGCATTCTTATGAAAAATATTTTAAAACTGGAGGAAGTCGCTATGCTTGGTCTGGCCATCTACCTCAATTCCTTTCTTCCATTTCCAACCTGGGTATTCTGGGCTCTCTTTCTCGCACCAGACATTGGCATGTTGGGATACATGGTGAATCCGAAAGTTGGTGCGATCACGTACAACCTGTTCCATCACAAGGGAATCGCCATCGCGTGTTATCTGGCCGGATATTTTTTAGTCGTTCATGAACTCACGTTAGTCGGAGTGATTTTGCTCGGACATAGTTCTTTCGATCGAATATTGGGATATGGCTTAAAGTTCAGTGACAGTTTCCAACATACGCACATAGGTATGATTGGAAAGAATGCTCAGTCCTAGCCTTATCCCTTTTTCTGTTCCTTCGCCCACATATCGCGCAGCGTGACTGTACGATTGAATACCAGTTTGTCGGGTGTTGATTCCTTGTCAAGACAGAAATAGCCGGTACGCATAAACTGAAAGCGATCGTCAGCCTTGGCATTTCTAAATTCCGGTTCAACCCAAGCCTTTTGGATTTTTAGTGACTCCGAATTCAAATGATTTTTAAAATCATCTTCTATCGCTCCCATATCCTCGGTATTGAAAAGTCTGTCATACAACCGAACCTCAGCCTCCACCGCATGGGCAACACTTACCCAGTGTATTACACCTTTCACACTCAGTCCTGAAGTATCGGATCCGCTTTTGCTCTCTGGAAAGTAAACGCAACGCAGTTCCGTTACACGACCATCGCTATCTTTAATTACTTCCTCACATTTAATTATATAGGCACTTTTCAATCTTACCATTCCACCAAGAGAAAGCCTGAAATATTTCTTGGGTGGATTCTCCATAAAATCATCCCGCTCGATGTAAAGTGCATTTCCAAAAGGAATCTCTCTTGATCCCGTTGATTCGTCCTCCGGATTGTTCTCACTTGGAAGTTGCTCAGTCTTACCTTCAGGGTAATTTGTAATCACTACTTTAATAGGATCCATCACCACCATTCGTCTCAAGGCAATTTTGTTGAGGTGATCGCGACCGCAAAACTCCAGCAAACCAAAGTCGATCATATTATCTCGTTTGGCCACGCCAATACGTTCACAGAAGTCACGTATACTTTCAGGAGTAAAGCCACGTCTGCGAATACCGCTGATCGTTGGCATTCTGGGGTCATCCCAACCACTTACAATCTTTTCATTCACCAATTGCAAAAGTTTGCGCTTGCTCATCATGGTATATGTCATGTTGAGCCGGGCAAATTCATATTGCCGGGAAGGAAATATCTCAAGACTGTTAATCAACCAATCATACAATTCGCGGTGCGGCACGAACTCTAGTGTACAAATACTGTGGGTTACTCCCTCAATCGAGTCACTCTGTCCATGGGCAAAATCGTACATGGGATAGACACACCATTTATCTCCGGTGCGATGGTGATGAGCATGCTTGATTCGGTAAAGTACAGGATCTCGCATCAACATGTTGGTATGCGCCATGTCGATCTTTGCTCTCAGTACTTTTGAACCATCTTTGTACTTCCCGTCCTTCATTTCAGAAAACAACTGCAAGTTCTCTTCAACGCTTCGATCACGAAAGGGGCCGTTAACCCCTGGCTTAGTGGGCGTTCCTTTTTGCTCCGCGATCTGATCGCTTGTACTGTCATCCACATAGGCAAGACCCTTCTCTATTAGCCTTACTGCAAATTCGAATAGTTGATCAAAATAGTCAGAGGCATAGCGTTCATTGGCCCACTCAAAACCCAGCCAGCGAACATCGTATTTGATGCTGTCCACATATTCTGTCTCCTCCGTGACCGGATTGGTGTCATCGAAACGGAGATTGGTACTTCCATTGAAATCTTTGGCTAGCCCAAAGTTGAGGCAAATGCTCTTAGCATGACCAATGTGCAAATAGCCATTAGGCTCCGGAGGAAACCGTGTGATAATCTCCTGGTATTTACCAGCCTTCAGATCACGGTCAACGATCTCTTCTAAAAAATTAGGCCCTTTTTCCTCCGCCATTGAATGTCAAATTAATTAATGTCGCAAATCTATGAAGGTCGAAACAAATGCGTGTTACCGTCAGGCTGATATTCACGCGGGAATGATAATTTTTTAGGAACTTTGTTGTAATTCCATTTGAATGGACAACCAAAAACTCTATATCAAGAACATGGTATGCGACCGCTGCAAAATGGTGGTTAAGCAGGAGTTAGACAGATTCGAGATTGACATAGATTCAATCCAACTAGGCGAGGTAAAGCTTAGGCATTCAATTGGTGAGGACACGAAAGGGAAGCTAAAGGACTCCCTTCATTACCTTGGATTTGAGCTGCTGGATGATCAAAAGTCGCAACTTATCAGTCAAATCAAGGGATTAATTATTGATCTGGTTCACAGAGCCAAAGAAAAAAACATCAAGGTAAAATACTCGGTCTTTATTTCACGGGAGGTAGGTAAAGACTACGCTTACCTTAGCAATCTATTTTCCGAGATTGAAGGAACAACCATAGAGCAGTATACCATTCATCAGAAAATTGAAAGAGCAAAGGAACTGCTTGTCTATGGCGAAATGAACATCAGCGAAATTGCAACTTCACTTAACTACAGCAGCGTGGCACACCTCAGCAACCAATTCAAAAAAGTCACCGGTCTCACGCCAACTCACTTCAAAACGATGGGACTAGATAGGAGAAAGCCGTTAGACAAGGTTTGACTACAAAACGAAGTGGTTTGTCAACACTAAAAATCTGAAGTAGATATGCCGTGAAGGTAACGCATAAAATAAGTCCCGCTGTGTATTTACAGCAGCGGGACTCAAGACACACATTTAGATCGGAAAGCCAGGATCGGCAACCACACCATCTAACTGTACCATATGCCGCTGCGTGTGGGCTGAAATAAACATGAGCCAGTGATATCCATTCACCTCACCTATAGGGCCAAATACTTCGTAGTATGCTTTTACAGGCTTATCAAGTGACTTCACATAGGTTATAGTTTCATCACGTCTCTTTTCAAATGCTGCAATAAATTCTTCGGGACTTGAGATAGTACCTTCCGGTGCAACCGGTTCTGGTGCTTGAAATTTCTTTTCACGGCCCACGATAAAGGCTATCATTTCTTCGCCCTTCTCTTTGTATCCAGGCATCAACTCTGGCTTGTGCGACATTGCGTCAATATTATCGACACGTCTCAACACAACTGCCTCTGCTTTCAAAATGTGCTCGCAGATTTCAGCGACAGACCAGACTTCCGGGGCCGGTTTATAAGTCCACTGTTCTGATGTGAGCGACTTTACTTTTTCAACAAGCTCTCCCCGAGTTCTTTTGAGATAGGTGGTGATCGCTTTACGATCTTCCTTTGTTAGCGTTTCCGGTTCGGTGCCGAAAGACGAGGCCATTAGCCACAAGCACAAGACCAAGGTGGTAGTAATTATTTTATTCATATCCGTAAATGGTTTTTAAGCCATCTTACGGTGTGGTCTATCTTTCGGACGGGCATTTTAGGTATGTCCGATTGAATGGTAGGCATTTCGACCCTGAATGGTCAGTTTACATACCACTGCTTCAGGTTCTTGCTGCGGTATCTACTGACGATAACTGACTCCTTGAGGTGACTCACTTCCAATCTCAGCTTTCCGTTTAAATCTTTTTTCAAGGAACGGATGGCAAAGCGCGACAAAATCACTTGGCGATTAGCTCTGAAAAACTGGTTCGAGAGTTTTTCCTCGATCTCACCCAGTGACTCAAACTGCGTAGTCAACCAATTGCCATCTTTATCAACCAGAAACACACAACCGTTTTTGTGAATGAGGTACGCGATCTCGTCTTCACCAAAAGGGATCAGTTCGTTGCCCCTCAAAATGATCAGGCCACTTGCCTTAGTGGCAACCTGATTAAGAGTCACCGGGCGATCGCGTTTTGACTTAACCAACTCCAGCACAATAAAGACTGCAGTCTCAATAGTGGTGATCAGAAGACAGATACTCAGTAATGAAATAAAACGAAAAGGATCTGGCGCATAACGAAAAACCAACATCTGAATTCCGCTCAAAACAATAAATATTGCCGTGCAAGCGACAAGATTGGTCTTCAGAATTCGCCAAATACCTGCCAAGTCAAAATGGCAACCAAAGCGCCCAGAAAGTCTCTTGAAATTCCATGTGTTGGTCTCGCAGATAAAAATCCCGTAGATGACAAATATCGCGAACGGTAAAACCGGAAAGCGGTAGTCTTCGGTAAATGGCACGTGCTGATACGAAATCAAGTGTGTCATTATGAAAGCCAGTGCGACCATAAGTGCGCGCCTGATTGTATTGTTAGACACTCCGCTAAATGACGGGATTGCGAGAATCATAAGTTAATCTTAAAGAGCTTTTGCAATCGATCCTACATAATCTACGAGAAACGATCTGACTGATACTAAAATCCCTGAAGCCGAGGTATAAAAAACACGTATATGGGCTCAATTATACCATACCGCATACCTCTTCCGTCTGAGTTCCAGCGCCAACATTTCTTCCATTTTAAGTGCTTCTGCCCTGGTCTTCAACGGTGGAATATGATTGTAGAGACTTGGCCTGAGGTACCGGCCGTACTTCTGCACAATATTGGACGAGAGTTTGTGGCCCTTTTTATTTCTATAGCCGGAGCGGTGTTGTTCAAATCGTTCTTGTGGCGTTTTACTGGTCATGCCTACATATAGACACTCCAGTACACCATTGAATTGCGGATTAGCTTCACGAAACCGGGTGCTTTCGGTAAATACCTTCCTGGATAACTCGATAACATAGACGCAGTAAGGCATAACTAATTTGAAAGACTCTCTCTCATCTTTGCGATATGCTCCGGCCCTATCCTACAGCAGCCGCCAATGATATCCACACCCAGCGAAAGCCACTCTTGAGTCATTTTCGCAAACGCATCAGGATCTGACAATCCAAGCCATGTCTTGGTGTCAGCATGATACACTTCTCCGGAGTTCGGATAGATCACAATTTTCTTGTCGCCAGCATGCGCCTTCAACTCTTTAATCAAACCTGAAATATACTGGGGTGCTGTACAATTAACTCCTAGCGCAAAAACACTGGGATGATCAGACAAATAAGCTGCACATTCAGCGATGAGAGTTCCATCATTTAGGTGCTTTTCATCTTTACAGGAAAAAGTAATCCATGCACTTTTTTTGGTTCGCTTGAGAATGTCAGCCAACACTTTAATCTCCTGAAAATCTGGCATCGTTTCGCAAGCAAAAAAATGGGCACGTG